>JAEUIN010000236.1 GCA_016793115.1 Planctomycetaceae bacterium
CGCCGAAAAGCCGATGACGAAGAAGGTTGAAGAGGCCTTGGACGTCGTCAAGGTGTGGAAAGAAACCGGCAAGGTCATGCAGGTCGGCGTGCAGTCGACGAGCCTGGCCGTGTGGGATCAGGCCCGCGAGCTGATCGACAACGGCAAGCTCGGCAAGGTGCTCGGCTTCCAAACCGAGTACTTCCGCAATTCGGGCGTCGGCCAATGGCGCTACTACAAGCTCGAAAAGGAAATGTCGCCGCAAACGGTCGACTGGAAGCGTTGGCTGGGCGTGAAGGAAGGGTTGGCCGAAGACATGGAATTCGACCGCGCCGTCTACGCCCAATGGCGCTGCTACTGGCCGTTCGGCTCCGGCATGTTCACCGACTTGTTCGTCCACCGCACGACGTCGATGCTCAAGGCGACCGGCCTGCGGTTCCCGGCGCGCGTCGTCGGCGCCGGCGGCATTTATTTGGAACTCGACACGCGCGACGTGCCGGACGTGGCGACCGTGGTGGCCGACTACAACGAAGGCTGCCAGGGCTTGATCACGGCGACGATGTGCAACGAAAACTCGCGCATCAAGCAAGTGATCCGCGGCCACAACGGCGCGTTTGAATTCGGCAACGGCGAGCAGTTCACCGAGTTCAACTTCATCGCCGAACGCCCGCAAGTGACGTTCGACAGCACGGTGAAGGACGAGCTGATCAAGACCGACTTGGCCGGCAGCGACCTGAAGAAGAGCGACACGACCTACTTGCACTTCAAGAACTGGGTGGCCGCGATGGAAGCGGGCAAGCCGGACATGTGCAACAATACGCCGGACCTCGGGGCCGCGGCCGTGACGACGGTGATTCTCGGCGCCCAGAGCTATCGCTTCGGCAAGGTCTACCACTTCGACGAAGCGACCGGCACCTATAAGGACGGCGACGACAGTTGGGCCAAGAAGTGGGAAGCCCTAAGCGATCAGCGCGGCAAGCCGGCACACGTGCCCGGTTGGGCCGCAGGCGACAAGGGAAGCACGCTCCGCCCGGACGAATACATGAAGCTCGCCGGCCCTTGGGCGGGCGGCCAAGACCCGGCGGGAGGCTAGTCGGAGCAGTCGCTAGTTGCTAGGCGCTAGTAGCTAGTTCAGAGCAAGCGAACGAGCCCCCGGCGATTCTCGCCGGGGGCTTTTTGTTGCGCGGCGATCTGCGGCGGCGAGAACGGCGACCAAGGCGCGGGTTTAGAACTCAAGAAACACACGTTTGCCTTGATCGAAGCTGTGGCGAGCGCCGAGCACCGTGGTCAGCGCGCGATAGGTGTCTTCGAGTCCGGCGGCGTTGCGGAGCAAACTTGTCACCGCGCGGTGGAACTGGCCGATCATCACTTCGCCGACCGGGCGCTCGCTCTCGAGCGACTCTTGATGCCGGCCCGCGTTGTCGAACCAGACGAGCGTGGCGGGTAGGTCGATGAACGCAATGCCGTTCTCGCACGCCACCTGCAACGCCGCCGGCGGGCGATAGGCCACGGCCTCGAGCCAAGCGGCCGGCATGTAGCGACCGCAGCTGATCTGCGCCGTCGCCGACGTGCCCGGGCCGGCGGTCGTCTCGGCGAAATCGAGGCTCATCATCTGGTAGTCGTCGGCCGCGGCGTCGGTCGCCGAAAAGTGCCGGACGCCGACGACGCTCGTCGGCTCGCCGCCGACGACGTAGCGGCACCAATCCACAAGTTCCATCAGGTCGTTTGTGGAACTGGGGTAGCAGCCCGGCCGGCCGGCCTGCTGTTCGGCCGGCACGCGGGCATGGCAGAACAACAGCCGCGGCTTGCCGAGCCGCGTGGCGATCAGTTCCTTAAGCCGGAGCGTGGCCGGGGCGTGCCGCCGCGGAAACTCCGTCATGAAGGCGATGCCCGCCTCATCCACACGCTTTTTGACGAGTTTGGCCTGCTCCGGATCGAGTTGCAGGCTATTCGCGCAATACACGGCTTTGCCGGCCTCGCAGGCCGCGAGAATCGGCAGGTAGCCGTACCACTGCGGGGCGAGCATCAACACGGCGTCGATATCGCTGCGCTGCGTCAGAGCGCGAAAGCCGTCGCAAGGCTGCGCGTTCCATTCGCGAGCCGCTTGCTCGGCTCGCAGCGCGACCTGGTCGCACACGGCGCAGACCTCGAAGCGATCGCTGAGCGCTCTCAGGGCGGGTCGATGCCGTGATTCCCAGTTCGCACCGAGGCCGATCAGGCCGACTCGAAGCTTCATTCGTCAGTGCCGTGAAGGGAGCGCCGTGCGGATCGGCGCATGTGAATTTGGGCGAGCGCGGTAAATGGCGCGATAGACGTGATGGTTCGTGCTCTCGACGACGGTAATCCGCCGTCGGCGCAACGACTTACGACTGCGCGCGGATTATAGCGGGGGCCGTGATAAATCCAAAACGAAAAATGCCATGCGTTTGCGATCACTCGCGGCTATGTGCGAAAGCGACACCGGCGATTCTATGTAACCTGCCAAGATGATTCGCATCGGAATAACTGGGGCGAGACGACTGTCAACGGGTTGAACACTCTCGTTGCCTCGGTAAACTGGCGAACTCTTTCCGAAGGCACAAACTTTAACGCTCAGCTTGGGCGATGACTGTTCGACCGTTCGGTCGGCAGTCGGCCAAGTCGCGCACGGAAAGACCAAGGAACCTTTGTTCAAGGAGTTGAGATAGTGCTGTCCACGACGATTGCCGTGTTGCTCCAGTCGGCCGTTCTTTCCGCGAGCCCGACGATGACGTACGAGCAAGCCTACGCCGAGAGCGAAAAGACGGGTAAGCCGCTGGTTGTTCTGGTCGGGGCGGAATGGTGCCCAGGCTGCCGCGTGATGAAAAACACCTCGATGCCGCAGGTCAAGCAAGACGGCGTGTTCCAAGAGGTGTCGTTTACGACCGTCGATACCGATACCCAAGGCGAGATTGCCCGCCAAGTCACCGGCGGCGGTGCGATTCCGCAACTGGTTCTGTTCCAACGCGACGGTGCCGGCTGGAAGACCGAGAAACTCGTCGGTGCGCAAAATCCCGCGACGATCATCAAGTTTCTCCGCAAGGGCGTGCAAGCCGCCGTCGGCCGCATCGCCAATCGCGAGTAACCGGCTCCGTTCGCAGAATCCCCGACAGTTGATTCAGGCCCCGGACTTTCACCAGTCCGGGGCCTTTTTGTTGCGCCGTCGAGTTGCCGCGCTCACTTGAGCAAGGTGAGCGGGTTCACCAGCGTCTGCAGCGGCAGCTTTGCCGGGCCGCCGAGTCGATGCGATTCGAACACGGCCGAGATCATTTCGATCGTCGCGCGACCGTCCTGAGGCCCGCAAAGCGGTTCGCGATCTTCTTCGACGGCGGCGATCAAGTCGCGAACTGCCGCGAGGTTGCCGGCATGCGCTCCGGACTCGGTCAACGTTTCCTTTTGGCCGACTCCTTGAGTCGAAACCGGTTGCCACGCGGCCCCGGAGCGACCGGGCGACCAAGCCGGATCGCCGAGATAAGCGACCGTGCCGGGGTAGCCGGTCGTGATCTCGATGATGCCCGCCGTCCCCAAGAGTTGCAGCCCGAAGCGCGATTTGCCGCCTCCCGCGCCCCGCTGCGTCGCGAAATACGCCGTGACGCCGTCGGCTAGACCGTACGTCGCGGCGACCCGGTCGCCGGCGAGCGGCCCGATCCCTTCCGCCCCGGCGGCGACGTCGGCCTTCGTCACCAAATGACCGCCTTGCCGCACTTGGGCGAAGCACCACTCGGCCGGCCCGGCGAAGGTGACGATCAAGTTCATGATGTGAGAGCCGAGCACCCAAAGGTCTTCCGCTCCCCCGCGCCGGTCTTCCTTGCCGCGGCCGCGCAGTTCGAGGAGCCGGCCGATCTTCCCCTCGGCGATCAACCGACGCACGGTTTCAATCATCGGACTGTAGCGCGTCTGATGGGCAAGCGCGAGCTTAGCGTGCGTTCGTTGACAGGCGGCGATGATCTCGTCGGCCTCCTGCAACGAGCGACAAAACGGCTTCTCCATATAGATATGAATGCCGCGCTCGGCGCAGGCCACGGCCAATTCACGATGCCGATCGAGCCAGCGCGGGCCGATGCCGACAAACTGCGGCTTAACGCGATCGAGCATCTCGCGATAGTCGGCGAAGGCTTCTTTCGCCCCGGTCGCCTTCACCGCCGCCGGCAGCGCCGACTTGTCGTCGTCGGCCACGGCCGCGACTTCCACATTGGGCAAGTCGCGCCACACGGTATCGATGCCATGACCATAGTTGCCGCGACCGGTGCTGCCGATCACGGCGACGCGATACGTCGTCGCCATTGCGATGCTCCAAGGAGGGCGGGGCGGGCAGGTGCGTAGTATGCCGCGCCGCCGGGAGCAAAGAAAGCTTGCGAATCCGCCGTGTTACAAACGGAGCAGCGAAACGCTCACCTGCATCATGCGGTCTTCGAACATGATCGCTTCCGGATCGTCGTGCTCGAACACCACGCTCAGAAATTCCAAGCCGCGGGCGTAGGTCATGCGGTAGCCGCTGCCGACGATCACGGACGGAACCGTGATATGCGGAAACGACCACGGCGAGTTGGCCAAAGCCGACTTCACGCCGCCGACGATGATATTCGTAATTTCGCCGGCACCATCGACCACTTCGGAAGTGAGCTTCTGGTATTCCTCGCCGAGCAATCCGCCGACGGCCTTGATTGCGAACCGCTCGGCCATGTTGACGTTGACGAAGCCCGACACCTTGCCGTGAACGCCGATCACTCCTGTGACGGACCCCGGTTCGAACGACGGCACCGTCGTAACGCCGACGCAACGAGCCCGACAGTTGCACATGACGAGGCACTTGCCGACCGCATCGCAGATCGCCTTGAAGACCGGGCCTTCCGTCGCGAGCCCGACCGATTGTTCAAGAACCGCCGTCGCCATGCCTTGCTTCCTATCGCTGAGGGAGTGTTTACGCCAGCAACTCTAGGTCGCAATCCGTGCCGGGCCGGCCGGTCGATAAAAAGCGAAGTTCGGCCGCGCTAATCGTCACAATCGATGCGACGGAGCGCGAAATGCCCCAGGCACGATCCGGAGGGCGTCGCGGAGAAACAGAACGTCGAGCGCCCGGGGCGGAACGAAGTGACGCGCCCGAAACTGGAGCTCGCCTGCGACTTAGCTCCAGATACCCGTTCCACCATCCTTCGCCGCTCTTTAACTGACGCGGTTCGGCGGTTGATCGGCCGCGCCGTAGCGACGCAGCTTCCGATCCAGCGTCGAGCGCTCGATGCCGAGAATCGACGCGGCCTGGCTCTTGTTGCCGCCGGTCGATTTCAACACCGCGAGGATATGCTTCTGCTCCATTTCGGCGAGCGAGCACGGCTTGAAATCGGTCGGCACGCTGGGAACGTCGACCGTGTCGCCCGAGGTGGGCAGCTTCGAGAGCAGCAAGTCGCCGGCGTCGATATAGTCGCCGCCGGCCAAGACCAGCGCCCGCTCGACGACGTTTTTCAGCTCCCGCACGTTGCCCGGCCAACGGTAGCGCATGAGCTGATCCATTGCGGCCGGAGTGAAGCCTTTGAGCTTGCGCCCGGTTTCCCCGGTGAAGCGATGAAAGAAGTAGTAGGCGAGTTCGGCGATGTCTTCCGGGCGCTTCCGCAGGGGCGGCACGAGGATCTCGAGCACGTGCAAACGGAAATAGAGATCACGGCGGAAGATCCCGTCCGTCACCGCCTTTTCCAGATCGCGATTGGTCGCGGCGATCACACGGACGTCGACCTTGACCGGCTCGCTGCCGCCGACGCGTTCGAACGGATGCCCTTCCAGCACCCGAAGAAACTTCGCTTGAATCGCCGGACTCATCTCGCCGATTTCATCGAGCATGAGCGTCCCTTGATGGGCCGCTTCGAACTTGCCGATCTTGCGGCCGATCGCGCCGGTAAACGCTCCCTTTTCGTGCCCGAAGAGTTCGCTTTCCAGCAGCGTTTCGGAAAGCGCCGCGCAGTTCAGGCAGACGAACGGCCCTTTGCGCCGTGGGCTGGAGAAATGCACGGCCCGCGCGACGAGTTCCTTGCCGACGCCGCTTTCGCCGCGAATCAACACCGTGGCGTTATTGGGAGCGGCCCGCGCGATCTCCTCGGCCACGCGCTGCATGGCCCGGCTCGTGCCGACGATTTCGCTTTCCGCCCCCAATCGCTGGCGCAGCTGCACGTTCTCGTCGCGAACCGTGTTGAGGTTCTCGGCGAGTTCCTGCCGGCGTTTGAGGTTTTGCAGAGCGACGCCGACCGTGTCGGCGACGGCCAGCGTGAATTCCAAATCGTCCGGATCGGGCATCCGCTCCGGCTTGGTCGAATAGAGATGCACCAGGCCGACGATCTTTTCGTTGCGGCGAATCGGGGCGCACAACACGCTCACCGCCTGGATTTCGCCTTTACTGTCGCGACTCATCACCGAACTGTCGCCGATGATGTTGCGGGCCAAAACCGCCTCGCCTTCGCGCAACACGGTGGCGGCAAGAAACGGCGAAATGCGATGGTAAGGCAGGTTCGTGCTCGACTGCGAAGCAACGACTTCCAGATCGGCGTCGCGCAATTCGCCGGCGGCGTTGCGGCGCAACAGCAAGA
This sequence comes from Planctomycetaceae bacterium, assembly GCA_016793115.1. Lineage (GTDB taxonomy): Bacteria > Planctomycetota > Planctomycetia > Pirellulales > PNKZ01 > PNKZ01. The sequence continues at coordinate 6,570 of JAEUIN010000236.1, forward strand.
CCGCGCCGGCGTCGATCGCCGTTCCTTCGAACAAGCCTTCCAAAGCCAATTGGGCGACGGAGTAGGGATCGGTCGCTTTCGCCAGTTCAAACGCCAAGCGACAGAGCTTCGCCGCGGCCTGGCCGACCTTCGGAATGCTCTCGTGGTCGTCTTTGCCCGGCTCGAGAAATTTCGTCTGCACGCGGCGATGAGTGATCATCGTCGGCTCATGCACGTTGATCGACGAGTCGCTGTCGCCGAGCGCCGCCTCTTTCGCGGCTCCGCTCATGGGCAAGGTGCGTACGACCGAGCCGGACTCCGGAAAGGCTTTCGTCAGATCGAGAACGTAGGCGAGTTGCGAACTACCGATGCGGATGACTTCCCCGGCTTCGAGTCGATGTTCGCCGTGGATGGGCGTTTCGCCGATGAGCGTGCCGTTGCGACTCTCCAAGTCGCGGACATACCATTCGTCGTCGCGCCAATACACTTCGGCGTGACACCGGCTGCAGCGATCGTCTTTCATGACGATCTGATTGGTGGGAGCGCGGCCGATCGTCGCCGTTTGCCCCGGGACCAGACGGAAGACGTCGGTCCACTTGGCTCCTTCGCGGATGACGAGATAGGCTAAATTCGCGGGCATGCGGCACTGCCGGCCGGGGTTGGAGAAGTCCGTCGAGCAGCGACCTTGCGGGCCCAAAAAACTTGGGAGCCCGCCGCCGGCTCGACGTTCCGACGGCAATTCTTTGAGATTCGGCGGTAAGTCGCCACGATACTCATCACTCCCGTAGGTGGGCAAGCCTCGCGCGGTTGGCCGAGTCAGACGAGCGAGCGTGACGTTTATGCCGGAGTTTTCGCGCGTTCTCGATCGCAAAAAACCCACAAATCGCAGGTTTTGTTGCAACAGGGGAGTCGCCTGACTATCGTAAACCTTACGTTTTCGTAGTCTCCGCGGTTTCGATTCCGCGGACTTAACCCCATTTCCTTTATAGACTTGTCCGCCCATTCGGGCAAAGTCTTTCGACATCGCAAGGCTTATCTAAATGCCCCGTTTTACAGATTCATTTCTGTGGCGCTCCCGTTATTGGCTCACGGCGATCGGTGTGATCGCTAGTTTGCAATTCGTCGACGGGCCCCATCGGCTGCCTCGTTCCGTCGGGTGTTTGAACACCAGCGCGGTCGGCGGAGTCCGCATCGGCGCCTCGGGCGCGATCGAGCGGCTGGCTCCCGACACCTTGAAGCGGCTCGGCGAACAACGACGGCGCGCGATCGCCGATGCTTCCAGCGACATGCGCAAGCCAAGCGAATTGCGGAAAGTATCGTTGCGGGCCTTGGAAAGCGCGATCGCCGAGAGCTTGGAAAAAGCCCGACCGGTGCCGGAAGAGATTCAGTTGCTAGCCGGTCTACAAAGCATCGAATATGTGTTTGTCTACCCGGAACGGCGCGACATCGTGCTGGCCGGCTTTGGCGAAGGCTGGAAAACGAACGAGCGCGGCGACATCGTCGGCGTGACGAGCGAGAAGCCGGTGCTGATGCTCGACGATCTTCTCGTTGCGCTCCGCCACGCCGAACAAGCGGCGACCGACGGCATCTCCTGCTCGATCGATCCGACGCCCGCCGGGCTCGAACGACTCCGCAGCCATGTGGCCGGCCTGAAAACGATCGGCAATCCGCAACAAACCGGCAAATCGATTGAGCAGGCGTTGGGGCCGCAGACCGTGACGATCACCGGTCTCCCTCCCACGACCCATTTCGCCCATGTGATGGTTGCGGCCGACTATCGGATGAAGCGGCTGGGAATGAACCTCGATGCGTCGCCGGTTCCGGGGCTGACCAGCTACGTCCAACTTCTCGGCGGCGGCGGACGCGGCCTGTCGGCCATCGCTCCCCGCTGGTGGCTCGTGCCGGACTATGAGCCGGTCGTGGTCGACGATGAAGGCTTGGCCTATCAGGTCCGCAGTAACGGTGTGAAGTGCCTGACGGAAGACACCGTGTTCGCGGCCGACGGCACGTCGCGGCAAGCCGGCCAATCCAGTCCGGCGGCACAGCGGTGGGCCGACATGATGACTTCGAAATATGGGCAACTGGCCGCTAAGGAGCCGGTCTTCGCCGAGCTGCGGAATCTGATGGACCTCGCGGTCGTCGCGGCTTTGATTTATCAGGAACGCCTGAGCGATAAGGCGGGATATAGCTTGCCGCTGCTGCTCAACTCCGCGGAACTGCCGTACGAGCGCTTCGAGGCGGTGAAGCAAACCGATACGGTCGCCGGGCTGATGAAAAAAGGAAATAACTGGGTCATCTCGGCCTCCGGCGGCGTGCAAATCCGCCCGAGCGAGGTCGTTCGCCAAAAGACGATCGACGCTCAGCTCGCCGAAAGCCGCCGCCCGACGGCGGAGCCGAAATCGTGGTGGTGGGACTAAACTCCGCTCCGTCGCTCCGCTTCGACAACTCGTCTCGTCGGCCCTGGAAGCTGAAACCAAGTTAAAAATCGTTCAACAAATTCGATCTAGGCCGCGACGTCGAATTAGGATGGACGGGTAGTCGTGTTCGCATACCGCATCGCCTGATCCGACCGACCTTGATTTCGCGGCACTCGACCGGAGCCACCATGCAGTCGTCCATCTTGAAAATCCGCAGTCTTTGTTACGCCTTATCGGCGTTAGTCGTCGTCGGCGCGCTCTGCCGCGATTTGCCGGACCTCACCGTCCGTCGGAGCGGCGCCTGCGTGGGACGAACGAGCGCGGTGGGCGGCGTTCGCATCGACGCTTCGGGCGCCATCGAGCGGCTGCAGCCGGACGCCTTGAATCAATTGGCGAAAGAGCGCGCCGCCGCCCTCGAGCAGGCCTCGGCCGACATGAAGCGGCCGTCGCCGTTGCGCAAAGTGTCTTTGCGCGCATTGGAAAAAACGCTGGCCGACAACATCAACACCGGCACGCCGATCCCCGACGAGATGAAACTCCTCGCCGGGCTGCAAAAGATTCAATACGTGTTCGTGTTCCCCGAGCGGCAAGACATCGTGCTCGCCGGCTTCGGCGAAGGCTGGAAAACGAATGCTCGCGGCGACATCGTCGGCGCGACGACCGAGAAGCCGGTGCTCACGCTCGACGACCTGCTCACCGCGCTCCGCACGGCCGAGCAAGCCGCGCAAGGCGGCATCTCCTGCTCGATCGACCCGACGCCCGAAGGCCTTGATCGGCTGCGTGCTCACGTCGCCGGCTTACGCACCATCGGCAATCCGCAGCAAACCGGCAAGAGCATCGAGCAAGCGCTCGGGCCGCAAAGCGTGACGATCTCGGGCGTCTCGCCGACGACGCACTTCGCCCATGTGCTCGTCGCCGCCGACTATCGAATGAAGCGGCTCGGCATGAATCTCGATCCGTCGCCCGTCGCCGGCCTGACGAGCTATCTCCAACTGCTCGGCGGGGGCGGCCGCGGCATGTCGGCCGTCGCCCCTCGCTGGTGGCTCGTGCCCGATTATCAACCGGTGCTCGTCGACGGCGAAGGGCTCGCCTACGAGCTCCGTCCGGGCAACGTGAAGTGCCTGACCGAAGACACGGTGTTTTCGGCCGATGGCAAGAAGGCCCAAGCCGGCACATCGAGCCCGGCCGCGCAGAAGTGGGCCGACATGATGACGACGAAGTACACGCAGCTCGCCGAAAAGGAGCCGGTCTTCGCGGAGTTGCAAAACGCGATGGACTTGGCCGTCGTCGGTGCGTTGATCTTCAAGGAACAGTTGGCGCGCAAGGCGGGCTACAGCTTGCCGCTGTTGCTCAATTCAAATGAGTTGCCCAACGACAGCTACGAAGCGGTGAAGCACACCGATTCCGTCGCCAGCCTTATGAAGAAGGGGAACAATTGGGTGATCTCGGCCTCGGGCGGCGTGCAGATCAATTCTTGGGGCATCGCCGACAAGAAAGAGACCGACGCGAAGCTGGCCGACACGCGCAAGTCGGTCGTCGAATCGAAGACCTGGTGGTGGGACTAACCCGTCGCGTGCTTGAGCGTGATCCGCAGTTCGGCGAACTGCGGGTCGCGAAGATCGACCAACCGAATCTGCGGCAAGCTCCTCGCCGCGTGTGCGAAGTATTCGTCGACGTAGCCGCTTAGATTCCCCGCGTCGGCCGGAAGCGCTGATTTCAGCAGGACGAGTTCTTGCGCCCGCTCTCGTTCGGCGACGCGGGCCGCGATCGAGTCGCTCGTGACGTCCCACGACTCCGGCAGCGGGTCGGGGCCGAGCAAGTCGGCCTGCATGAAGTTCCAGGCGTCGACCGTTTCGACGCCCTCCGGCAACACGGCGGCGAGCCGCCGCGCGTTTTCTTGCATCGCGCCGATCGCCAGCCAGTGGGCTTCTCGATCGTCCACGTGCCGCTCCCGGCGTTGACGCTCGCGCAGCTCGTCGACTTCGGCTCCTCCTCCGACGACGAAGAGCGTTCGCAGCCGCGGTTGCCCTGCATACCAAGCCTGCAGCGCAGCCGCGAGCGCGTCGAACGAGATCAGGCTGCCGCCAAGTTTAACCACACGGCAAGTCGCACCGCTCACGACCGCCTCCGTTCGTCGGCTAGTTGCGCCAAGGCAAAGGCCGGAGCGACTTGCGACGCGGCCGCGCCGATTTCCGCCGCCAGCGAAACCGTGCGGCCTTCCCAACCGACATGTCGCAGCAATCGCTGCGCGAGAAACTCTCCTTGGCCGGCCACGACGACCAACTCGATCGGACGAGCGGAACGCTCGACGACCCGTCGCCACGCGGCGGCGAGTTGCCCAAGCTGAGCGTCGAGAATCGCCTTGGCCGCGGCACGGGCATCGGCAAGATCAAACGACTCACGATCGGCGCAAACACAACGCCCCAGTCGCTCGTGGGCGAGCTCTCGTGTCGCCGGCCGGCCGTCGGCCGTGTTCGTGTTCGTCGGGTCTTCGGGGAGATCGCCGAGCATGAGGTAAGCGTCGAGCGTCGTCGCAAACAACTCTTGCGCGACGCCGCACGGCTTGCCGCGCCAGGGCAACGTCTGCACCAGCGCGCAGACCGGACTCCGCACGACGCCGGTGTACACCAGCTCGCCGCTCGCCAGCCGCTCGGGATCGGTCCGGCCGAGCGGCGCCGCGACGCCTGCGGCGAAGGGGACGACGTCGCAGGTCGTCGAGCCGATGTCGATAAGCAGGCCCGCGGCGGGGGCGAAGCGGCGGGCGACCAGCGTCGCCGTGGCGTGCCAGTTCGAAGCCGCCGCCTCTAAGGAGCGAAGCTTCGCTTCCGCCGGGCGAACGAACGTTCCATCCGTGAGATAGATCAAAACTTCGACCTGCGGGCCGGCGGCGACGACGACGGCGTCGACGATCGCCGCGACTCCTGCGCGTTTCGTGCGAAAGCAATCGGCCAGTTCGCCCGTCATGGTGACGACCCAAGCGGAGCGGGGGGGCGCGGCCGCGACGAGCGTCGCGATCGCCTCGCTCAGTTTTTCCGGCGTACGCCACAACGGAAAAAACTCCGCGCGCGCGTAGTTACCGCCGTCGGCCGCTTTGAGATTCGCGCCGCCGATATCCAGCGCCAACACGTTCGCCGTCGCCTCGCTCGTCATGTAGCGAAGGCCTCGGCGGGGCGAGCCGCGCACATCGCAGCCGGCGCGTCGTCGCAATAGGTCACCGCGCCGGCGGGAGTGAACTCCACCGATCCACGACGAAATTCGAGGTTCGGCATTCGGCCGGCCGCTACGTCGATCATCGCTTGCGCCAAGTTGCTCTGCGCCAGCCTGCGGAGGCCGACGTACGAGGTCGTCAGTCGCGGATTCACTTCGATAAGATAGTCGGCGGAGCCGTCGTCGGCGGGGCCGAGCACTAGGTCGAGCCCGATATATCCCCGCCACTGCGGCATCGCGGCCGCCGCTTTCAAGGCCAAGGCTTGGGCGCGGCCGGCGTGCGGCGCGGGCAACGGAGCGGAGCCGCCGAGATAAGCGAACGATCCGTCGTCGGAAAGCTTCTGACGGCAGGCGGGCAGCGCAAAGATTCCTCCGGGGCCGTTCAGCAACGCCACGCTCACCGCCTCCCCCGGTACGAACTCCTCCAGCCGGTAGCTGCCGAGCGACGTCGGCGCGGACGCCGGCCCGAGCCGGAGTCGCCGAACGACGCCGTCGAGCGCGGCACGCGTTGCGATTCGCAACACGCCCTGCGATCCGCAACCGTCGTTCGGCTTCAGCACGACCGGCCAGGCAAGATCGCCGCTTGAGCGATCCTCGGCCGTGAGACGCCGGCCGCGCGGCACCGGTACTCCCCACGATGCCGGCCGCTCGGCCGCGGCGCTCTTGTCGCCCGCCCAAGCGCAAAATTCCGACGAAGGAGAGAGCAGCGGCGTTTGTATTCGCTCCACGCGCCGAGTGAGCGCCGCGAGCACGCCGTCGCTTTCGGGAGCGATGAGCAGCACCGCTTCGGCCGCAGCCATGCACTCTTCAAAACCACGGCCGGCCGGCTCAAGCGTTTCGACTCCGGGCACGGCCTGAAAATCGGCGACGACGGCCGAGCGCATCGCCGCCCCTTCGATTCGCACCGACTCCGGATACTCGACGGAAGACTCGCCCAGCCGGGCGGCGTCGGTCACGTGTTCATAGATCAAAACTTTCATCGGCGGGCCGCAACGGCTGCAAAATTCGCGTCGGCGAGGCCCTTAGGTTATGATCGGCTCGTCGGGTTTCGGCAACTGACCGCGACATAATCGGCCAAGCGATGAGCAACATACTCCTACGGTCGACGATCTGCTGCACGGCGTGCTGCGCACTGAGCGTCGCATGGGCCGACGACGGCAAGCGGGCCGTCGACGTGCCGCGCATGGGTGTTCGCGCACGCGTGCCGCAGGCTTGGGATTTGGCCGATTGGGCGCGCGGCGACAAGGCCTTCGAACTCGCTCTGCCGCAGGACTCCGGTTCGCGCGTCGGCACCCTCACGTGCACGCTCACGCCGGTGCCGGAGTCGCTGGAAGTTCAGCGCCGCAAACTGGAAGACTCGTCGCCGAAAACGGTCGTTCCCAATAGCCTTACGATCAAGCTCCGCGACTTAGCCCCGGGCGAAGTCTCCCCGGAGCTGCGCGCCGTCGCCGGACGGCGACTCTCCGCCGTGCGGTTTCACCAAGATGCTCAAGGCCGGCGGTGGGGTGAGCGGCAAGAGTTGCTGATTTGCCGCGGCTTGCTCTACCGCTTTACGCTCGAATCCGACGAAGCCCACTTCGACGCCTACGCCGCCGACATGGACGAAATGTTCGCCTCCTTGCGGCTCGATCCTCCGGAACTCGGCCTGACGCCGCTGGGGAACGACTATTGGCTGCAGCGCGATCTGCGCTTCGCCGTCAAGTTGCCGGAATCGTGGGAACCCACGCTGGGACCGACGAGCCGGACGCTCGTGTACGCCGCCGGTCGCCGCCACGGCGATCATCTCGATAATCTCAGCGTCATGGCGTCGTCGTTGCGACCGCTCAACCTTGAACAATTGGCGGCGGAGACGCCCCAATTTGTCCGCCGCGGCGACTCCGCGGCGCGAGTGGAATGCAAGATCGTGCCGCAGGGACGAGGTCGAGCATTGGAAACGCTGATCCGCACCGAGCGCGACGGCGAACGCCTCGTCGTGTTGGAACGGCGCTTCGCCGGGCGGACGGCGAGCTTCGAGATCAAAGTCACCTGCTCGGCCGGCGAGTTCGACCTGCACGAGCGCGAACTACGCGAGGCGCTCGACAGCCTGACGGAAACCGCGGCCGGGACGAGCGAGCAGTCGTAATCGAAGGCTCACGACGCGACCGTCGCCGACTCTAGAAGATGCCGAGTTGGTCGCGGGCCGCTTCCGTCATCCGGTCCGGCGTCCACGGCGGAACCATGACGAGCTTCACGTCGACCCCGCCGACGTTGGGCAAGCGCCCCAGCACGTCTTTCGAATTCTGAATCAATTGCGGGCCCGCCGGACAAGCCGGGCTGGTCATCGTCATGTCGATCGCGATGTGCGACTTGCCTTCGGGCAGTTCGCCGAGCGTCACGCCGTAGATCAGCCCCAAATCGACGATGTTGACGAACAACTCCGGATCGATCACCTGCTTCAGCGCTTCGCGGATCGAATCTTCGTTAAGCTCGGTCGGCGCGCCTTCGCCGGCGAGCGCCGGATTTTCTTGGATCGGCGGAGCGACGCACGTTTCGTCCGACTTCACCGCTAAACTCCCGGCCGATTGCAAAGTCGTGGGAGCGGAAGTCGGGGCGGGGCGGTCGAGCACCGCTCCGGCGGGAGCGGCCGTCGACGTTTCCGCGGCCGATGAAGCGGCGGCGACCAAAATCAGCACGTCGCCGTTTTCCACTTTGCACTCATAAGCCCGCGTCGGCTTGGTGGCGGGCATCGTCAGCGCTTTGCCGTTGCGAACGTCGAACTTGGCGCCGTGCCGCGGGCAGGCGATCGTGTGATCTTCGAGCTTCCCTTCGCTCAAGGGGCCGTCGTCGTGCGTGCAAACGTCGTCGAGCGCGAAGAATTCACCGCCGACGTTGAACAAGACCACGATTTGCTCGTCGACCTCGACGAGCAGCCGTTCGCCGGGAGGCACTTCGTCGGCCCGCGCCGCCTTGATGTAGGTTCCGCTCATTAGGAATACTCCCGAATTCGCCGGCCGATCGCGAGCCCCAGCGCTTCGCGGACGCTTTCCAACTCGATGCGGTCGAACACTTGCTGGAAGAAGCCGGCCACGATCATCCGCACGGCTTCCTTGCGCGTGAGGCCGCGCGATTGAGCATAGAAGATCTGCGATTCGTCGACCCGGCCGGCCGTGGCGCCGTGGGTGCAGCGCACGTCGTCGGCTTCGATCTCGAGGCCCGGAATGGAATCAGCCCGCGAGTCGTCGCTGAGCATCAAGTTGTCGTCGCGCTGATAGGCGTCGGTCTTCTGGGCGTCGCGGTCGACCTTGATCATGCCGCGCCAGACGAGCCGCGACGAATCTTGCAGCGCGCCCTTGTAGAGCAAATCGCTGCGGCAGTTCGGTTGCTCGTGATGCTGGAGCGTGTGATAGGAGAGATGCTGCTTCCCTTCGGTGAACATGACGCCGTTCACTTGCGCGTCGGCGTAAGGGCCGGTCAAAGCGACGTGTTGATTCACCTTCGCCAAGCGACTGCCGAGCGCGCCGATCGTCCATTGCAGCGAGGCGTCGCGATCGACGGCCGCCTTCTGATGGGCGAAGTGCCAGGTGCCCGCCCCCCAGTTTTGCAGGTTCACGTAGCGGAGCCGCGCCCCTTGGCCGACGAACAGTTCGATCGAGCCGCAGTGCAGGGCGGCCGCGCCGTCGCCCGCCGTTTCGGAGAGAAACGTCGCTTGCGCGCCGTCTTCCAAAACCACGAGAATCTTGCTGAAGTCGGCGGGATTCGCGGCCGCCGCTCCGCTGAGAGCCGCGATGTTGTGCAGCGGACGCTCGACGGCGACGCCGCGCGGCACGTAGAGCAACGTCCCGCCGGTCCAGCAGGCGGCGTGCAAGGCCGCAAACTTATCCGCCGAGCTATTCACCAACTTGCGCTCGAAATACGGCTGCAACTTCTCGCCGTGCTCGGCGACGAGTTTCTCCAGCGAGCCGAACAACACGCCTTGCTTAGCCAAATCGTCGGCGAGTTGGGCTTCGGTCGTTCGGCCGTTGACCACTGTCATCGAACCGCCGAGATCGATTCCGGCGGCGAGCAGCGCAACAGGAGCCGAGGCCGGCGTCGACGCGACGTTGTCGTTCGCCGGCGCGAATTTGTCGAGCTTGAACAACCGAATGTCGGTCCGCATCCACTCTTCTTCGCGACGCGAAGGGAGCGGTAGTTCGAGAAAGTTCTTCCAAGCGGCGCGGCGCATTTCCTTGAGCCAGACGGGCTCATTGCGCGGCGCGATGAACGCGTCGAACGATTCGGCGGTGAATCCTGAGGCGGAGGCGACTGCGGACATGGCGATCCCTGAAAGAGACCGGCCGGCGCTGCGACTGACAGAGCCGGCCGATCGACGGATTGGTGTCGTACGAGGTGAAGCTCGGCGAACTAGCCGACGGAGCCTTCCATCTGCAATTCGATCAGTCGGTTCATTTCCACGGCGTATTCCATCGGCAACTCTTTCACGAGCGGCTCGATGAAGCCGTTGACGATCATCGTGCTGGCTTCGGCTTCCGAGAGCCCGCGGCTCTGCAGGTAGAACAGTTGTTCTTCGCCGATCCGCGAGACGCTCGCCTCGTGGCCGATCTGCACGTCTTGGTTTTCGATTTCGATGTACGGATAGGTGTCGCTGCGGCTCTTCGAGTCGAGAATCAGCGCGTCGCAAACGACGTTCGACTTGGCGTTGTGAGCGTCTTTCTCGACGCGCACCAAACCGCGGTAGCTGGAGCGACCGCCGTTTTTGGAGATGCTCTTCGAGATGATTCGGCTCGACGTATTCGGGGCGCAGTGCACGACCTTCGCCCCGGCGTCTTGATGCTGGCCTTGCGACGCAAACGCGATCGAGAGAATCTCGCCGCGAGCCCCCGGCTCCATCATGTACACGGCCGGGTATTTCATCGTCAGCCGGCTGCCGAGGTTGCCGTCGATCCACTCCATCACCGCGCCTTCGTAGGCCATGGCCCGCTTGGTGACGAGGTTGTAGATGTTGTTGGCCCAGTTTTGGATCGTCGTGTAGCGGCAGCGGGCGTGCTTCTTGACCATGATTTCGACCACGGCCGAGTGCAGGCTTTCGGTGCTGTACATCGGGGCCGTGCAGCCTTCGACGTAGTGAATCTGCGCCCCTTCGTCGACGATGATCAGCGTTCGCTCGAATTGGCCCATGTTTTCCGCATTGATGCGGAAATAGGCCTGCAGCGGGAACTCGATCGCCACGCCCTTGGGCACATAAATGAACGACCCGCCCGACCAGACGGCCGAGTTGAGCGCGGCGAACTTATTGTCGGTCGGAGGAATGACCTTGGCGAAGTATTCGCGGACGAGGTCCGGATAGTCGCGGACGGCGGAATCCGTGTCGGTGAAGATCACCCCTTGGTTGCTCAGCTCTTCACGGAGCGACCCGTAGACAACTTCGCTTTCGTACTGCGCCTTCACGCCGGAGAGAAACTTCTTTTCGGCTTCGGGAATGCCGAGCTTGTCGAAGGTCCGCTTGATGTCGTCGGGCACTTCGTCCCAACTCCGCCCCTGGCGGTCCGACGGCTTGATGTAGTAGTAGATGTCGTTGAAGTCGAGGCTGACGTCGCCGCCCCACTTCGGCATCGGCTTCGAGTTGAAGATTTCGAGGCTTTGCAGACGGAAATCGCGCATCCACTGCGGCTCGTTCTTCATGTCGGAAATCTGGTGGACGATTTCCGCGTCCAAACCTTTCCGGCTCTTGAAGACGTATTTTTCCGCGTTGCGGAAGTCGTACTTATTGATTTCGCCGACGACGCTCGAAAACTCGTCGGTCTTGGTATCGGTGGCCATGATTCTATCTCGATCTCGCGGCGTAGCGGGCCGCGGTTAATTCAAACGCTCGATCACTTGTTCTCAACTAGACGACGGCGGGCTGCTTCTTTTCCGTCATCGCCTTCTCCTCGGCCGCGGCCTCGGGGTAGGCCGCGCGAATGCGGTCGTAGCCCGAACGATGCAACTCCTCGGCCAACTCGCGGCCGCCGGTCTCGACGATCCGCCCGCCGAGCATCACGTGCGTGAACTCCGGCACGTTGTGCTCCAGCAGCTTGTCGTGGTGGGTGATGATGATGATGCCCATGTCGGCGCCGCCGATTTCGGCGATGCTCTGGCTCGCGAGGCGCACGGCGTCCACGTCTAAACCGCTGTCGGTTTCGTCGAGAATCGCGAACTTTGGCCGCAGCATGGCCATTTGCAGGATTTCCGCCCGCTTCATTTCGCCGCCGGAGAACCCTTCATTCACATAGCGGCGGGCGAACTCGGTGTCCATCCGCAACTGTTCCATCTTGCTCTTGAGCTCCTTGCGAAACTCGCGCATCGGAATCAGTTCTTCCCCTTCTTTGCGATCGGGGCGGCGCACGTTGGTCGTGGCGTGCCGCAGGAAGTCGGCCAGCTTTACGCCGGGAATCGACATCGGCCGCTGGAACGCCAAGAAAATGCCTTGGCGAGCGCGACCGTCGGCTTCCATCTCGAGCACGTTATGCGTGACGCCGTCGATCGTGAGTTCGATCGAACCGTCGGTCACCTCGTATCCCGGGTGGCCGGCGATCGCGTAGCCGAGCGTGCTCTTGCCCGAACCGTTGGGGCCCATGAGCGCGTGCGTTTCGCCGCGGCGAACCGTGAGGTTCACGCCTTTGAGAATCGGCTTTCCTTCAACGCTCACGTGAAGGTTCGTAATCCGGAGCGTATCGCTGCTGACGTTCTTCATTTCGGAAATCATGAGTGGCTGCAAGCCTCGCGAGCGAGGCGGGTAAACAAACGAATAAAGGAATGACTAACCGGTGATTTTTTGGTGGTCGAACAACGGCTGCTTCTCTTCGACGCCGACATAACCGCTGTGGTGCGGCAGCGGGATTTCGCTTTCGAGCTGCAGGCCTTGTTGGCCGAAGCCGGCCGAGCCTTGTTGCTTGGCGATCTTGTAGCCGCGAATCTTGTCTTGGATGCGCATCAGGCCTTCGAGCAACGACTCCGGCCGCGGCGGGCAACCGGGCACGTAGACGTCGACCGGCACGACCAAGTCGACGCCTTTGACGACATGGTAGCCGTACTTGAAATACGGCCCGCCGCCGACCGTGCAGGCGCCCATCGCGATGACGAACTTCGGATCGGGCATCAGGTTGTAAAGCCGGCGCACGCGGCTGGCCATCTTGTAGGTGACCGTGCCGGCGACGATCATCAAGTCGGCTTGCCGGGGCGTGGCGCGAAAAGCGCCCGCGCCGAAGCGGTCCAGGTCGTAGCGGCTCGCGCCCGCCGCCATCATCTCGATCGCGCAACAGGCCAAGCCGAACGTCATCGGCCAGATACTCGCTTGGCGAGCCCAATTGATGGCTTGCTCGACCGTCGTGAGGATCATGTTCTCTTCGAACCGACCTTCGATCCACGGCTTCTGCTGAACGTGCGCGGGCGATTGCGATAGCGTCATAGTGGGCTTCCGTCATCCGCAGACTAAGTGCGTTTCAGTTTGCAATCGCAGGTCGCGATTTCCGGCAAACAGAAACAAACCGGCTATTGTAAGGCTCCGCTCTCCGCAACAAAACTCGATTCGGGCACGCTCGCTCGGACTTGAACTTCTTGGGCGGTCGGGCGAGCCGTTTCCGCACGGCCGGCACCCGCCTCAAAACGGCAACACGTGTCGCCGTCGAGCCGACACTGCGAAAGCCGCACGGGCGTCTCAAGCAACTCGGCGATCATCATTTTTTCCATGGCGCAAACACCGCGATCTTGCGCGGCTAGCTCAGGATAGGGGCAGTCCCCCACTTCCAAAGCCGCACTCCGGCCGTCGGCCGACACGGTCATCGGCACTCGCCGGTCGGCAAACAGCCCCCGCAGCGACTCCATACGGTCCGTCGTCGTCGCCCCTTGCACTTGCCCGCGATAAAGCTGCGTCATCTGATCGGCGACGCGCTGCAGCAGCCCGCGGCGCACTTCGTCGTCCCGCACCTGCCGCAGCTCGGTCCACAACACCATCGCTAAGTCGGCGTAGTTGTTGCCCAGTTGGCGGCGGGCCTTTTCGGTCACCGAATAGCGGTGCTCCGGGCGGCCCCGGCCGTGGCGCTTCGTCACGCGTTCGACGAGCCCTTGGCTCATCAATCGGGTCAATCGCTGCCGCACCGCAGTCGCCGTCACCCCGCAAGCGTCGCCGATTTCGGCGATGCTCATCGTTTCTCGGCCGCGAATCAGGTCGACCAGCCGGGCATCGGTGATTTCGGTCGTGGAACTCATAACCGGCCGAGCCAAGGCACGAAGAACGACAAAGGGCCCGCGGCGAGCGCCGCTGGACGACACCCAAATCATAGCGATCGGCCGATTTTTGACAATGAGGCATGTTTTAATTCGCCGAAGAATCCGCCGGCACCGCCGGCGTCAACGCAACTCCTTGACCTGAATCGAGTTCCTGCGATACTGCCGCCGTCGGACCTCAGGCAACTGGGAATCGCTGCGGCATGAAGCAACACGACGGTTGGGCATCGCGAATCGGCGTGATCATGGCCGTCGCCGGGTCGGCGGTCGGGCTCGGCAATTTCCTCCGTTTTCCGGGCCAAGCGGCCCAGCACGGCGGCGGGGCGTTTATGTTGCCTTACTTCGCCGCCTTGCTGCTGCTCGGCATCCCGCTCTGCTGGGCCGAGTGGACGATGGGCCGCTACGGCGGCACGCGCGGCTTCCATTCCGCTCCGGGAATCTTCAGCGTGCTCTGGCGTCACCCGGCCGCCAAATACTTTGGTGTCCTGCCGCTCCTGATCCCGCTCGTGGTCTACATGTACTACGTCGTGATCGAGGCCTGGTGTCTGGGATACGCTTGGAACTATCTCCGCGGCCATCTCGCACTAGGTGATCGCCCGGAAACCTATGTCGACTATTTCAACCGCTACGTCGGCAAGCAGGCCGACGGCAGCCTCTTCGCCGGCGACGGGGTCGAACTGCTCGTCACCGTCGGCCTCGTCTTCACGCTCAATTTCGTCATCATCTTTCGCGGCCTCGCGCAAGGCATCGAGCGATTCTGCAACTTCGCGCTGCCGCTGATGGCCGTCTTGGCCGGCATCGTCCTGGTGCGGGTGCTTACGCTCGGCACTCCCAATCCCGATCTGCCTGGGCAAAACATCACGGCCGGTCTGGGCTTCATGTGGAATCCGCCGGCCGGAGATTCGTGGGCTCCGCTGCTGAAGCCGGGCACCTGGATCGCCGCCGCCGGACAGATTTTCTTCAGTCTCGGCGTCGGCTTCGGCATCATCATCAACTATTCGAGCTACACGCGCAACCGCGACGACGTCGTCCTCAGCGGGCTCACCGCCGCGTCGATGAACGAATTCTTCGAAGTCTGCCTCGGCGGGCTGATCACGATTCCCGCCGCGTTCGTGTTTCTCGGCGCTTCGGTGGCCGGCATGGGCACTTTCGGTCTCGGCTTCAACGCCTTGCCCAACGTCTTCGCGCGGATGCCCGGCGGACAGTTCTTCGGCGCGATGTGGTTCTTCATGCTCTTTCTCGCCGCGGTCACCAGCAGCATCGCGATGATTCATCCCGTCGCCACGTTCTTCCTCGAAGGGCTCGGCTTGCGCCGCCGCTCCGCGTTTGGGCTGCTCGCGCTCATCGCGGCCGCGGGGAGCGGGCTGGTCGTCTATTTCTCGCGCGACATGCTCGCGCTCGACACGATGGATTTCTGGGTCGGCAGCTTTCTGATTGTTTGCTTAGCGCTCTTTCAGTCGGTCCTCTACGGTTGGATCTTCGGCGTCGAACGCGGAGAAGCCGAAGCCCATCGCGGCGCTCACATCCGTATTCCGGGCGTCGTCCGCTGCGTCCTCAAGTACGTCACGCCGCTTTATCTCATCGCGATGGTCGCCTGGTTTTTCGTCGTCGACGTCGTCGGCACGCCTGCCAAACCGGGTTATGCGGCTACGTTGTCCAAAAGTCCCGTCGCGCAGATCACGGCCGCGTTCATCGCCGCCTTGGCGGTGCTGCTGCTTGTCATGATTCATTTCGCCGGCCGGCGTTGGGCCGCACGCACGTCGTCGCCGATCGCCGAGGAAACTCAAACATGACACTCGCCGGCTGGTCGATTATGATCGCGTCGGTCGGCGGCGTGCTGACGCTCTGCACCTACTGCGTCTACCGCGTGCTGACGCTGCCGCCCGCCGAAGCCGAAGAGACGATTCAACACGTTCCGCACGATAGTTAAACCCGCCGCTCGCCGCAGCGTCGCGATTCGCCGGACCAATCGGAGTTTATCCCCATGAGTTGGCACGCCAAGAAATGCATCGTCGTTCCGGTCGATTTCTCCGACGATTCGATCGCCGCTCTCGACACGGCGCTGGAAATCGCCGCCGCTCCGGCCAACGTTCACGCCGTCCACGTGCTGCCGACGATCGAGCCCTCGGACCCGGAATACCTTTGGACGACTGCCGACACGCCGGCCCGACAGCATCACGCTCTGCAAGCGTTGCGCGAGCGGTTGGTCGATCCGCGTTACGACGGCGTCCAGCTCCACGTCGTCTTCGGCGAGGCGGGTCACGGCATCGCCGACTTCGCACAGGCGAACCATGCGGAGCTGATCGTGCTGCCCTCGCACGGACGAACGGGCATCAGCCGCCTCTTGATCGGCAGCACGGCCGAACGCGTCGTCCGCCTCGCGCACTGCCCGGTGCTCGTACTGCGGAAGTAGACTGAGGCGCTAATCGGCCTTCTGGCGGCGCACATACTTTGGATCAAGCTCGACGCCGTCGCGCGGAAAATGCCTTTCGACGATGTCGTAGAACTCCGCGCGCGATTTGAGCTTGGCCGCGTGCGTGCGAAAGGCCCGCGCGCCGTATTGCCCCTGGGCGTAGCAGCAAGCGAAGCGCCGCATCAAGAGCACGCCCTTCTGCTCGCCGAATCGCCGGAGCACCAATTCAAAGTGGTGCAACAACAGCTGCTTCTGTTCGGCCAACGTCGGGTCGGGAGGAATCGGCTCGCCGCGCAGCGCGCATTGCGCCTGGTGAAACAGCCACGGCTTACCGAGCGCGGCCCGCGCGATCATCACGCCGTCGACGTCGTACCGCTCGAAGGCGGCGACGACTTTCTCGGCCGAGTCGATATCGCCGTTGCCGATCAGCGGAATCCGCTTCAAATGCGGCTTAATCGCCGAAATGAGCGACCAATCGGCCGAACCGGTGAAGTAATCGGCCGCCACACGACCGTGGCACGTCAGCGCCGCGGCTCCGGCCCCTTCGACGACTTGGGCCACGTCGATTGCGTTGACGCAATCGCGCGTGCAGCCGAGCCGAATCTTCGCCGTGACCGGAGTCGGCGCGCAGGCCTGGACGACCCGCTCGACGATCCGCCCGACGCGATCCGGATCGCGCAGCAAGTACGAACCGCTGTGCGCCGCTTCGGTGATCTGCTTCACCGGGCAGCCGAAGTTGATGTCGACGACCGACACCTTGAACTCGTGGGCCAAACGCGAACCGACGGCCGCCAAAGTCTCCGGGTCGTTGTCCCAAATCTGCACCGCGAGCGGCCGGGCCTCCTCTTTCACGCCCCACAGCCGATCGGGGAACTCGTCGGCATGTTCTTCGATCGCCAAGAAGCCGCGTGCGCTGATCATTTCCGTGGCCTGCAAGCCGGCTCCGCCCAACTCGCGCACGATCTGACGATAGACGTAGTTGGTAAAGCCGGCCATCGGGGCCTGCAACACGGGCGGGTCGACCACCAAGTCGCCGATCTTCAGCGGCTGGACTTTGCGCCGCAGGGTGACGTTCTCGTCAGGTACCGAGGTCGTGCTCATGACATCGATCGTACACGAAGCCCCGGCCGAAAGGGAACGCCCCCGCCGGCGCTCTGCGAATTGCGACTGGCTGGGCGACAAGTGCGCTGCAACGTCGACCCGGTCGCGGACGCTCCCGGCTCTGATGCGTGTACCCGACTGGATCTCGGCACCCACTTCAGAGCCGCGACCGTCAGGGAGCGGGTCGAGGTCGCAGGCCGATGTCGCGCAACTATGCGCAGCCGAGCGCCGCGGAGGGCGTTCCCGACACACGCAATGCTTTAGAAGAACATGTACGTCACGAGCACGAACAGCGGGATCAAAACGCTGAAGCTGTAGACCATGTAGCCGAAGAAGCTCGGCATCTTCACGCCCGCCTTCTCGGCGATCGTCTTCACCATGAAGTTGGGGCCGTTGCCGATATAGGTGTTGGCTCCCATGAACACGGCGCCCAGGCTGATCGCGGCCAGCAACTCGGCCATCTCCGCCGTGAGTTCCGCGGGGTTGATCTTCGCCATTTCGTAGAACACAAGATACGTCGGCGCATTGTCGAGCACGCTGGAGAGCGAACCGGTCGCCCAGAAGTATTGCGCGGCCGACTTGACCGGCAACTCGCTCCCCTTGACGTCGAGAATCTGCAACGCCGGCTGCATGCAGATAAAGATGCCGATGAACAACGCGGCGACTTCGAGAATCGCGCCGTAGTTGAAGCCGTTGTCGCTGCGCACCTTGCTCGAGCCGAACGCCAACGAGATCGCGACCAAGCCCAATTGCACGGCCTCGCGTAAATACAGCCACGGGTACCAATCCGTTCCCGGAAACGGCTTCGTCGGGCTCAATAGCGCCGCGGCCAACACGACTCCCATCAGGAGCGGAACGTTCGGCATCAGCCCGCCGAACTGGAGGCCGCGCACGCGGGTTTCGTCGCGTTGAATGTCGCGCTTCGTTTCACGCGGGTAGGCGACGAGCGTGTCGCCCAAGAAGTAGATCGCCAACAGCGCCGCGTTGACGAACGCCCATTGCTTCCACAGCCCGAGCGTCCAGAGGAAATCGACTCCCTGCAAGTAGCCGAGGAAGAGCGGGGGATCGCCGATCGGCAGCAAGCAACCGCCGCAATTGCAGATGATGAAGATGAAAAAGACGACCGTGTGGGCGACATGCTTGCGCTCGCTGTTCGTTTCCAGCACGGGACGAATCAAGAGCATCGCCGCGCCGGTCGTGCCGATGAGGCTGGCCAAGAGCCCGCCGACGGCGAGAAACGCCGTGTTCGTCGACGGGTGAGCCGGCAAGTCGCCCGAGATGCGAATGCCGCCGCAGATCGTGTAGAGCGCGAACAGCAAGACGATGAACGGCACGAAGTCGTTGAAGATCGCGTTTTGAATGATCACCCACGGGAGCGCGGTCGCGGAATCGGGCGCGACGACCTTATGCCCCAGGAAGTGACGATCAAGCGGATGCTGGTAGGCGAAGGCATAGTAGGCCAACGTCAACAGCCCCAGCCCGCCGGCGACAAGAAACTTGTTGCGGTTGCTCTCCCAGAAATGCTCCGTCTTGTGCGAGAGCGGGAAGACGGCGATCGCGCCCAGCAGCAAGCAAAACGGCAGCACCATGAAATAGTCCGGGTGCGCCGCTGCGGCGCCGTGTTCATGGCCGGAGTCAAAATGTTCGGCGTGTTCCTTCGCGCCGGTCCCGGGAGCATCGACCAAGTGATCGGCATGCATGCCGTTGGTCATCGCCGTGCCGGTCTGCGGCCACTGCATGGCCGCGGCGACGCCGTAGAGCACCAAAATCGCCAGAATCCCGGCGACGACTCCCTTGCTTGAACCTAGTTCCGCCGCCGCGCCGCCGTGATGTTCCGACATGAGAAAATGAATCCCGAACGAAGCAAGAACGCTCGAAGAAGAAGTGAAGCTGCGATTTTGTCCTGCCGCCGGCGTTTCGCAAGGCCTCTGCAGCCTAGATCACAGGTCTGGTAGGATTTTCTCGGCCGTTCTTACGCCATCCGCCGCACGCATCGCATTAAGAGAAAATAATGCCGGAAGTTTGGTTACAGTCCAATCGCCGTCCCTTCCTGCTCACGGCCGTGGTCGCGCTCGTCGTCGGGGTGATCTGCAGCGCGCTGGGCACGATCTTCATCGATACGTGCGGCGTCTGGTTTTGGTATGCGGCCGTGCCCGCGTCGGCGACGATCGCAGTCTTGGCGTGGTACGCCGCCGATCGCCCGCGCATCGCCTTCGACGGTCGCTCGCTGCTCCTCGGCATTCGCAACGGCTCCCCGATCGCCGTGCCGATCGAACTCGTCGAGGCGTTCCTTTTGGGGAAAGGCCCGACGTATCTGAGCGGCAAGGACGATCGCAAGACGGAGGCGACGACGCTGATTCTCCGCGTCTCCGAACGAGCCCCGGAGTTCGAGAAGTTGGAAACCAATCTCCGCCTCGCCGCTTGGTGCGGGCACTACGTAACGCTGCGCGGCACCTGGACGGAACCGCTGAGCGTCGACCTGGTGAACCGGCTCAATCAACGCCTCTACGACGCACAGCAGGCGCGGAAGCGGCACGCGGCGACCGCGACGGGGCCGACGCGATGACCCGACTGCTGGTGAGCGTTCGCGATCTCGCCGAGGCTCGCACGGCGCTCGAAGCCGGGGTCGATCTGATCGATCTCAAAGAACCGGACCGCGGCGGCTTAGGGCGCGTCGACGCACAAGTCGCGCGCGACGTCGCCGAATTGCTCACGGGTCGCGCCCCGCTCAGTATGGCGCTCGGCGAACTCACCGACGACGCGCTCAAGGCCGAGATTCCCGCGACCGTGCGTTATGTGAAAGTCGGCCTCGCCGACTGTGCGCGACGCCCGACCTGGCGCACCGAACTGCGGCGCTTCGCCGCCGCGCTGCCGCCGACGACCGGCTTCGTCGCCGTCGTCTACGCCGATGCCGAACTTTGCGCCGCGCCGCCGGCGAGCGACGTCGTCGCCGCGGCCGTCGAGTGCGGAGCGCAAGCCGTGCTCGTCGACACCGCCGTAAAAGACGGCCGCGATCTACTTCAATGGTGGAGTGCCGAGCGCGTCCGCGAGTTCGTCGCCGCCGTGCATCAGGAGGGGATGCTCTCCGTCGTGGGCGGCGGACTCACCGTCGAGACGATCCCGCAAGTCGCGGCATGCCGTCCGGACTATGTCGCCGTGCGCGGCGCCGCCTGCGAAGGGCCGCGTACCGGCCGAGTCTCGGCCGCACGCATCGCGACCGTTCGCCGATTGCTCGCCCAAGGTTAATCGTCGGCTTTCGGCCTCTCGCCCGCCCCCGGCAGCAGCGGCTTCAGCAGTCGCGACGCCGCGTGTTTGCCGAGCTCGAGTCGAAACTCCTGCAGCAATCGCTGCTCCTGTTTCGTGCGTTGGGAGTCGGAACGGAAAAACGAATCGCCGGAGGCGAACAGCGCCGGACCGCTGACGTGCCGCCCCCGCTCGTCGAGCACGTACCACTTCGCCAACTGCGAGAGTTGATGACCGAGATAGTCGGGCCGGTGCGGCGGCGGCACGACGGCGAAGTGACGAGCCCGCTGCAAGAATAAGTCTTCGAGCAGCAGCGCCCAGGACGCGCGGAACCGGCGTTGCGCTTCGGGAGCGAGCGTCTTATAATAGGGCGTCCAGTCGTAGTCGCCGTGGAAGTCTTGCTCGAGCAACCAAGCCGCGCGCCGCAAGGCGGGATCGCTCGCGACGTCGTGCGACGGCCGGTCGAGCCACGCTTGCAAGCCGGCCCGATCGAGCCGAACCGCGGGCGACAACTCCGTGCGAATCACAAGCGCCACGGCCGACGCGGAAATTCCGCCGCAAACGACCAACGCGATCCAGGTGATGATTCGCTTCATAGCGTGGGCATTGTACGCGACGACGGCACTGCCGGCGACGTGCGCCGTCACTCGGCCGCCGGCAGTCGACATTGACGCCGGCGACCGTAAGTGTCAACTTTGCCCCCTCGAATGCTCAGGATGAGCATCGCAGGTTCGCGCGGCGAACCAAAATGTCTTCGGGGGAGGACGCGGAAATGGACGTCACGTCGCTCGTCGTGGTTTGCACATTATTAGGGCAGGGGCCCGATCCGTTCGCACGGCCGATGGGCTCCGGCGCGAGTTCACCTTCGGCCGGCTACGGTTCGGCCGCAACGCTTTCTGCGCCGCCGACGACAAACGCCACGACCGGCTCGCGCTACGGCGACGTTCCCACGTCGGCGCCGCCCGCTGCGCGCGCCGACTACGCCGCGCCCGGCTACGGCGGCGCCGCAACGACTTCTTCGCCCGGCGCAGTGCTGCCGGTCGCCGGGGCCGAACGCGCGGCGACGATGCGGCAACCGCCGTCGAACGCGCTGCCGAGCGCGCCCGTCGCCGGCGATCGCTATTCCGCCGGCCCCGCCGCGCCGCTCAGTTCCCCTCCGGCCGCGGCTGCTTCAAACACGATTCCGCCGAACGTCAACCCCGCGGCTCCGGCCACGATTGCGCAGCCGCGCGGCTTCAGTTCTGCGACGCCGACGGCTCCGCCCGCCGCGCTTCCCTCGGCCGCGTCCGGTCAGCCGCGGGCTGTGGAACAAGCTGCGCCCAACAC
>JAEUIN010000257.1 GCA_016793115.1 Planctomycetaceae bacterium
AACGTGTCCGGCTCGCGAACCACAGGGGCGAGCATTGGACGGTCGAATTACGCCAGCATTCAAGAATTTGCCGATGCGGTGACGGTCAGGTACCAGCAGTTCTACGACGATGCGTACGCCAACGCGTATTCCCTCGTCAAACTCAAGCTGCTCAAGAATGACCGCCTTGTGATAGGATCGAGAATCGACCGTGACGCTCGACTCCAACTTCGGGATTGGCTGTTGAATTCCGAGGGGATCCAGGAAGGCGCTGGCCAAATTATTGCGGTGAATAGGCGGTTGTACGATCCGCTTGGCAGCGGGTTGTATCGACAACCCGACGTCTATATTCCCGGTGCACGCCTCATTCTCGATGGGTCTCTTGAAATGAAGACGGCAACGGCAGCACAGATACGTGGGTTTCGCGCGTACTCCGGCGGCGCGAACGTGACGATTATTAAACCGACCGCCGAGCCCGGTTCCTTTAGCTTCTTATTCCGTTGAGATCATCATGACCCAATTCCCGTTCAACGATCTGCATAGCTTCAAAGACTTCGTAACCTTCGTTTATATGCGTAGTCCCGATCGGTATCCGGTTCGGGAAGGCGTTGGTCCCGATGAGCAATGGACTCTTGATCTGGCATTCGAGGGCCTGCGCCACGGCCTGTCACTGACGGCGAAGGAGAAGGGTGAACTGCCACTAGTGGCGACGTGTCGGGCGATGGTCGAGGAGGCGTACGCGCATTACCGAGAAGGCCGGATGCGCGACGGCTTCTTAAAGCTCGAAGAGATGGAGAAGCTACTTAGGAAGTTGCCGTCGCAGTAGCCGACATGGCGTCGACGTCGGCGCGCTTCCAGGCGTCGGGCAAGAGCTTGGGTAGATCGCTCGGCGAGAGGCCGGGGAGGCGGGCCAGGAGGCTCGTGAGGTAGCGTTGCGGGTCGAGTTGGTGGCGTTCGGCCGAGGCGATCAGCGAATACAACAGGGCCGCAGTGCCGCCGGCGCGATCGTTCCCGGCGAACAGCCAATTCTTTCTTCCGATCGCCACCCGCTTCAGCGCCCGTTCGGCGGCGTTGTTGTCGATGTTCAAGAAGCCCTCCGTAACGTAGACTTTCAGCGCGTCCCACTGGTTGAGCGCGTACGTGATCGCCTGGGCCATTGGGCTCCGCGGCAGCACCAAGTCGCGCTCGCGGTCGAGCCAGGTCTTGATCTCGGCCAGAATCGGCACGCTCCGCGCTTGGCGCATCGCCCGGCGTTCGTCGTCGGCCAGCGACTTGGCGTCGTCTTCGACGGCGTACAGGTCGCGGACGAACGTGAGCATGGCGGCGGCCCGCTTAGCGTCGGTCTCCTTGGCCTCGAAGAACTTGCGGCGCGCATGGGCCCAGCAGGCGACTTCGATCGCCGCTTCGCCGTGAAAAATGCCGTCGTAACCGCCGTAAGCGTCGGCCTGCAAGAATCTCTTATAGTCGCGGAGCCAGTTGGTCGGTCCGGCCCGGGTGCGATCGGGCGTGTAGTCGTAGACGATGTACGGGTGATCGCGGTCGCCGATGTAGGTCCAGATGCGGCCCTGCCTGCACTTCCCTTCGCCGGGCGCTTGAATCGGCACGCGGGTATCGTCGGTATGGACCACTTTCGACGTGCGAACCCGCCGGGCCATCAGCTCGACCAACGGCCGCACTAACTCACCCGCCGCGGCGAGCCAGGCACACATCGTGCTGCGGGCCACTTCGACCTGCTGTCGGGCGAAAATGTTCTCCAGCCGATACAGCGGCAGGTGATCGCCAAGCTTGCTGACGGCGACGTAGGCCAGCAGTCCCGGCCCCGGCAGGCCCTTTTCGATCGGCTGGGGCGGCCGGGCCGCGATCTGAATCTGCGGGTTCTCGGCCGCGGCCTCGCACCGGCGGCACGCGTACTTGTATCGCAGGTGCCGCAGCACGGTGAACGAGGCCGGGTGGTACTCCAACTGCTCGTACGACTCGTGGCCGATCCGCACCCGCAACTCGCCGCAGCAGGGACACGGCTTTTCGGCGTCTGTCAGGTCATGCTCGATCTCGATCCGCGGCAAGTGGTCGGGCAGCGGGTTGCGGCCGTGCTTATGCTTCTTCGTGATCCGCCGGGTCGCCAGCTCTTGGCCCGACTCTTCGACGATGCTCGGTTCATCGAGCGGCGCCTCCTCGACTTGTCGGCCAAAGAGCAGCAGTTGCGTCGGATCGAAGCGTTCGTTCTTCGGACCGTAGATGCGGCGCAAGATCGCCTCGATGGCCGCCTTGATCTCGGCCTTCTTCTCGGCTTCCAATCGCAGCCGTAACGCTTCCATCTGCTCGGCGGCTTCATTCTTGATTCGCTCGGCCTGCTCTTCGAGCCGATCGGCCGCCTCTTCCTTGATCCGTTCGATCATCACATCACGCTCAGCAAGCATCCGCTTGAGCAGCACCGGGTCGTCGGGAAGTTCGTCGATGCGGGCCATGCGGCCCGATATACCACACGCCGCCGAAAAGCGCCAGAGGCGATCGCAGAATAATCAGCCGGTCCGCCGAGCCACGACTTCCAGCCCTTCGAGCAACCGCAGCAGTTGTTGCTGGTCCACGGCCACGGCGTGAGCCTTGCTCGACGGAAAGCGAAACGTGCCGCGTTCCAGCCGCTTGTAGTAGATCGCCAAGCCGTCGCGGTCCCACCACAGAATCTTGACCCGCTGGCTCGACTTGTTGCGGAACACGAACATCGAACCTGACAGCGGATCATGCCCGAGGAACGAGCGGACCACTTCGGCCAGGCCGTCAAAACTCTTCCGCATATCGACCGGAGCGACGGCGATCCAAACCTGCGCATCATCGACCCCTTGCCGCCCGCCGATCACGCCCGAGCCTCCAACGCTCGAATCACGTCGACGATCCGCTCAACCGGCGTCGCTTCGCCGAACCGCAACATACCGCCGCCGGGCAGCTCCAGCGTCACGCCCGACGTCGGCACGATCGAATTACGCCGAATCGTCACCGGCAAGAAGGCGGGACGCGCGGCGCGCTTCGGCGTTGTCCGCGACTTTGTCGGCAACTTGCCGTCCCGCTCGGCCAGCGTCCGCCGCCAAAAGTAAAACGCCGTCTCGACCAGCTTCTCCCGCCGACAGAACGCCCGTACCGACAAACCGCTCGTGCGGAATCTCGCCGTCACGTCCCGCCAATACGCCTCCCGCTCCCCGCTGCGATTCTTGTTCGCCATCGCGCCGTCTCCCGAAATCGAAAGACGCGCAGCTTGACGGCTCACGCCGTCAAATCAAAGATGCGGTTCGTCGAACGCACACATCCTAACCAAGCGATCCCCTCTGCCGGATTCTTCGAAATGTCCTTTAGAAAAGTGACTGAGAGACCTAAGGCACCGGCTGCCAAGGTCAAGATCGCCTTGTCATGCTGCGCCGTATTCTCGTGCAGCAGCGCTATGCACGCAGTTCGCTGTTTGTCATAGTCTGCTGCTGTAAAATCAAGGACGGTTTCAGCTGCGACGACGCCAGCGGCCGCTCCGGCGGCCGCTCCAACGACGGCCGGAGAGTCGCCGCTATTCGGCGAGTTACTCGCCGCCGGTCTATATCGCCGGCGCCAATTTCTGTTTCTGCGTCGCTTAGCCAAGGTGTCGCTCCAGGCGCTATTCTAGCGTCTTGCGATTTTACAGGCGAGCGACCGGAACTGTCCGAAATCCGGCCGAAAGCGGCATATTTTCACGAGTTGCACAAGCAAACCGTAGCAGATGCACGGTACCATGACCGTTCGCTGCGTTGCTTCGGTCCTATCGAGGGTTCAGGCCGACTTGTTAAGCCACAATTGTGTAGCCCGTATTTCTCCTACGAAATGGACTCTGGGTTGATACCTGCGGCCTTCAGAAGTTCGTACAACCGTCCGATCGATTTACGCTGCTGTGGAATCGCGGGGCCGTCAGGTTTCTTGGGACGCGAATCGCAAAAGGTAAAAAACACTCGCTTGCGTGCGCGAGAAAATGCCACGAAGAAACCGCATGTCTCCTCTGATTCTCGACTCGCAAACGTCCATAGTGCTGAGTCTTCTAGTCCGACAAAAATCACCGTGTGATATTCGAGTCCTTTGCTCTTGTGCATAGTCATGATGGGAATCGACGCCTCACCCTCCAAGCCCTTGAGCGCGGCGGACCAAGGGGACGCCGCCAAATAGCTCATTAGAGACTTCGCCAACTGTCGGAGCGTGTCGTCCAAGAACGCTCCCTGGGCATACTGTGAGTAGGCGGCGGCCAATCGATCGCGACCGAAGAATTTCAAAATCTCGCTCAGCCGCGTTTCGACGCTCGCAGGATCCTTCTGACTCTCGGATAATTTGCTTCGAAGAGTGCTTACGAACCGGTTGAGGCGGCGTTCGACATCGCGCCCCACCGCTTCTTGATCTTCACCCTCGAAATCGATGAGGAGATCTAAGATCGCTGATCGGGCCTCCGGCGCTTGAGGATTCGCGGCGAGATGCAGAATTTGAAGAGCTGCGGAAACGAACGGTTCCGATAATAGATCTTGCAATTCGGACTCAACTCTTGCCTCAATACCGCGGGCGAGAATCGCTCCACGAAGCGCCTGGGTGTAGTCCCCAGGTCGATTACGGGTCAATATACAAATATCTCTCGGCCGAAGACCTTGTTTTTTGATCGAGTGCTCGACGACCTGCGCAATGTGATCGGCCTCGGCTAAATGATCTCGGAACAGCCAAATGCGGCACTCGCCGTTACCGTCATGACCGTCATCAATAGCGATCGGAATCGCTGCCTGATCGTCAAGAGCCGTCGTCAGATAGCTAAGAATTCGAACCAACTCGGGAGCAGACCGATAATTGTTCTGCAGCCGAACAATTGATGCGCCGAATCGAGTTTCGAAGTCGGCAAAAACGGTTTCAAGCGCTCCGGCCCACCCCATAATCCTCTGCTTGTTGTCACCAACCGCAGTCAGCACCGCGGTTGACCCGAGAAAGGCCGTTTCCGTCAACTGATACTGAATCGAGGTTGTATCCTGGAACTCATCTAGAAAGACAAACGCGTACGACACGCGCAAGGCGCGCAGAATTAGAGGATTGGATCGCAAGACAAGTTCGGCGAGCCGCCCGATCATCGGAAAACTTAGCGTAGATCGAGCATTGCCTCGCAGCAGGTATTGCCAGAGAGAGAACGCAATCCGCTGTGGGCTGCCGACAAGCTCCTCCGAATCTACGGGTAACTGCCGCCCGACGAATACATCACGATAGAGCCGCGCCGGATTCAATTGAGCGAGCTCCGCAGCAGAAGGAGGCCCGAACCGGGCGGGAATCTGCTCAAGCCAGTTTCCCGTCGTATCCTCGCGTAAGGAAAACGTCAGTTCGTAATCCGCCGTGGGACGCCAAGTGGCCGGAATCGCTCCACGAAATCGATCCACTAACCCTTTCGCAAAGGCATCGAACGTCATGGATTCAAACCGACCGGCTAGGTCGCGGCCGCAACGCTCTACAACGCGGTCCTGAAGGTTTCTGGCCGCATCGCGTTTGAAACTGATCGCCAGAATCCGTTTAGGCCGCGGACAGCGCTCCGCTTGAAGGAGATAGCATGCGCGTTGTGCGAGCAGCTCAGTCTTACCAGCGCCGGGCCCAGCTATCACGAGGTTATTTGAATCGGAGCGCACAACGACCTCGGCGGCTGGTTCCAGCGCTTTCACTCCAACGGGTCGCCATACCCCGGGATCAACTCTTGGTGCCATTGCCGGTCTTGGTTGACGGTGCATTTAACGATTGTTGCATTCGCAAAATTAGACGGCCTAGCACCGGCGGACACTTGTCGTTCAGTTGTGCGCCGCTCAATGATGCCAACGCCCGCAAATGGGTCGTGGGCTTTCCACGGCCGAGGAATAAGTAGCGATACCAAAAGAATTCTACTTGCGCCTCCGACCCGTAGGTTCGGCCGTCACCTCCCGCGTCCTTGAGAACGGCTTGGATAGCCGATTTCAGGCGCGGCCCGTAATCCGTGGCGTCTTGCTTCGGAATATTCGGTCCGGTGGCGCCGGTCTCCAGAGCCTTGTAAGCGTCTGGGTAGGCCGTGAGCATGAGAAAGTCCAAGTCGAGCGGTGCCGAAAAGAAAACCCCGTATTCTTCGAGCCGCTGTTGCCACGAAGAGAGATGGGCATTGGTAACGTCCCATCCATGCATCTCGGCGAGGTGCTTATCGCTAAGCTGAGTACCGTCGGCAAGTCCCAAAAGTCCGGATTTGGGCGTGCCCACAGCGATGAGTTGATTGAGTGCATACTTGATCCGACCCCAACCGCCGCCCTCGCGTTCCAAATCAAAATCGAGCAGCGTCACATACGGAATGTTTAACGAATGCAGCAAACGCCAGAAATGATTGACGTGTCGGCCGCCTAACGGCACGACCGACACAAAGCTTTGGTCCACACGCACGCCGAGCGCCTCGGAAATTCGGGGCAGGACAATCTCTTCGCTGTCCCCCTCCCCAAGAATGACGAACCGAGCGAAATAGAGTTCCGGAAATGCTTGTACCGCTTCCCGGATGAACTTATAAGCCTCGTCAGTTTCCGCCGGTAAGGCGATGGAGCGCACGAGCGACGCGCGACTTGCCGGATCGAGCCGTACATGTCGAACTTCCGTGGGCTCAACGCGATGCATAATCGATGTAGAATGACTGGTCAGAATGACTTGCGCCCGCCGGGTTCCTGCAATTCTTCGAAGCAAGTCCATGATCCGCCCCAGGTAGTGCGGAGCAATGTGGTTTTCGGGCTCCTCCAGGGCAATGATCGTGAGTGACGGCGGGGCCACTCGATCGCTATCGAAATGCGCACCTACCGCATCCGACGCAAGGACGTGCTCTTCGATGTCGAAAATCGCCCCCACCATCGCCAGATAAAACAGCGACCGCTGTCCGTCGCTCAGCCGCTCGAGCGGATCCTCGGTACTCCCCGGCGACGGCGAAAAAACCGCCTCGATGTTTCGCAATACGTCCTCAAAACGTTTGCCGATCGGCCGGATCGCGACGCCGCCGTACACGGAGCCATCGTGCACGATCCGCCAGTTCTCGCTGAGAGCGTCTTGAATCGAGACAACCCCCGACTCTTTGCCGAAAGCCATTTGAATCTCGCCCGACGCGACGGTCACTTCGGTCTTTACTGCTTCTGACCAATTAACGGCGGTGAGGAGTCGACCGATCAGCGATCCAGACGCGTGACGGATTTGTTTAAGCGGGTCGCGCGCGGCGGGAACGTAGTGAACGTGGATACGGGCACGGTCGGCGGCTCTAACTTCGCTTTTCTTTTCCGATTCCGAATCACTCGCTTTTATCCAAACAAGATGTTGTTCGACCAGACCTTCCGGAACGCCGCCGGCAGTCCAAACACCTTCGAGGCGAATACGGCAATACGGCGATTGGCCCGTCTCCGTAACGACCATCTGTCGAAAACATTCGGCGACCGCGTCTTGGTTCGCAGTAGCGTCTAAGAGTTCCGGAAACTCAAGCTTCGCTTCGATCGATAGTTTTCGCTCCACTACGGGAGTGGTGGACGGAACGGGCGCGACGTGAAAGTCATCCGGCAATAGCTCGCGGTCCGCGCTACTGCGCCCGAACATTCTTTGCATCGCATAAAGAATGGTGGACTTTCCCGCTGCGTTGGTGCCGACCAAGGCAGTTAGACCGACTAATGTCACCCTCGTCGGCGTTGGGCCAAAGCAACGAAAATTAGTCAGAACCAATTCGGTGATTTGCATCGTCGGAAACGGTCTCGTTTATTTGGAAGTTGCACCACATCGTGTGGGGCTAGGGTTTTCTTCGATCTGGACGCCTATCGAGTTAGAATCCACAAGTAAAACGGCCGACTAAAGAACACAGTGGACTGCGTAGCGTAGTGATTCAACGATGCCAAAGCTGTGAGGCGCGTCCAAAGAATGTCACATTCACTTGATTATTCCAAAGCACTTTGACCCCTGAAATTACGCTGCCCATATCCTTCTGAAGCAACTTATAGCAATCGTCAGGTGGCGGTGGCGGCGGCGACTCTTCCTCAAGCAGCAGTTTCGACCGAGAAGAGAAATCACGGATTTGCTTACCAACAAAGTCCGCTTTGCGGTCGAAGATCATTCCCAAAACCATACAGTCATTCTCAAGATTGACGACGCA
Source organism: Planctomycetaceae bacterium (assembly GCA_016793115.1). Taxonomy (GTDB): domain Bacteria; phylum Planctomycetota; class Planctomycetia; order Pirellulales; family PNKZ01; genus PNKZ01. The sequence goes on from JAEUIN010000257.1 coordinate 8,126, forward strand.
ACTAATGAGTGTTTGTGCAATCTCATCTTGGCGACGGCGACCTTCTTCGCCAGCTAGTGCCGCAACAGATTGTCGGCGCAGTGCCATGAATGCGTAGGTAAACTCTTGAAGATGTCGGTTGATGGCAATGAACGCTTCTTTGGCGTCTTGTTTCTTCTCGTTGTGGCTCGCAAGGTGTTGCGCAGCGTAGACAGAAAGAAACGGAACGATGATTGCGACAGTCAAGTTGGCGTAATTGAAGTCCATCATTTTGCGACCAAGGGCCCTTACTTTCGCGTAGCAAACTGAAATCCTATCGAGTTATTCCGCCGATGACGACCAAAAGTAGGCGCCGTGCAACTTTGGATGGCCTGTTTACTGAAGCAACATCGTTCGATGAACCAGCGACGCTTCATCGTCTGCCTTAGCAGTTCCTTTGCCGCTCCATCTGACGAAGCAGCGGCGAATCGAATTTTGCGGCGTGCAGTATTACCCACAGATTATACGGAACGGCCATCCGCACCGCTTCGCGGTGCACCTCTTTAATCGGTCCTAACCGCTCGACCGTGCGCCCCGCGATCGTCGACGGCGAATTTGGTGACGAGATTCAGCGGCGCTGGAGCCGCGCCGGACGACTCCAGCCTTTCGATGACCTCGGCAGCGACCGAACACTTGTTTTGACGTCGTCGACATGCTCGATCCGCGCCCCGTGCAGACATCCCAGCTGAAGCTGTCGACGGAGCCAACGGGCTCCGGTTCGCGTGAGTGGCAATACTCGGCGAAACGGCCGCTCAGAACCCCATGGTTATCTGGGGCCGCAAGAATTTAGCTGGCAATACCCGGAGAGCGCTGAGAAACTCCTGTCGATTTACTGGTAAAGCCGTTTTTGTCCAAATCACTTCGGCTTCAATCGTTCCGAAATCGCTCACCCAGCCCTCGATGAACGGATTGCCCTCCACCACGACATCGACGGAATAGTCCGCTACAGTCTTCGCATTGTTGAGTACGTCCTTTTCCCAGGTCTTGGAATCAACCGTATAGTCCACCTGTTGAACTAAATGCCCGTTCGTCGCCCCTGCATTCGCACGCATTTTGTCTGCTACTTGATAGAAATCGGTTTCCAGTTTCAGATCGCTTAAATAGATCAGAAGCCGAAAGCGACGCGTATCTTCTTGCCAGACGGTACCGCGAACAAACCAGTTATCATCTTGTAGAACTGGTGGTAGCACCTTTGCCACTTGGGGATCATGCGGTAACTCGATCGGAAGAATTTTTGATATTTTGGGGTCATATCCGATCTCAAGCAGTCTTTTGCGGCGTTTCCCTTCTATTCTGCGGAACTGTCGCATATCGACGCCCGCTCCTTTGAGAATCGTGTTGCGCATCCGACTAGCCTGTCGCCGGAGTCGAGATGCCGCCATACCGATCAAATCACCTCGATTATCGGGGTATCGATCGCGTCGGTAACCTCGATCATCGAGCAGTTGGTCCAGCGTTTCAATGGCGTAGTTGAGATCGCCTGCCCAAATGGCTAGACGTGCAAGGACGTATTGGTCGTCTTCTGGAAAATCATTATCGCTCGTCTCCGGAGGCGGCGGATTCTTATTGCTAGGTGTCATGTAGCAGTCCTCTCAACGCTGAGTTTGCATTGGCGGCCTGTGTCACGAATTGCTGCGAAGTAGTATTTCCGACCAATTGATGGATTGTCTGCTGGTTTGTCGGCTCGATGACGTGAACGATGATCTGTACTTCGGCAAGCGGCGCGTATTGAAAAATTACAACTGCCCCGTAACCCACGATCGACGGGACCATTCCATGTTGCCGATGCCAAAAGTCAGCCAGCTGCATCAACGCACTCGTATAGACGACCGGCTGAGAGATGCAACGGACATTGGGACCTCCCAAGGAAGAAAAGGCGCCGCAGGAGTTGGCGGCAGAGTTGCGACAGGCCGACCAGAAATAGCCCGCGAGCTTTCGCTTAGCGAAAGCAGCGGCCGCATGAGCCGCAAGTCACGCCGAGCTTTCGCCCCGAGGGCGTTTCGTGATCGCAAACGACCGGCAGTTCCGGCAACGAGCGCAGCCGCGGCGGGCGAAACATCAAGTCGACAGCAGAAGGCGGTGAGGCGGACGACGTTTGGAGATAGGCGAGGCGAACGGTCGGCGGGACCTTCGTGGGGACGCCGCTTTCGTCGTCGACGGACCACCACAGCCGCACGGCCCCGAGCGTTGCCAGTTCTTCTAGCGCCGGAGTCATCGAGCTGACTCGCCAGCTGCGCGTGTAGCCGTAAAATCGGACACGGGGCGAACGTTTGACGATTGCCGTCCACTTGCCGACATATTCGGCGTCGTAAAAATCGCCCGCCACGTGCAAGCGGAGTACCAAGACGCCGCTCGAGCGGAGTTCGGTGACCACCCGCTCCACGAAGTCCGGGCGGTCACATTGGCGACGGTTCCAAGCCAAACGGCGCCGTACGGAATCAAATCGAAACCGATGTCGGGTGGCATAGCACAACTGGCGACAGACGGCTGTGCTGCCGGGACAGGTATCCAGCGCCGGAATCGACCACACGTGGATCGCGCGGCCCAGCTTGGAGTTGCCGTGCTGCAGCAGCGGCGTCGAGGAGTCGAACATGGCGACCTCCTCATATCCGTGGGTTGTACGAAAGAAGCAAACGAGCGGCTCAAGGCGATGAGCGCGATGAGTTGAAGGATGTACGGGGCGAAATAGATGCTCGCCCGACTGGCACCAGAGAAGATGCGTCGGCTTAAATCAGCCTTAAGAGCCGCCGGACTGTGACGCGACAGCAGAATCACGTACGCCCCGTCAACGGCTACACGTGACCCGACATTTAATGGGTCTATCCAAGTATTGTGTCACGATTTCCGGGCTTATTTAGGCGGATGAATCGGCAGCCGTTCAATGACTTTGATTGCCGTTGAAGAACCGCCCATGTTTTCAATCTCGCTATCGCAGAAGCAACCAGCAGACGTGGGTAACGGTTCAACGCGCGTAGAGCGGCAATTGGTTTCGTTTGAGGATCAACCAAGTCAAGCAGACGACGTCACCAGCGAAGGCGGCCGTATTCAAAAAACCGCCGATGACGTCCCAAGCCGTCATTTCGCTCGTTACAGGGTCGTACGCATCCGCAACACCGGCCGTAAAGAACAACATCAGGTAGACGATCCACTGGAGGGCGGCCCAAGTCAGCCAAGCCGAGAATACCAGTCGCAGCAGACGCTCGCCGGAGGCCTGCAGGTCACGGAACTGGATCCCCGACACGACGAGCAGAACTGTTAGAGCCAACGTGATGAGGCGATGGACCGCCAAATTAATGCCGTAGGCCAAGTAGTAACCACTACCGTCCAGGAACGGGTTGTCTTCTGTGAAATCGGTCACGAAGGCCAGCATCCAGTACAAAGGCACGACCAGAATGCAGTAGATGCAGATGAGGTTCGCCATCGGCGGCAGCGCCGGATTCATCAGCAGCCGATCAAATCCGCTGCCGCCTTGCGCCGCAAAAGCTTGAGGCGCTGCAAAGGTCTGAGCCAACGGTGGCGGAGGCGCAGGTGCCTGCGAACGATCCGCAGTCTGCGTCGCCGCGGACGAAAATGCCGGCCAAGTTCCCAGCGGTCGCCATTCGTGTCCTCCCTCCGGACAAATCGGGCTCAAGGGAGTCAGGCGTCCGGATTGAAGTGCGGCCGTAATGTACGTCGTCGAGCGGGGACCATCGGGACGACCGTCGATGGCCAACCACCAGCGGTCCGTCGTCGCAGCGGAATTCTGTTCGGCGGACGTCGCGTCATCCGGAAGTTGCGTATTCATGATGCTGAGCTCTCTTATTGAG
>JAEUIN010000372.1 GCA_016793115.1 Planctomycetaceae bacterium
GCGCGGGATATAAATGTCGCCAAAAAGGCGGCGGAATCGCCCTTAGTCATTTCCCACTACGGCCTTACCGCGATATTACCGCGCGCTAATTGACCGAGCAATTCTTGCGCAGCAGAATCTCGGTGATGAAGCTTCTCGATCCATTCCGAGATTCTGGCCGCACGCGGCGTGGGCTCCGAAAACCGAGCGGTCCATTCAAGGAGGCTGAAATCTTCTTGTTACTCATCGCGGATCATCTTGTCGAATTCGTTCCAAGTGCCCGAACATAATCCGATCGGTGCTCCCCAAGTGCCCTTGCGTCACGGAGAGCCAGATCACGCCGTCGTGTTCGTGGAACGTCGGGTACTGGAACGAGTCGGGTGATTCGAAGCGATACTTCCGTTCCCACGTTTGGCCGTCGCGGGAGACGTCGAGGTTGAAGACGCTGCGTCGTCCGCCGCCGAGGCTCGCGTTTTCTTGCCAGCCGAGGTAGTAGACGCCGCCGAACCGGTCGAACGTCGGTTTGGAATTCGTGCCGTTGGGAACGAACGGCATCTCCTTGCCGACGCTCCAGGTTCGGCCGTCGCGGCTCGTCGTGAAGTGATAATTGCCGCCGTCGTTGCGGCAGATCGCCAGCCAAGTGCCGTCGGGTAGGCGGTTGACGGCGGACTCACTGAGTTTCTGGGCCGCCGGCTCGTTGTAGTGGCCGACGATTTCAAACGTCGCCCCGTCGTCGTGCACCAAGGCCAGCGCGTTTTGCTTGCCGGGGAAATTGTTCAAGGCGACGTAGCGCCGCCCGTCGAACTGCTTGAACGAATCGAAGATGTACAGCCCGAAACGCTGGGCGGGCTTGGTGAACCCGTGGGCGACGGCGTCGGCGTGGAACGGTTGCGGTTGCATGTCGAACACGCCGGCAGATGTCTTGAGCCTCGCTTTGTGGATGCCCGGCTCGAACGTCCGCGACGTCACATCGAAATCGCGATACCACATCTGCGCCTCGCGGCGCGCGCCGTCTTCGCTGGTGAAATAACAGCGCAGCCGAGCGTCGTCGAGTTGCAAGATGCGCGGCACGAAACAGGCTCCGACCGGCAGCGTCGCATTCTCGAACGCTTGCTCCGACTTGGCCAACGGAACGACCTGCTCGACTTCGAGCGTACCGAGGTTGACGATCGAGAGCACGCAATATTGCGCGGCACCGGCGCTGTGACCCGGTTTGACGTCGTTATCGTGCTCGACGATATAGGCTCGGTCGCCCACGCAAACGAACTCGGCGTCGTGCGCTCCTTTCACGTGCGGAGCCGTGACCCGGATGAGCCGCGAGAGAACCTCGTCGCCCGCCGCGGTCGGGTTCCAATCGGGCGGCAACTGCGCGGCGGCGGACGCAGCCAGAGCGAAAACAAGCGGCAAGACGAGAAGGCATTTCATCATGGCAGGCAAGCGCGCGATTAAGAGAGTCGGAACGGGGCGGCCGCGATCGATTCGGTACGAAACCGCCTACCTTATGATTTACACCACGTCGCTTCAACCTGTCGCGAGATGGTGAGCCGGCGTTTCTGTTGTCGTCGCCCGATCGCGCAGGTACGTTCAACGTTTTCGCTTTCGTGTGATTGAACTCGCTCGACCTTGCCATGACGAACAATCCCTCGCCGCAACTGCCCGACGTCGTTGAAACGGAAGAACAGCTCGATGAGTTGCTGAGTAGGCCGACGCCGGATGTGGTCGCGGCGCTTGGTCGCCTGACCGGCGACATCGTCTTTCTCGGGGTCGGCGGCAAGATGGGGCCGACTCTGGCGCGGATGGCCGCCCGCGCGAGCCAGGAAGCCGGCGTGCGGCGGCGCGTGATCGGCGTGTCGCGCTTCAGCGACCCGCGGGCCGAGAAGCAACTCAACGAATGGGGCGTCGAAACGATTCGCTGCGATTTGCTCGAGCCGGAGCAAGTGGCCAAGCTGCCCGACGCCGCGAACGTCGTGGCGATGTCGGCGTTGAAGTTCGGTTCGACGGGGAAGCAAGCGCTGACCTGGGGGATGAACGTCTACGTGCCGACGCTCGTTTGCCGCCGCTACGCGGGGAGCCGGATTACGGCGTTCTCGACGGGGAACGTGTACCCGCTGAGCGACGTGCGGCTGGGGGGCGCGCGCGAGACCGACCCTGTGGGGCCGATCGGCGAATATGCGATGAGCACGCTGGGGCGCGAGCGGATTTACGAATACTTCGCGGAGGCGACGCAAACGCCGACGACGATCGTACGGCTCAACTACGCGAGCGAACTGCGCTACGGCGTGTTGGCCGATATGGCGCGGCGCGTGCATGCCGGCGAACCGGTCGATTTGGCGATGGGTTGCCTCAACGCGATCTGGCAAGGGGACGCGAATGCGGCGACGTTGCTTTCGCTGGAGCGTTGCGCCGCGCCGGCGTTTACGTTCAACCTCGCCGGGCCGGAGACGCTTTCTGTGCGCCGCGTGTGCGAGGCGTTCGCGGCGGAGTTCGGCGTGGAGCCGAAGTTCACGGGCGAAGAAGCGCGCGACGCGCTGTTGAGCAACGGCGGGCTCGGTCATCGACTGTTCGGCTATCCGCGCACGCCGATCGCGCAAGTGATGAAGTGGATCGCCGACTGGGTGCGCTGGGGCGGCCGCAGCCTGAACAAGCCGACGCACTTCGAAACGCGCGACGGGAAGTTTTAAGAGAGCGAGCGCGCGAGGAGAGAGACGAAGACAGGCGAGCCGCTTTCAGTGCCGGCATCGCCGGCGGCGGCGGCGCGTTGCGGAAAATGCGGCGCGAGCGAGAATTCGTGCGACAAGTTGAGCTTGTTTGATATACTCGCGTCGCACGCGTGCCCAAGGGAGTTTCGCACGCCGTCCGCTTTCTCGTCACCGGACCATGTTACCAGGGAGGGTATCCACATGACTCGCATTCGTCTCCGCGCCGCCGAAGAAGAAGCCCGCGGCATGCAAGAGAAGCTCGAGATGAGCACGGCCGAAATCGGCCTGACCGTGCGCACGACCAACTGCTTGGAGGAAAAGGGAATCTTCACGGTTCGCGACCTGCTCAACAGCACGCGCGAAGATCTCTTGAGCATCTCGAACTTCGGCGAGAAGACGCTGGAAGAGGTTTACAAGTCGCTGGAAGGGATCGGCTTCTTCCGCAAGGGCCGGCGGGCGGCTTAGGGACGCATAAGCAATCGTTTATTCGACACGCGGCGACGTTGCCAGAGCAACGCCGCCGCGTAGTCGTTTAAGGGCCGATCGCAACCGGCCGACGACGTCGGCCTGCTCGGGGACTTGGCCGAGGTTTACGTAGAGGCTCGCAGCGAGAGCGTCGTCGAGCCGGGAAATATCGTGATTTAGGTGCAAAAGGACGTTTTCGGTCGTAGGACAGTGCAATTCGCGGCTCCGCAGGATGACGGAGTCGTCGGAGCGTTCGCGAACCATCTCGACCAATCGCCGCCGCTCGGCCTTCAGCAGGGCGCCGGCCCGATAGGCGCGGCGTAGTTCGCCACGGGCATTGAATTGCCAGACGGGATCGGCGCCGAAATAGAGGCTCAAGGCGCCGTTGGTGCGAAAGCCTGCAACGACGACTTGCTCGGCCGCGCCGTCCGAGGCCGGGATGCGCAATTCGACGCGTTCGACGAGCGCCGTCGCCTCGCCCAGCAGGTCTTCCCGGTCTTGTTCTTCGCGCGCCATGGACGCAGTTATAGCGTCGGGTCGCGGCCGGCGGGAGCTTAGTGAGCCCACTCGACGCTGACGCGATCGACCGGATCGGGGTTGCGGAGCGAGATGGCGCGAATATCGTCGCGGACGCGGAAGAAGGCGTCGACGACGTCGGGATCCCACTGCTTGCCGCTACCGGCGCGGAACACCGCGTCGAGCTTCTCATCGGCCATGCCCTGGCGATACGGCCGGTCGCTGGCCATCGCGTCGTAGGCGTCGGCCACGGCCACGATGCGAGCCAAAAACGGAATGTTGGTGCCGCTGAGCCCAAACGGATAGCCGCGGCCGTCCCAGGCTTCGTGGTGGTGCAGGACCATCGGCAGCAGGTGCCCCATCTTCTTGAGGCCGCGGAGGATGCGGTAGCCGATCTCGACGTGCGTCTTGATGTGTTCGTATTCGGCGTCGGTCAGTTTGCCCGGCTTGCGGAGCACGTCGTCGTTGATGCCGATCTTGCCGACGTCGTGCAGCAGGCCGCCGAGATACAGCGTGCGGAGCGTGGTTTCGTCGCAGCCCAATTCCTCGGCGATGCGAACCGAGACGCGGGCCACGCGATCGCTATGGCCCCGTGTGTACGGATCCTTCGCGTCGATCGCCGAGCTCATCGCGCGGACGACGCCGCTGAACAGGTCGGCTTGCTGCTTGTAGAGATCGATGTTGCCGGAGTGAATGCCGAGAATCGTGCCGACCGAGGCGAGCAAATTGGCTTCGCCGCTGCCGAATTCGCGCCCATCGCGGTGGTTGAAGGCGGCCAGCCAGCCGAACAAGCGGTCGCCTTCGCGGAGCGGCACCAGCACCAGATTGCGAATCTTTACGAACGGCTCGTCGCTCATGCCGGGCATGCCGTGATTCAGCACGAGCGGCCGCGCGGCGTCGAGCTCACCGAGCAATTCCAGCAATTTCGCGAAATCGGCCTGCGAAAGCGGCACTTCGCCGCGATTCAAGTAGATCGGATCGTGCTGCTCTTCTTGTTGGAAGAGATCCTCATTGAACGCCAGATTGTAGTAAACGGCCAAACCTTCGGCGCTGACGACGTCTTCGAGCCAAGCCAAGGCCTGCGTGCCGAGTTCTTCCGGGCGGCGGGCGATGGAGAGGTTTTGCGTCAGCCGATAGATAAGCGTGATTTCTTCGAACGTCGCGCCGATATGTTCGGAGAGTCGGCAGGCCTCCTCCTGCAACTCGGCGGCGCGTAATCGATAGCCGCGCGCTTCGACGAACAAATCGGCCAACGACATCAAGAGGTGCTCTTCCAGCGTGTCGTTCGAGCCTAGTGCGATCCAAGAGCAATGATCGTGAGCTCCCAAGGGGAGCGCAATCGTCGTAGACGCGCCGTTGCGTTCGAGCACCTCGGGTTTCTGCATCGCAGTAATGCGGCGCAGCGCTTCGGTATGACGATCAAGATCCGCGACGCTGGGCGTCGAACCGCAGAGCACATAGCGCCGATTGGTCGCATCGTAGACGTCGAAGAGCGTGAACACGCGCCGCGCGAGCTCGTCGCGCAACGCTTGCGCTTCCCCGGCGGCGTTCGCCGGAGTTCCCTCATTCGACGCAGGCGTTACCAAGGTGTCGACAATGGTATTTGGAGCTGAAGCGATCATGCGCGAACTCGTCGGCGAGAACTGGACTACCACATGCAACTCTAGGTCACCGTGCGGTGCGAGCAATTCACGAGAATTTTGTTTGACCCGCGCCCTGTCGGCGTCGTGCGGTGGTCGAATTCCGCCCGGCAAAGTCGTTACAGACGGCATGATGCTACGCCTGTGCCGGGCAGTGCCCGGCCGATCGTGCGAGCGAGGCTCCGTTTAGGACTGCCGTTCGCGATAGCGGGCGCTGACGCGCCTCAGCAATGCTTGGTCTTCGACGCTCAAGGCATCGCGCCCCTCGGAGTGCAGCCGGGCCAAGACCTCGTCGACCCGCGACTCTTCTTCACGCTCCTGTTGCAACCGACGGGCCATGCGGGCACGTCGGCGACGATCGAGCCAGCGCCGTAGTGGACCGACGTGCCGCAGATGTGGACCATCGTCGTCGGGCGATTGATAAGAATCTTCGTAAAGATCATTCTCCTCTGCGCCTTCGGGCGCATTCAGCCGTTCGGCTTCCTGCCAACTGCTGAAATAAAGGAAGATCCCCAACAAACTGCAGGCCAAAGCGGCTTTCTCATGCCGGTCGTGAAGCATAAGGCCGGCGACGCTCAAAACGGCTGCCGTAACGAAGCCGGTTCGCCAAGTGGCCACGACCGCCGTGCGAAACCCGAATTGCGGCCGCAACATCGCTCGCAAGGCGCGGGCTCCGTCGAGGGGAAACGCCGGCAAGAGATTAATGAGTACGATCAGCCAATTGATCCAAGCGATCATGGCGAGCGTGCCGGCGAAGGAAAGACCTGGCGCTTGGACGGGTAAGTGTAATGGTTGAAACAGCGGAAGCACCGGCTGCCGCATCGCCGCCAGCGTCGCAGTTGCCATAAGACTGACGACGAGATTAACCGCCGGCCCGGCGACGGCCGTGGTGATTTCGATCGGCTGCTCTCGATTCGGTCCCAGTGTCGTCAACCCGCCCCAAGGACCAAGGACTACGCGTTCGACGCGGCCGCCCCATTTCCAAACGGTGAGGCAGTGCCCCAATTCGTGGGCCACGACGCCGGCGAACAAGATCGCCAAACCGGCTAAGGCGGGCCACACGCTGCGGTCGTCAGGTCCGCCGCTGCAGAGGTGTAAGACGACCACGATCAAGACGAGGAACGACACATGGAGCCGGACATTCACGTCGGCCCAGCGCCCGAGAGAGACGTTCCAACTCAACAGGTCTCGCATGGCATGGCGCGTCGGGAACGAAGCTCAAAACGCCGTGCGGACAGGGGAACGACGTGTGGATTCGTGCCGACGATTCCTCAACGAATGACCGAGCGAATTCGTGCCCCGAATCCGTCGGCTTGGAGAGTGCTTTCGAGACGGATATCCTAACACGCCGTGCGCGGCCTATCAAACTTCGGAGCGGCGAATGAGCGACGACGAATTGTTACTGGAAAGCGCGCGATTTCGAGTCGTTCGCCGAAGTCGGCGTTCCGCCGACGGGCGCGAATATACGAAGGATGCGATCCTTCATCCCGGTGCCGTGGCTGTCGTACCGATTCTCGATTCCGGCCAAGTTTGCTTGATTCGCAACTACCGCCTTGCGGTCGAACGCGCGCTTATCGAGGTGCCGGCAGGGACGCTCGAAGTGGGGGAGCCGCCCGAAGCGACGGCCCGTCGCGAACTCGCGGAAGAAACCGGATACGTTGCCGGCGAATTGCGTCATTTGACGACTTTCTACATGTCACCCGGCATCTTGAACGAGCGAATGCACGTCTTCGTCGCGACCGGCTTGCGACCCGGGCCCGCGACGCGCGAACTCGGCGAAGAGATCGACAACTTGCTCGTCGCTTGGGAGGAGGCCTTAACGATGATTCGCGACGGCCGCATTGAAGACGGCAAAACGATCGCGGCACTGCTGTTCTACGACAAGCTGCGTTGACCGAACGCCGAACTCCGCGCGAAAAAAAAGCCCGAGGACGTTTGTCCTCGGGCACGAGAGCGGCGGCGCTCGGCCTGAATCGTCAAGAGCCGAAGCCGGCTTCGCTAAGACGCGTGTTGGTATTGCCCCACAAGCCGCCGGTTTGGCTGCCGAACGTGGCAATGGTTCCGATCATGACAAGCAGAACCATCGCCAACATGACTGCGTATTCGACGGCCGTGGTGCCGCCTTCTTCGCGCAAAAAATTTTGAAGCGCGGTCCTCATGGAAGAGGCCCCTTTCGCTGGAAGAGCATCGTGCTGTAGAGTCTACACGTCAACCCTAGAGCGCAACCGCACACCGGTCAAACGGCGGTATGCGAGCAGAATCGCCACCCTCGGCATAATCGGACTTCGCGGCAAAACGCGGCGAAAAGTAGCACCATGAGAGATCAGCGCCTTGATCGGCTCGCCGACGTGCTCGTCAACTATTCGACCGCTGTTAAGCCGGGCGACTTGGTTCGCCTATCCGGCCCGGTCGTCGGGCGTCCGCTGCTCACCGCGCTCTATCGTGCGGTCGTATGCGCCGGGGGTAACCCATTCCTCGCGGTGACGTTCGACGAGTGTGCCGAAATCAAGCTGACCGAAGGTTCCGAGGAGCAACTCGAGTTCGCCAATCCGATCGATCTGTTTATGGTCGACGCGATCGACGTTTCGATCAGTTTATGGGGAGACGACAATACGAAGTCGTTGACGCAGATTCCGGCGGCGCGACAAGCGCTGGCCGGGCGGGCGCGCAAGCCGATGATGTCGAAGTTCTTTCAGCGCGCCGCCGAAGGGAAACTGCGTTGGTGCGGCACTCAGTTTCCCTGTCACGCCGCCGCGCAGGACGCCGAGATGTCGCTGGCGGCGTATGAAGACTTCGTGTTCCGCGCCGGCTTGCTCGACACCCCCGACCCCGCCGCCGCGTGGCGCGCCGTGAGCGAGCGACAACAGCGACTGGCCGATTATCTACAAGGCAAGAAGGAAATCCGCTTCGTCACTCCGCAGGGGACCGACGTTCGCTTGGCCGTCGAAGGCAGACGCTGGATCAACTGCGACGGCCATGAAAACTTCCCCGACGGTGAAGTGTTCACCGGCCCGATCGAAGACGCCGTCGAAGGAACGATCTGCTACAGCTTTCCCGCCGTACACGGCGGCCGCGAGTGCGACGGTATTCGCCTGACGTTTCGCAACGGCCGCGTCGTCGACGCCGCGGCCGCGAAAGGCGAGGAGTTTCTCATCGCCATGCTCGATCAAGACGAGGGTGCGCGCACGCTCGGTGAAATCGCAATCGGCACGAACTACTCGATCGACCGCTATTCCAAGAATACGCTCTTCGACGAGAAGATCGGCGGTACGTTTCACGCCGCGGTCGGCGCGTCGTATCCGGAATCCGGCGGCAAGAACGATTCGGCTTTACACTGGGATATGGTGTGCGACTTGCGTCACGGAGGGCAAATCTACGTCGACGACAAGTTGATTAGCGAGAACGGGCGTTTCCTCGACCCAAGTTGGCCGGCCCCGGCGTGCGGAGCATGATCGGAGCCGCATGAGCACTGGAAGCGAAGAAGCGGCCGATATCGTCGAGGCGTGCGACACGCCTCGCGCCGGAACGTCCCAGGTTAAGCAGACGCCGGCGCAACACTCGCGGGCCGTTCTCGTCGGCACGCTGTTGGCGCTCGTGTCGGCCGTGTTCTATACGCTGACCAATATGTGCCTCCGCGCCGCCGCGAACTGCGATATCTACTGGGTCTCCTGCATTAAGGCGGCGCCGACTTTCGTAATCGCCGCCGCGCTGGTAGCGAGCCGCGTTCGGCGAGGCGCACCGACGTATCCCAGCCACACGATCGTCGCTAAGCTCTTTCTCACCGGGCTCGTCGCTCACATCGGCGGGAACGTCGCCTTTCAATACGGCCTCGGCGTCGTCGGGCTGGCGGCAGCCGTCCCGCTCACGTTCAGCACCATCATCGTCGGCGGCGCGGTGCTGGGGCGCGTGTTCTTGCATGAGTCGATTACTTATCGCTCGGCCGCGGCCATGGGGTTGCTTTGCGCTTCGATTGCGCTTTTGGGTTGGCATACGGAACTGGCGCGGCCGACCGAATCGGCGGCGCGATTCGATGCCTGGACGACGGCGCTGGCCGTCGGGGTAACGTGCGCCTCCGGCTTGGCGTATTCGATTCTCGGGGTCGTTATTCGACGCATGGTCACCGGCGCGATCGACTCGTCGTTCGTACTGCTGATCATCAGCATCTCCGGGGTCTTAAGCCTCGGGCTTACGTCGCTGTATCGGCTCGGGCCGGCGGGCATCGCCGCGACCGGCGCCGAAGATTGGACCTGGATGATTTGGGCGGGCGTATTCAATGCGGGCGGATTCTTTCTACTGACCAAGGCGCTGCATCTGATTCCGGTCGCCTATGTCAACGTGGTCAACGCGTCGCAAACCGCGATGGCCGCCGTCGCGGGCGTTCTCTATTTCCGCGAATTGACGACCGCGGCGCTGGCGGCCGGCGTCGCGCTGATGCTCGTCGGCATTTTGCTGATGGAACGCCCTCGGCACCAACCGTAGCGGAACTCGGTAGTCAGGGCGGCTGCAATCAGGTCGGCGGTCATGCGGGCGTGTGAGAATTCCGCGTAAATTCTTCCAAGATTCTTGCTTCGTCCGCGAATAGCTCCTCAGCCGCGCGTTTCGCACGGCGGGGGCCGGTCATTTGCGTCATAGCGTAGGGCGAGGTGTGTCATGTCGTGCAAGCTATTCGGTGGTTTGGTTTTAGGCGGGCTTTTGGCCGCCGGTGCGTTCGGCTGGAACGCAATGAGTTATGTCCGCACGTCGATCGACGGCGTCAAAGGCGCCGTGCAGCAAGCCGTGCCGCTGGAGTTTGAAATTCGGCGGGCACGTACCATGCTGAACGATCTCATTCCGGAAGTCCGCAAGAACATGCTCGCCATCGCACAAGAAGAGGCGGGCCTCGATCAGCTTGCGAGCGAAATCTCCGAAAGCGAGCAACGTCGCGAGAAGGAGGCCGGCGAAATCGTGCGTCTGAAGAACGACCTCGCGACCGGCAAGAAGGCATTTCAGTACGCGGGGAAGAGCTATTCCGCCGACGCCGTAAGATCCGATCTCACAAGGCGTTTCGATCGCCATCGCGCCGCCGACGAATCACTCGCGAATTTGCGTAAAATGTATACGGCTCGCGAACAGGGCGTTGCGGCCGCTCGCGAAAAGATGGCCGGTATGCTCAGCGTGAAGAAGCAGCTAGAGGTCGAACTCGAGCAACTCGACGCTCGCCACAAGATGATCGACGCCGCTCAAACGACGAGTGAACTTTGTCTTGACGACGGGCGTCTCAGTCGGACGAAGCAGTTGATCGCCGACCTCAAGTCGCGCCTCGACGTTTCGGAGAAGTTGCTTTCCGTCGAAACGAAGCACTTCGATGAAATTCCGCTCGACACGCCGTCGCAAGACGACATCGTCGACCGAGTGTCCGACTACTTCGGCGACGACGAACCGGTCGCGCCGACGAAAGTGGAAGTGGCCCGCAGCAAGTAAGCGACAAGAAAGTCGCCGCCGGAGGTATCCCACGTCAGGTCGAAAAACAGCTATGTCTACGATTCCTCCATTCAACTCGACGATGCGCTTCATGCTGTGGATCGACGGCGTCGGCGGCTATCTCGTCTGCGAGCGGCCGGGCGTCGTGGTCGGCCAACCGATCGCGCTCGGCCGTTTGCGGAGCGGCTCCGACGAGCAGGAACGCGAGTTCGTGCAGGCTCCCGTCGACATTCCGCTGATGGCCGACGTCTCGCGCCGTCACGCTCTCATCGAGCGCCACGGCGAGCACCATTGGCTACGGCCGCTGCGGACGACTTTCGTCGACGGCGCGCCGATCGAGCGACCTCGCCGATTGGGCGACGGCGCCGTGCTGGAATTCGGCGATCGCGCAGGCCGCGGCGTGCGTATGGCGTGGCGCGTTCCGAACGTGTGCGGGCTCACGGCGACGCTCCAACTCCAAAGCCGGCATCGGATGCAACCGCACGCCGACGGCGTCGTGCTGCTGGCCGACAGTTGCCTCATCGGGCCCGCGGTCGACGACCACGTTCGTGCGGGGAGTTGGCGGCGCTCCGTCGTTTTGCATCGTCGACCCGACGGCGAATTGGTGTTCCGTGCCGACGGTCCGTATGATGTGGATGGTCGCGCCTCGTCGGGAGTGACGGCCGTCTCGCGCTCCGCGCGCATCCGCGCCGACGATTTCTCGTTCCGACTTGAACCGCTGGATTCTTAGTCGTTTTCACGGTCGCGGAAATGATTATGCCCGCCTCACTTCCAGATAACGAGCCGCAAGAAGCCGTCGAGCGACCGCGTTTACCGTCGTACTCATTCGCCGCGGGCTCGCAACCCCTCCCGGGCTACACCATTAAGCGCGGTCTCGGACAAGGCGGCTTCGGCGAAGTCTACTATGCCGTAAGCGACGCCGGAAAAGAGGTCGCGCTCAAAGTCGTACGCCGCAATCTCGAAGTCGAGCTGCGCGGCGTCACGCAGTGCTTGAACTTGAAGCATCCAAATCTCGTTGCGCTCTTCGACGTACGCACCGATGCCGAGGATAATCACTGGATCGTGATGGAATACGTCGCCGGCGAACGGCTGGTCGACTACATCCAGCGGCACCCGCAAGGAACTTCGCCGGCCGAGGCGCTGCGCATCACGCGCGGCATCGCGGCCGCCGTGTCGTATTTGCACGACAACGGCATCGTCCACCGCGATCTCAAGCCGGCCAATATCTTCATCGAAAACGGCCAAGTGAAGATTTGCGATTACGGCCTCTCGAAGTTCATTTCGGTCAGCCGACGCAGCGGGCAGACGGAAAGCGTCGGCACGGTGCACTACATGGCGCCCGAAATTGCCAACGGCCGCTACGGCAAGCAAATCGACGTCTACGCGATCGGCATCTTGCTCTACGAGTTGTTGACCGGCCGCGTACCGTTCGACGGCGAGAGCGTCGGTGAGATTCTGATGAAGCATCTTACGGCGCAGCCCGACCTTACGGCTGCGCCGGAGCCGTACCGCACGGTCATCCGCCGCGCACTCGAAAAGGATCCCCAACGGCGAACGAAGACAGTCGAGGAGTTTATTGCTCCTCTGAGCGGTAAGGAATCCTCGTCGCACAGGTCCACGGGAGCCCGATTCGAAGGCGAAGAGCGTCGACGTCGCGACACGTTTCGTGATGCGAACCACGCCCCGCCCGATCTCGACGGCTTCCTCGGCACGTTTTGCTTCGGTTCGCAGGAGCGGAATGACCGTTGGCCGCCGTGGCTATGGTTCGCTTGCTGTTTCCTCTTTCCGCCGGCGTTGCTGTTCGTCATACCGTGCTTCCTGATCGCCAATCGCGACAAGCTGCCGCCGTTCTCGTTTCCCTGGCATCGCTTGCTGCTGACGATACCCGTGTTTGGGCTCGTGCCGCTGTTGATCATCGCCCGAAGCGCGACTCCTCCGCCGGGTGTCGCGACCGTCTGGAGTTATGTCGTTCTAGCGACCGTGGTCGTGTTCTGCTTTCTTGTCCCGGTGGCCCTCTTTATCGCTCTGGAAAAGCGCTATCTGTTTCCGGATCATGCGCGGACCGAGAGCGACGTGGCATTAGCGAGCGACGGGCGTCGTCGTAACGGCGCGCCTCCAAGCTATGCACTAGCGCTCGTCCCCTTCGTCGTGCTCATCGTGGTCGTCGTATTACTCATAAATAATATGAACCACGACCCCGGTGCGGCGGAAATCACAATTGTCGGCCTGATGCCGGCCGCCATCGCCGTGGTCTTTTCGCTGTGGACTATGGATTGGGTGCGACGTCGTCGCGCCGCCCTCTTCGCTCGGTGCTCCGCCCCGGCGCCGACCAATCGCGGTTGGGTCATCCTCGCGGTCGCCGTGCTGCTTATCGCGGGAGTATGCTTCGGCGGAGCGTTCGTCAGCCACGACGTCGCCCATGTTCCTGCGACCGTTTTCGTCGATCCCCAGACCGGCGTCGCGCAACGCGTTCCCGAGCCTCCGGTGGAGATTCATACTGTCTTGCCCACCCCGAGCGAGGCGTTCAGTGCCCGCATGCCGATTGCCTGGCTCTTCTTGTTAGGCGTCGTAGTCGGTTCGTTTGCGCTGATGATTTGGCTATCGCGCCGGGGTCGCGACCATTACGATCCGACGACCGCGCGCCTCGAGCGGAGCGATCTCGCAGTGACGATCGATTCCCACGAGGTTGCGCAAGCACGTGGGCCCCCGGCGGGCTTGCGAGCCAAACTCGTCGATCTCACGGGAGCTTGGTTGCTGACATTCGCACTCACGGTCGTCGGAGTTCGCTTTCTTCTATTGTTCCGTGATAGTCCGTTCGAACTCAGCCAATACTTGTGGGCCGTCGCGTCGACGTTTAGCGCCGTCGCCGTCTGGACGCTGTTGCTCAAATTCGTCGATCGCAAGAAGCTCGACGTGACGGCGCGCCGCGGAGTATCGCTCGTCGTCGGGCTCGCCGTCGGCGCGGTCGCTTGGTTCTACGCCGACTATCTCGGCCTCACGCTCCCCTTTGAATCGTCGATAGAAGGAGTCGGTCTCCAACGTTGGCCGGAGTGCTACGCCGCGGGACGCCCCACCATTCTTGCCTTTCTGGGGTACTTCGGCCTCACGTTTTTCGTCGTCGATTGGTGGGGGCTGACCAGCGCTTCGCGCCGCGCTCGTTGGTCGTGGACCGACGGCTTCGTGGCGGTCTTCTGGGCCTTCGCCGTACACATCGTTTTTCCGTTTCCGCAGTGGTGGGGAGTGTTGGTGGTGGCCGGTGCCGCAAGTGTCTTACCTTGGGCCTTTCGCCTAGCACCGCGTGAGCGCCGCGGCGCGGGAGGCAAGCGTGATTAACTCTCGGCGATTTCCCCGGGCGGGCGACGAGCGCACCGCGATCGTAGCGGTGGTATTGTGCGGCTTGCTCGTAACATCCGGACTTGCCGCCGACACAGCGCCAAACTCCGCGGTAAACCGTCCGGCTTGGGTGGATCAAAAGGAAGGCTTACGCAGCGGCCTTTATCAGATGAAAGTCCTCATCGGACCCGAGCCGACGCGCGACGCTTGCGAGCGTAAGGTCGACGACGCGGCGCGGGCCGCGATCTACAAATACTTAGCAACCAACTATCCCGGAGTCCCGCTTGCCGTCTACGACTTGCGTGACGATCAATTACCGCCGCGCGTGATCGGCGAAAAATGGGAGGAACGTGTCGCAGGAGACGGGCCGGCTAATATTTTTCTTCATGTCCAAATTCGTATCGAGCAGCGTTTGCAGAGCCAATGGCTTGCCGCTGCTCAAAGCTATTTGGCTCGCGGCCGCAGTGCAAACCTCATTCGTTGGTTCCTCACGGCGATGTGGAGCGTGGCGGTGGCCCATATTGCGCTGCGCCTTACGCCGGGGGGAGCCGTATCCGGACGCCGACTGGTTTGGGCGATCGCGGCGATCTTGATCGTAATGCCGTTTTTGGCCTGAGGCATATCACCTCGGCTTCCGCTTCGCAGGCGAATCGACGACTTTGATCGTCGTCGAAAGATAGTACGGCAGTACGTCGTCGGCATATTTCGCTTCGCAGAACATTGCCGCACAGCCGGCTGCCGGCTTCTCCGTAACCGCCTGATACTCGCCGTCGCGCGGCTCGACCGGCTCGGAGCTCCAAACACTGTCGCGGAAATCGCGCGAAGCGCTCGTCGCCCGCCAGACGGAAACCTCGATCGGCTTTCGATCGCTTCGCATCGTCAGTTGTGCCCCCTCCGGAGTCTCGGCGTATTGCCAAGCGAGCTTGGGCATTGTCAATGTGCCGGCCGCGTGGCGATGCAGCGCGCCGACGCCGCCGAGCACCCGGGCAAAATCGTGCAAGCCGTGGCCGTTGTTGGGTACGTAAACGACGTATTT
>JAEUIN010000375.1 GCA_016793115.1 Planctomycetaceae bacterium
GCGCGGGATATAAATGTCGCCAAAAAGGCGGCGGAATCGCCCTTAGTCATTTCCCACTACGGCCTTACCGCGATATTACCGCGCGCTAATTGACCGAGCAATTCTTGCGCAGCAGAATCTCGGTGATGAAGCTTCTCGATCAATTCCGAGAGTCGTGCCGGCTACGGCATTTGGCTCCGAAAACCGAGCAAGTCTATACCCATTGGGTCGAGGAGTTTTGCCGCTTTCACCGTCAGCAGGCGGGCGAATGGCGGCATCCGGCGAAACTCGGTGAAGCCGACGTCGCCGCGTTCCTAACGCATCTGGCCATCAACCGCGGAATTGCCGAGAGCACCCAAAACCAAGCCTTGTCGGCGTTGCTCTTCCTCTATCGGCATGTGCTTGGGAGGTCGTTGCAGGGCATCGACGCTTGTCGAGCAAAGCGACCGGATCGCCTGCCTACAGTTCTCTCTCAGGATGAAGTCCGCCGACTCATCCGGGCAGTGCCTGCCGGCAGCATGACCCGGACCATGATCGAATTGATGTATGGTACGGGCTTGCGCGTCTCGGAATGTTGCATGCTGCGCGTCTGCGATCTTGACTTCGATCGTGGCCAGATACTCGTTCGTTCGACCAAGGGGAAGAAAGATCGTGTCACCGTTCTGCCGCTTTCGTTAGTCGAACGGTTGAAAACACAGATCGCCTTCGTAGCGGCCCGACATGAGCGAGATCGCCGCCGCGGCCACGGTTACGCCCCGGTACCGACTTCGCTGGAGCATAAACGTCATTCGGCCGCCGCCGAACTACGCTGGCAATTCGTCTTTGGCTCGGCGGTCGCGCGACCGGACCCGACGACAGGCCGTAAGCTTCGCTGGTATGCTCATCCGGCGACCGTCGACCGTGCCGTGAGGGTCGCCGCAGAGACGGCTGGCCTGCGGAAACGTGTGACATGCCACACGCTACGGCATTCGTTCGCGACCCATCTGCTCGAAAACGGCTACGACATTCGAACCGTACAAACGCTGCTCGGGCACAAGCACGTCGAAACGACGATGATCTATACCCACGTTATGACGAAGCCGGGTATCGGCGTCCAAAGTCCGTTGGATCACCACGGGTGACTCGCATGCCGGTCATTAGCCTGCGGGCCCCCCTTGGACGCTTCTATAGTCGCAAGTGTGCCAGTTGGGAGAAAACGCCGTGATTTACGACGTTCTGACTGGCACTCGTGAAAGTGCCGGCTAGTGCCAGTCAGCAATTCGTTCGAATCAAGCATTTAAAGTGGCACCAACTAGCACTCGGCTAAGTGCCAGCCCAAGTCGTTGCCGTGCGCCCACTTACGTGCAAGTGGCACGCAAGGTGCCGACTTACCCGGCGACCTTCTGCAACTCCTTAAGCGACGCCAGCGTCGAGGCAACAATCCGGGCCTGCCGCTTCTGTTGCTTGAGCGACTTGGCGAGTTCTCCGGCCTGCTGAGCGACGCCGCGTAAGGCATCTCGCAATGCTATTGCCTGCTCGATAGTCGAAACCATCGGCCGCGTACGGACACGTTTCACCGGCTTGGCATCGTGCGGCGTCGCCGCCGTCGCCGATGCTGCGACTTGGGGATTGGTGGTTGTGACGGGCGCTGGTGCCTCCGAAGGGAAAGGGGATTGTTGGTCCGCCATCGCGCTCTTGATGCGATTCACCGGCCGGCATGTTTCGGCCGGCGGCGTAATACAGATCGGATCATCGTGCCGAGGAATCGCCGACTCGGCATCCAGCAAGCACCACAGAAACCGGCGTCGGTCATCAGCGCACAGCACCGGCGACTTCGACCCATAGCAGTGCAACGTCCGAAAGCCGAGCCGCAGGGCGTGAGCGAGATACTTGCGATTCGAGTTGAACGTGATCGCCTCGCCGTCGAGGCGTGAGCCGGCAAGTTCCACCTGCGTCGGTCGAGCCCGTTCGGCTTCACGCGTTCGCAGCAGCACTTGCCCGTTGAGGTCGAGCGTGATCGGCTCATAGTGTGGATCGTCGCACGGCAACCGTGGCAGCACGTCGCCGAGGAACCTCGCGTCTTCGGCCGACAGTTCCAATCGCGACTTGGCAGCCTCCGGCTTGGGAATCACGTCGTCGATCTTGGGGTATCGGCCTTCCTTCTGCATGGCCAGCATCACGAGCCACGGCCCGATGCGAAAGCCGATCCAGTCGCTGGCCCGCCCGACTTCGATCGACTGGTTGAGATCGAGAGCCCGGCAGCCCAATATGCCGTTGGCCGGCAACAGCACGTCGTCGGACCAGGGGAACCTGAAGCCGGCTTGCGTCAGCACATGCCGACCGTCGGCGGCGTCGATGCGACCGAGGCCGCCGCGAAGATGCAAGCAGCCCAATGCGTATCGAGTCGATTCACGATCGGTGACCGGCACGGCATCGCGGAGTGCCGACCATAGGGCCGGTTCGTTGCTCGTGAAATCGGTCGGCGCGTCGGGGAATGTCGTCGGCTTAGGAGCGTCGAACGCTGTCTGCCGCGGCACGCCACGATCGGTCCAGCTGACAAGCGTCCGGTGTTTGCCGTCCCCTTCGATCGTGATCGTGTCGCGATCTTTTCCTTCGATGGCGTCGAGCGCTTCCAGCGGCAGCCGGTAGATGCCGGCGACGAACGAGCCGGGATGGTGGTACTGAATCGCGACTTGCGGCGAGGCACATCGAATTCGGCAACCTTCGCCGTCGGCGACAAGCGTCACGCCGGGCGTGTAGCCGGCGGATCGCTTGTGCAGGCCGGCTTTGCGAACGAGCGAACGGAACGTGCTCAGGATTGAGCGTGGTATTGAGATCATTGGAGGCTTTCGGATAAGAGCATTGTGGGCGTTATACTGCTGCCTCGTCATCTACGATCGCGGCGAACCACGGGACGCGGAGAAGGCTGAATGCGTGTCGCTACTTGGAACTTGGCTCGTTGCCGTGCCGCTTCCGTCCGGGCCGCTAGGCTGCGAGATTGGATGGCCCGGATCGACGCCGATGTCTGGGTGCTGACCGAAACGTATTGCGACCTCTCGCCGGAACCGGCGTATACGTTGATCGCCCATTCTGCATCGGCACCTGACCGTGATTCCCGCGACGGCGAGGTATGGGTGGCGATTTGGTCGAGGCTGACCGCCGAGCCTATTGATCTGACCGCCGATCAGGAGCGTGTCGCCGCCGTACGTATTGTTTCATCCGACGTTATCGTCGTCGGTACCGTGCTGCCGTGGCTGGCAGACTGCCGACACGCAGAGCTTCGCGGTGCAGACGCATTTGTGGACCGACTTGCGGCTCAATCCGCTGAATGGCGACGGCTGCGAGACGAAGGTCCGGGCGGCTTATGCGTCGCCGGTGACTTCAATCAAGATTTGTTGACCCCGGGTCACTACTACGGATCAAGACAGGGACGATCGGCCCTGCGGAATACTTTGGCGGCCTGCGGGCTGGATTGCCTTACTGCGGACGCCGACGATCCGCTCGCGGCACGTGACGGGCGAGCTAGTATCGACCATATCACCGTTGCCGGTCTAAAGGCCCGAGGCGAGCCGCGAAGTCACGTATGGCCGCCGGCGGGCGAATTGAATCCTTCGCTTTCCGATCACTATGGCGTTTGGTCTGACTTGGTCGCGGACTAACGGCGTGAACATTTGGGGTTGAGACGGTTTCCGGCAGCACCCTTCGACAAATCACGAAAACATCGTCATTTGCGTCACGAGCCTCACCGCCATGACGGTAATGACGCAAATGACGCAAGATTCGCAACTCTCGGCGATCAGTCTCGCCGACGGCTACGCACCGGCATTAGGAACGATGCCTTTGCGGAGTTCGGCCATATGCTCGTCGTCGGGAAATGAATCGACGGCCCATCGTTCCGGATAGACGTCCAGTCGCGTCATCGCGTCACCCACGATCTTCACCGCATGCTCCCACGAAACGAGATCGTGCGTGTCCGCATCGGGATCCATGAATGCGATGTCGTCGGTCTCCGGCAGCCAAGTCGGCACGCCTTTGCTCCACACCGAGTAGCTGCGTATGCGGCCGTCTTTGAACTCGACGACGCCATAACTGGCGACGAAGACGTCCGGTCCTTCGGACTCATGGAGCCGATCGAGGTGCTCCTTTTGCTCGTGATACTCGCCGGCAAAGTAGCGGATCGCGAATTTACGGTATTTCTCGATTGCGGGATTGTCGTCCGGCGGCATCCAGGTGTGCCACTCCTCCCCCTGCAAGCGAACGGGGATCGAGCAAATCGGCCGCGGATCGTCGAGATTCGTCTCCGCGAGGTCCGCCATAATCTTCAGTCCTTCCGGATCGTCCGAACCGGTGACCATGAGGCAGTCGCGGTTGATCGCGAGCGCAACGGGGTCGCCGATGACTGAAAGGCTCTTGATCTTATCCGTCTTCAGCAAACGTGTCGCATCGTAGGCATCCCCAGATTGCAAAATGAAGATTTTGTCGCCGATGGTCATCATCATCCCCGGCTGACCGTCGAGATTCTCCAGGGCGACTTCCATCGCCTCGTAGATCGACGTGCCCCACTTTTCGAGCTGCTCAGTCGTAACGAAATTCATCGAGTGCGGAAGGTCGTAGACCAGACATGCGACAAGGTGCTGGCTGACGGGTACGGCGGCTAATTCGATCGGCTTTGACTTCGACAAAGTGCTGTCGCGTCGGAAAATATCTAAGTACGATCGCGGCTTGAGGGTCGGTCGCAGGTCCGGACGTGCGTCGTCGAATTCGTCCGGGATGTCGTGATTCTTGGCGAACGTAAGACAAGTCGTTTGAAGGTATTTGGCTCGATACTTCCGCTCGTGCTGGCAATACTCCGCATAGATGTTGCCGAGATTGGTGACACCCGCGTCCTCGCCGTCCTGTGTCCAAGTGATACGAAACTCGTTCGGGTCGAACGACGGCACGCGTTGATCGCCGACGTCCTTCATCTTTGTCATGAACAGCTTCGCGAACTTTTCTTTCGAAGGCGGCCCGAAGAAGCGGCTGAAGAACTTCATTGCTACTCTTTGTGTCTACCCTAGGCACTGCTGCAAATGCGCGTCGACCTCTAATCGACCGACCGTAAATCTACGCCGACCCAGTGTCGCTTACAAAAGCGTGGAACGACACGCATAAAGGCCTGCATTATGAGGCTGCCAGCGGAATCTCTGGATCGTCTTGACGGGAGGGACCGGGGACATTCACAAAAACAGCGTCATTTGCGTCACTTGCGTCACCGCCATGACGGTAATGACGCAAATGACGCAAAATCTCCAACTCTAGGCGGCAAGGCGTCGTCGCAGCGGGCGGCGCCGCGGCGAATAACGCAGGCGGTCGCATTCTTGAACTTGGTCCCAATCGACGGTCAGCGGACAGCGGTCAGGCATCACCATCAGGCTGAAGCCGCGATTGCGAATCGTGCAGAGCGATTCACCGGTCGAGCGGGCCAATTCGCGTTCCAGTTCAACTTGGGTCATTGACGAACTCCTATCGAGGGAGGAATCGGCCGCCGACGCCAAGAAAGCCGGTGCCCCGGCCGTCATGACGACGAGACGACCGGGTAAACACATGGAACTTCAACCAACGCGGACAGCGACTGCGGCTAACAGGCGGCGCACTCGACGTAGCCCTTGGCCGTCTTCTCGCCGATCAGCTTCTCGACGTGCTTGCGTGCAGTCGCCGGATCGGGGAACGACTTGGTGAGCGATTGGCCAGCCGTTCCGATACGGCCGTAGCGAATCGTGACGTCGCAGCAGACGACGCTGACCTCCCAGAACTTGGCGGACGAACCGCCGACGAACTCGAAACGACGGGTCATGGCATAGCCTCAGAGATAAGGAGAGAGTGGAAGGCCGACCAACCTTGCGGCCTAGCCGGCGGCGGCAACGTCAGTGCGAAGCCGGACATAGGTCGGGAACCGCGGTGCGCCGCGTTCCGTCAACTCTTGGTAACGGAACGTGATGAGCGAACCGATGGCCGGCGGCCGCTCCCGTTCGGCGTCCGTCAAACCGCTCCCCACTGAAAAGCGAACTCCGCTGGGAAGTTCGCAGATCAAGGCGCCGAGGCGACCGCTATGCCGGCCCTTGCCGGGCTCGTGATCGACGACACGGGCTTCAGCGTCGAGGAACCGCTTCACCTTGAGCAAGCTTGACGAGCGACCAGCTTCGTACAGGGACTCCGGCCGGCGGAGCATGATCCCTTCACCGCCCATGCTTTCGATCCGATCGAGTTCGCGATCAAGATGATCCCGGCCGCGGCAGACCAACTGGTCGAGAACATCGACATAGAGTGCCGGGCACTTTGCAAAGTGTTCGCGGCACGTTTGCAAGCGACGCTCGAACGGTGCAAGTTCGGCCGGAGCATCGAACACGACGTAGCGAATTTGCCGCCAGTCGGCCGGCTCGTCTTGCCGCCGCACGATCGAAACGGTGCGTTGAAACGCTCGCCGGGCCAGCCACAGTTCGCCGTCGAGCGGGAATTCCGGCAAATCGGCCGTGAACCACTTCGGCGCGTGGAAGACATTGCCTTGCCGCGACAAGAATTGCTTGCCGGTCCAGACGGCCCGCACCCCGTCGAGCTTTTCACTGAGCCACCAGCCGGCGACGTCTTTTTCGCCGTCCCACGTTTCGGCCAGTAGGACAGCGGGAGTCTTGGATGGTTCCGCGGCCGGCTTAACGGCCGGCGACGCCGCACCGCCCACCCTCGCCGTTTCAGCCGCCTCGCCGCGATACTGCCGCAGATGCTTGCAAGTTCGCCGTTCGATTGAAAGAGATTGATTTCGCCAAGCCGGACACGAACAGGAATAGACGCCGCCGACATTCTTGAGAACGTACGGCAAGCGGCCAGAGCCTTGAACCTCGGCCAATTCGCCGTCGCGTAGATCGGGCATTCTGTGCCTCCGTAAATGAGAGCGGCGGCCGATCCGCGGGGGACTGGTCGCCGCAACGTGGTTCGATTTTTTAGGCTTCAGCGACGATTAGCTAAGCCGCCGTGACGATCTCCGTGCCGCTGCCGGCCGAACGCTCCGGAGGAGCAAGCAACTTGCTCAACCGCATCGTCGCCAATGCCGATTCCGCCGGGAACCGCGACTGGCGTTCGCGACCAAGGACTTCCGTGAAGCAGTTGAACAGCGAGTACGCCGTTCGCGGCCGATATTCTTCACGGGTCGGATTCCGCCATTCGTCGACGACAAGCGGCAGCAGCCGCAGCCCGATGATTTTGCGTTCGTAGGCTTGCAGCAACAGCGAATTGGCTCGGTCGTCGTTGAGCTTGCGAGCCTGCATTTGCTCGATCCAGCCGGCCGCCGAACTGCGGTACTGATCCAACGAGGCGACGGCGCGGGCGAGGCCCTCCAGGTACCGTTCCTGACCGAAGCGGGTGTGCTTCTTGCTGACGACGATCTCACTGGTGAAGGCGAGGTTGTCGCATACGAAAACCCGTTGGCCGCAACAGAAGCCGATCGGGAAGCTTTGGTCGTTCGAATTCCGGATGCCGACGGCGAGCGACACGCCTTCGACGATCGACGTTGTGAGATCGAGCGTGCCGAAGAACCGAGCACCGCCATGTGAGACCGACAGGCGACTGCGGCAGATTGCGAAGCCGGCCCCTTCGATCGCCTCGCACACCGAATCGAGCACGGCCCGATGTGCTAGCGGGAACCAAGTCCGCGTAGGTGCCGGCGGCTCGATCGTCGCTAACTCCGCAGCGTTGACTTGCCGGGCACCGCAGTGATTCACGAGCGTAGAACTGATCATAGACACTCCCTTCAGAGGATCTTGAGACGGAGGAAGTCGAACGGAGACGTTCGACAAGCGATTGCAACAGCTATGTGATCGCTCATGCATCATGACACGACAAAGCGGCAGATTTAGCTCGCTAACTAAGTTGCCGATTCGCTGCCAACTCGCTTACCTCTCTCCTCGCTTAGTCGTTTGAACCTCACCAAGCATGTGGCTTCACCTAAAGGGTATTGCGACTGCCCCCGCCTCTTGCGGCGAGATATTGGCCCAAGCCCCCCGTAAAGTCTCAACTGTCCACAAGAACGAGCGATTGCTTCAACGCACCAAATCGAGCCGCGACGTGAGATCCGGTCTGCCTTTTGTAAGTGACGTCGCCGCTTCGTTGCGGGTTCTCACCGATCATTGCGGCGAAGGTCGTGCAGCCCAATCGAATCATGGCATCCACCTGAAAAAGACTTATAACTGGCGAGAGAATGCACGTATTGCCATCAACCGGCAAATTACTTGCAGCGGCCCGTCGCAAGACTCAGAATCAGCGGCTCATTCATGTCGCAAGGGATGCCGTATGGCGAAGAAACCGAAGGACCGAAACTATCTAGCTCTACGAGATTCCAATGAGAATCTCGATTTCGGTCGGCTTATTGCCGACCACGACGACGACTTGGCGCAGTACTACGTTGCCGCCGAGCGGTACGTCAAGCGCGCACTGAACGTCGAGGATCCCGCGGTCTTTTTTGTCGGGCCCAAGGGTATCGGAAAGTCGGCTATCTTGCAGATGGTGCGACTCACGAAGTCGAGCGAGGACAATCGGATCATCAACATCACACCTGATGACTTGGCGTTCTCCGCGCTCGCCAATGCTGAAGGTGCATCATCCATCTTGCACGAAGCGGGAAAAAACCAGTGGCTCTTTAAGGCGCTCTGGGACTACATCTTGTTACTTGAGATTTTCCGTCGGGAGTTTGCGTCAGCCGGAGCACTTGCAGGTTTTGTCAGCGGCTTATTCCAAGGGCAGTACGAAAAGGAGGCGCGTCGGTTGGTTGCGCTAAGCGAGGACAAGGGTTCGGAGACGCTTACGAGCCGTATTCTCCAGCTCATTCACGAGATCGAAGTATCAGGGGAGTATGCGGGCGGAAGGGTTGGCGCGACCGTGAAGCTCGAAAAGAGCAGAGAATCATCGGTCAATTCGTTCCAGCTTCTTAATTTGGTCAATTCGTTGGCCAAGAAGATGAGGGACAATGTCCGTCACCCGTACTACGTTCTCATCGACGACCTTGATCTCTATTGGGAAGATAAGCCGACCCAGAACTCGTTCATCGCTGGGCTGTTCACAAGTCTCCGCCACTTCAGCCACCCGCCTATTAAGGCTGTCGTGGCCCTTCGTGACAACATATTCGACGCTCTTCCGTTGATTGATCGCGACAAGTTCCCCGATGTCGTCTGCCACGTTCGCTGGGATTATGCTGCTGTTCGACAAATGCTTGAACAGCGAGTAGTGTTTCGCCTCAAGGTGCAGCCGACGGAAGTGTGGGGCGGCGTGTTCCCCGAGAACGCCTCTGACCTGATTTGGATGCATTCGAATGGCAGACCCCGCGAAGCCATCCGCCTTGCCACTATCGCCGCGAACGAAGCGCTCCACAACGGGCACCTCCAGATTCTGCCGGAGGACATGGACAAGGCGATACGCGACTTCTCCAACGAGCGTATCCGTGAAGTTACGGACGAATATCGATACAAGTATCCCGGACTTGAGTTCCTCGTGCGACGCATGAACGGGTGGCCCAGAGAGTTTCCATACGACCGCGTCACGACATTGCTAGATCTTGTAGTGCTCGAAATCGAAATGAAAGAGCCCGGATCCGAACGATACGATTGGATTGCCGGCTTTGCGAATGACCCGCGCAGATTCGCCGAGCTACTCCTCCAGCACAATATTCTTTGGATAAAGCTAAGCCGTACCGATACTGCAAAGCCGTACGATTCCAAAAACTCTGTTGAGGTCACCAGCGAACGTTGGTTCGCCGTCCACCCCATGTGTGCGCCAGGCCTGGGGCTCATTGGCGGTTAGGTTTACCCAACGGCACTCGTAGCTCTGCGTCACCCGCACGGGCGGGCGGTTCACCGGGCGAGCCATTCGGCTGTGCCGCGAACTCCGGCCCGTCGCTTGCGCTCTTTCAGATTCTCCAATTCGACCCCTCGGGCGATATCGGAGATGCCGCATACGTTCTGGACCGCAGAGCGACGCCGGCTCGCGTTCCGCCATCGGGCTGGCAAGCAGATCCGCGTGACAGCGTCGACATCACGAGAAGGTTGATAGAAGGTGGCGAGTGCGGCGCAGGCGACGAAAAATTAGAAAGGACACGGATGGCCGATGGTGACACCTCTGCGACTACCATGACTACCAAAATTCCCTTGCCTTACCGCGAAAAGCCCGGAGAATAATGTCCGCTTCACGAACGTACGCGAAGCACTCACGGATGCGTGAGACCCCGTAATTTCCTGCGTTTGAGAGCTGTGAGGGGCGGAGGAAAAGACCTTCTCTTAATCAGCGGGTTCCAGGTTCGAGTCCTGGAGGGGGCACTGAATTTACGGCCACCTGCGAATCACCGCGATTTCTTGCGGTGCTCGTGACGGTGGCCGTCGTCGTTTGCGGCTCTTCGCGACGCGAACGGAGTGCCATCGTGCAATCGCTCCGACCGCATAAGCACCTATTACTACTGATTACGACCGTGATCGGGGTCGCGGCGCAGCCGCTCGTCCATGGCGGTGCCGGAGGCCGCGTTGCCTTCGAGCTGCTAGGCTTCGGCTTGCTGCTCGCCGTGTTTCTGGTGGTGCTCCATACTCGACGCGAGCAGATCGTAGCGCTCGTCTTTGCGCCGCTCGTCGTTGGCGCGAACATCGTGAGCAATGTCGCCGGAGGTGCGACGGCGCTCCGTGCCGCTCTGGTCTTCCACTCCTTGACCGTGGTTTTCCTTGCGTTCGCCGTCGGCGTGATTTTGCGACGCGTGTTTCATAGCGGTCGCATCGGCGTCGACGAAGTATTCGGAAGCGTCGCGGGGTATTTGTTGGCCGGAGTCGCTTGGTCGAATCTCTACGTCATCGTTTATCTAGTCGATCAAAACGCCTTCAGCGTCGCCGCCGACTTGGCATGGCAATTAAACGAAACGGAGGCTCGGCGCTTTCTCTTCAGCTATTTCAGCTTTGTGACGTTGACGACCATGGGCTACGGCGACGTCACGCCGCTGGCCCCCGTGGCCTGTTCGCTTGTGTGGTTAGAAGCGGTTTTCGGTCAGTTTTACATGGCCGTGCTGGTCGGCCAGCTTGTCGGAATCAAGCTCTCGCAGAGCCGGAACGCCAAATAGTGTGAATCGTCTTATCGTAGCGCTATAGGAAGCGCGTGGCGATATCGCACACTTCGTCGTCCCTGTCGACACGGATAGACTGTAAGGGCTGTTACGCCACGCGTCATTCCAATTCGTCTTCGAGCCGATATGCGCCGTTCCAAATTCGCTACGTCTCCAATCGTTGCGTCCGTGTTACTTTTCGCAACTACGTCGATTGTGGCCTCGTCCGAAATCAACGCCCAAACGATTTCCGGGATCCCTGGTTCGCCTTCGGCCGCGACGACCATTGACGGCAAGCAACTTCCCGCGGCACCGCAACCGTTCGGGGGCGTGATCAAGCCCAATGCCGTCGACTCGAAACCATACTGGCCGGCGCGGATCGTACCGCCCTCCGGCGCGCCGAACGTGCTGCTGATTATGACCGACGACGTAGGCTTCGGCGCACCAAGCACCTTCGGCGGAGTGATCCCGACACCGGCGCTCGACCGTGTGGCGAAGCTTGGGCTGCGCTACACGCAGTTCCATTCGACGGCGCTCTGTTCCCCCACACGGGCCGCTTTGATTACCGGACGAAACCATCACTCGGCCGGCTTCGGCGTGATTTCGGAAATGTCGACCGGTTTCCCAGGCTACAACAGCGTCATTTCAGCCGATTGCGCGACGATCGGTCGCATTTTGAAAGACAACGGCTACGCGACGAGTTGGTTCGGCAAAGACCATAACGTGCCGACGTTTGAGGCGAGCCAACTCGGACCGTTTGATCGATGGCCGATCGGCATGGGCTTCGACTATTTCTACGGCTTCGTCGGGGGCGACACGAGCCAATGGCAGCCGAACCTATTTCGACAGACGACCGCAATTTATCCGTATGTCGGCGATCCCGATTGGAATCTCACGACGGCGATGGCCGACGACGCCGTTGCCTATTTGAACATGGTTCACGACGTCGACCCGAGCAAGCCGTTCTTCTTGTATTACGTGCCCGGCGGCACCCACGCGCCGCATCATGCGACGCCGGAGTGGATCAAGAAGATTTCCGACATGCATTTGTTCGACGGCGGTTGGAACAAGCTTCGTGAAACGATTTACGCCAATCAAAAACGTCTCGGCGTCATTCCGGCTTCCGCAAAGCTTACGCCCTGGCCCGACGAGTTAAAGACTTGGGATAAACTCAACGACGCCGAAAAGAAGCTCTTCATCCGCCAGGCCGAGGTATATGCGGCGTATCTGGCCTACACCGATCATGAAATCGGTCGCGTGATTCAAGCCGTCGAAGACATCGGTGAACTCGACGACACTCTGATTATCTATATCAGCGGCGACAACGGCGCGAGCACCGAAGGTTCACCGATCGGCACCCCGAACGAGGTGGCGCAGTTCAACACCGTCGAAGTTCCGGTCGGTGCTCAGCTACTTAAGTATTATCGCGATTGGGGGTCCGAGAAGACGTACAACCACATGGCCGTCGGCTGGGCGTGGGCCTTCAATACTCCCTTTCGCTGGGCGAAGCAGGTAGCCTCGCACTTCGGCGGCACCCGCCAAGGAATGTGCGTTGCCTGGCCGGCGCGCATTAAAGACGCCGGCGGCGTGCGTAACCAGTTCCACCACATGATCGACGTGGCGCCGACAATTCTCGAGGTATGTAAGATTGCGGCGCCGGTGACCGTCGACGGCATCAAACAGCGGCCGATCGAGGGCGTAAGTATGGCTTACACATTCGATGCGGAAAGCGCGGCGGCGCCCACTCGTCGCCGGACGCAGTATTTCGAAATGTTCGGCAATCGCGGCATTTATCACGACGGTTGGTACGCGAACACGAGGCCGATTTCGCCGCCTTGGAACTTGGGAGCGACGCCCGATCCCGACGTCGTCGGCAGTTACCAATGGGAACTGTTCAATCTCGAGGAGGACTGGACGCAAAGCCGCGATCTTGCCGCCGAGCACCCGCAAAAGCTCAAGCAACTACAGGCCGTATTCATGGAAGAGGCCGAGAAATATCGCGTGTTCCCGCTCGATAATTCCTTGGCGACGCGAATGGTGACACCCCGCCCCAGCACGACGGCCGGACGCGATGAGTTCGTATACCGAAGCAAGTTGACCGGCATTCCGAGCGGTTCGGCGCCGAATCTGTTGGCCACGTCGTACAAGATCAAAGCGGAGATCGACGTTCCGGAAGGAAAGTGCGCAGGCGTCGTCGCGACACAAGGCGGTCGGTTCGGCGGCTGGTCGTTGTATCTCGTCGACGGCAAACCGACGTTCGTGTGGAATTTGCTCGACCTCAAACGCGAACGGTGGCAGAGCGAAACTTCGCTCGCCCCGGGTAAGCACGTCATCGAATTCGACTTCAATTACGACGGGCTGGGATTCGCCACGCTAGCCTTTAACAGCCACAGCGGACTCGGGCTCGGCGGCACCGGCAAGTTGCTGATCGACGGAGAAGTCGCGGAGTCGCACAAAGTTGAGCATACGATCCCCGTGATCCTGCAGTGGGATGAAACGTTCGACATCGGCTCCGATACCGGCACATCGGCCGACGACGAGTTTTATCAGTCGCCGTTCGTGTTCAACGGCGGGATCGACAAACTTACGATCAAGCTCAACCGACCAAAACTGACGCCGGACGACATTCGACGGCTGCGCGAGGAAAGCGGCGGCGCTCGATCGATCAAGTAAGGCGCGCGCATGCCCGGCGTGTGGATTCGGCGAACGATCTCCCTATCGCCGGCGATGCCGGCTGCGCAGGCCGGCGTTGACCGCGGGAATTCGCTTCCGCTATACAGTGGCCCGTCATGCCACACTCCGATTGACGGGTCGCGCCATGCGTAGTTTTGTTCCGCGTGAAATCGAGATCCGCCGACTGGTCGAGACGGCTTTTTTTCTGACGCTGCTCGCGGCCGTCGCACGATTACTGAGCGACGGAACCGCCCTAGGGGCCGCATTCCGCGTCATTTTTCCGCTCACGACCTTTTGTTTTGTTCCCGGATTCGTCTTACTACTCTCCGTCCGAGGACCACGTCGGTCGTTGCTCGATGTGCTTGCCTTTTCTATCGCGCTCACGCCGCCGATCGTACAACTACTGACGATCGGCACGATCATCTTAGGTCTGCCGGCGAGCACGGCGGCTTGGTCATTGTGGGGCTTCTGTTTGATCGGAACGGCGGCCCTGCGCGCCACGGTAAAGCGCGACGACCGCCTCGTGTGTGAAGGGTCCGAGTGGTGCATCCTTGGTTCGTTGGTGCCGTTTGCGTTGCTGCTCTACGTGAAGGGGACGCCCTTTTTCGCCGACGAGTATCAGACCCATGTCGCGGTCGTGCGGCGATTGGCGTTTGTTCCGCAGACGAATACGGCCGATATTTTTCCTCTTGCCGGGATCCCGTTTACGCATCCATTTCCCAGCATCCATATGTTGATGGCGATGTCGAGTTGTTTGGGCGACATCGATGCGTTGTTCTTGTTTCACAAGGCCCGATTTCTTTGGGGGCCCGCGGCGCTCATAGTGCTCTATGCGTTCGCCCATCGGGTTTTCGAAGACGGTAGATTAGCGACCGCTTCGTTTTGGGGGGCATTGTGCCTCACTTTAACGGGTGCGT
This sequence comes from Planctomycetaceae bacterium, assembly GCA_016793115.1. Classification (GTDB taxonomy): domain Bacteria; phylum Planctomycetota; class Planctomycetia; order Pirellulales; family PNKZ01; genus PNKZ01. Next base: position 14,647 of record JAEUIN010000375.1, read on the forward strand.
TCGCGGACTATCCGACGCTGTTTTGGGGGCAATTAGCGGAATTCAGTCACCCGTCGGGAATTGCACTAACGCTTTATCTACCGGCGACGCTGTTCTTGTTCGTAGCGTTTCTCGACGCCCGCGGAAAACGCGAAATCGGCTCAGGGTATCTGTTTCTGCTGTTGGCGACATCGACGCTCGCCGTGTCGCATATCCGTGAGGCCGTACAGTTCGTTATCTACACAGTCGCATTTGGTACGGCGATGTCGGTATTGCCGTTGCGCCGCGGGGCCGCGCTCCGATCGTTCGCGGCCGCCGCCGGGACGATGGTCGTCTGCAAGGCCTACACGGTCGTTCATGCGCATCTGGTGCCGCACGTTTCGCCCTACAACGACGCCGCAAAAGAACTTTTACGGGCACAGTTTCAGCGGACCGGTTGGTGGGAACTTTTTGCGGAGCCGCTGCATCCTTATTGGGCGGTTTCGCTGTACTTCGGGCTATTCGCCATCTTACTTCTCACGACGCCGTTCGTCGTCGCACGTGATCGCGGCAATGCCAAGCTCTGGTTCATCGGTTCCTCCATCTTGGCGTACATGCTGCTGATACGGTTTCCAATCCTGTCGATGGCCTACACATATCTTACGTTTTGGGAGATTCTTTCGACATCGGTTCGCAACGTCGTCTTTTTTCTCTATGTTCTGGCCGGACCTGCGATCTATTTGGGAGCGGAATCGCTGGAGCGTCGTGTTGGGCGCCGGGTCGCTCTTCTGGCGGCGCTGCCCGCGGCGGGTTGCGGTTATTACGCCGTTCCTAAGCTGGCGCGGGCAATCACGTTTCGCCCTTATTGGAATCAAGTCTTTTATGCGATCGTCATCGGCGGTCTATTTGCGGCGGCCTATGCGGCGTTGCGCGACGCGCGGCGTCGCAGCCGTGTTTCGACTTCGGACGTGAGACTCACGTCGGCTTGGGAAAAGTCCGGGTTATTCGAAAGGAAGCGAACGACGTATGGATTGTTCGCTTGTTACCTAGCGGCTTTGGCAATCGCGACGTTTAATGGTGCGACCTCTCCTTTTAACGTTCGCGCCGTAACGACGACTGCTCCGACGGCGCATGCGCCGATCTACGTAACTCCCGGCGATCTGGCGACGAAATCGCCGGTTTGGATCTCGACCGATACGCCTTTGGCGTCGCTCAATGCCGCCTTGTCGAAGCACGAAGGCGTCGCCTTCAAAGCGGCTTCCGAAGTTCCTCCCGCGCCTCTGGTGCGCTGGGCCACGGACAACATACGCCCCGACGCCCGCTTAGCGGTGAACACTTTTTCGTTCTACTCGCCGTCGACGTTTCTCCCATTTCGCACGGCGGCGCTCCCGCTCACACAGACGTCAAACTTTTACTATCTCGCCGATATGATGCCGGAGTTTTTACGGCAACTGGACGAGTGCGTCGCGGAGAAGCGGCCGCAGCCGTTCTTCAACGGCGACGATTCCTATGAAGAACGTCGCGAGTTTCTCAGCAAGCTCGACGTTACCCACGTCGTGGTCGATCCGATGCTTTATTCCGAGCTGAAACCGAAGTTGCAGGATCTTCCGCAGTTACTGCTACCGCAGTACGACGATGGACGTTGGGCCGTGTATGAGGTCGTCGAAACCGCGGCCGCGCCGCAGCCGCCCACAAGCCGCAAAACGGCCGTCGCGCGAAGTTCGACTAAGTCGCCGGCTCGCTGACGAGGCGAAATAAGGTGATCTCCGGTCGCGCGTTAAAGCGCACGCGCTTGATATAGCCCAGTCCGCGATTGATATAGAGTTTTCGACCGCCGTCGAGCGCGAATTCCCCGGCCGTGTAGCGTTTGTTCTTCACCGGCAGGAGGGGCGGCGGCAAAAACGGCGGCTTGCACTGTCCGCCGTGCGTGTGTCCGGAGAGGATCCAGCCGCGGTAACCGCTCCAGACGTCCCAATCGCAGACGTCCGGGTTGTGGCAGAGGACCAGCGAAGCCTTTTCGGCGGCGGCGGCGGTGAGCGCTCGGGTCGCGTCGCCGTCGAACCGCGGGCTCCAGCTATCTTCCACCCCCACGAGTTGCAACCCGGCGACATCCTGCGCTACATTGCGGAGCAGACGAACGCCGCCGTTCGTAAGGCGCGACTCAAGGACGTCGGCCGTGCGCACGTCGCGCCAGCGATGGCCGAAATCGTGGTTACCGGTAATGCCGAACACGCCGAGCGGTGGCTGCTTGAACGCGGCGAACAAACGCTCGACTTGATCCACCTGCTCGGTCGTGTGGCACGACATGAAGTCGCCGGTGACGACGACGATGTCGGGATGAAGCGCCGACGTCGACGCCAGACACTGAGAAAGATAGTCGAAGTCGACAAGCTCGCCGACGTGCAGATCGCTGATTTGTACCAGACGGCGACCGTCAAGCGAACTCGGCAAGCCGGCTATGGGTAGATCGCGACGCACCACTTCGACCCAGTGCGGCTCGATCGAGTAAGCGTAGCCGAGCGTCGCGAGGCCGCCGGCGACCGTGCCGAGCCCGGCCTGCTTAAGAAAAGCGCGGCGCGAGGAATTCGTAGATCGGCGCGGCGGATTGTCGGGACTGACGAGCATGTTTCCATTTTAGCTTCCGGACTAGTCCGCAGGGCCGCTACTCACGAAATAAGGCCTAATCTCGCCGTCGGCCATGGGCTTACGGCGACTTAACCGAGATGCAGCACTTCTTTTAGGAAGCGGCCCGTCGCGTTGTCGGCGAGAACGGCGATCTCTTCGGGTGTGCCGACGGCGGTGATTTGGCCCCCCGCCGCGCCCCCCTCCGGCCCAAGGTCGATGATCCAATCGGCGGTCTTCATGACGTCGAGGTTGTGTTCGATCACGATCACGGTGTTGCCCAGCTCGACCAAGCGGCCGAGCACCTCAAGCAGGCGGCGCACGTCGTCGAAATGCAAGCCGGTCGTCGGCTCGTCGAGTACGTAGAGTGTGTTGCCGGTCGCCGTGCGCGCCAACTCGGCGGCGAGTTTGATGCGCTGGGCTTCGCCGCCGGAGAGCGTCGTGCAGTTTTGGCCGAGCGTCACGTAGCCGAGTCCCACTTCGCGGAGCGACGTGAGCATGCGGTGAATCGACGGAAAGTTCTCGAAGAAATCGGCCGCTTCGTCGATCGGCATGTCGAGCACGTCGGCGATCGATTTGTCGCGGTAGCGAACGGCGAGCGTTTGGCGGTTGAATCGCGCCCCGCCGCAGGTTTCGCAGGGTACGTATAAATCGGGCAAAAAGTTCATCTCGATCTTCCGCACGCCCTGCCCTTCGCAATCTTCGCAGCGGCCGCCTCCCACGTTGAAGCTGAATCGCCCGACTTTGTAACCCTTCTGCCGCGCTTCGCGCGTCGTCGCAAAGACTTTGCGGATTTCGTCGAACAAGCCGGTATAGGTCGCGGGATTGCTGCGCGGCGTGCGGCCGATCGGCGATTGATCGATTTCGATCAGCTTGTCGATCTGTTGCAAACCGGTGAGCTTCTTGAACGGGCCGGGCTTGGGGCCGGCACCGAGCAATTCGCGGCGCACGGCGCGCACAAGCGTCTCATTCACCAGCGAACTCTTGCCCGAGCCGCTTACTCCGGTGACGCAGGTCAGCGTGCCGAGCGGAAATCGCGCGGTCACGTCTTTAAGATTGTTGGCCGCGGCCCCCTCGACGACGATCGCGCGTTTCAAGTTGGCTTTACGACGTGAGGCCGGCACCGGCACGGTCAGCCGGCCGCTCAAATAGCCGCCGGTGAGCGAAGCGGGGTCGGCGGCGACTTCCGTCGGGGAGCCCAACGCGACGACATGCCCGCCGCGCCGACCGGCGCCGGGGCCCATATCGACCAAGTGGTCGGCCTGTCGCATGATGGCGTCGTCGTGTTCGACGACGATGACCGTATTGCCGAGTTGTTGGAGCGCCCGAAGGGCGTCGATAAGTCGCTGATTGTCACGCGGATGCAGACCGATCGACGGCTCGTCCAAGATGTAGCAGGTGCCGACCAAACCGGTGCCGATTCCGGTCGCCAGACGGATGCGCTGCAACTCGCCGCCGCTCAAAGTATCGGCCGCACGGGCCAACGTGAGATAGCCGATGCCGACTTGCTGCAAAAACTCAAGCCGCTTCAGAATCTCGGCGACGACCGGGCGGGCGATCAGTTCACGCTCGTCGGCGAACTTGAGCCCGGCGAAGTACGTTCGCGCATCGGTCACCGTCATGTCGCTGATCGTCTGAATCGTCTCGTTCGCCAACCGCACGGCGCGGGCCTCGGGTCGCAAGCGGGAGCCTTGGCAAACGGCGCAGGGGATGCTCGTGCGGTAGGGATCGAGTTCGTCGCGGCGGCTTTGAGTCGCGGCGGCGTATTCTTCGTCGAGCAGAGCCAAAACGCCGACGAACTTCTTGCCGGCCCCATGTAGCAGGTCTTCCAGGTCTTGCGGCTTGAGCGATTTGAGCGGCGTTTTCCACTCGATGCCCCGGTCGGCGAGAAACTCCGCCAGGTTCAATCGGTGTCGCTCGATGTCGTCGGCATCGGCCTCGCGCCAGGGGGCGATCGCCCCATCGCCGAGAGCGAGCGAACGATCGGGGACGACGAGATCGGGATCGAAGCCGCTTCTCGCGCCGAGCCCTTCGCAGGCTTGGCACGCGCCGTACGGACTGTTGAAACTGAACGTCCGCGGTTCAAGCTCTTCAAAGCTGAGGCGACAGGTCGGACAGGCGTGCAGCGTGCTGAACAGCTCCTCTTTCCAATCCGAAACCTCGACGGGCTTGGTGGGTTCCGCGCTCGGCCCGGACGCTTTGGAAGCGGCGGCGGGAACCTGTCCGCCGGCCGGCTTCGCCCCGCCGTTCTTGTTGCTGGGTACGATCTTTTGCGTGCCGTTCGGATGCGAATGGCCGTTCTTACCGTTGCCCGCGGCGCCCGGAGCGGCCGGCGTTTGCACTGCGGCCGGCCCGCTCGCTTTGGCCGAGAGAATCGTCAGCACGCCGTTGCCGTGTTTCAGCGACAGTTGCACGCTCTCCGCCAAGCGCGGACGCAAGTTGTCGCGAATGATCAGCCGATCGATGATTGCTTCGATCGTATGCGTCTTGCGCGGCGCAAGTTCCGGCACTTGGTCGAGCTCGCAGACCATGCCGTCGACGCGGACGCGCACGAAGCCCGCCTTACGAATACTTTCCAGTGCTTCTTCGTGCTTCCCCTTGCGACCGCGGACCCAGGGCGCCAGCAGTATCACCTTGCTGCCGACCGGCAGGCTCGCCAGGTTATCGATGATTTGGTCCGGCGTTTGTTTGCGAATCAACTCGCCGCATTGCGGGCAATAGGGATCGCCGACGCGGGCCATCAGCAACCGCAGATAGTCGTGGATCTCGGTGATCGTGGCGACCGTGCTGCGCGGGTTCTGCGTGCCGGCGCGCTGGTCGATCGAGATCGTCGGCTGCATGCCTTCGATGAGATCGACGTCGGGGCGCTGCAACTGCGTGAGAAACTGCCGCACGTAGACCGAGAGGCTCTCGACGTATTGCCGCTGCCCTTCGGCAAAGAGCGTATCGAACGCCAACGAACTCTTGCCCGAACCGCTGGGGCCGGTGATCACCGTGAGCTTGTCGCGGGGCAGGTCGATGTCGACGTTTTGCAGATTATGAACGCGGGCCCCGCGAACGCGGATGTATTCGGTGAGTTCGTCGCCGAGAGCGGCGGCGGTCGTCGGAGTTGGGGCGGCGCGGGAAGCCATGGATTTACGAGCGGGGGGCGGCTTGGGACGCGGTCGGAGCAGGCCTCGCCGGACGATTGTTCGCTCGGAGGCTCTACAGTGAGCCGCGGCGAAGGGTGCTCAATCCGGTAAGTCTAACATCCCCACTTCTCCTTCACAACGCGGCGAAACGCCCGCCGGCGAGGCGTAAGTCGTTGAAGATCAATTGCTTCAGCCGATGTGGACTCTTGAGCTTGCTCGCCGGTGGAGTTACAATTGCAACAGTAGTTGCAACATGTGCCCAGACTCTCGCTGTCCTCGCAGCGAAGACAGACCGCACTCTCATCAACCGATCGAATTCACCCATGGCCAAGAAAAAACGAGGCGACGAAATCGCCGAATTGAAGGCGATGTTACGGGGCGCCGGCTTGCGCAGCACCTCGGCGCGGCTCGCCGTGTTGCAACAATTACTCGCGACGAAGACGCCTCTCTCGCACGCCGAACTTGCCAAGGAACTCGTGCCGACCGGCCTCGATCGCGCCACCGTCTATCGCAACCTCATGGACCTGGCCGAGGCCGGCATCGTGTCGCGGGCTGAGTTGGGCGACCACGTCTGGCGCTACGAAGTGCGCCGCGAAGGACACGAGCACAGCGCCGAGCATCCGCACTTCGTCTGCGTCGATTGCGGCGAGGTGACGTGCCTCACCGAGACGAGCGTCGACATCACGCCGACGCCCGGTACGAAGAAATCGTCGATCGGCAGCCTGACCGAAGTGCTCTTGAAGGGGCACTGCGGCAAGTGCAGCTAGGACGTTCTCCATGTTGCGAGCCGCGGGGGCGGCCCCGGCGTGCGGTCAGCGCGACGACGATTCTAAGACGGCGGGGATAAACTCCGCCGCTCGCTATTCGAATCGCCCGCCGCGCACGCTCACTTGGTCGGGCTTCGGGAAGTCTTTCGGAATTTCGGTGAGCGTCACCTTCCCGGTCGCGGCCCACTCGGTGCCGCGCAGGAGCGTCGTGATGAAGCCCACGCAGTGCATTGCTTCCGGGCTGTGCCCCATCGGCGTATGGAAGACGCGGCCCTTGCCGTACGCCACGGTGAAGATCATCGGCTCGTGCTCGCCGCTGCCGCCCGTGGCCGGATCGGCGTAGGCGGTCGCGAGCACGTCGATCGCTTCCGCCGGTCCGCGAAGCTTGTCGTAGAGTTCGTCTTGGGCGTGCATCCAAGTCGTCGGCATGCCCGCGGTGATCGGGTGCTCCGCGTTGCGCACGACGACTTGAAACGGATGCTGCTTGCCGTGGTGGCCGCCGGGTCCGGCCGATTCGTCGCGGACGATCTTCCCGTCGCGGAAGCGCACGTAGGGCCCGCTCTTTTCATTGCGTCCGCCCCAACCGCCCAGGCCGATCATCCGGTTGTATTCCGGCCAACCGCCGAAGGAGTTGTTCGCGGCGTGGATCACGACGAAGCCGCCGCCGCCGTTTACGTAGTCGAGCAGCGCCTGCTTCGTTTCGGCCGACCATTCTTCGCCGTTGTAGTTGGAGAGCACGACGTCGTAGGCTTTGAAATCCGGCTTGAAGCCCGCCATGTCTTGCCCCTTCGGCGGCGACGTGGCGACGTCGACCGTGAAGCGGCCCGACTGCTCAAGCTCCTTCTTCATCACCGGCGTCGTGCCTTGCCAGTTGTGATTGTTCTGGCCGTCGACGATGAGCACCTTGAGCTTCTCGGCGGCGGGCGCGGAGGCGGCGAAGCCGACGACTGCGGCGACGAGCACAAGAGCACGGCAAAACAAGCGGCGAAGCATGGCGAAAAACTCCGGATGCGAGACGGGCAAAGCGTGAGCGAAGCGGCGGCGGCGAAGGTTACGGCAGAATGTCTTTCACGGCGAGCCGGCCGATCGGGCGCCCGTCGAGAACGACCTCGATGGCATCGGCGGCGGCGTAAGTCGCCGTCGATTCATAGCGCGCCGGTTGCTCGCCGACGGCGGCCGTCGGGTTGCGATAAACCTCAAGACGGCGCTCGTTGAGATCGACGATCCAATACTCGGCGATCGAGGCCGTCGCGTACAGACTATGTTTCGTCGTTCGATCGTATTTCAGCGACGAATCGGCCACTTCGACGATCAGAGCGACATCGGCCGGAGCGGGGTGACGCGACGAATAGTCGCGCGTCGTGCCTCTTACCACACACCCATCCGGTTGCGGCACACTTTCGTTTTCCGCGATCACTAAGCCATGTTGAGTTCGATAATCGAATCCGGCAGGTAGCAGTTTAGTAAAGACGCGGTTGAGAAGTTCGACGCAAACGCTGTGCGGAGGACCGATCGGCGACATCATCGTGACCAAGCCCTCGATTAGCTCGACGCGGGGACGTTCGGAAAAAAGCCCGGCCTCGTCCATGCGGTAGAATTCGTCGACGCTGAACCGATAGAGTTGCGGCGGCGCATCCGCGAACGCCGCGGCCGGCGTCGTCGGAACGACGACCGGAGCGGTCGCGGGGGACGTCGGCATGTCGGAGAGGCTCATGCGTCGTTCCTTAAGGGGTTGCTCACGCGTTCGCTCCCGGGCAGTGCCTGGGAGCGAACGGCGTCGTAACAGGCTTATCCCAAGCTGACCGTCACGGTTTTCGTCTCCAGGTAGTTGTTGAGCGCCGTTTCGCCGAGTTCGCGGCCGAGGCCCGACGACTTGAAGCCGCCGAACGGGGCGGCGGCGTCGAACACGTCGTAGCAGTTCACCCACACGGTGCCGGCCCGCAACTTCGCGGCGAGCGTATGCGCCTTTTGCACGTCGCGCGTCCAGACGGCCGCGGCCAAGCCGTACATCGTGTCGTTGGCGCGGGCCGCGATTTCGTCCAAGTCTTTGAACTTCAAGATCGACATCACCGGGCCGAAAATCTCCTCCTTGGCGATCGTCATCTTGTCGCTCACGCCGGTGAAGAGCGTCGGCTCCACATAGAAGCCGCGAGCCCCGAACCGATTGCCGCCGCTCAACAACTGCGCGCCTTCCTTCTTGCCGCTCTCGATGTAGCCCATGATCTTGTCGAACTGTTCCTTGTCGACTTGCGGGCCTTGCTCCGTTTCGGCGTCGAGCGGGTTGCCGAGCTTGCGGCTCTTATTGATCGACACGATCTGGTCGACGAACTTGTCGTGAATTTTTTCCTGCACGAAGAGCCGGCTGCCGGCGCAGCAGCATTGGCCTTGGTTGAAGTAGAGCCCGAAGTGCGAGCCGGCGACGGCGGCCGGCAGGTCGCAATCGTCGAACACGATGTTGGGGCTCTTGCCGCCCAGTTCGAGCGTCACGCGCTTCATCGTCGCCGCGGCGTCGCGCATGATGATCTTGCCCACCTCGGTCGAACCGGTGAAGGCGATCTTGTCGACGTCGGGATGCTTCACGAGCGCGGCGCCGGCCGTGGGGCCGTAGCCCGGGACGACATTGATCACGCCGTCGGGAATGCCGGCCTTTTGCGCCAGCCGGGCCAGTCGCAAGCAGGTCAGCGGCGTCTGCTCGGCCGGCTTCATCACGATCGTGCAGCCGGTCGCCAAGGCCGGTCCCCACTTCCAGGCCACCATCAAGATCGGGAAGTTCCAGGGAATGATTTGGCCGACGACGCCGACCGGTTCGCGCCGCGTGTAGGTGAAGTAGTTGCCGCGGACCGGAATCGTTTGGCCGTGAATCTTGTCGGCGTAGCCGGCGTAGTAGCGCAGGCAGTCGATGGCGAGCGGCAAGTCGGCGGCGCGGGCGTCGCGAATCGGTTTGCCGTTGTCGAGCGTTTCCAGCGCGGCGAGCTCTTCCAACTCTTCTTCCATCAGGTCGGCGAGCTTGTTGATCAGCCGGCCGCGGTCGCGGGCATCCATCTTCGACCAGGGGCCGCTCTCAAACGCCTTGCGGGCCGCTTTCACGGCGGCGTCGATATCGGCCGCGTCTCCTTCGGCCACTTGTGCGATCACTTCTTCCGTGGCCGGGTTGATCGTGTCGAACGTCTTGCCGCTTTGGGAAGGCGTCCAGCGCCCGCCGATGAAACACTCCGTCTGACGAACTTGGGGCTTCGCGAGCTTCGGCTCTTTCGTAGCGGTGGCCATGACCGGATCTCCAAACTCGGGGGGCGATGAACGGAAGGGGGCGCGCCGGCGAACGGTCGACACGAGCGACGAGCGCGCAACGGCAAATTTGATTGTATCGCCGCGCCGGGGGCGGAGCCAACTCGTCGCCCCCTCCGACATGCGTGTCTCAAACTTGACAATGGCCGGCCTCAGTCGTCAAATCACGGCTTTGCCCGCCTCCCTGTTTTCCTGCCTTGGGAGCCTAACCGCTTGAAAGACTTCGAATACGCCGCGGCCCACTCCGTCGATGAGGCCGTGAGCTTGTTGGCCGCCCGCGGCGAGCGGGCCAAGTTGCTCGCCGGGGGAACCGACATCATCGTGCAGTTGCGAGAACATCTGCGCGAGGCCGACCTCGTGGTCGACGTCAAAAAAATCCCCGAGCTGATGAAGCTCGACTTCTCGCCCGCCAAGGGACTGATGCTCGGCGCGAGCGTGCCCTGCTATCAGATCTACGAGAACGAGTCGATTCTCAAGCACTACGCAGCCTTGGCCGATGCGGCCCGGATCATCGGCGGCTGGCAGATTCAGAGCCGCGCGAGCGTCGGGGGGAATCTCTGCAATTCGTCGCCGGCGGCCGATTCGATTCCCGCGTTGATCGCGCTGGGAGCTACGGCGCACATCGCCGGACCCGACGGCCGCCGCACGGTGCCCGTCGCCGAATTTTGCACCGCGCCGGGTCGTAATCAACTGAAGCGCGGCGAATTGCTCGTGGCGCTCGAGTTCGCGGCCCCGAAGCCGAAAGCCGGCAGCCATTATCAGCGGTTCATCCCCCGCAATGAGATGGATATCGCCGTCGTCGGCTGCGGCGCGTACGTCGAACTCGATGCGACCGGCAAGACGATCGTCGGCGGACGCATCGCCGTCGGGGCCGTCGCGCCGACGCCGCTCTATGCCGCCGAAGCGAGCGACTTTCTCAAGGGAAAGCCGGCGACCGAAGACACCTATCGCCAAGCCGGCGAACTGGCCCGCAAGATCGCCAAGCCGATCAGCGACATGCGCGGGCCGGCCGAATACCGCGTGCACCTAGTCGGCGTGCTCGTCGCACGATCGCTGGCCAAGGCCGCGGAACGGGCGAACTCGTAACGTTTCCCTGCACTGGTGGGCAAGCCACCAGTGCCGGCCGGTCATCAATTCAAAATCGACTTGCGAACTCGCCGAAGCTTCCTCGCGAGTAAGGAATAAAAACACAATGATTCAACCTATCGCCAAGAAGCACCATGTGACGGCGACCGTAAACGGCGAGCAGACGGAATTCCTCTGCGAGGCCCGCCAGAGCTTGCTCGAAGTGATCCGCGACGTGCTGCGACTGACCGGCGCGAAAGAAGGCTGCAACAACGGCAACTGCGGCACGTGCACGGTGCTCGTCGACGGCAAGCCGGTGAACAGTTGCCTGATGCTGGGCGTCGAAGCCGACGGCTGCGCGATCACCACCGTCGAAGGCTTGGCCGACGACGGCCGATTGCACCCGCTGCAACAATGCTTCCTCGAAGGAGCGGCCCTGCAATGCGGCATCTGCACGCCGGGCTTCCTCGTGGCCGCGAAAGCGCTGCTCGACAAACATCCGAAGCCGACGGAAGAGCAAGTCCGCTTCGAACTCTCGAACAACCTCTGCCGCTGCACCGGCTACGACAAAATCGTGAAAGCAGTCATGGCCGCGGCGAAGTAGCTCAAATCATTAATCCAGAGACGGGGGATAGGGAGATACAGAGGGGATGAGGGGGATGAAATTCGGGATTTGAGATTTGAAATAGGAATCTCGAGAATCTGAAGTTTCGAATATCCAGAGCAAGTCGGGTTGCGCCGAACAGCCATTCAAAATCTGATCCCCTTCATCTCCTCCGCATCTCCCCATCCCCCTTCTCTGGATTCCAGGCACTCAATTCAAAACGAAGCGTCGCTCAACGACGGAGTTTTTATGTCGACCGAACAGAAGAAATTCAAAGTTATTGGTACTCGCCCGATTCGGCATGACGGCGTCGATAAGGTCACCGGGCGGGCCGTTTATACCAACGACGTGAATCTGCCCGGCATGGCGCATGGAAAGATTCTGCGGAGCCCGCACGCTCACGCGCGGATCAAGTCGATCGATACGTCGGCGGCCGAGCAGTTGCCCGGCGTGTATGCCGTGGCGACGGGCAAAGACTTCCCCAACTTGAAAGACAAGATCGCCGAACTCGGCGAGGGAATGGTGAACCTCGCGCACTTGGTGACGAACTGCCTGGCGCGCGACACCGTGTATTACAAGGGGCACGCGGTGGCGGCCGTCGCCGCGGCCAACGGGCACATCGCCGAAGAAGCGCTGAAGCTGATCAAGGTCGAGTACGAGGTGTTGCCCTCGGTCACTTGGGTGCTCGACGCGATGAAGCCCGACGCCCCGGTGATTCATCCCGATCTGGTGACCGACGAACTCGGCAAGCCGGGGGCGAAGCACACCAACGTCGCCAAGCATTTGCACTTTGAAATGGGAGATGTCGAGGCCGGGTTCAAGAAGGCCGACGTGATCGTGGAGCGCGAATTCAAGTTCGCCACGGTGCATCAGGGGTACATCGAGCCGCACGTTTCGGTCGCGCTCTGGAACGCCGATGGTCGAATCACCGTCTGGACGGCGACGCAAGGTTCGTTCACGGCCCGTCAGCAGACGGCGGAGTTGTTCGAGCTTCCCGTGTCGAAGGTCACGGTGATCCCCTGCGAGATCGGCGGCGGATTCGGCGGCAAGATCCGCGTGTATCTCGAACCGGTGTGCGCGCTCTTGAGCAAGAAGTGCGGCCGGCCTGTGAAGATTCAGATGAATCGGGCCGACGTGTTTGAAGGCACCGGCCCCACGCCCGGCGGCTTCGCGAAAGTGAAGCTCGGCGCGACGCGCGACGGCAAGCTCACGGCCGGCGAAGCCTGGATGGCGTACGACGCCGGAGCGTATCCGGCCGGCATCATCGGGCCCGGCGCGATGTGCGTGTTTAGCTGTTATGAGTTCCCGGCCGCCGTCGTCGACGGCTACGACGTGATCGTGAACAAGCCGCAATCGTCCGCCTATCGCGCGCCGGGGGCGACGCAAGCCGCGTTCGCCACGGAGCAACTCATCGACGAACTGGCGGCGGAGTTGAAGATCGACCCGATCGAGCTGCGGTTGAAGAACGCCGTGAAAGAAGGTTCGCGCCGCGTCGACGGGCCGGTGTACCCGAAGATCGGCTTCGTCGAGACGTTGGAAGCCGCGAAGAATTCGTCGCACTACAAGAGCCCGCCGCCGAAGGGAAAGAACGTCGGCCGCGGCGTGGCGTGCGGGTTTTGGTTCAACGCCGGGTTGAAGTCGAGCGTGTCGGCGAGCGTGAACGCCGACGGCAGCGTGAACTTGCTCGAAGGCTCGACCGACATCGGCGGCTCGCGGGCCTCGATCGCCATGCAACTGGCCGAGCCGCTGGGGATTCGCGCGGAAGACGTGGTGCCGAAAGTGGTCGACACGGACAGCGTCGGCTATACGGACGTGACCGGCGGCAGCCGCGTGACGTATGCCACCGGTTGGGCCGCTTACGAAGCCGCGCAGGGGATCATCAAGCAGATGACGCACCGCGCGGCCGAGCTTTGGGAATGCAAGCCGGAAGAGGTGAAGTTCGCCGACGGCGTGTTTAGCAAGAACGGCACGGCGCTCGGGTTCAAGGATCTGGCCGCGAAGTTGCACGCGACGGGCGAACCGATCGTCGTGCATGCGGCCGTCGAGCCGAAGGTGAACGCGACGAACGGTTTCGGTTGCCACATCGCCGACGTGGAAGTCGACCCTGAGACCGGCAAGACGAAGGTGTTGCGCTACACCGCGGTGCAAGACGCCGGCAAGGCGGTGCACCCGAGCTATGTGGAAGGGCAGATGCAAGGCGGGGCGGTGCAAGGCATCGGCTGGGGGCTCAACGAGGAATACTTCTACGATGCCGACGACCGGATGCGCAACGCCAGCTTCCTCGATTACCGCATTCCGACGGCGCTCGACCTGCCGATGATCGAGACGATTATTGTGGAAGTGGCCAACCCGGACCATCCGTACGGAGTGCGCGGGGTTGGGGAAGTGCCGATCGTGCCGCCGCCGGCGGCGCTGGCCAACGCAATCTGCGCGGCCGTGGGTGTGCGAATGACGGACATGCCGATGGCCCCGCACAAGGTGTGGAAGGCGCTGGCGGAGAAGGAATAGTTGCCAGGGGCCAGGAGGCAGGCGCCGGCTGCCAGGGGCCAGGGGTCAGTTGAAACCCTGAACCCTGAACCCTGAACGCCGACGCTCAGTCGGCATAAAAAAAGAGCCGCGGTCGAATCGCCGTTGCGACTCGACCGCGGCTGCGTACGTTTCGGCTCGGCGCGGTTCTTGCGAACCGCGTCGAACGGCGAGCGTTACTGAATAGCCGACTTGACGGCGCTCAGCACGGCGGCGCTGTCGAGCTTGCCGGCGGCGAAGCCCATGCTGGCGACGACCTTGCTCTTGTTGGCGATGATCACGGTGACTTCGGCGTCGGGGTTGAGGCCGTAGTTGGCCGGACCGTTTTCGCTTTCGACCGGAACGACGACCGGGACCTTATCGGTCGTGGCGTGAGCGGCCAGTTCCTTAGCGGCCTTCTCGGCGGCGGCCTTGTCGGCGTTGAGCACGTTGACGAAGGCGGCGAGCTTCTTGTCTTCGTTCGCGGCGACGGCCGAGTTCAATTCCTTCGTTAGGTTGGCGACTTCGCCGCTGGTGCTGCGGGTGAAGACCATGACTTGCGGACGCGGGCCGTATTTGCAGCGATAGCAGAGCTGATCGCCGTTCTCGGCCAGACCGTCGCCGGCGGCTCCCGCCACCTTCACGACTTGGAACGCGCCGATGCCTTCACCGGCCGCGAGACCGCTCTTCAGTTCTTCGGCGACCAGGGCCGAGCACGACAGCGCGACGACGGCCAACGAGGCCAACAGTTTCTTCATAAGTTCCTCTCCGTAACGAACAACAGGGTGCGGAAAATTTCGAACCGACGCTCGCCAATCTATGCAAGGAAAATTCCGAACGCAACTGCCCGCGCCGCCGAAGCGGCGCGAACCATGCACGGCCGGTCATGCATTGTTGCCGCAAGATGAAAAAGCGACCCCGATTTGATGAAACCGGGCAAGGCAAACGGACTGCGTCGGGTTCGATTCGCTCCCTACTACGACGGCGCGACGACGACGGTTCGCACTTTTTTTGTTGCCGGCAGGGGGCAAGGATGTGCGGCCGTCGATCAGTTGCTCGCCGTCTGTAAGCGGAGTTCGAGCGTGAGCGAATCTGCGCCGTCGATCAAGCGAATGCCGGCGTCTTCGAACAGCCGCAGCGCTTCGAGGCCGAGTTCGAGTTGACCTTCGGCGGCAGGCTTGTCCCCCCCGGCCGCGAGCATCCGCCGGCCGACGATCAACGGCCGGTTCGCCGCGAGGATCGTCGCGAGCTCTTGTGCGCGGATTTCCAAGGCGAAGCTGTCCGAGGTCGTCGGCGTCGACGGTTGCTTGCCCAATTGATCGGCCAACGTGCGCACCAAGTCGACGTGCGAGCCGACGATGAAGTGTTTGCCGACGCGGGCGCAAGCCGGCCGGAAGTTGAATTGCACCGGCGCGTTGTCTTGGTCGGTCTCGCCGACCCGCAAGTAAGTGCCGTAATGAATCTCGGCGTCGCCCCGTTGCTCGCTCTTAAGCAACAACTGGGCGCGACCCTTCTGCGCGCCGTCGACGTTGGTCAGCCCGACGACGTTTTGAAACGCCAACTGCAGGTGCGGCGCGAACTCTAGCGGGTGCTTCAATTCCCAGACAACGGCGAAGCTCGGCAGCTTCAGCGCCGGCGTCGGTTCGCCGTCGACCCCGAACTTGCGCTCGGCGGCGATGATGCGCCACTTCGGTTCGAGTTCGCCGAGCACTTGGCTGCCGAAATCTTTGCCCGAAAAGTAGAGGCCGAGATTCGTGTCGGCCTTCGTGAAGCCGACGTTCGTCTGTTCGTCGAACAAATCGCTGCGGGCCTGCCACATGCCGCCGACGTCGCGATGCGCCGTGAGCGTCGCGATCGTGCCCGGCACGTCGAGCGCGATCTCGGCCGATTGGTTCGGCTTATCGGCGAAGAACCAGGTGCGCGTCGGCGCAACCTTCGCGCGGTCGCGCGGCAGATGCGCGGCGAAGCGAAGCCCTTGTTCGTTCAGTTGCAAGGTCGCGGCCAGGTAGTCGGCCTGCGAGACGGCGTCGAGCGCTCCGCCGAGGAGCAACTCCAGTAGAGCGTTGTTCGATTTCTGCCCCAGCGCCTTCGCCATGCCGGCCAGCAATCGCAAGGGCGCCAGCCGCACGAACGCGAACCCGGCGTCGTTGCCTGCGGCGTGCTTGCGGGCGGCGCGATACACGGCGTCGTCGGCGAGCGACGCGGACTTCTCGTCGCTCTCTTTCGCGTCGTTTTCCGCGGCGGCCAAATACCGGTCGGCGACGCCCTTCAGGGCCTCCGCCTTATTGCTCACCACCAGCAAATCACCGAGCAGCACATGGGCTTCGTTCTTGCCGAACGTCCAGCCGGTGAAGCCGCGATAATCTTCCGACTTGATCGGCGATTCGCGTCCTTTGTTCTCGGCGTCGGCCTCGGTCATTTCGACGAGAGCGTCGTGCAGCTTCGCGAGCAGTTCGGCGTCGCCGCTGCGGACGAATAGAAAGGCCGCTTGCTCCGAAGTGTCGAAGGCCGCCGTCACCCCGCCCGCGGTGAGCGTTTCGATCGCGGTCCGCCACTCGACGCCGAGCCGCCGCTCGAGCACTTCCACCACGGTCTTCAACGTCCGAAAATCTTTCGACTCCCAGTATTTCGCGACGGCGGGAAACTGATCGGCGAGCTGCCGTGCCTTATCGCTCAGCACCAGATCGATCAGCTCCTGCGGCCGCGAGAACTCGCCGTAGAGGGCCGTGGAGTTCGTCAGCAAGCGGTCGACGGCCGGCGGTTCCGCGCATCCGACCGGACGCGAACTCGTGGCGACGACGACCGCGAGAGCACAAAGAATGATCAGGCGACGCATAGCTAGTTTCCCCGAATGGCGAACGTGGGCCTTGCAACGTCGGAGTTTACCCGCCGCCGGCCTCCCCGGTTTCAGCCGGCGAGTAAATTCAGGTGCGGCGCCGCAGGCGAAACTTCTACCGTCGGCCGCAGGTATATTCGACGTTCCGCCGCTTCGCAGGGAGATAGGCCATGTCGCGGGCTCGAACAGCAAACATGCCGGACTTCACCGACCCCAACTGGGCCTGGCAGCCTTATCGGCCGAGCGAGGCCGCGCCCTGGAACGGCCGCCGCGCGGCCCATTTGCTCCGTCGCGCCGGCTTCGGCGGCACGTGGAGCGAGATTCAAGCGGCCGTCGCGGCCGGACCCGAAGCGACGCTCGAACGACTCTTCGCCGGCGGGCCCGACACCGCGGCGTTCGACGCCGAGGCCCGCTCGACGATCGCCTCGTTGATCGCCGTCGGGGGGAAGCAAGACCTGCCGGCGTGGTGGCTGTTCGTCATGTTGCACGGCGGGCACCCGCTGCGCGAGAAGCTCACGCTCTTCTGGCACGGCCACTTCGCCACTAGCGCGGCGAAGGTGACGGATCAGCAGTTGATGCTCGAGCAAAACGAATTGCTGCGGAAGCACGCGCTCGGCAACTTTCGCGAATTGGTCGGCGCGATGGGGCGCGACACGGCGATGCTCTTGTGGCTCGATTCGTCCGTGAATCGCAAAGGCCGGCCCAACGAAAACTTCGCCCGCGAGGTGATGGAGCTGTTTTGCCTGGGGACGGGACACTACACCGAGCGCGACATCAAAGAGGCGGCCCGCTGCTTCACCGGCTGGGAAGTGCACAACAATCGCTTTTGGTACAACGCGGCGCAGCACGATGCCGGCGTGAAGCAAGTGCTCGGCGCGCGAGGCAACTTCGACGGCGATGAAGTGATCGACGTATTGCTCGAGCAACCGGCTGCGGCGCGGTTCGTCGTCCGCAAGCTGTTTCGCTTCTTCGTCGCCGATGAAGAACCGAGCGAGGCCGCGTCGGCCGGCACGCCCAATTCCACGGCCGCGCGCCCGAGCGACGAGTTCATCGAACCGCTCGCCGCAGGGTTCCGCGCGAGCGGCTACGACGTGGCCGACGTGTTGCGAACGATGCTCTCTTCCAACTACTTCTATTCCGAAGCGGCGCTGGGTCGGCGTATCAAGAGCCCGATCGAGTTCGCCGTCGGCCTGATTCGCGGGCTGGAAGGAAAGACCGATCACTATGCGCTGGCCGCGGATCTCGCGGCGCTGGGGCAGCAAGTGTTCTACCCGCCGACGGTGAAAGGCTGGAACGGCGGGCGCGAGTGGATCACGACCTATTCGCTTCTCTCGCGGACGAACCTCGTCGCCGCGCTAGTCGGCGGCGGCGGACGCTACGGACGCACGCTCGGACTCGATCATTCGCCGGCGCTGGCCGACATCAGCGACGCCGGTGAACTGGTCGAGCGGCTCACCGCGCTGCTGCTCGGCGTCGACGTGCCCGCCGACGTGCGAAAGTCGTTGGAAAAGATTGCGGTGCGGCAAGCGGGCGAAGACGAATACGCCCGCCGCGGCCGCGTGGTGTATGCGTTGGCGTCGCTTCCCGAATTTCAACTGGCTTAGGAGTTCGAATCATGACGACGTCACGACGCCGCTTTCTACAATCGACGTTGGGTGCTTCGGCCGTCTTGTCGGCGCAAGCGACGATGCCGCAACTCTTGGCGCGCACGGCGCTCGCCGCCGGTCGCTCTTCGGCCCGCGCGACGGACGACGTGCTCGTCGTCGTGCAACTCAGCGGCGGCAACGACGGGCTCAACACGGTGATCCCGTATGCCGATTCGCTTTACGGCAAAAACCGATTGGAGTTGAAGATCGACCAGACGAGCGTGCTCAAGCTCGACGACGAGATCGGCTTGCATCCGAGCCTGAAAGGCTTCGTGAAGCTGGCCGAGGCCGGCCGTTGGAGCGTCGTGCAAGGGGTCGGCTATCCGAACCCGGACCGGTCGCATTTCTCGTCGATGGATATTTGGCACACGGCCGAGCGGACCGCGGAGAAGCAGCGCGACGGCTGGCTCGGTCGTTCGCTCGATCGATTCGCGGCGGCGTCCGGAAAGCCGGCGCTGCGCGATACGCCCGCATTGCATTTGGGGGGCGGGCCGTTGCCGTTGGCGCTCGTGAGCCGCACCCAGCCGGTGCCGAGCATCGAATCGCTCGACGGTTTTCGCCTCCGCGGCGAGCGCGGCTTGGCGAACGAGGCGCTGCCGACGCTCGCCGCCGCGCCGCGCAGCGGCGAATCCGACATGTTGGCCTTTTTGCAACGGACGACGCTCGACGCCTACGCGGCGAGCGCCCGCGTGCAGGAGGTGCTCAAGGCGGAGACCTCGGCGACGACCTACCCCGCTCATCGCTTGGCCGGCAAGTTGGCGAACATCGCCAAGCTGATCGACGCCGGCTTGGAAACGCGGGTCTACTACGTATCGCTCGACGGGTTCGACACCCACGCCAATCAACGCCAGACGCATGCCGCGCTGCTCACCGAGTTGTCGGAGTCGGTCGCGGCGTTCGTCAACGACTTGGAGAGTCGAGGGCAGTTGTCGCGAACGTGCGTGTTGATGTTTTCGGAGTTCGGCCGGCGGGTGAAGGAGAATGCCAGCCTGGGTACCGATCACGGCGCGGCCGCGCCGTTGTTCTTGGCCGGCGGCGGTTTGCGGAAATCGATCATCGGCAAGCATCCGCGGCTCGACGATCTCGACAAGGAAGGGGATCTAAAGTTTCACACGGACTTCCGCAGCGTGTACGCGTCGATCTTGCAGCAGCGACTCCGATTGCCGGCCGAGCAAGTGCTGGGAGCGAAGTACGAACCGGCGGAGTTGTTCGCGTAGGGCCGTTGCTTCCGATCGAGCGCGGCGCTTTTGCTTCGGCGTCGACCCCGTCGCTGACGCTCCGGGCTCTGAAGCGTGTGCCCGGCACGGCACCAGTCGCGGCCTCGGAGCCGTGAGCGTGAGCGACCGGGTCGACGTTGCGGCTGTCTGTCGGATTGCCATGCAACTGCGGAACGCCGCGGAGGGCGTTCCCTACAGACGCTCCGCAGCTCGTCGCGAGTGACGATTCTAACGATTTGGCCTGCCTCGCCGTCTTTTCCGTAGGCGTGAGGTATGTTCCTAAGGACCATTGTCGGCCCTCGGGAATTTGCCCGCCGTGGACGCTTATCAGGCTTATCGCAGTCGCAAGCATTTCGGCTCGCTCGACGGGCTGCGCGCGCTGAGCATCCTCGCGGTCGTCTGGCACCACACGGCGGGCACCTCGGCGGCCTCGCCGCTCGCGCAACATGGTTTCCTCGGCGTCGATTTGTTCTTTGTGCTGAGCGGGTTTCTGATCGTCACGCTTTTGCTGCGCGAGCGCGAAGCACACGGCGAGATTTCGCTCAGGCAGTTTTATGCTCGCCGCGCGTTGAGGATCTTTCCGCTCTACTACGGTCTGCTGGCCGCGTCGGCCGTCGGGTTGGGGCTGTTCGGCGGCGGCGGCGCCGGGCGCGAAGCGTTCTTCGAGAAGTTGCCGCTGTATTTGACTTACACCTCGAACTGGGTTCCCGATGCCACGCTGTTGGCCGTGACCTGGTCGTTGGCGACCGAAGAACAGTTCTATTTGGTGTGGCCGCCGCTGGAGAAATGGTTGCGGCCGGGCCGGCTCTTGCCGCTGTTGGCCGGCTTCGTCGTCGTCAATCAACTCATGAATTTCCGAGTCGCCGAAGCGTACTGGCCTGTGGCTTGGCAGCACGCGTGGGCTCATTTAGAAATTTTGCAAATCACCTTCACACCCATTTGCTTGGGTGTGTTTTTGGCTCACCTACTGCATCACCCGCGCGGATTTCATACGGCCGCGAAGCTTTGCGGCCGCGGCTTCGCAGCGCTCGCCGCCGTCGGGCTGCTGTTGTTTGCGGCGAGCCGGAGCGGCGATATCTCAGGCTGGCCGCGACTCGCCGTGCATCTCGCGCTCACGTGCCTGCTGGCAAGCTGCGTCGTTCGCGAAGACCACTTGTGGAGTCGCTTGTTGCATCTGCGCCCGTTGGTGCGCTTAGGCATGGTGAGCTACGGAGTGTATCTGCTCCATCCGCTAGTGATTCATTTGCTACAATCGCTCGGTCGCCGCGCGGGAATCGCATCGCCGGCGCTGTTGTTCGTCGCGTGCGTCGTGGTCGCCTACGTCGCGGCCGAGTTGAGTTTTCGGTACTACGAATCGCCGTTTCTCCGCCTGAAGTCGCGGTTGAGCGGCGGCTCGCGGAAGCCGGAGAGAGTTTTGGCGTCGCAACACGTCGCGGCCGGCCGATAGTCGTCCGGCGTCGAATTCGCTTTACCCTTGCCCGAATTGTTTCATGAACGTTCAGAATTACGATCTCGTCGTCATCGGCACCGGACCTGGAGGCGAAGGGGCCGCGATGCAGGCCACGAAAGAAGGCCGCAGCGTCGCCGTCGTCGAGCGCTACACGCGGATCGGCGGCGCTTGCACGCATCGCGGCACGATTCCGAGCAAGGCTTTGCGCTACGCCATCTATCAGATGACGGAGACGAATCACAACCCGCTGTTTCGCGAGGCGGGCATTTCGGTGAACTTCAGTTTCGCGCAGTTGCGGCGCTCGGCGTCGAGCGTGATCGCCCGCCAGGTCGACATGCGGCAGACGTTTTACGAGCGCAATCGGGTGCCGGTGATCAACGGCGAGGCGAAGTTTCTCGACCCGAACACGATCGAGGCTTCCGAGGAAAGCGGCGCGCGGACGCGGATCAAAGCCGACGCGTTCATCATCGCGACCGGCTCGCGACCGTATCGTCCGCCGGCGGTGGATTTCAACCACCCGCGAATCTTCGACAGCGACACGATTCTCGATCTCAAGGACACGCCGCAATCGATCACGATTTACGGCGCGGGCGTGGTGGGCTGCGAATACACGTCGATGTTTCGCAACCTCGGCTGCAAAGTGAACCTGGTGAACACGCGGACGAAGCTGCTCGAGTTTCTCGACGACGAGATCACCGACGCCTTGGCCTACCACATGCGCGACCGCGGCGTGCTCTTGCGCCACGGCGAAGAATACGAACGCATCGAAGGGATCGACGACGGGGTGATTTTGCACCTCAAGAGCGGCAAGCAGCTCAAGACCGACATCCTGCTGTGGGCCAACGGGCGGAGCGGCAACGTCGAGGAACTCGACCTTGACAAGGTGGGCCTCGCGCCGAACAGCCGCGGACAGATCGAAGTGAACGAGAGCTTCCAAACCAAAGTGCCGCACATCTACGCCGTGGGAGACGTGATCGGGTTTCCTTCGCTGGCCAGCGCCGCTTACAGCCAGGGACGCACCGCGGCCACCCATTTCATCGAAGGCAAGGTCGATCACGCGCCGACGAAGTTCATTCCGACGGGCATCTACACAAGCCCCGAAATCAGCTCGCTCGGGCTCACCGAGCGCGAGCTGACGGAAGCGAAGATTCCGTACGAAGTCGGGCATTCGCAATTCAAGAGCTTGGCCCGCGCGCAGATCACGGGGCAAACCGTGGGGATGCTCAAGCTGCTGTTTCATCGGGAAACGCTGGAGATTCTCGGCATCCATTGCTTCGGGCAAAACGCCGCCGAAATCATTCACATCGGTCAGGCGATCATGCAGCAGCCGGGCGCGGGCAATTCGTTGATGTACTTCATCAACACGACGTTCAACTACCCGACGATGGCCGAAGCGTATCGCGTGGCCGCGCTCAACGGATATAATCGGCTCTTCTAGAGTCGCTTCCCCGTAGATTCGCGAGCGTAGTGGGCGTCATGTTCGATCTGTTGTTGCAGGGAGGCGAGGTCGTCGACGGGCTGGGCGGCCCGCGTCGGAAGGCCGACGTCGGCGTGCGCGGCGACCGGATCGCGGCCGTCGGGCAAGTGCCGGCCGATGCGGCCGCGCGGACGATCGATTGCCGCGGGCTGGTCGTGACGCCCGGATTTATCGACGTGCACAACCACACCGACGGTTGGCTGCTGCGCGAGCCGAACTTCACGAGCAAGACGCTGCAGGGCGTGACGACCGAGGTGCTCGCCTCCGACGGCATTTCGTATGCGCCGACGACGCGCGAACTGGCCCCGCAGTGGATTCATTACCTGCGTTCGCTCAACGGCTTGCAGCAGGCCGACTATCGCGGTTGGGAATCGCTCGCGGAGTACTACTCGTTGCTCGACGGGCGGGCCGCGCAAAACGTCGTCGCGCAGATTCCCTACGCCAACTTGCGCGTGCTGGCTTCCGGTTGGAATCGGCGGACGCTCGACGACGTGCAGATTCGACTGATGCAGCGCGACGTGCAGATTGCGATGGAAGCCGGCGCGGTCGGGGTGTCGACCGGGCTGGACTACGTGAACCAATGCCTCGCGTCGACGCAGGAGATTGCGGAAGTGACGGCGGCCGCCGCGCCGTACGACGGGCTCTACGTGACGCACGTGCGCTATAAGAAGGGCTTGGTGGCGGCGCTCAAGGAAGCGGTGGAGATCGCGCGCCGCGCCGGGGTGCGGCTGCATGTGTCGCACTTGAAGGCCGACGCCGAGCAGACGCCGGCGGTGCTCGAATACATCGACCGGACCGCGGTGAACGAAGTCGACTTTTCGTTCGACCTGTATCCCTACTTGCCCGGCTCGACGATGCTGCACTTCTTGCTGCCGTTCGACGTGTGGGACGACGGGCCGCTCGCCGTGCAGGCCAAGCTGACGAACCGCGACGTGCGGCGGCGCTTCGGCGAGTTTCTTGCGGCCGGGCGTTATAACCTCGAGCACATTCACATTGCTTGGCTGCCGAGTAAAGCGAACGCACACTTGCAGGGTCGCACGCTGGCGGAAGCCGCGGCGCTCATCGGCGGCGCGCCGGCCGATGCGCTCTGCAATTTGCTGATCGAGGAAAATTTATCGGTGTTGTGCGTGTTTCATATCGGCGACGACGCGCTCGTCGAGCCGTACTGGAAGCACGACAAAGCGATGCTCGGCACCGACGGCATCTACCAGCCCGACGGGCCGGTGCACCCGCGACAGTTCGGCGGCGTGGCACGAGTGTTGGCATGGGTGGTGCGCGAGCGGGGTTGGCTGACGCTGGAAGCGGCGGTGCGGAAGATGACGAGCGTCGCGGCCGAGCGGTTGGGCTTGGCGGAGCGGGGCGTGGTGCGCGAAGGAGCGTTCGCCGATCTCGCGGTGTTCGATCCGGCGACCGTGGCGGACAAGGCGACGTTCGCCGAGCCGCGCCGGCCGGCGGAGGGAATGCGGCATGTGCTGGTGAACGGCACGCCGATCGTGAGCGACGGCGCGGCGCTTGAGAGTCTTTCGAAGTGGCCCGGCCGCTGGTTGAAGCACCGGCGGGGTTAGCTCGTCGGCTGCGGCACGGCGCCGCGGAGATGGAAGTCGATCACCAACGGACGATGGTCCGAGGCCCAGCGGGCCGCCGCGCGGGCGACGATGCGGGCTTCGCGGACTTTGACGTCGCCGCGGAAGAACGCTTTGTCGAGCGAGCCCAGCGGAAAGTAGGCGGGAAACGAGCGGAACCGCGACGGCGGACCGGTGAGGTGCGTATAACCCTGCGGCACGAAGGCGGCGGCGGAAAGCGTGTTGCGCCAGTCGTTGAAGTCGCCGGCGATGATCGTCGGCAGGTCGTCGAGCGCGCGGAAGAGATGATGGCCGAGCAGATGGCCGATCTGCCAGTGCCGCTCTTTCTCGGCCAAGCCGAGGTGCAGGTTGACGATCTTGATCCGGCCTTCGGGGGTGTCGACGACGGCGATTTGCGCGCCGCGATTTTTCTTGCGGGCGAGCTGCAGACTGATTTGGTGTTTCTCGACGATCGGCCAGCGCGAGACGAGCAGATTGCCGTAGCCGCCGGTTTTGAGCCGAACGTTTTGCTGGTACATCGAGTCGACGGCGTGAAAGTGCTCGCACAGGAGCGACGTTTGGTCGTCGCCGCCGCAGCGCGCGAAAAGGTGCGTCACTTCTTGCATGAGCATGAGATCGGGGTTCTCGTGCTCGATGACCTCGATGATTCGCTTGAGGCTGTAGCGGCGATCGTGGCCGCCGATGCCTTTGTGGATGTTGTAGCTCAAGAGACGCATGGGTCGGAGTCGCTCCGTCGGTGCGATTCAAAGAGGCGAAATCTAGAGCCAGTGCCGCCACCACCAAGCGAAGCGGTGCAATTGGCGCCGCCACCACGCGAAACTCTCGTGTTCGCGCATCGTGATGGCGCGGCTGTGGGCTCGTTCGTACACGCAAATCCGCTCCAAGGCGTCGGCGAATTCGGCGGAGCGGATCACGCCGAAGAATTCCAGATTGATCAGCAGGCTCCGCGGATCGAAGTTGCACGAGCCGACGACCGACGTGCGGCCGTCGACGACCATCGCTTTGGAATGCAGCATTTGGTCTTCGCGCTCGTAGATCCGGATGCCGCGGTGCAGCAAGATCTTGTAGAGGTGCCGCGCCGCCCATTGCACGGCCGGCACGTCGCTGATGCCGGGCACGATGATTTCGACGTCGACGCCGCGCTTTCGCGCCGCAAACAGTTGTCGCAAGATCGAACGCAGCGGCAGGAAATAGGCCATCGCGACAACGATCTTCGACCGCGCGTATTTCAGCAGCTTCGACATGACTTTGGCGGGCTTGCGATAGCGGAGCATCGGCCGCGAGTCGAAGAAGAGAATGTCGTCGCCGGATTCCTCGAACAACTCGTGCAGCGGCCAGAGCTTTAGGCGCGGCTGCGGCAAGTCGTGAGCCCGCGCCCAAAGATCGGCCATCGCTTCGGCGACGTAGGCCTGCTTCGCCCCGGCGACGCGTACATGCAAGTCGCGCCAGGGACGGCCGGTCGTCTCCGGTTCGGCTTTGCGGCTGCGAAGCGGGGCCGGTCCGCTCTGGTCGACGAGGTTCATCCCGCCGAAGTAAGCGCAGCGGTCGTCGATCACCGCGAGCTTGCGATGGTTGCGGCGATTGAACAGGCGGAAGAATTTGCTGCGAAACAGCACCGAACCGAGCGTGCGAAAACCGTGAACTTGGACGCCGGCGCGGCGCAGGTCGTCGAACATCGCCGCCGGCGCGCCGATGCTGCCGACGGCGTCGTACATCAGCCGGCAATCCACTCCGGCGGCGGCCCGCTCCTTGAGAGCGGCGAGGAGCGTCTCGACCGTGGCGTCGGCCGCGATCGTGTAGGTTTCGATCCACACGCGTCGTTCGGCCGTGCGAACGTCGGCGACGAGCGCGCGGATCATGTCCGGCGATTCGGCGAACAATCGCAGGCGATTGCCCGCGACTTCGATGTCCGAACTTTCGACGGCGGCGGTAGCGGCGGACATAAGCGCGGAAGTCTCAGGGCCGGGGGCGTGTCAGCCCATTATATGTCGGCGGTCAAAGCCGCGGCGGGCTAGAGAATCGAATCGACCAGCCGAGCCACATTCTCCAGTAATCGCCGATACCGGGGACGACGCCGCCAGACGTCGAGCGTGAGGACGTCGGATTGCTCCAAGTAGCGGAGTTGCACATCGCGCAATCGCTTGGCCAGCCCGACGTCGTAGATCATCAAGCCGATTTCGGCGTTGAGCGCGAACGACCGGATGTCGAGATTACTCGAGCCGATCTGCACGACCTGGTCGTCGACGCTGAGATGCTTGGCGTGCAGGAACCGCTCGCGATAGAGGTGAATCGCCACGCCGGCCTCGAGCAACTCTTCGTAGAACGACCGCTGCGCGAACCCGACGAGCAGTTGATCGCACTGCTTCGACACGATGAGGCGGACTTCCACGCCCTTCTGGGCGGCGACGATCAACGCCTCGCGAAGCGTTTCGTCGGGTACGAAATACGGCGTCGTCAGGATGATTCGCTTTTGCGCGGCGTAGACGAGCGTCGTGATGAGCCGCAAGTTATTGGCTTGCGGGTAGCCGGGCCCGCTGGGCAAGGCTTGGGCGTAACACGCGTCGCTCGTCGCATGCGACGGAAAGAACTTCTCGGTTTCGGCGCGCGGCGGCAGCGTGCCGGTTTCAAAGTAGCGGTCGGCCAAGACCACGGCCTGCAATTGCTTAACGACGGGGCCGACGACGCGGGCGACGAGTTCTTCGTAGACGAGGGGCGGAATGAACGCTTTGTCGACCAGGTTTTGCGAGCCGACGTAGCCGATCGCGCCGTCGATGACGGCGATTTTGCGATGATTGCGCAGATCGTAGCGGGCCGCGTTGCGATGCAAGTTGCGGAGCAGTCCGCCGGGGAGCAGCACATGCACTTCGACGCCGGCGGCGCGGAGCCTGGGGCAGATCGTGGCGATCGCCTTGCGCGAGCCCAAAGCGTCGATCAGCAGCAGGCATTTGACGCCGCGGCGCACCGCGTCGACGAGCGCGGCTTCGATCACGCGGCCGACGGCGTCGTCGCCGAAGATGTAATACAGCAGGTGAACGTGATGCTGCGCGCCGCGGATGTCGGCCGCGAGCCGCGCGACCGACTCGTCGTAGTCGGGGAAGAGTTCGATCTCGTTGCCGCCGACGATCGGGAATTCGCCGATTCGTTCGGCCAGCACTCCGGCCTCGCCGAAGCGTCGCGGCAGCTGCCCCTTATCGGGCCGCTCGCCCCAAGTCGGCCCCGGCTGCATCTGCAGCATGCGGGAGACGCGGCTCTGCATTTCGAGCCGCTTGCGGGGCATAAACGCGCGGCCGAACAGCGCGTAGAGAATCAGGCCGGGAATCGGCAGCAGAAAGATGAGCAGCAGCCAAGTGCGCGCGGCGGCCGGGGTGCGCCGCTGCGGCACGTAAACAAGCATCACCAGCCGAATCAGCCATTCGACCGAATAGAACAGCAGACTTAAGTCGCCGATCGCCCAGTGGCCGAACACCCAGTGCTCCGCGCCGGTCGGCATGAGGGCGCCCTCTTCGAACGAATTCGAATCGGAACCGCGAGCGGCTTAGACGCTGATCTTCGAGACCTTGACCACGGAGTGAATCTGACGGTGGCCCGTGCGGCGCTTCGAATTCTTACGGCGACGGAACTTTTGCACCGTGAGCTTCGGGCCTTGTTCGACGTCGACGATTTCGGCCGTGACCGTGGCGCCGGCCAAAGTCGGTTGGCCGATCTTGATGTTGGAGCCGTCGCTGGCCGCGAGCACGCGGTCGAACGTCACGCTGTCGCCCCCTTGGGCGTCGCGGAAATCGATCGTCACGAGCTGACCTTCACGAACTTTGTATTGCTTACCGCCGTCGACGATGATCGCGTACATGAGTGAGACCCAACTACTTCTGCCAAAGCCTGAAAAGGGAAACCGCTAAAAATAACAAAAACGGCGGCGGTCGTCGAGGGAGCCCGACGACCGCCGCGCGATTGGGAGTTCAGTCGGCTTATTCCAACGTGAACTTGACTTCGCGACCGTTG
>JAEUIN010000391.1 GCA_016793115.1 Planctomycetaceae bacterium
TCTTGGCCGGAGCGGTCGTCAGAATCTGTTGGTGAATGGCGTCCCAAAGTCTAGTTCTTGCTTGGAGCGACGCGAGCGCCGCAGCTTCTGCTGCTTTCCACTTCGCCGAATCGTTCCCGCAGAGATCTGAAATGAGCCGCAGCGCCATCGGTCCATGCTCACCGCCGTCGAGATCGATATGGCGGCGGAGATAAAACTGAAAGTCGGCGAGCCCGCCGCCGGTTTCGGCGTCGAGTTGATCGACGATCTTCTGAAAGACGTCGGGCAACAAATCTTCGCGCCCGAACGTAAACGTCGCGGCGACGGCACACCAATCCCCGCTTTCGATGACGGCGAACGTGTGACGGACGAAGGCCCTTACGGCATCGTCGACCTCGGCGCCGCGAAGAACTTCGTCGAGCGAACTTCCGGCGGCGAGATCGCGGACAAGCCGATCGATCTGCGAAGTGTCGGCCCCGAAGCCGTGCATCGCGCGGCGGTAGAGTTCATAGTGGCTGGCGAATCCGCCGCGGCCGTCGTCGTCGGTTTCTTCCCCGAGCACGATTTCATTCACAAGTCGGGCCGACGCCGAATCAGACGCAGGCACCCAGGGAACTGATACGCAACAGAACCGCCGCTGCAGTGCCTTCAGCAGCGACATAAAGTCCCAGACTGCGAAAACATGGTGCGCCATGAAGGTGCGCAAGGCCGCCGGCGTGCGAATGTCGCGGTAGATCGGGTGCTCGAGCAAGGATTGCCGGCACGGCTCAATGGCGGAACGAATCTTTTCGAGGCTCACAGAACTCTCCGAAACGCAGGGTCTTTCGGATTGTAGCCCCAGGTTTGAAAGCGGCGAATGGGGTGTTTCTCCGCAAAAACATGCGTCGCCAATCGGCCTCGCCGGCGGTTTCCACGTTTGCTAAAGTTCCGCCCCTCAGCTTGGTCGGGCGGCAGCGGGCCCTCGATCGGTCGTGTTATTGAATCCCGGGACGTTGTCGAGACCATCGCCATGTCGCGCAGCTTCGCACGTTTGCTTTCGTCGCTGTTGATCGTCGGTCTGCTTCCGATTGTGGCCTCGGCCCAATCGCCGCTGCAGAAGTTGGCGCTCTTCAAGCATCTCGAAGCCGACGAAAACAAAAACTACACGATTACCGATCAAAACGGCCCCTGGTTCGTGCTTTGTTCGACGTTCGTCGGTGAAGCCGCCGAGGCCCAAGCCAAGCAACTCGTTTTGGAACTACGCCGCGAGTTTAAGCTGCCCGCCTACGTGCACGAAATGCAGTGGGATTTCTCCGGTAAGGTGACGGGGCGCGGGCTCGACAAGTACGGCCGTCCGAAGCAAATGGAATACGCCAGCGGCGAGAAGCGAGAAGAACTCGCCGTGCTGGTCGGTGATTTCTCCGCCATCGATGATCCCGAGGCGAAGAAGACGCTCGAGAAAATCCGCTACCTTCGGCCGCAATGCCTTGATCCGGAATATATCGCGAAAACCGGCCAGAAAAACGCGCGGGCCTTCGCGGGTTGGCGAGCGACGGCCGTGAAGTTTTTCTCCAACGACGAAAACGCCAAGCAGCGCGGCCCGATGGGCAAGGCGTTCATGGTTAATAATCCGCTGATCCCCGAAGAGTACTTCAAGCAGAAGGGGCTCAATCCGATGGTCGCGCGGATGAACGAGCCGGTCGAGCACAGCTTGCTCAAGTGCCCGGGCCGATACAGCGTGCAAGTGGCGACATTCGGCGGCGCGAACGTTTCGATTCCCAAAGAAGTGGAAGCGATCGAAAAGGGTGAAAAGCAACTCAAGAGCCGGCTGGAAAAGGCCGCGCTGCAGGCCCACTTGCTCACGGCGGCGCTGCGCCAAAAGGGCTACGAGGCTTATGAATTTCACGACGAAGGGGCGAGCATCGTGACGGTCGGGAGTTTCGACTCCGTCGGCACGCCGCGCGCCGACGGCAAGATCGAGATCAATCCCGAGATTCACAAGATCATGCAAACCTTCGGCACGACGGCCGACGGCCCCGCCGTGGGACAGAAGACCGTGACGGCGCGGAGCATCGCGGGCATTCCGCTCGACGCCCAACCGCTGCCGATCGAAGTGCCGAAGCAGACGATCTCTTCGGCCTACAACGAACCGCGGCTGGGATTGCGATAAGCGATTGACTCGGAATTGCGAGCATGGCAAAACCATGCTCCATGCAAGCAACGCTCGTCATCGGCACCGGCAACAAGAAAAAAGGGCGCGAGTTGGCGGAACTCGTCGCGCCGCTCGGCTTGGCCGTAAAAACTCTGGCCGACTTCCCGCCGCTGCCGCCGGTCGAAGAAACCGGCCGCACCTTCGCCGCCAATGCGGAACTCAAGGCCGTCGGCTACGCCAAGCTGTTGAACCACTGGGTCCTGGCCGACGACAGCGGACTCTGCGTCGATGCACTCGGTGGTGAGCCGGGCGTGGATTCGGCCCTCTACGCCGGTAAGCACGGCGACGACGAGGCCAACAACGACAAACTGCTCGCCGCGCTTGGCGATCGACCGCCGGAATCCCGCGCGGCGCACTACGTGGCTCATGTCGTGCTGGCCGATCCTCGCGGCGAAGTCCGCTTTCGTACGGAAGACTATTGCCGCGGCCGCATCCTTATGTCGCGCGCCGGCGTCGGCGGCTTCGGCTACGACCCACTCTTCGAGGTCGTCGAATACCACCGCACCTTCGGCACATTGAGCCCGACGACGAAGGCCATGATCAGCCACCGCGCTCGGGCCATGCGGAAGTTGTTGCCGGAACTTGAGCGTCTGCTTGCGGCGGGACTGTGGCTCTAGCACCGCGGATATAGAATTCCGACGCTTGCTCGCGGCGGCGTAGCGACGATACTAGCGGGCGAACCTTTCCTTGCGGGAGTCGCCGTCATGCTGCGTTTGCTCAGTCGCATAGCCTTATCGTTTTACGTCGCTTTGGCAGCTTCGCGGTCAAATGCCGCGGATCCCGAAGCCTGGGCCGATAAGAACCTTGGGAGCGTCGTCGAACTCTACAAACATTTCCACGCGCACCCTGAGCTTTCGCTCCATGAAAAGGAGACGGCGGCACGGTTGGCGGAGGAATGGAAGGAAGCCGGCCTGGAGGTGACGGCCGATTTCGGCGGGCACGGCGTCGTCGGCATCTTGAAAAACGGCGACGGCCCGACCGTGATGTTTCGCTGCGATATGGATGCCCTGCCCGTCGTCGAAAAGACCGGCCTTGTGTTCGCATCGACCGTCACGGCTCCCGACGGCCAAGGGGGGAAGACCGGCGTCATGCATGCCTGCGGGCACGACGTTCACATCACGAATGCAGCGGCCGCGGCCCGCTATATGGCGGAAAACAAAGATCGCTGGAGCGGCACGCTGATGTTCATCGCCCAACCGGCGGAAGAGCGCGGTATGGGAGCCCAGATGATGCTCGACGCCGGGCTCTTCACAAAGTTTCCCAAGCCCGATTTCGGCGTGGCCTTGCATTGCGACTCGCTTGTGGAAGCGGGCAGCATCGGCGTGTGCCCAGGCTTCATGCTGGCCAACGTCGACAGCGTCGACATCACACTCATCGGCCGCGGCGGTCACGGAGCGCACCCTTATGCGACGATCGATCCGATCGTCATGGCCGCGCATTTGGTGGTCGATCTGCAGTCGATCGTAGCCCGCGAGATGAAGCCGGGCGTTCCGGCGGTGGTGACCGTCGGCTCGATTCACGGCGGCACGAAGCACAACATCATCGGTGATACGTGCAAGCTGCAACTCACGGTGCGCAGCTTCACCGAAGAGGTCCGCGCGAAGTTGCTGAAGGCGATCGAGCGAAAAGCGAAAGCCGCCGCCGCGGCCGCAGGCGCGCCGGAGCCGAAGATCGAATATTCCGACAAAACGCCCGCCACGTTTAACGACGCCGAACTCACGGAGCGTCTGGCGACGACATTTCGCACAGCGCTGGGGAAGGAAAAAGTCGTGAACGTCGAACCGTCGATGGGGGCCGAAGATTTCAGCCTTTACGGGCGAGCGGGCGTTCCCTGCTGCATGTACCGACTCGGCGTCGTTGAAGCCCAACGACTGGCCGGGTACAAGCGCGTCGGCCAATTACCGCCAGGCCTGCATTCGCCGCAATTTCACCCCGATGCCGAGCCGACCCTGCGGACCGGCATCGTCGCCACCTGCTCGGCCCTTTTGGACCTGCTGCCGAAATCGGGAAACGCGAAGTAGAATACAACGGCCCTACTTAATCTCCGCGTACTTGTCCTGGTCGGCCGTCGTCGTATGCAGCGTTCCACTCGTTGGCTGTTGTTTGCCTACGCCCTCGTCGTTGCCGCAACGACGCTGGGAATGAACGTCGCAAGAAACCGCACACTCGCCTCGTTCGACAACACGGCCGCTAAAGCGGAGTGGGACGAGTGGCGCGAAGAAACCAAACGGCAGGCCGAGAACCCTACAGGCCCGGTCAAACGCCGCGAAGCCAAAGCTCAAGAACCCCCGATGCTGATCTTGATGCGCGACCACTTTCCTGCGGCCGTCGGCACGACGCTCTTGGCGGTATCGTTCTTCTTTTGGTTCTTCGCCATCACGATCCGCGGCAGTTTGCGAACGCCGCCTCCCAACGACTCCACGGCTGCACCACGCGGTATCGCTTCGACGGCGCCCGGAGGTCGGCCATGAGCGACGATCCTCAAAAACCGCCACAGCCCGAAGCTCCGCCCGAAGCTGCGGCTGCGGGCCCGGCGGCGGCAGCGCCTTCAGAACCTTCGCCGCCGCCGACAGCGAGCGGATCGACCGCGACCGCGGCACTTTCACAACCCTCGGGCGTTCCCTTCGCACAACCTACGGGAAATGCCGGCGACGGTCTGACGGAAGCTTACGTCGGGCCGGTCTCCGTCGGCAGCGCGCCGCGTGCGTCCGGGAGCGCATTGCGTGCGGCGACGCCCGTGCCGATCGCTTGGCGTAGTTGGCCGGTGATCGATTCCGTATGGGAACTCTTAGGACTCTCAACCGTCGTCGTCGGAGTGCCGGCCGTCGTATGGTCGTCGTCGAACAACCTGCCGGTCGCCGTAGCGTGCGGCCTTGTCGCGGCGTTTACGGTGTGGAAGAACTACGTTCCCACAACCTACGAGATAAACGCGCTCGGCGTGACCAGCCGCACTCTCGGTCGTAGCCGACGGATTCCCTGGATCTCCATCGATCGGTTCATCGTCGGCCGCAAGGGCGTGTTTCTTACGTCGTCGGGTGCGCCGCTTGAGTTTTTAAGAGGCCTCTACATCCCTTGGGGCCGGCATCGCGAGCAGATCCTCAGTTCGCTCCGCTATTACCTGCCGCACGCCGAAGATTCGGAATAGCTTGCGACCGACCGGTGGGGCATTACGGCGAAACGTTGACGACTTCCGTTGACGACTTCCGTTGCGCGACTTTCGTTCGTTCCGGCCGTTTGTTGCGCCCCTGCTTCATTGTGGCACCGCCCGCATGAGGTCCAGGATCGACAACTTTCGTCAGGTGAGCTCCCCCGCCGTCGCCCGGAATACCGTTTGCAATACGGACAACCGACTTGCCGTGCCGCACATGTGTTTTAGGAGCGCGACCATGCAACGACTCATCGCCATTTGCTGTCTGGCGGCCTCAGGGGCCCTGCGAATCAACGCCGCTGTTGCGCCGTCCGACGACGTGTTTGAAGGACGAATCACGGCCGCGAGTAAGTCGGCCGTTTCCATCGTCGACAAACAAGGCGAAAACGTCACGTTCCTAATCGGCGCCGATTGCAAAGTAACGCGCGACGGCAAGCCGAGCGAAGCGATGATGCTCGGTGTCGGCGATCGGGTCAGCATCGTCGGTCGAGATGAAGCAGGCCGCGTGATGGCTGTGAAGATCGACGCGTATAGCTCGCAGCAGCCGGTGAGTCTGGCGGTGTCGCGGTCTGCAGGGCCCTAAGTAGCTTCAGGACTCTGCGCCGCTAGTAAATACGCACGGCCTTATTTTCGCGGGCGAAGAAACACGCCGCTGCGTGTCCGACTGCCGCATTCTCAATCTGCACCAGCGGCGGAGGCGACTGTTTGCAAACGTCTTGTACGATCGGACAGCGATCCGCAAACGGGCAGCCGGGATATTGCTTGTCCGGCGACGGCACTTCTCCTTTGAGCACAATGCGCTTGCGTCGTCGTTCGGCCGCCGGATCGGCTTCGGGCACCGCCGATAACAAGGCCTGCGTGTAAGGATGTCGCGGGTCGCCGTAGATCTCGTCTGCCGTACCGAGTTCGACGATCCGCCCCAAATACATTACGCCGACGCGATCGCAAATGTGCCGCACGACGGCCAAGTCGTGGGCGATGAAAACGTAGGCCAGCCCGAGCTTTTGCTGCAGGTCTTCCAGCAGGTTCACGACCTGCGCCTGAATCGAAACGTCGAGCGCCGAGACGGGCTCATCGCAAAAGATCAGCTTCGGCCGCACGGCCAAGGCCCGTGCAATGCCGATCCGTTGCCGCTGACCGCCGGAGAACTCGTGCGGATAGCGATTGAGAAACCGCGGGTTGAGCCCGACAAGTTCCAAGAGTCGCATCACTTCGAGTTCGCGATCGCGGCGCGAGCTGCCGCCGTTGAATATCGAAAGTGGTTCGCCGACGATCTTGCCGACCGTCATCCGCGGATTGAGCGACGCAAACGGATCCTGAAAGATCATCTGCATCTCACCGCGCAACGGCAGCATTTCGCGATCGCCGAGCCCTTGAATCGGCCGACCTTGGAACAGAACCTCGCCGCCGGTCGGGTTCACGAGGTTCAGGCAGGCCCGGGCCGTGGTGCTTTTGCCGCAGCCGCTTTCGCCGACGAGGCCGAGCGTTTCTCCCTCGCGCAAGGTGAAACTCACGCCGTCGACGGCGCGTACGAAGCCTCGCTCCGGTTTCAAAAACGTGCCGCGTTTGAACGGGAAATGCACTTTCAAATCACGGACTTCGAGCAAGGGCGCGGTCGCAACGTTCATGTTCGCACCTCCGCAACTTGCGGCAGGTGCGTGGCGGCCGTGGTCACGTCGACATGGCAAGCGAACAGGTTGCCCGTAGACGCAGGCCTCAATAACGGTCGCTCCGTGCGACAGCGTTCGATCGCGAAGGGGCAACGGGGATGAAACGCGCAGCCGTCGGGCAGGTCGGCCAGGTTCGGCGGCTGACCGGCGATCGGCTGCAGCTTGCTGGAACCGTCGGCCTCCAACTTCGGACGGGAGTTCAAGAGCCCAAGCGTGTACGGATGCCGCGCGTGATAGAAGAGCGCGTCGACCGGCGCTTCTTCGACGATGCGTCCCGCGTACATCACGGCCACGCGGCGACAACTGTTGGCCATTACGCCGAGATCATGCGTAATGAGGACGACCGCGGTTCCTTGCTGCTCTTGCAACTCGCGAATCAGCTCGAGGATTTGTGCCTGAATCGTGACGTCGAGCGCCGTCGTCGGTTCGTCGGCGATCAGCACTTCCGGCTTGCAGGAGAGCGCCATCGCGATCATGACCCGCTGCCGCATACCGCCCGAGAACTGATGGGGATAATCGTGCACGCGTCGCGCGGCCGCCGGGATGCCGACGCGCTCGAGCATCGTCACGGCGTGATCAAGGGCCTGCCGCGCCGTATGCCCCAAATGCAGTCGCGTCACTTCCGTGAGCTGATCCGCCACGGTCATCAGCGGATTGAGCGACGTCATCGGATCTTGAAAGATCATGGCGATGTGCCGGCCGCGAATCTTCCGCAGCCGCTCGCTGCTTATCGTCAGCAAGTCTTCGCCTTTGAAGAGCGCACGGCCGCCGACGATGCGGCCCGGCGGCGTCGGAATGAGCCGCAGCATCGCTAAGTTGGTGACGCTCTTTCCCGAACCGCTCTCGCCGGCCAATCCGAGCGTTTCGCCGGCTTCGACGTGAAACGAAACATCGTTCACGGCGCGAACCACCCCGTCGTCGGTGCGAAACTCGACGGTGAGGTTTTCGACGTGTAACAGCGGATTCGCCATCAGCGGTTCTTCAATCTCGGGTCCAACGCATCTCGCAGCCCATCGCCGAGCCGATTCAATGCGGCACAGGTCAAACCGAGCGCGAGACCCGGCCCGACGATAAGCCACCACACGATGCCGATCGGCGTAATATTCTTCGCCCCTTCGTTGGCCAGCAGCCCCCAGGAAACGTCCGGCGGTTCGACGCCCAGCCCGAGAAACGAGAGAAACGATTCGAACAGCATCACGCGCGGGATTGTCAGCGTGAGATACACGATGATGATGCTCAGCAAGTTCGGCACGAGATGCACGAAGATGATTCGCGCCCGGCTGCAGCCGACGGTTCGGGCCGCCTCGACGAACTGCTGCTGCTTGAGCGAAAGCACTTGCCCGCGCACGACGCGGGCCATCGTCAGCCAGTAAATCGCGCCGACGACGACGTAGAAAATGACGATCCGATCAATGCCGTGTTCCAGGAGCCATTTCTTGATCGACTCTTCGCTCAGCACCGTGATGAGGAAGATTACGATGAAAATAAACGGCACGGAGTACATCACGTCGATCACTCGCATCATTGCGGAGTCGACCCAACCGCCGATGTAGCCCGAGGTGGCACCGTACGACACCCCGATCACCAGCGAAACCAGCCCCGCGACGACCCCTACCAGGAGCGAAACGCGGGCGCCCCAGAACAGCCGGGCCAATTGATCGCGGCCAAGGTGATCGGTGCCGAGCCAACTCGTCGCTTCCCAACGGCCGAAGATCGCGGCCCTGAGTTTGATGAACGAGTCGTTGACCACATTCAATTCGCCGAAACATTCGTCGAGCTTGGCTTCATTGATCTCGCCGGCGTCGTCGAGCCAAGCGGCTGTCGGCGTAAACAGCGGTCGAAACTTCATCGGCTGAAATTTTTGATCGACGTTCACCAGCCGCGGCGATTGCAGCGGCAAGATCGGCGTGGCCAAGGCCAAGATGCCCATGCCGAGCAGAAACACGAGCGACAGCATCGACACGCGGTCGCGGCGGAACCGTCGCCAGGCATCCTGCCCGAGCGAAACGCCCTGTACACGGCGCGACTCTTCCCAGAGCCGCTCCCGGCGCGCCGCTTCGGTTTCGTCGATCACGGCCGTCGTCATGAGTCGATCTTTACCCGCGGGTCGAGCAATTTGTACAGTAGATCGACAACGAGGTTCATCACCGACAGCAGCAGGAAGTACAGCAACACGAGCCCCATCGCGAGCGTGTAGTCGCGTTGCTGGGCCGATTGCACGAAGTGGATCCCCAGGCCCGGAATAGCGAAGATCGATTCTTCAATGAGCGATCCGGTGAGGATGCCGGCGGTCGCCGGTCCGAGAAAGGACACGACCGGCAGCAACGCTCCCTTCACGGCATGCCGCAGCACGACGTCGGTCGGCGTCAGGCCCTTGGCGTAGGCCGTGCGAATGTAGTCTTGCGACAATACTTCGAGCATTCCGGTCCGAGTGAGCCTCGCGATGTACGCGGCAAACGGCAAGCCCAGGCAGACGCTTGGCAGAATGAGTTGATCCCAAGAGCCCCAACCGGCGGCCGGAAACAACGGCCAGAGGAACACGAAGAGAATCACGGCCAGCGGCGCCACGAAAAACTCCGGCAAGGCCATGCCGATCGTCGCGACGGTCATCGGCCCGTAATCGAGGCCTCGCCCGCGCCACACGGCCGCGAGGATGCCGGTCGGAATGCCGAGCCCTAAGGCGAAGCAGAGGGCCAACGTTCCGAGTGACGCCGAGATCGGAAACCCTTGGGCGATGATCTCATTGACCGTGAAATCCGCCAGTTTGTAGCTGGGGCCCAAGTCGCCACGGACGGCCCGCCCGAGTTCGCGGAAGTACTGAACGTCGAGATCGTCGTTCGTTCCGTAG
>JAEUIN010000010.1 GCA_016793115.1 Planctomycetaceae bacterium
ATGCGGGGCGCGCGGCGGACGTTGTCCGCCGCGCGCCCCGTGAGTGAGCCGCAAAATCGCGAAACGACGCTTAGAGGGGCGTTTGCCAGAAGCCTCGTTGCCAGGTTTCGAAGAGCATGGCGTCGCGATCTTGGAAGGCGCGGCGCTTGGCGAGTTCTTCACGCTTGGCGGGCGAGGTGGGCGCGACGCCCCGCGTGCGACGATCGTACTCCTCGTAGTCGCGCAACTTCTGATAGTAGGCGACGAAGTCGCGGCGGTGCGCCTTTTCGTTGTCCAAGTAGAACGATTCGAGGGCTTTGATTTCGGCGGAGTAGTCTTGCACCTGCTTGTCGATCGCGCCGTCCGACGGCTTGACCTCGCGGGCCTTGAACTCCTTGTTGTCGACGAGTTCGATGACGTACTGCGTTTTCAGATTGGCGAAGCGATACTCTTGCACGAAAACCGGCTCGCCTTGCTTGACGAGGCAGACCAGGCCTTCATGCTGGCCGTTGCGAAACTCGGCCCAGTAGGAGAACGCGCCGGCATCGTTCCAACCGCGGAAGGTTCCTTCGCGAACGCCGTTGCGAAACGACGCGATGTAGAGCGGGCGTTTGTTTTCCGGGTTGTAGGAAATCACGGAGCCTTCGACTTTGCCCCCGGCGTCGAAGCCGAACACGGCGGCGATGCGATCCTTCGAATCGGCGTGGACGAAGTATGTCGCACCGGAAGTCGGGAACATCGTCATGAGTTGCCGATTGGTGATGTGCAACTGCTCGCGCGTCAGGAGCCGGCCGGTGGGGAGCGCGACCGCGGCGAACTCCAAGCGCTTCGGCGGCGGAGGAGGCGGAGGCGGCGGCGCTTCGACGACGACCGGCTTCGCGGTCGGAGTCGGCTTCGGCTGCGCCTTCTGCGCGAGCAGCGGTCGAGCCGTGTCGTGCGCGGCGGCCGTGGGAGGCCCGCTCGACGAATTTTTCTTTTCCACTTTCGCCGGCGGTTCGCAGCCGACGAACAAGAGAACGACGAGCGAAGCCGACGAGAGCCGAAGATTCATTTCACGCGCCTCCAGCAAAAAAGCCCGAGACCCGAACGCGAATCCATAAACGGCCGAGGATGATCCTTCGCGAGTGGCCAAGCCGACGGCGTAAGAGCGGCCCCGCCGATTTTCGATCGGAGGACGTGCGAGTCTTGGCCTGGCATGCTTCCCCGACCCCCTCAAGACTAGCTATAGGTTCCTAACCACTTCAACACCAACACTTAAAGAAAGTCTCGCGTGCGTCAGTTTGTCGCACGCCGGTCGGTCGGAGAGAGGTCGCGTAGAGGCTCCGACCGAAAAGCGGAGCGGGGGACGCGGCCGGAGACGGGCGTGCGGGCGATCGGCCGGTTAGGCGCGGCGGGCCAGTTCGAAGCTCATCGACTTCAGCAGATCGGTTTCCGTCAGCATGCCGAGGACTTTATCGCCGGCTCCGACCACGGCGAGGCCGTCGACGGCGAGCTCGCTCAGCTTTGCGGCCGCTTCCGCCAAGCTGCAGAGCGGATCGATCACGGCGCGACGCTCCGGAAGCAACGATGCGAGAGTGGGACAGGAGCGTTCCATCAAAAGGCCGGCGACGTCGTCGGAATTGTCGGTCAAGAGCTCGAGCCGATGCGCACGGCGGACCATCCGCGCGGAGACGACGCCCAGCGGGTGGGCGCCGTCGTGAACGCCGAGATAACGCACGTGGTGGGCGGCCATTAAAGCCTGGGCGTCGTCGGGAGTCGCGTCGCAAGCGATCGTCGGCCGCCAGGGGGACATCGACTTCGCGGCTAGGCTCGCGGCCGCGCGCGGCGTGAGGAGGGCGAACTCCCGCAAGAAATCGGTCGCGGTGACGATTCCGGCCAGCCGGCCGCGCGCCGTGACCGGCACGGAGTGGAAGTCGTGGCTGAGAATCGCCTGCAGCAGAACGAGCGGAGCCATTTCGACGTCGAGCGAGACGACGCCCGAAGTCATTACGGCCGCGGCCGACGGGAGCGCGTCGCTGAAGTCGCAAGCGTCGTCGGCGGGGGAATCGAGAGTGAGGCAGCGGGCGATGTCGACGTCGGAAATGATGCCGAGCAGCGAGTAGTCGTCGTCGACGACCGGCAAGTGATGCATCTCGTATTCGGCCATGAGGCGCAGCACTTTGGCGAGCGAATCGCCGGGCGCGACCGTCACGGGATTGAACGTCACGAGCGTGTTCACCGCCAAGCACTCCCAAAACACGGTAAGACCGTGCAAGGATAGGTTAGTGCTTAGCCGTAGGAAGGGGCGCGGACGATCGTGCCGGTCGTAGCGGTCGCAAGGCTTTTCGCCGACTATTTGCCGCCGAGCAGCGTCCGCAGCTCGCCGACGTCGGTTCCCTCGAGCGACGCCTCAGTGATGAGATTGAGGCCGCGGGTCGCGTCGCCCGCTTGGTCGATCGCTAAAAAGACGCCGACGACCAATTTGCCGGCGCCCGAGGTCTTGGGCAACGACCGCTCCGCCAGCGCAACGGCGGTCGCCGGGGCGAGCTTGTCGATCACGAGCGCGATCTCCTTATTGTCTTGCTTGACGACAAGATTGACGTCGTCCTGACGCACGACGGCGGCGGGCTTGCCGTTGACCGTGATTTCATCGCCTTCCTTGAGCGATTTAACGCCGTCGCGCACGGAAGTCCAAAAACTGCCGATTAAGTCGGCGACTCGAGCGTGGTCGAGGGCGAGTTGCACCAAGGCGGGCGAGTCGGCGGTGACCTGCGCTTGCAGGATGATTTCTTCCGCTTTGCCGTAGTCGCGGCTTTTGAGCGCCGTGCGTGCGGCCGAGAGCATCGTCGGCACCGATTTGGCGCGGGCCGCGTCTTCGGGCAACGAGGCGACCATGTTCGCCGGCTCGACGTTGACCCCCTTCAACACCGGCGCGGAACCGGGAGCCGGCTCCGCCATGACAGGCTCAGGGACGGTCGTCGTCATCGCGGGCGACGCGGGAGAAGGACCGTCGCCGGTAGGCGGAGTACGCAGGTCGCCGTTCATTCCAGGACTGAACGCATTCCCCAAGGCTTGAGCAAACGCTTCCGAGCCGGCTTTTTCAGGCGTCGGCGTCGGCGGCGCGGCCGGCGGAGTCGGCTGTCGGACCGGAGCGACGTTTTCGATGACTAACGGCGGCGACGGATTGACGGCCGTCTCGCTCTGCTTCTTGTTCGCGATGAACATGACGACGGCCAGTACGCCGGCCGCACCGCCGAGCACGAGGATCGCCACCAACAACGTCGACTGCGATTGCTTGCGCCGACCCGAGGCGCGAACGCCGACCGACGGCGACGCCTGTCGCGGTGCGACATCCGCGAATGGATTCGCCGGACCGGGGCCAAAGCCGGCGGGAGCCGCCGCCGGTCCCGGCGGAGGACCAAATTGATAGGCGGGAATGCCCGGATCGGGCTGGTGCATAGCGGCAAACGGCGGCTGTGCGAAGCCGGGAGGCGGCATTCCCGGCCCGGGCGGCGGCATCGCCCCCGGCGGAAGTTGTCCAAACGGCGCCGCGTGCTGCGGCATCGCGCCGGGTGGAAGCATGCCGGGTGGATAGGCTTGCGGCGGCAATCCGGCGGGGGGAATTCCCATGCCGGGGGGCGGTGCTCCAAAATGCCCCGGAGGATGCCCGCCCATGGGCATTGCGGACGGAGGCAACGCCGCCGCGGGAGGAAACCCGGTGGGAACCGCGCCGAATCCGGGAGGGGGTGAACCGAGCGGCGGCAAGGCCCCGCGGGGCAGCATCATCGTAGGCGAGTCGGCCGCTTCCAGAGATTGCGGTAACGTGACGGGGGCTTTGGCGGCTGCAGCGGGCGGGGCCGCGCCGCCGAGTTGCCTACGCAATTGATCGTCATACGCACGGCGCTTGTCCGACGAAAGCAGCACGTTTTTAACGGTCGTGAGGTCGCGTACCAATTTCTCGGCGACTTCACGATGCCCGCCGCCGGAGTGGATCTGCACGCGCGCGATTGCCCGGTCGGCCGCCGCGGCGATCACCGGGGTTTCCACCTCGAAGTTGTCGAGGCCGATCAACTGGTAGTAGCTCGGCTTCGGCGCGGTGACACCCAGCCAAGTCTTAAGCGGGTTGAATTTTTCCGACAAATCAGCACCTCATCGCAACTTCGCGGCACGCGACAACAATTATTTCCCGGCCGCGTCGCTCCGTCGCGGCGTTTACGCTCCGCGGGGCGGCGAAACCTTGTGCCGAGACGATCGTTCCAGGCCGTCGCGAAGTTGTTCGCGACAAACTGTCTATTATTGGCACGCCGCGGGAATCACGACAAGAAGCCCCGCTCGGTTCGCCGCCGAACCCTTGGAAGGCATTATCACACGCTAAGACGCGACGAACCGCGAAAAGGTTGCAGCAAAACCGGCAA
Source organism: Planctomycetaceae bacterium (assembly GCA_016793115.1). GTDB lineage: Bacteria > Planctomycetota > Planctomycetia > Pirellulales > PNKZ01 > PNKZ01. Next base: position 4,374 of record JAEUIN010000010.1, read on the forward strand.
CAAAGCGAGCCGACGGGGGGTACGCTCGGCCTGGGCGAAGTGCGAAACCGCCCCGTTTACAGGATGGCACCGGCCGCGAATGCTCTAAACCGGCTTAGCGCCGTCGACTAACCGAACCGGCCGGTGACGTAATCCTCGGTGTCTTTGACGACCGGATTGGTGAAAATGTCCGTCGTCGGACCATATTCAATCGCGCGGCCCAGATACATAAACGCCGTGTAATCGCTCGTTCGTGAGGCCTGCTGCATGTTGTGCGTCACGATCAGCACCGAATAGCTGCCGCGGAGTTCGCGGATCAATTCTTCAATCTTACCGGTGGCGATCGGATCGAGCGCCGAGCACGGCTCGTCCATCAGCAGCACTTCCGGTTCGGCGGCGATGGCCCGCGCGATGCACAATCGCTGCTGCTGACCGCCCGACATGCTCAAGCCGCTCTCATGCAGCCGGTCTTTCACTTCGTCCCAAAGCGCCGCGCCGCGGAGGCTGCGCTCGCACACTTCGTCGAGCACCGCACGGTTTCTTTCCCCGTCGATCCGCAACGGGTAGACCACGTTTTCGTAGATGCTCATCGGAAACGGGTTCGACTTCTGAAACACCATTCCCATGCGCTTTCGCAGCTCGATCACGTCGACGCGCGCGTTGTAGATCGAGTCGCCGCTGAGTCGCATATCGCCTTCGTAGCGAACCGTATCGATCAAGTCGTTAAGTCGATTGACGCTCCGCAGCAACGTCGACTTGCCGCAGCCGGAAGGACCGATGAGCGCCGTGACCTTCCCCTTGGCGATCGGCAACGAGATGTCGAACAGGGCCCGCTTCGCGCCGTACCAGAGCGAAAACTTTTCAATCGTCAGCACATGCTCTTCTTGAAGCACGGCCGGATGGGTTTCGATGGGAACGGTTTCGCCGCGGCTGATGGCGTTCAAACGGCCGGAGATGCGCTCGCGATGGTGCGGCACGTGTACGGCTTGCCGGTCATGAGTCGAGCCGCCGTGCGCGGAAGCGGCGGCGTTTTCGGAGGCGGACATCGATAACGGCTCTCGCGTGGTCGGGAGCGACAGAGACATGTCTTCCGGCTCCGTTAAAACTGGCTGCTTTGAAACTTTCGTCGCAAGCGCGTACGAATCGCGATCGCGGTCAGATTCAAAACAAAGATGATTGTGATCAACAACAGCGTGGTCGTGAAGACCATCGGCTTCGCCGCCTCGCTGTTTTGGCTTTGAAAGCCGAGGTCGAAAATATGGAACCCGAGATGCATGAAGCTGCGATCGAGGTGCAAAAACGGGAACGACGCGTCGAGCGGTAATTCTTCGGCGTTCTTCAACGCCCCGACGAGCATCAACGGCGCTACCTCGCCCGCGCCGCGGGCCATCGCCAAGATCATCCCGGTCATGATTCCCGGCATGGCGCGCGGCAGCACGATGCGGCAGATCGTCTGAAACTTGCTCGCGCCGCAGGCATAAGACCCTTCGCGCATCGAATTGCTGACCGCGGCAAGCGATTCTTCCGTGGCGACGATCACGACCGGCAGCGTCATCAGCGCGAGCGTCAGCGACGCCCAGATGAGGGCGCCCTTCCCAAAAACCGGGCCGGTAAGGCTTTCCGCGGCGAACAACGTTTCGTCGATCTTGCCGCCGACGATGTAACAAAAGAAACCCAAGCCGAAGACGCCGAACACGATGCTCGGTACGCCTGCGAGATTGTTGATCGCGATCCGCACGAAGCTCACGATCACGCCGGGTTTGGCGTACTCGCGCAAATAGAGAGCGGCCAAGACGCCGAACGGGACGACGGCGACCGACATGAGCAACGTCATCACGACCGTGCCGACGATCGCCGGATAGACGCCCCCTTCCAGGTTGCCCGCGCGAGGGTCGTCGAACAGAAACTCGCGCCAGCGCGACGCGTAGATCTTCGTCTTTTCCCAACCGCTCAAATCGTTGGCCCGGTAGGTCCGCACCACTTCTTCAACCGGCAACCGCTTTTCGACGCCGTCGACCGTGTGCAAAGCCCACGTGTAGCGTTCGTTCTCTCGCTTCAACTCGTCGATCTGCTCGCGAGTCGCAGCATACTCGCGTTCCACATGCGTGCGGACGTTGCGGTAGTTGGCTAGCGCTTCTGCGACTTCGGCCGGCAATGTCTTTTCAAAATCCAACAGCGTTTGCTTTTCGCGCTCAAGCGTTTCCGTCTCGCGTGTCGTGTCCGCGCGGACGGCGTTGAGGAGCGAATCGAGCGGCGGCACAAGCCTTTGATCGTAGTCGGGGCGCCCGCGCAAGCGCTCGATCATTCGTCGCAAGCGTTCCCCGGGAACGCCGACGTCGTGAATCGCCGCATCGGCCCGTTTGAGTTCGTCCAGATGACGTCCAAGATCGAGTCCGAACCGATGCGCGACTCCGCGAACTTCGACCAGCGCGTCGTTTTCGGCCTTGTTGAGCCGCCCCGCCGCCGCCTCTTCCAAGTGTTGCCGTTCAATGCGACGTGCGGCGACGCCGTCGTGAATGCGCTGCAACTCGCGGAACGAAGCCTCACCCCCGTCCCAACGACGTTCGATCGCGGCAAAGTCTTGCTTGTCGGTCGCCGACCAAAGACGGCGCGAGCCGTCGTCGGCGACGAACTCCGCCTTTCCGTCGTCGACCGGACCATGCGCGCCGGCAAACTCCCCTTCCGCCTGCTTCCGTACGGTCTCGTAAACCTTCGAGGCTGCGGCCGCCGCGGCCTGCGCGGAAGCATCGCCCGCCTGAGCGGCGACTTTGGCGGCCTCGCCGAACTTCGGATCGTTCGCCGCTCGCAATTGCGCGATCACGTCGAGCCCCGCCTTGAGTTCCGCCTCCAGCGTCGTCGGCTTCCGCGCCAGCCGTTCGACGAGCGCATCCGAAAACCCATAGAAACGGCCCCATTCCAGCCGTTCGATCAAGATTGCGTCGCCGGGCGTCGTCTCGCCTCCCGGCTCGATATCACAATCGTTGATCCAGGTGAAGTGAGTCTGCGTGACGTCGAAATTTCCGGTCCGAAGCTTCCGCCGCACCAGGCGGCCCTCGGCCGTCGAGGCTTCTTGCTTCGCCTTCTCGGCGGCGCGCGGATCGAGCGCGGCGAAGAACTCCGCGGACGGAACAAACGTTTGCCGATCGACGACTTCGCCCAAATACTTTGGTCCGCCGAATGTTTTCACCTCAACCAGCGGCAACGGAGCAAACGTCGCGGACCCGCTGATGACGATGAAGACCACGAGCACGACGATCATCGTCAAGGAGAGCGCCAAAGCCCCTCCCGTGAGCCAAACAAACGGCTCGCCTTCGGCGCGCGTCGAAACCCGAGAATTGCGACGGCGCGTCCGATGCCGATTCGGCCGGGGCGCCAGAGCGGCGGGAGGTGTCGCGATGCCGGAGCTCATAGCTGATAAGCCCTTCGGCGAAAGCGCTGGCGCACCAATTCGGCGGCCGTATTCAAAATAAACGTCAGCAGAAACAGCACCAGGGCGGATAGGAACAGCACCCGGTAGTGAGAGCTGTTCTGCACGGCTTCGGGCAGTTCGACGGCGATGTTCGCCGACAACGAACGAAAGCCGTTGAAGAGATTGACGTCCATGATCGGCGTGTTGCCGGCGGCCATCAGCACGATCATCGTCTCGCCGACGGCGCGCCCCATGCCGACCATCACCGCGGAAAAGAGGCCGCTCATGGCCGTCGGCACGACGATGCGAATCGCCGTCTGCCACTTGGTCGCCCCCGCGCCGAGGCTCGCCGAACGAAGGTGCGAAGGCACCGTGCTCAGCGCGTCTTCGGCGATCGTGAAGATAATCGGCACGATCGCGAAACCCATCGCGAAGCCGACGATCAACGTGTTGCGCTGCTCGTAACCGCCGACGAGCGACCCGCGTGGGTCGAGCCCGACGGCCGTCAAAGCGAGTCCGACAAGCCAAGCCAGGGCGCCCGCCGCGATAAAGCCGGCGACCAAAATGCCGACCGACTTGAGATTGTTGGCGAACTCATTCGCCGATCCGCGCGCTCGGTATTCCCACCACGGCGTGAGGTAGTTGATGAAGAGATAGGCCGTCGCGGCGGCGGCCAACGGAAACAAGAGAAACGCCCAGCCTCCCGGAGCCGGCCCGTGTCCGGAGAGCCACGCCTTGACGTCGCCGTCGAACAACAGCCGCTCGACCGGTCCGGCGACTTGCCAAGCCGCAAACGGCCCGACGAGCAAAGCGACCACGATGAATGCGAATCGATAACGATCCCAAGCGAGCCGCGTCCCGCGGGGCAGCAATTGCCAGAGGTGCGAGCCGAGCACGACGCAGGCCGGCACCGCGAACACGGCCGTGAGCAGCACCCCGATAAACTCTTCGATGAAGGGTGCGAGCACGAGCGCCGCGATGAAACCGAGGACGACGCTCGGCAAACCGGCCATGAGTTCGACGGTCGGCTTAATGACCGTCTTCCAACGCGGAGACAAAAACTCGCTCGTATAAATCGCGGCCAGCATGGCGATCGGCACGCCGAACAGCAGCGAGTAAAAGGTCGCTTTGGCCGTTCCGAAAATCAACTGCCAGAAGCTGAACTTCGGTTCGTAACTATCCGAACCGCTCGAAGTTTGCCAGACATACTTGGGCTCCGCTTCCCCTTCATACCAAATCGGCGCGAACAAGCCGGCCATCGAAATATCGGGATGCCAGGTGCCTCCGAGCCGGCTGGGGCGCATTCGCCAATGTTCGGTACGATTCGCCGTGCCGGCGAGCAGTCCGTCGTCGCGCGGGGCGACGGCCACGACTCCGATTGCCGCGGCATCGGTCGGCTCACAATCGGCCAGCAGGTTTTCGTTGGTCATGTTGAACAGACGCACGCGCCCGTCGGCATAGCCGACACCCAGCATGCGCGACCCGGTCGAGGGAGCTAATGTCGAGACCGCGGCCGAGCCGACCTCGAGATCATGGGCCGCGACCAACCGAGAGCCGTCGCCGGTCGCCAACCCTTCCGGCTTGACGCGAAACCAGCCGCGCACGCGGCCCAAACTGTCGCCGACGACGAGCGTCGCCTTGCCGATCATGGCCGAGAGCGCCGAAATCTGCGCCCCGTCTTCGGGCACCAGATCCACCTCTTCGATCGGTCCGCTCTGCGGCGCGGCGATGTCGTAACGCTGGAGAAAGCCGTCGTTCCAAACGAGGAATACGTTGTCGCCGGCGCCGGAGATTACCAAGTGCTGCGGCGCGCCGCGCGCGGTCGGCGTATAAGCCAGCTCGGTCGAGTTGAGCGTGGTCGTCGTTTGCCGCGTACGGCGATTGATCTGCGACCGCAGTGCATGAATACGAAGTTTGTCGTCGGCCGAGAGCGTCGCGAAGATCGGGCCCGACGGACGAACCGATTGGTCGACCAACACAATCGCGGACGGCGCGGCCGCGTCGATCGGCGGCTCGACGTCGGCGACGGCCTCCAGCCGCTGGAATTCGCCTTCCGCGACGTGCCGAATCAGGGCCGAGTCGCCAATCGCGGCGTCTCCCACGGGCAGCGAACGAATCGGCTGCGGCAGCCGATCCGCTTCGACGACGGAACGAACCGTGCGAATTTTTCCCCGTTGCAACCGCCCGTCGGCGTAGCCGACCAAAAACTCCGTCGTGCCCGCGAACTTCGAAAAGGCCGTGGGCCGGGAGTCGCCCAGCGGCCTCGTCTCGGCGATCGCGCCTCCGCCGCCCTCGATGCGAAACGCCTGCAGTCGTCCGTCGGCCAGCAACGCCCAGCCGATTTGCTGTTGGTCGTCCATGCCGACGGCGACCGGCGCGCTCGGCCAACTCGTCGCCTGCGTCGGGCTCGCCACGACGTCGGCGTCGAAAAACAAGGGCAAGGCGACATACGCCAAGAAGACGGCGACCGTCGAGACCACGGCGATCGTCGCAATGCCGCCGACGATGATCCCCCACTTCGCAAACCGATCGACGAACCACACCCAGCGCGTGGTGCCACGACGTCGGGCGCGACCGGTGAAGGCCTTGGCTTCGCTCATCGATTCGTCGTGATCCTTCCATCGAGGCCGCCTCGGCAATCGAGACGGCCGCGACGTCGTAGGTTACTTCGCGGCACCGACGCTCTTCAGCGCGTCTTCCGCCATCGATTGCGTGGCCGGAATGTAGCCGTCTTTCACGACGCCCTGCTGACCGTCGCGGCTATAGACGAAGCGGACGAACTCCCGACGGAGCGGGTCGAGCGTCGAGCCCGGCTTGTAGTCCATATAGACGAGCAGATCGCGCGTCAGCGGGTAGGTGCCGTCGATGCCGTTCTTCGCACTGGCTTCGACCGGCGCTTCGCCCGTGTTGGCCGCAAGCGGCACGGCCTTGACGTCGGCCGTCTTGTAGCCGATCCCGCTGTAGCCGATGCCGAACTTATCCGTCGCCACGGCCTGCACGACCGCGGAACTCCCCGGCTGCTCCTTCACCGAGTCTTTGAAGTCGCCGTTGAGCAGCACATGCTCCTTGAAGAAGCCGTAGGTGCCGGAGGCCGAGTTACGACCGTAGATCTGAATCGGCTTCGCGGCCCATTCCCCCGTCAGGCCGAGGTCGCCCCAGGTGACGAGGTCTTTCCCGCCTCCGGCCTTGCGCGACTTCGAAAAGATCGCGTCGACCTGTTGCAGAGTCAGGCTCGCGATCGGATTGTCTTTGTGAACATAGACGCCGAGCACGTCGATCGCCGTCGGCAACGCCGTCGGCTTGTAGCCCTTCGCTTTTTCGAACTCGGCGATTTCAGAATCCTTCATCGGCCGGCTCATCGGCCCGAAGTGCGCAGTGCCGGAGATCAGCGCCGGCGGTGCGCTGCTCGAACCTTTACCCTCGACTTCCGTCGTGACGCTCGGATACTCCTTCTTCAACCCTTCGAGCCAGAACGTCATGAGGTTGTTCATCGAATCGGAGCCGACGCTCTTAATGCTGCCCGAGACGCCTTGCTGCTTCTCATAGGGCTTGAACCAAGCCTCGACGGCCGAACCGGTGGAGCTATTGGCCGGCGGAGCCGCGGTCGTCGGCTTGGCGACGGCGGGCGTCACGGACGCCACCGTCGTCGTCGACTTCGCAGCCACTGGTAAACCCCCAGTGCCGTCGGCCACCGGCGGCTTGCTCAACGCGGCGGCAGGTTTCGCCGTTCCGCCGGTAGCGGTTCCGGGCGTCGTGGTCGTCTTGCTGTTGCAGCCGGCGGCCAAAAGTGCCGGCAGCGCGAAACAAAAGAGAATCTTCGAGAAGCAGCGGCTCGTCACGGGGAAATCCTTTGTGTTGCCGTTGACGTCGCAGGCCGTCCGCCCGACGACGTCGAAATCTTATTCAATCACGATTGACGCCAGTGAGGATAGCGGCGAATTGTTAGGCAATTGTTAAGATTGCAACAGTTCGCGCCGCGCCGCCGGCGGCACTCAACGACTAGCCGCGTCGAAACTTAAATCGCGCGAGGCTAACGAGCGTCCGGAGGAAAATCTTTTGTCGCTCGCGCCTTCACCCCCCCGTCGTGGGCAATTACGACGAGCGCACTGGCGCCCGGCGCAGCTTCCAGCAATTTCAAACCGGCTTCGTCTCCTAACACGCTGATCGCGGTCGCCAGACTATCGGCCGTCATCCCGTCGGGAGCAATCACCGTGACGCTCGACCGGGTCGTCAGCCCCAGCCCTGACTTCGGATCGACGATGTGAGAGTAACGGCGACCGGCGAGTTCGACGTATTGAAAGGCATCGCCGGAGGTCGTCAGTGCCTCGTTCTTGAGGAGCACGTAGCGGCTCGCCGGCCCCTTCGATTCCGTCAGGGGAGCAATTCCGACTCGCCAGCCGTCGCGTCCCGGCGGCGGATCGCTGCACAGAATGTCGCCCGAGGCGTCGATCAAAGCGGAAGTGATTCCCTCGCGCCGCAAGACTTTCTCCGTTTCATCGAGCGTGTACCCCATCGCAATTCCGCCCAAGTCGAGCAGCATGCCGGGAATGAGCAACTCGGCGGTCTTACCCCGCGGATCGAGCTTCAGGTTTCGATATCCGACGGCCGCGCGCGCTTTCGCAAGGCGATCGGCGGGAGGAAACGTATGCGATCGGCGGGCGCTGCGCCACGCCTTCACGAGCGGACCGACGGTGACGTCGAACGCGCCGTCGCTGGCTTGAGCCAAGGCTTGAGCGCGCGCAAGTACGATCCACAGATCGTCGCTCAGCGCGACCTTCTGGCCCGTTCCGGCCGTCTTGCTGAGTAAAGAGAGTTCACTTTCCGGATCGTAGTCGCTGAGCACCTTATTTAAGGCGGCAATACGACGATAAGCGCCGCGCGCCGCGCGGTTTGCGGTCGCAGAGTCGGCCGAATACAATACGATCCGGATTTCCGAGCCCATATGGACTTCGGAAAACTCGTAACGCCGCGTGTCTCCGGCCTCGGCCGCATAGCTTGCGGTGTCCCACCTCAAGCCGAGAATCCCGAACGCCAAGATCCAGAGGCCGAGCCGATAGTCCGACCGGCGCACAACGCGCCCCAGGCTGTGCCGAAGCGATCTTGGTCGTGAGACTTCGTCGCATACTTTCGAGACGTCGGCGTTTAACAGATTTCGGCTCACAGACACGCAACACTCGCTCCGTTTCAGACTTCACACCTCGCGCCCCGACTATGCCCAGCCTAACTCGAATCTTGTTCGCACGCCAAGCGCGGCTCGCCGCGCTCGTCGCCGGATTGTCGTTCGTAGCGTCCCTCGCTTCCGCCGCCGACTCGAAGCCGGTCGCCGCCGACGCCACCGTCGGCGTCAAGAAACCTGAAGAGATGAAACTCTACAAAGAGATCATTCTCGATTCCGACGCGGAATTCGAAATGGTTCCGATCCAGGGCGGCAAATACAAGATGGGAAGCCCGGAAACCGAAGCCAAGCGCAACGACGACGAAGGCCCGCAACACAAAGTCGAAATTGCTCCGTTTTGGATGGGCAAACACGAAGTCAGCTGGGACGAATATGAAGTGTTCATGTTCCAACTCGACGTGGCGCGCCGCAAAATCGACATGCGCGAACCGACCGCGGCCGACAAAGCGGCCGATGCTTCGTCGAAGCCGACGAAGCCGTACACCGACATGACGTTCGGCATGGGCAAAGAGAAACATCCCGTGATCTGCATGACGCAATACTCGGCCATGAAGTATTGCGAATGGCTGTCGAAGAAGACCGGGCGCTACTATCGTCTGCCGACGGAAGCCGAGTGGGAATATGCCTGCCGCGCCGGGACGACGACCGCCTATAGCTTCGGCGACGACGAATCGAAGCTCGGCGACTACGCTTGGTTCTATGAGAACAGCGACGGCAAGTACCACGAAATCGGCACGAAGAAGCCGAATCCGTGGGGCTTGTACGACATGCACGGCAACGTCGGCGAGTGGTGCTTCGACCAATACGACGCCGATTTCTACGCCGTCTCGCCAAAGTCGAACCCGCTCAACAAGCCGAAGACGACCGAGCCGTGCGTCGTCCGCGGCGGCTCCTGGGACGACGATCCGGAAATGTGCCGCAGCGCGACGCGCGTCGAATCGACCGTCGATTGGAAGCAGCAAGACCCGCAAATCCCGCAGAGCATCTGGTACTACACCGATGCGCTGTTCGTCGGGTTCCGCGTCGTGCGTCCGCTGGAAGAGCCGACCGCGGAAGAGAAAGCCAAGACCTGGGCTCCCGGCCCGCCGCAATAACCGCCGCCTCCCGATCGTTTCCGGGCTCGGCTGGGAAGCGCGAGCCGGACGCCGTAGCGCGTTGCACGCCAATCTTCCACGTCGAACAAACTGCGGCGTTGCTGCGCCGTCCCGATCCAAAATACGATATTTCGACCTGCCCGAACGTCTCCCTCCTCACACACTCATAGTCCTGACCGCTACTTCTCGGAGAACTTCCGTATGAGCGACGCCCCGCAGTTCCCCACGCCGCGCAGCTCGCGCCGCGATTTCATCACCCGCAGCTCGGCCTTGGCCGCGGCCGGCGGCTTGACCTTGAACCTGGGCCTCGGCCGCTTCGCGCACGGCGCGCTCGCCGACGACACGATTAAGATCGGCGTCATCGGTTGCGGCGGACGCGGCACCGGCGCGGCGCAACAAGCGCTCTCGACCGAAGGCCCGGTGAAGCTCGTCGCCATGGCCGACGCGTTCGAAGACTCCGTCGAGCGAGCCTACCAAAACTTGTCGAGCGGCAAGGGCGGCAAGGGGAAGAACAATAAGGGTGAAGCGTCCGTCGGCGAGAAGATCGATTGCCCGAAGGAGCGCCGCTTCTTCGGGCTCGACTCCTATAAGAAGGTGCTCGAGTGCGAAGTCGACCTCGTCATTCTCGCCACGCCGCCGGGCTATCGTCCGGTTCACTTCGAAGCGGCCGTCGCCGCCGGGAAGCACGTCTTCATGGAGAAACCGGTCGCCGTCGATGCGCCGGGCGTCCGTCGCGTGCTGGCCGCCGTCGCCGAATCGAAGAAGAAGAACCTGGGCGTCGGCGTCGGCCTGCAGCGCCACCACCAGAAGTCGTACATCGAAACGATCAAACGTCTGCAAGACGGTGCGATCGGCGACATCGTCGCTTCCCGCGCCTATTGGAACAGCGGCGGCGTTTGGGATCCGCGCGTGACGCGCGAGCAAGTGAAGAGCGACCTCGAGTACCAAGTGCGCAATTGGTACTACTACAACTGGCTGTCGGGCGATCACATCAACGAGCAGCACATTCACAATATCGACGTGATCAACTGGGTGAAGAACGCCTACCCGATCAAAGCCGAGGGCATGGGCGGTCGCCAAGTGCGCGTCGATCCGAAGTACGGTGAAATCTACGATCACCATGCCGTCGAGTTCGAATACGCCGACGGCTCGCGCATGTTCAGCTATTGCCGCCACATTCCGAACTGCTGGAACAGCGTTTCGGAAGCCGTGCACGGCACGAAGGGTTCGGCGCAGATCGACAAGGGCCGCATCGACGTCAAGGGAGGCGAAAGCTGGGCCTACCGCGGCAAGAACGACGGCAACCCGTATCAAGTCGAGCACGACGTGCTGCAGGCTTCGATCCGCTCCGGCAAGCCGATCAACGAAGGCGAAAACGGCGCGTATAGCACGCTCACCGCGATCCTCGGCCGCATGGCGACCTACGGCGGCAAGGAAGTGAGTTGGGACGACGCGCTCAACTCGAAGATCGTTCTCGGCCCGTACGACGCCGTAAGCTGGGACACCGCCGCCCCGGCGCCCGTGATCGCCGTGCCGGGACAGTCGAAGGTGGTCTGATCCGGGCGACAGCTTGAGTCGAAACTACGAACAAGGGGGCGAGTCGTCGAACGACTCGCCCCCTTTCGTTTTTCCGCTGCAAGAAAGTTGCATTGCAAGCCGTCTGGGGATTAACTAGCTCCAGGCGAGTCCGTTGCTCAATTGAGAGCAGACTCTTCAGGCTCTTTCGTTACCTGCTTCTTCCCAGCGGCAACACAGTGCAACTGACGATGATAAAGCTCTTCTTTAGCGCCGTTGCATGCTTACCGCTTGCCGCTACGATCGCCGGCGTCGGTCAGATCACCTTCGCTCAATCGAATCGTACCGACGAAGCGTTCGGGTTCACGAAGTCGCCGCTGGGCGTGTACTCGGCTGAGCAGGCCAGGCTTGATTGGCCGATGTTTGAAAACCGCGGCCCCTGGGGAGATCGCGCTCAGATCGTCGACGACGACCGCGAGCGAGGGCGGGTCTTGCGAGTCACGTTTCCCCGAGGCGCCGTCGGACCGGGGCAAGGAGGCATGCAGTTCGGCACGAAGTTGCCCGCGGCCGACGAGTACTGGTTGAGCTACCTGATTAAGTTTGAAAACGGCTTCGACTTCCGCAAAGGGGGGAAGCTGCCCGGCCTCACGAGCGGCGGCAGCAAGTTTACCGGCGGAAAATCGGCGATGACCGGGGAAGGGTGGAGCGCTCGTTATATGTGGAAAGATCAGGGGAAGCTCACCGTCTATCTCTACCACGCCGACATGCAAGGGGAGTACGGCGACGGCATTGCGGTCGGCGACGCGAAACTTGAGACCGACCGCTGGTATCGCCTGACGCAGCACATCCGCCTCAACACGGGCGACGAGAAGAACGGCCTGCTGGAAGTCTGGGTCGACGATATTCCTAAGCTGTCGCGCAACGACGTTCGCTATCGTCTCGGCGGCAAAGGCCCGATCGACTCGTTTTACTTCTCGACTTTTCACGGCGGGAACGACGCGACGTGGGCTCCGGAGCAGGACTGCTTCATCCGCTTCGACGATTTCGCCCTCAGCCGCACTCAGCCGAAATTCATCAAGCCGTAGCCGCTTGCGCCGGGGCATGCCGTGCGCGAGTCCGCGTCGTCGTGAGACATTGGCGATCTTTGGCCGCCGGTCGACGCGGAATAATCGCTGTTTGCTCGACCGAATCGACCCTAGGCTCCAGGGCTAACCATTCGAGGTGCCCTCAGGTCACGTTTATGCCGATTCTAACGGCAATTTAGGTAATCTGCGCCCGTCTATTTCGTTGACGTTTCCGGGCCGTCCAAATACCATAAGAAGGACTTATTTCGGCGAATATCCATTCGTAACGGCTCCGCCACCTCCGCACGTCCAGACGCGGCGGCCGTCGATGATTCGACCGTGCGCGTCGGTTCCGGCGTCGCCGCGGTGGGTTTGAGGCCGGCAGGCCTGCGGTAGGGAAACCGCGATTCGAGGCTCGAGACCAGGGACATGGGTTCTACGGCACAATTCAGCGAACAGCCGCCGACGGGCGAGCCTGCGCGCGTGGAACGCCCTGTCTCCGACAGCCCGTCGGCCTCCGGAAACCGGCCGAATGTCGCCGGCCTTAGCGCTCCGCAAGTGGCGGCCGACGACGCCACGGTCATCACCCCGGCCGGCCGGCTGCCCGACTCCGGCGTCGACCAGCCCGGCCAGCCCGGCGGCGGCACGATCGTGCCGGCTCCGTCGCACGAGTTGTCGAAGCTTTTGGCCGGCGAGCGGCTCGGCAACTACGAACTCATCGAATTTGCCGGCGGCGGCGGCATGGGCGCGGTGTTCCGTGCCCGCGACCTCACGCTGCATCGCGAAGTCGCCATCAAGGTACTCTCGCGCGATCAGGCGGGCGACGAAGAAACGCTGAAACGCTTCAAGAACGAAGCCCAATCGGCGGCGCGGCTCGATCACGACAACATCGCCCGCGTGCACTACGTCGGCGAGGATCGCGGTCTGCACTACATCGTTTTCGAGTTCATCGAAGGCGTGAACGTGCGGCAGCTCGTCGAACGCCGCGGAGTGTTGCCGCTCGACGACGCGATCAGCTACACGTTGCAAATCGCCGACGCGCTCGCGCATGCCTCGAAGCGCGACGTCGTGCACCGCGACATCAAACCGTCGAACATCATCATCACCGGACAAGGCAAGGCGAAGCTCGTCGATATGGGCCTCGCCCGGCTGCACGGCTTTCAAGCGGCCAACGCCGACCTCACGGCGTCCGGCGTCACGCTCGGCACCTTCGACTACATCTCGCCCGAGCAAGCTCGCGATCCCCGCAGCGCCGACGTGCGCAGCGACATCTACTCGCTCGGCTGCACGCTCTACTTCATGCTCACCGGTCGGCCGCCGTTCCCCGAGGGAACCGTGTTGCAGAAGCTGCTGCAGCACAACAGCGACGACCCGATCGATCCGCGTGAGTACAATCCGAATTTGCCGGATGCGGTGACGACGATCTTGCGGAAGATGCTCGCCAAGGATCCTCAGCGCCGCTATCAAACCCCCGCCGACCTGATCGGCGATCTGCTCCATCTGGCGGAGCGATTGGGCATTCAGCGGGCCGAAGTTCGTCTGGCGACGAAATGGGAGGCCGATTCGCGCGAGCCGTCGGCGTGGCAGCGTCACTTGCCGTGGATCGTGCCGGTGTGCGTGCTCGGCATCGTCGTCGCAGGGCTCGAACTCTACGATCGCCGCACCGAGAAAGAATGGAACGCTCAGCTGCAAAGCTCGAAATTGGGCTACTCCGGCGCGTCGCAACCCGTCCCGGCCGTCGCGGCGAATCCCCCCTCGGCCACGACGACGGCGACCGCGGCGGCGACTCCCACCGCTCCAATCGCGGCAGCCGCGTCGGTCGCGCCCGCTCCGGTTGCCGGCACGACCGGAACCGGCCTACCGCCGTCGGCGCCGTCCTCGGAGACGCCGTCGCCGATCGTCCGTCGGCTGCCGGATCCGCGTGAAGGGGTGCTCGTCGTTTGCGACACGCCCGACGGCACGGGCCGCTTCACGAGTCTGCGCGCCGCCTGTTTCGAAGCCAAGAACGGCGACGTCATCGAACTCTGCTACGACGGCGAACGCGTCGAGCGGCCGCTGGTGTTGAACAACCTCAAGGTCACGGTCCGCGCCGGCGAGGGCTATCGCCCGGCGATCCGATTCCGTCCGGCCGAAACGGCGATTCCTAATCTGCCGCACTCGATGATCTCCGTCGTCGGCGGCCGCTTGAACTTCGTCAAACTTGAAATCGGCTTCGACGTTCCTTCGCCGCAGGAAGTGCCGGCCGACGAGTGGTCGCTCTTCACGCTTCAGCAGGCCGAATACTTACGGCTCGAGCAGTGTTTGCTCACGATTCACAACGCCGGCGTCGACGGCGTCACTTACCATCCGAACGTCGCGGCCATCGGCATGAGTCATCCTCCCGGTTCGCCGGCGATGTTGAATATGCGGATGCCCGGCGACGTCGCCGCGCCGCTCTTGGAAACGACCGGAGTCGACGTGCGGCTTGAGCATTGCATCGTTCGCGGCGAGGCCTCGCTGCTGCGGGTCGCCGAAATGCAGCCGGCCTCCCTCTCTTGGCAAAACGGTCTGCTCGCCGTCGGCGATTCCGCGTTGGTCGTCGCCGGCGGACAATCGCAAATGGTCGACACTCAGGTTCGCCTCGACCTGAGCCATGTCACGGCCGTCGTCGGCCGCGGCCTGATCCGGGTCAGCGACGGTTTCGAGGCCCCGTACTTGCCCGCCATTTCCGTCGCGTGCGCCGATTCGATCGTCTTCTCGACTTCCGCAGCGCCGCTGCTCGATTACGACGGCATCGACGTTCGCAACGATTTCCTCTCGACCTTTCAGTGGACCGGCGAACGCGTCTTCTACGAAGGCTTTATGCCTGAGAACTTTTGGCGGATCGATTCGGGCGACGACGTCGCACAAATGCTGACGTACGACGATTGGCGCGCTCAGTGGGGACCGCAGCGAGAGTTGCAGACGGCTCTCGGCGAGGTGCGCTGGCGGACCACGATTCATCGCCGGCCGGTCTTCCACGCCGCCCGCGCGGAAGACTTCGCCCTCGATGAATCCCTGCCGGCCCAGCGTGCGGTCGGCGGCGCGGCCGACGGCGGCAACGTCGGCCTCAGCCTTGCGGAACTTCCCACCCCCTCGGCCACGGTCGTCTCGGCGGCGGACGACGACCAAACGCCCGCAGCCCTCGGTTCGCGCTAGCCGGCGTCGGCTGCCGAGCTAGACTAGGAACTCGGCGCCCGCGACCTACCCTTGTCGCGCGGCGCATCGCTTTCCGTTCCACACAGGCGACGCTCCATGACTTTGCGCCGTTCCGCCGCAGTCGTCCTTTTCTTGCTGCTTCCCTTGCTCGCCCGGCCCGCACTCGCCGGCTCTCCGGAGCCGAGTCCGGCCAAGCTGGCCGCGATCGCCGCGATCGAGAAGAATTCCGCCGCCGTCGGCGAATGGGGACGAAAGATTTGGGAGTTCGCCGAACCGGCCTTTCAAGAACACAACTCATCGAAGCTCTTGGCCGACGCCTTGGAGCAGGCCGGCTTTCGCGTTCGTCGCGGCGCGGCCGATATGCCCACCTCGTTCGTCGCCGAGTTCGGCGCGGGAACACCGGTCGTCGCCCTGTTGGCCGAATACGACGCGCTGCCCGGCCTCTCGCAACTCGACCAACCGCAGCAGCAAGTCAATCCGCGCCAAACGGCGGGGCATGGTTGCGGGCACAATCTGTTCGGCGCGGCGATCGTCGGCGCGGCGATCGCCGCGAAAGACGCGATGACGTCGGCGAAGCTCGGCGGAACGATTCGCGTCTACGGGTGTCCGGCCGAAGAAGGGGGCTGCGGCAAGGCCTATCTCGTCCGCGCCGGCGAATTCAAAGACGTCGACGTCGCCGTGCACTGGCATCCCGGCTCGTCGAATTCGGCCGGCATGAAGTCGTCGCTGGCCATCATTCGGTTTCGCACAAGATTCACCGGCGTGTCGGCCCACGCGGCGGGGAGCCCGCAACTCGGCCGCAGCGCGCTCGACGGCGTGGAATTGATGAACGTAGGCATCAATTTCTTGCGCGAACACGTCACTTCGGCGGCGCGCATCCACTACGTGATCACCAACGGGGGCAACCGGCCGAACGTCGTGCCTCAAGAAGCCGAGGCTTGGTATTACATCCGCGCCCCGCGCATGAGCGAGGCCCAAGCCATTTTCGCGCGTGCGAAGAAGATCGCCGAAGGAGCCGCGCTGATGACGGAAACGAAGCACGAAATCCGCATGATCACCGGGAGCTACGAAATCCTGGTCAACGAGCCGCTGGCGCGGGCCATGGACGCCAATTTGCGCCATATCGGCGCGCCGCAGTTCACCTCGGAAGAGCGGGCGTTCGCCGCCGAAGTGCGCAAGGAGTTCGGCGTATCGAGCAAGCCCGACGAAGAGCCGCTGGCGACGCGCATCGAACCCGTGGAAATCGGCATGAGCAACGGTTCGACCGACGTCGGCGACGTTTCTTGGGTCGTGCCGACCGTGGGCTTGAGCGTCGCGACGACGGCGCGCGAAATTCCCGGCCACAGTTGGGCCAACACCGCTTGCGCGGGAATGAGCATCGGGCGGCGCGGCTCGATCGTCGCGGCCAAAGTGCTCGCCGCCACGACCGTCGATCTTCTCGAGCGGCCCGACTTGCTGAAGACGGCCCAACGCGACTTTCGCCGACGCCTTGGCGAAACGAAGTATGCCACCGTGTTATCGGACGGACCGCCGCCGGAGAAGCTCGACGACTTTTAGGCCCCGCACGCCCGCTGCGAGCCCCTCGCAAGGTGCATTCAATTATGCGGTAATTGCGTCGGATAATCAGCGGCATTCCGCCCTTGTGAGCGCCCGCCCGCAGGAATAGTTTAGTGGCACGGACCCCGCACTTTTCGGATCGGCCCGCAATCGGCCCCGAAGTCCGTCTCGCCTCGCCTTCTCGTCTCCGTCATCCCCCGGAATCACTCACCATGCTGCGTGTTGACTCACGCTTCAGCCGGCTCATCGTCTGCGCGTTCGCGGCGTTGATCGGCTCGACCAGCTTTGCCGATTCACCCGTTCGACTCGAACAGGGCGACCACGTCGTCATCGTCGGCAATACGCTTGCCGAACGAATGCAATACTTCGGCGCGTTTGAGACTCTGTTGCATAGTCGTTTCCCGGAGTTGCAGCTCGTCGTGCGCAACCTCGGCTGGTCCGCCGACGAACTTACGCTCCGCCCGCGCTCGAAAGACTTCGTCGATCACGGTCATACGTTGGCCGACCACAAACCGAACGTCCTGATCGCGATGTTCGGCTTTAACGAGTCGTTCGCCGGTCCCTCGGGCGTCGCCAAGTTCGAAGCCGATCTCGAACGCTTCCTCGCCGCGCCGCAAGAGCTCGACCAATATGCCGGCTTACGCAGTCAATGGGATAAGCGCGAAGACAAGCCGATCGATCGGGCGAAGCTGGAGTCGCTGCGGCAGATCGTACTCGTTTCGCCGCTCGCGCACGAAAACCTCGACGACCCGAGCCTGCCCGACGGCGCCGCGCGAAACGACGTCTTAAAGCTCTACGTCGACGCGATGCGGCGGATCGCGAATAAGCGCGGCGTTCCGTTCGTCGACTTGTTCGCCGCGTCGCAAGAGCTGATGGCGAACGCCGGCTCGCAGAAACTCACCATCAACGGCGTGCATCTCAACGCTCACGGCGATCAATTGATCGGCGCAGCGCTCGATGAAGCCTTGTTCGGACCGCGTCCGGCCCCGAACGGCGCCGTCGACCTCGAAAAACTGCACGCCGAAGTCCAAGAGAAGAACCTGCAATTCTTTTACGACTACCGCGCGATCAACGGTTTCTACATCTACGGCGGCCGCAAGCAACCGTTCGGCGTCGTCAATTTCCCCGCCGAGTTCGCCAAGCTCCGCAAGATGACCGCGGTCCGCGATCGCCGCATCTGGGATGTCGCTCAAGGGAAATCGGTCGACGACCACATCGACGATTCCGGCACGGGCGAGTTCGCGAGGATCGAGACCAACTTCAAGAATCCGATCGTGATCACGTCGCCCGCCGACGCCGCGGCGACGTTCGAGTTGCCCGCAGGCTATGCGATCAATCTGTTCGCCTCGGAAGAAGACTTTCCCGACTTGGCGAATCCGGTGCAATTCACGTTCGACTCCCGCGGTCGCTTGTGGGTGACGACCATGCAGTCATATCCGATGTATCTGCCCGGCACGCCGGTCGACGACAAAATTCTGATTCTCGAAGACACCGACGGAGACGGGCGGGCCGACAAGCAAACCGTGTTCGCCGACAAGCTGCATGTGCCGACCGGCATCGAGTTCGGCCGCGGCGGCGTCTTTGTCGCGCAGCAGCCCAACTTGATGTTCCTGAAAGACGTCGACGGCGACGATCGAGCCGACGTTCGCGAACTCGTGCTCCACGGTTTCGACTCGGCCGACTCTCACCACTCGATCAGCGCCTTCACCTACGACCAGGGCGGGGCGCTCTACTTCGAAGAAGGAACGTTCCACCATACCCAGGTGGAGACGCCTTACGGTCCGCGGCGCTGCGCCAACGCCGGAGTGTTTCGCTGGGAGCCCCGCACCTGGCGTTTCGACGTCTTCGTCTCGTACGGTTTCGCCAATCCGTGGGGGCACGTCGTCGATTCGTGGGGGCAAAACTTCATCGCCGACGCTTCGCCGGGGGCGAACTACGTCGGCGCGGCGTTTTCCGGCGATGTGGACTACCCGAACAAGCACGGCAATCTCAAGCAGTTTCTCACGAAACAATGGCGTCCTACGGCCGGCTGCGAACTCGTCTCCAGTCGCAATTTCCCTCCGGAATCCCAAGGCAACTACCTGCTCAACAACTGCATCGGCTTCCAAGGGGTGCTGCAGTACAAGCTGCGGGAAGACGGAGCAGGCTTCGCCGCCGATCCGGTCGATCCGCTTGTGCGTTCCACCGATCCGAACTTTCGTCCGGTCGACATCGAGTTCGGACCCGACGGCGCGCTCTATCTCTGCGATTGGTTCAATCCGCTCGTCGGCCACATGCAGCACAACCTACGCGATCCGAATCGGGACCAAAAGCACGGCCGCATCTGGCGCGTCGTCTACACCAAGAATCCGCTCGTCCAAGCGCCGCCGATCGCCGACGAACCGATCGCCGCCTTACTCGCTTTGCTCATGAGCGAACCGGAGGAGCGCACGCGCTATCGCGTGCGCATGGAACTGTGGAATCGCGACACCGACGACGTGCTGGCCGAACTCGGCAGTTGGATCGCAGGCCTCGCCGCCGACGACCCGAACCGTGAGCACCACCTGTTGGAAGCGCTGTGGCTCCGCCAGGCGCACGACGTCGTCGACGAGAAACTGCTGACGCAATTGCTTCGCTCGCCCGAGCCAAAGGCCCGCGCCGCCGCGACGCGCGTGCTTTGCTATTGGCGCGATCGCGTCGGCGATCCGATCGCGCTCTTGCGGCGACAGGCCGCGGACGAGCATCCCCGAGTCCGACTCGAAGCGGTGCGGGCTTTGAGCTTCTTCCGCGAACAAGCGGCGGTCGAAGCGGCCGTCGAGTCGTTGATCTACGAACAAGACGATTACCTAAAGTACACGCTCGACGAAACGTTGAAAACGCTCGAGCTGCGCCTCGACGGCGCAACGACTGTGCCCGACAACCCGACGGATCGAGAGAAGCGGAGCGCCGCGGCCGAAAAACGCCGCGGGGAGCCCGAATCGGTCGCGCCGGTCGTCCCTCGAAAAGGTACCGGACGGGCCAAACCGTAGCGTCGGACGACATCGTCGACTGAACTGTACTTGTTTCGCCTAGAGATACTCGCATGTCCCGCTTTCGAATCTATCGCTCAGCGCTGCTTTGCCTCGCCGGCTCGATCGCGCCGCTGATTGCCGCGTTGCCGGAGACTCCGGCCGCCGACAAATCGAGCGCCGTCGTTGCGCTCGTCAAATTGCTCGACAGCGGCCGGCTGCCGCCGGAGCGGACCGGCGCCGTGGTGGAGATGATCTGTTCGCGGGGGCGAGCCGACGATTTGGCGACGATGCTCCGGCGTACCATCGACGGTCAATTCGATCCGCAACTCCAGGTTCGCGTGCTGGAACTCCTGACGGACGCCGCCCAGGTGCGCAAGGTCACGCCGTCGGGCGACTTGACGAGCGTCATCGGCTTGATCGGTGCGGAAGGGGGCGACGCCGCGGTACGGCGGGCGGCGATTAAGCTCGCCGCGACTTGGCAAGTGCCGCAGATCGCCTCGTCTCTGCGATCGTTGGCGACCGACGACCGATCCGGCGCCGCGCTGCGAGGCGTCGCCGTCGAAGGCTTGGCCTCGCTCGGCGACGCCGACGCACGAGCGACGCTCGTCGCGATCGCCGCCTCCGACAAGAGCGTCGGCTTGCGGATGCACGCGTCGGCCGCGCTGGCGAAACTCGACCTGAACTCGGCCGCGACCACGGCCGCGGCGGCGCTGACCGCCGCAAAATCGGAAGACGACGTCGGACCGATGGTCGACGCGTTCTTGAATCGCAAAGGGGGCTCGGAACAGTGGGCCGCGGCGCTTACCAAGGTCGATCTCCCGGCCGACGCCGCCAAGCTCGCCCTGCGACACATGTATTCCGTCGGACGCAGCGACGCCGCGCTTTCGGACGTACTGAGCAAAGCGGCCGGCATCGCACTCGACCAAAAACCGCCGACGCCGGAGGAGTTGCGTCGACTTTTGGCCGACGTGGCCGCGCACGGCGACGCTTCGCGCGGGGAAAAAGTGTTTCGACGAAGCGACCTGAGTTGCTTGAAGTGTCACGCATTGGCTCGCGCCGGCGGACAAGTCGGGCCGGAACTGACGGCGGTCGGTTCGATTTCTCCCGTCGATTACATTGCCAACTCGATTCTTGTGCCGAACTTGGCCGTGAAAGAGCAGTTCGTAACGCGAGTCTTTGTCACCGACGACGGTCAAACGGTGACGGGGATCGTGATCGATCGCGACGCACAACGGGTGAACGTTCGCGACGCCTCCGGCAAGGTCGTCACGATACCGACTGCGGATATCGACGAGGAGGAAGAAGGAAAGTCGTTGATGCCGCAAGGCTTAACGAAATTCCTGACGCGTGACGAGCTGATCGATCTGATCAAGTTTGTCTCGGAACTCGGACGCCCCGGACCCTACGCCATTCGTTCGACGCCGACGATTCAACGATGGCGAGTGCTGCGGAACGTTTCACCGCAAGCGAGCGTCGAACACCTGTCGACGGAATGGCTGCGCAAGCTCGTTCTCGCTCGCCCCGCGGAGGAATGGACGACCGTGTACGCAACCGCGGCGGGTGATCTCCCCCTAAACGAAGTGAGCGATACAGGCCGGCTCGTCGTCGTGCAAGGGGAGTTGCAAGTTGTCGAGCCGGGCGAAATCGAATTGCAGATAAATTCGACTTCGACACCGTCTGTATGGTACGACGCTGATGTGCTGCCGAGCGATTCCGCCCGGAAAATCACGTTGAGCCCCGGAGTCCACCGCCTTACGTTTGCCTTGGTCGTCCCAGATCAGCCGGAACCGACGTTCAAAGTCGCCGTCGTCAAGCCGGCCGGATCGAAAGCCCAATTCGACGTCGTCGGAGGACAGTAGGAACTTGTCGAAATCACGGCGCTCGACTGCGTCGCGAGACGGTTTGTTTCTTCGCCACATCATGAGCCAACTTCCAGAAACCGAGCGACCGCTCGTCGATCGGCAGGCCGTCGACGACGACGCCGCCATTCGGCGGCTGATGCAGTTCTCGCTCAGCGCCGATTTCTTGCGCAGGCTCATCGAACGCTCGCATCGAGCGTTCTTCGTGTTCTCTCCCGACGGCAAACAGACGCACTATGTGAGCCCGGCGTTCGAACAGATCTGGGGACGTCCGCGGTCGTTGCTCTACGAGAGCCCGGCGGCGTGGCACGATACGCTGCACCCGGAAGACCGCGAGCGGATCACCGAACTAGCGTCCAAGAATTTTCACAATCCGCTCGAAGCTCATCCGCCGCTGGAATACCGGATCACGCTTCCGGACGGCGGGGTAAAGTGGATTTGGGGTTATCTTTTCTCCTGCGAAGACGGCGACGGCCGCACGCTCATTTGCGGCATTTCCGAAGACGTCACGGAGGCCAAAGTCGCGGCCGTCTCGCGCGAGGCGGCGAAATTCGCTCTGGAAGAGACCGTGCGGGCGCGAACCACGGAGTTGCTCGACCTCAACGAGCGGTTGCAACGCGAAATCGCGCAGCGCATTGAAACGGAAAACAGCCTACGCAAGCAGCGCGACTATCTTAATCAATTGATCCACGCGCAGGATCTCGAACGCAAGTTTATCTCCTACGACATCCACGACGGCGCGATTCAAAACGTGATCGCCGCGCGGATGCACCTTGAGGCGGGCTTGCGCAACGCCGAACTCAACGACGCGCGGCGGGAAATCGTCGAAGCTCATCGGCTCTTGGAAAACGTGCTGCAGGAGTCGCGCCGAATCATCGCGGGCATTCGTCCGCCGACGCTCGACGATCTCGGCGTCGGCGCGGCCGTGGAAGAACAGGTTTTGGAAAACGAACGACAAGGGCTGCTCGTCGAACTGTTCGACCGCACCGCCGGCCGGCGCTGGTCTCCCTCCATCGAAATGACGATCTACCGCGTGATCCAAGAATCGCTGTCGAACGTTCGGCGGCATGGGCAAACAGATCGGGCCCGCGTGGAAGTCGCGATGCGCGACGACGATATCGCCGTGACGGTCACCGACTGGGGGCAGGGCTTCAAACCGGCCGACGTCGCCGAGCGCGAGTTCGGCCTGCGCGGCATTCGCGATCGGGTCGCCGCCGTCGGCGGCACGGTCACGATCTCCAGCGAGATCGGCCGCGGCACGGTCGTTTCCGCCGTCATACCGTCGCTCGATCCCGAACAGGCCGCCGCCGCGCAACGAGCCCGCGCCGAACAAGCTCTGCTCATGAGCCGCACGCGCATGCAAGCCGTGCTCGATCGCACCCCCGCGGTCGTCTTCATCAAAGACCGCGACGGCCGCTACGAATTCATCAATCGCCGCTGGGAAGAACTGTTCCACGTCGACCGCAACACGTTTATCGGGCTCCGCGACACCGACGTCTTTCCTCCGGACGTCGTCGCTCAACTGCGGGCCAACGACATCGCCGTGCTCGAATCCGGCGAAGCGAAGACCATCGAAGAGGCGGTGCCGAGCAACGACGGGGAAGTACGCGATTATGTCTCCGTCAAATTCCCGCTCCCCGGCGAAGACGGCCGAGGCCCCTCGCTCTGCGGCATCGCGACCGACATCACCGAACGCAAACGCGAAGTTCGCGAAATGCGTGAAACTCAAAATCGTTTCTTTTCTTTTATGGACCACATGCCGATGCTGGCGTGGATCAAAGACGCCGCCGGCAAATACGTCTACGCCAACAATCGCATGCTCGCCGCGCAGGGCAAGACGCTCGAGCAAGTGCTCGGCAAAACCGATTTCGACATCTTTCCCGCGCATGTCGCCGAACAACTCCGCGCCCACGATTGCCAAGTGTTGCAGGGCGGCGACCGGTTGGAGTTCCGCGAATCGGCCCCCGCGGGCGAAGGTCCCGAAGTCGTCTGGAAGTCGTTCAAATTCCCGGTCGACGCCGGCGACGGCTCCCGCCTCGTCGGAGGAATCGCCTACGACGCCACGCAGACCGACGACGATTTCGCGATTTGAGTCGCGCTGCCGGCGATCGCCCCGCGTTAAGGCACCGCCTTACGTTACCGTGTCGCCGGCCTTCGAACTCGGCTGATTCAACTCGGCTTCCACTTTCTTCAGCAGGCCTTGAAACGCCTTATCGCCGCGCAGCGGCGACCAAGCCGGATCCAGCTCGAGCTTCTCCGCTTGCTCGCGGGTGCGAAACAGCCCGGCGTCGTAGAGTTTCTCCAGCGCCGCAATCGATTTGCCGGCGTCGTCTCGCGCGCCGGGCGCGTTCGACCCGGCCAAGCGCGCCCAGGCTCTAGCCGCAACCAGCAACTCGGGCCCCGGAGTTTTGACCGCCGTCGCCAAGCGCTCGAGTTCGCGCCGCGCTTCGTCAGGCTGCTTCGTGTCGACCAAAGCCGCGATGCGGAAGTCGACCAGTTCGGCGCTTTCCGGCAGCGGCAAGTTCGCGGCAAACTCGGCGTCGGCTGCGGCCCGCTGCGCCTCCGCGAAGCGTTTCTTGAGCGGCTCCCATTCCGCCCACCAGGTTTCCACCAGCTTTTTTCGCTCCCCGGTCGCCCGCGGTTTCAGCCGCTCGAGGCGCTGCATCGCCGCCGCCGCCAGTTTCGTCCCCGCGTCTGCGTCGCGGGCTTCCCAAGCGGAGGCCGCGGCGGCCGCGGCGACGTTCATCGCGAATTGCCAAGCCGCGTCGTCCTCCGGCTCTTTGTCGGCGGCGGCCTTCGCTTCGCCGAGAGCCTCGTTCAGCAGTTCGGCCGAAGTCGCATAGTCGCCGATGCGAAGCTCCAGCGTCCCCAACCGAAACCGCGCGTCGGTCACGACCCGTTTCAGCGCCGCGTTCGCCCCGTCGGCCGCCGCGCGACGCTGCGCCAAGCTCAAATAGCTCCGCAATGTCTCCCGCGCCCCTTTCAAGTCGCCGAGAATTTGCTGCGCCTCGCCCAAATCGAAGTAGGCGACGGACAATTCTCGCTGCAGTTCCACCGCGGCCCCCTGATCTTTCGACGCCTCTTCCAACAACCGCACGCGCCGCGCGAAATCGTCGCGCGCCTCGGCCGTCTTGCCGGCGCGCAGCTTCATGTCCCCCGTGCGTCCCAAACTCGCGGCCAAGTCCTGCGAGTAGCGGGCGTTCTCGGGGTCGCGTCGCACCAACTCCTCGGCGCTCTCCGACTGAAAGCGAAAATAGTCCGCGGCGCCCGCCGGGTCGTTCTGAAGCTGCTTCAAATCTCCCAACTGCGCGCACGACACCATGACGTTCCGCAAGTTCTCGACGTTCTGAGGGTCTTCGTCGAAGAGTTGCCGGCGCAAATCCAAGCTCTGCAGAAACAGCGCCTCCGCCGCCTTGTAATCGTTTCGGTTTTGCGCGAGACGGCCCAATTGATCGCACGTCACCGAGAGGTCGCGCCGAGCCCGCGCCACATTGTCCGAAGATTGCACCAACCGGCGTCGCGTCTCCAGACACCGCTGCAGATGCCCCTCGGCGCGCTTCTCGTCTCCCTCGCGGAGCGCCACGTCGGCCATCCGCTCGTCGGCAACGGACGACATTCGCAAATACTCCCAATTCTTGGGATTCTCGGCGACCAGCCGTCGGCTCAAGTCGGCGAACCGCGTAAACTGCCGCTCGGCGTCGCTCCACTCGCCGCGCACAAAGTGATCGAGCCCCACGCGCTGCACCGACAATGCCAAGCTGTAAAGCGCCGCCGCGTCGCCGGGACGTTCCTGCGACAACCGTTCGCGCAGGTCGAGCGACTTCTTCAGCCACGTCGTCCCGTCGTCGAAGCGGCCGCGCCGCATGCACACGTCCCCCAGCCGTTGATAGACGTCCCCCAAGTCGGTTTCGGCCTGCGCCTTGCGCTCCGCATTGCCGAGCAGTTTTTCCGCCGCCCGGGCCGCCGCCAAGAATTGCTCCTCGGCCAGTGCCGTGGCGCGGCCGCCGCTTTCATCGCCGACTTCGACGAAGATGTCTCCCAGGTCGATATGCGCCCGCACCAGGCTCTGGTCCGCCTCGTCCGAACTTTCCAATCCTTTGGCCACTTCGCTCAACCCGGCCACGGCCTTCGTGAGCATATTGATCCGCGCGGTCTGGGCGGCCGGAATATTCTTGAGCGAAGTCTGAATCTCATACAGCGCGTTCTTGAGCGTCGAGAGCGCCAACTGGTTCTGGCCGCGCGCGTGTTCGGCCGCGACGACGGCGGCCTTGCGCTGCACGTCGGCCTCGGCGCGGGCCGTCTCCTCGTTCGCCAGCGCGACCTGCAAATCCGACCGCAGCGCGGCCTCGCGCATGTAGGCGACTCCGGCCACGCAGGCCACGATCGCCAAGGTCGCGCCGCCCGCGCGCGCCAAGGTCCGGTGCCGGCGGAGCCAGCGCAGCGCCGCGTCGATCGGCGCTTCCGGCAACGCCGATACGGCCTCGTCGGCCAGCCAGCGCTCGACGTCCTCCCCCAGGGCGCGCGCCGATTCGTAGCGATTCTTCGCTTCCAGCGCCATCGCCTTGCGGCAAACGGCGTCGAGTCCGCGCGGTACGTCGGAATTCACCGTCCGCGGCGGATCGAAAAATCCCTCGCGCACGTCTTTCAAAACCTGCCGCACGTCGGCCGCGGTAAACGCCGGCTGATTCGTCAGCAGGCAATACAGCGTCGCCCCCAGGCTATACACGTCGCTCGCCGGGCCCATCAGGTCGAGCCGTCCCGAGGCTTGTTCGGGGCTCATAAACTGCGGCGTCCCGACCACCGCCCCCATCTGCGTCGGTCTTTCGACCGATTGCGAAACCTGCGGCATTCTCTCCGCTTCGCCGTCGTCGGCCACGGTTTCGCGATCGTCGCTCAAGTCGCGAAAACTCCGCGCCAGCCCCCAATCGACGACGAGCGTTTCGCCGTACGGTCCCAGCATGATGTTTTCGGGCTTGATGTCGCGATGGATGATCCCGCGGCTGTGGGAATATTCGATCGTGTTGCACACGGCCGTGAACCGCGACAGCAAGTTGCGCAACTCGATCGCCCGCTTTCCGGCGTCGTTCGCGAACTCCGGCGATTCGTGAAATCGAGCGATGGCGTCTTCCAAACTCGCGCCGCGTATGAACCGCATGGCGTAATAGGGCGCGCCGTCGGTCGCCGTCCCCAGCGCATACACGGGCACGATCCCGGGATGTTCGAGATTCCCCGTAATCTCCGCTTCCAAGAGGAAGCGTGCCCGGCTCGAAGCGTTCTCCGCTTGCTTCGGCAAAATCTGCTTCAGCGCCACTTCGCGCTTCAATTGCTCGTCGAGCGCGACGAACACTTCGCCCAGACCGCCGCGAGCGTGCTTCCGCACTACGCGAAAGCGGCGATCCTCGCGCTCCGGCGGATCGGCCGCGGCCGTCGTCGCTTCTTCTTCCAACGGCGGAGCGCCGTCGAATCCCAATTCCGCTCCCGCGGCCGGCTGCTCCATGGTCTGCATCAAGGCCCGCGTCACCGCGCGCGAATCGACCTGCTCGACCGAGGCCAACGTCGCCCCCGGCTCGGCCGCCGCGATGCGGGTCAATTCCGCGCGCACTTCCTCGACCGAATCGAACGACGCCAACGTCTTGCCGAGATCCCCTTGCTCCGCGCGAATCCGCCGCTCCAGCGATTCGTTCAGCCGCGCGCAGTCCTCGTCGGAAAGCAGGCTCTTGGCGAGCAAAAGTTGCGGCAGCGTCCGACCGCCGGACGCGATCGTGCATTCGTACATCGCCTCCATCAGCGCGGCGCGGCTGAGCAGGCCGCACTGCCAGGCCAAGATGCCGAACAGGATGTTGCGATCGGTCTCCGCTCCCGCCATAGCCTGCGCCTCGGTATCCTGCCGCCGAAAAGCCTTATTCTATACAGTGCGCATTGCCGCAGGTACATTAGCTCTGATCTCGCGCTCCCCAGTCTTTTGCGACAACTTCCCGGAGTCTTGCAGCCATGATGCTTTTGGCCGAAATGTCGACTGGAACGATTGCGTTGCTCGCCGTCGCGGGCGTCGCCGTTCTGTTTCTTCTGTATTTCATCAGCGCCTACAACGGCCTCGTCACGCTCCGCAATCGTTATAAGAACGCGTTCGCGCAAATCGACGTCCAGCTCAAGCGCCGCTACGACTTGATCCCGAATCTCGTCGAAACCGCGAAGGGCTACATGAAGCACGAGCGCGAAACGCTCGAAGCAGTGATCGCGGCCCGCAATCAGGCCGTCACGGCCGGCCAACGCGCCGCCGCCAACCCCGGCGATCCGAGCGCGATGCAAGCGCTGTCGGGAGCCGACGCGCAGCTTACCGGCACGCTCTCGCGCTTGTTCGCGCTCGCCGAAAGCTATCCGGACTTGAAGGCCAATCAAAACATGCTCCAAATCCAAGAGGAGCTGACGTCGACGGAAAACAAAGTCGCCTTCTCGCGGCAGGCCTACAACGACGCCGTCATGCAATACAACACGGCCCGCGAATCGTTCCCCACGGTGATCATCGCCGGCATGGCGGGCTTCACCGAAGCGCGCCTCTTCGAAATCGAAGTCGCCACGCAACGCGAAGCCCCGAAGGTCTCGTTCTAGTTGAGAGACTCCGCTCTACCCTTGCCGAGAGGGGACGGGGTGGTGAGCGGGGCTGCGCCGGCATCGCCCGCTGTTTTCCGGAAGCCGCAGGGTGGCACTGGTGGCTTGCCCACCAGTGTCGAGACGCACGGGTGTGCGATCCATCAGTGCCGCCCGCTCTTGCAACTCGACGATTTCACTTCTTAGTCGCTTCCTTTCATGGACTTCTTCCAACACCAAGACGAAGCACGCCGCCAAACCGGTCGGCTCGTGCTGCTGTTCGCCGGCGCGGTCGTCGCCATCGTCATCGCGGTCTATCTCGTCGTCATCGGCGTCTTCGTGCTCGTCGACGACACGCAGCGCGCGCGGCCCGACGTCGTCAGCGTCGTCGATCTGTGGCAACCGAGCTATCTTCTCGCCACGGCCCTCGGCGTCGGCACGGTCATTCTCGCCGGCAGCCTCTATCGCACGGCGACGCTCGCGACCGGCGGCAAAAGCGTCGCCGACCTGCTCGGCGGCCGCTTGCTCGCTTCGTCGACCCACGACTGGCGCGAACGGCGCCTGCTCAACGTCGTCGAAGAAATGGCGTTGGCGTCGGGCACCCCGGTCCCTCCCGTCTACATTCTCGAATCGGAATCCGACGTCAACGCCTTCGCGGCCGGCTTCGCTCCGGCCGACGCCGTGATCGGCATCACCCGCGGCGCGGTGAACAATCTTACCCGCGATGAATTGCAAGGCGTGATCGCCCACGAATTCAGCCACATTCTCAACGGCGATATGCGGCTCAATATCCGCCTCATCGGCGTGCTCCACGGCATCTTGCTCTTAAGCATGATCGGCTACGTCGTCATGCGAATGCTGATGAATGCGAACACGTCGTCGCGGAGCGGCTCGCGCAGTTCGAGCAACGACAAGAAAGACGGCGGCGGCGGCATTCTGCTCGCCATTTTCCTCATCGGCCTCGGTCTCTACATCATCGGCTACGTCGGCGTCTTCTTCGGCCATCTCATTAAGAGCGCCGTCTCCCGGCAACGCGAGTATCTGGCCGACGCCTCGGCCGTGCAATTCACTCGCCTGCCTTCGGGTATCGCCGATGCGCTCAAGAAGCTCGGCGCGATCGGCTCGCGCATCAAGAGCCCGCAGGCCGAGCAAGCGAGCCACATGTATTTCGGCAACGGGATGAAGGCGAGCTTCCTGCAAATGCTCGCCACGCACCCGCCGCTCGTCGATCGCATTCGCCGCCTTGAACCGAACTTCGACGGCGACTTTTCCAAAGAACACCTGAAGTGGCCCTCGCCCGAAGAAGAGACCGAGTCCGGTGCGAAGTCGGCGGAAGCGGGCCTCGGCCGCCTCCGCAAACTCGGCATGCTCGGCGCCGCGGCCGGCTTCGGCGACTCGTCTGCGGCGTCGCCGGCGATGGAGATTTCCGCCGCCGACGTCGTCGAGCAAGTCGGCGCGCCGGAGCGGAAGCACCTCAACTTCGCCGTCGATCTCATCTCGCAGCTTCCCGAGGATCTGGCGGAGACGCTGCATAAGCCGCCCGGGGCGGCGGCGGTGATCTATGCCCTCTTGCTCGAAGCCGACCCGTCGGACGATGAACCGGGCCTGCGCATGCTCGGCAAGGCGCTCGGCCCCGAGACGGCCGATAAAGTTCGTGCCCTCATTCCACGACTGACGTCGTTTGGTTCGGTCGCCCGTCTACCGCTGGCCCAACTTTCGATGACGGCGCTCCGTCAGCTTTCGCCGAACGAATTCGACGAATTCCGGCAAAACGTGGTCGCCTTAATTCGAGCCGACCGCAAGGTGAGCGTGTTCGAATACTGCTTGCAGCGGATCATCTTCAAGAACCTGGCCGCATTCTTTCGCCCCCGCGCGCCGGTCCGCGTCCGGCATAGCGATGTCGGTTCCGTGGCAAGTGCGGCCACGACCTTGCTCTCGGCCTTGGCCTACGCCGGCGGCTCCGACGATGCCGCTGCGGATGGGCGCGCCGCCGCCGCGTTCGCTTCGGGCGCTGCGCTGCTCGGCCTCGGCGCGCGGAGCCCCGTTGCCCGCGACGCGGCGGGGTTCGGCGCCATCGACGAAGCGCTGGAGGAGTTGGCTGCGTCGACCGGCGAACTGAAACGAAAGCTGCTCGCCGCCTGCGCGGCGACCATCGGCCACGACGGCCGCCTGACGCTCGACGAAGCGGAACTGCTCCGCGTCGTCGCCGACGCCCTGGAATGCCCCATTCCGCCGGCCGCCGCGGAGTTTTTGTCGCGCGCTGAATAACGACGAGCGGGCGGGGGGTTTTCTCCCGGCCGTCTGCTCCCGCCCGCGGCCTGACGGCGGGTTTAACCCCCGCCGCTCGCAATGCCCCCTGCGCGAACCTTGCTCACCGCGCTCGCTTCTATAATCTTCCAGACAAGGAGTGAGTCGCCATGAACCCTCGACAATTGGAAAAGCTCGGCGTGCCGCCGGCGTGCGTCAACGCGGCGCTGCAAGCGATTCAATACGCGGCCAAGGCCGATCTGTTGCGCTCGATCGACGTCAAGAAGACGATCCGCGCGATCGTTGAAAACCCGGACGATCATACCGACGACGGGATCTTCGGCCGATTCGCGCGCGAGCTGATCGACCACGGGGCGGTATGGACGCCGCACGTCGTCGACTTTCGCACTTGGGGCGCCGCCGGCATCGATGAAGCCGCGATCGCGCAGATGCGCCAATCGTGTTCGCTGCCGCAAGCGGTCGCCGGCGCGCTGATGCCCGACGCGCACGTCGGCTACGGTCTGCCGATCGGCGGCGTGCTGGCCCTCGACGGGGCCGTCGTGCCGTATGCCGTCGGCGTCGACATCGCTTGCCGCATGAAGCTCTCGGTGCTCGACATGCCGGCCGCGGCGCTCGACGACGACAAGCAAGCCGTGCGCTTCGACGAGGCCCTGGAGAAGGGGACTCGCTTCGGAGTCGGAAGCGAATACAAGCGGCCGCTCGAGCACCCGGTGATGGACCAAGACTGGACGGTAAGCCGCGTCGTGCGCGAGAACCGCGACAAAGCCTGGCGGCAGCTCGGCACCTCCGGCTCGGGTAATCACTTCGTCGAATTCGGCGTGTTGACGCTCGACCATGACGACGCCGATCTCGGCCTGGAGGCGGGCCGTTACGTGGCGCTGTTGAGCCACAGCGGGAGCCGGGGGACCGGCGCGGCGGTCTGCTCGGTGTTTAGCGGCATCGCGCGCACGAAGCTGCCGCGGAAATACGAGGACGTCGGCCGCTTGGCGTGGCTCGATCTCGACACGACCGAAGGGCGGGAGTATTGGGATTCGATGAACCTGATGGGGGACTACGCCGCGGCGAATCACGACTGCATCCATCGCAACGTGAGCAAGCTGTTGGGAACGGAGATCATCGCGGGCGTCGAAAATCATCACAACTTCGCCTGGAAGGAAGTTCACGACGGCCGGGAACTGATCGTGCATCGCAAAGGAGCGACCCCGGCCGCGAAGGGCGAGCTCGGAGTGATTCCCGGCTCGATGGCCGATCCGGCGTTCGTCGTCCGCGGCAAAGGAAACGCCGAGAGCTTGAACTCGGCTTCGCACGGGGCGGGGCGGTGCATGTCGCGCACCGCGGCCCGCGAGAAGTTCAACTGGCGGGCGACGCAAAACGACTTGGCGAAGAAAGGGGTGCGCGTGTTGAGCGCCGGAGCCGACGAAGTGCCCGGCGTCTACAAGAACATCCTCGACGTAATGCGCGAGCAAAGCGATCTGGTCGACGTCGTCGGGCGGTTCGACCCGCGCGTGGTGAAGATGTGCGGCGACGGCAGTCGCGCGGAGGATTAAACGCTTCCGTCGCGGACCGTCGCCTCGTAGTGCTTGAGTAAGCCGGCGGCGGCGGTTTCTACGGAGAAGGCTTCTTCGATCCGCCGCCGCCCGGCTTGCCCGAGCCGCGCGGCGAAGTCGGGCTCGCTCAAGATTCGCTCCACGGCCGCGCTGCAGGCCGCGACATCGTCGACCGGTACGAGCAGGGCCCCGTCGTCGGCTCCGCGCGGGAAGATCTCGGGCGTGCCGCCGATGCTCGTGGCCACGATCGGCACGCCGCACGCCGCCGCTTCGAGCAGCACCCGCCCCAGCGGCTCCTGACGCGCCATGTGGACCAGAACGGAACACTGAGGCAAAAGTGAACTCACATCGCGCCGCCCCCCCAAACGTTGCATACGGTCGGCGATTCCGAACTCGCGCGCTATCGTGTAGAGGCTCTGATCGAACGCCAAAGTCTCCTGTTTTTCCGAGTGCCGGACGCCGATGATCAGAGGATAACGCTCGACGGAATCTCGCATCGCCCCGGCCACGGCCTTAAGGGCCACGTCCTGCCCCTTCCGCAAAATGATCTGCCCTACGATTGCAATCAGCTGCGATTCCGGGGGGAGCCCCAGTTCCCGGCGGATGTCCGCAGCCGCGGATCGGGCCGGCCCCGTCGGTCGGGGGCGGAACTCGGCGAGGTCGACGCCGTTGTGGAGCACATGCGACTTGGCGGGGTCGAGCCCTTGCGCGACGTGATGGGAACGGGTCGCTGCGGAAACGGCGAGCAATCGCGTGTTGCCGTTCAGCGCCGCAATTTTCGCCGCGCTCAAACGGACGATGTCGCGCAAGTGCCCGATCGTCGGTAAGGCGAGTTCGGCGGCGACTGAGCCGAGCAAAACGGCCGTCGAGAGGCTATTGGCGTGGACGAGAT
This sequence comes from Planctomycetaceae bacterium, assembly GCA_016793115.1. Classification (GTDB taxonomy): domain Bacteria; phylum Planctomycetota; class Planctomycetia; order Pirellulales; family PNKZ01; genus PNKZ01. The sequence goes on from JAEUIN010000010.1 coordinate 37,489, forward strand.
CGTACCGCCGCGAGCGCACGGCGGCGACGATCTGCTCCGGCCGCGATCTGCACTGCGGCTCCCAATCCGTCGTGGCGACGTTGTCGATGCCGCGCCGCCGCAATTCGTCGGCGAGCGGGCCTGCGGTCGGGGCAAGAAAATCGAACAGCCAACCGGCTTGTTGCAAGTGCGGCAAGACGGCGAGCAGCGATCGCTCGCCGCCGTTTAAGCTTGCGAACTCACAGACGACCAGGGCCCGCGGCATCGGCGGCTAACCGCCGATGAGGCCGTATTTGATAAGCGTCGTCCGCAGCTTCGCTTCTTCGGCGCCCGTAAGCGGCGTCATCGGCAGACGCAGTTCGCCCGTATCGCGGCCGAGCATACGCATGGCGGTCTTGATCGGAATGGGATTCGTCGACAAACCGAGCATGTCGCGGCAGAGCGGGAAGAGTTTCTTGTGCCACTTTAGCGCTTCGGCGAAGTTGCCGGAGTCGAACGCTTGGCATAAGGCGATCATGTCTTTCGGCACGATATTGCCGACGACCGAGATCACGCCGCGCCCGCCGACCGACATCAGCGGCAACGTCAGGCTATCGTCGCCCGAGAGAATCGTGAGATTCGTCGCGGCGGCGATGTGCGAAGCCTGATCGAGTTGCCCCGTCGCTTCCTTAACCATCGTGATGTTCGGCAGTTCGGCCATCCGCACGATGGTTTCCGGCTCGATGTTCTTGCCGGTACGGCCGGGAATGTTGTACACGCAAATCGGCAACCCGACGGCTTCGGCGATCGCCTTGTAATGCTGATAGAAGCCTTCTTGGGTCGGCTTGTTGTAGTAGGGAGCGACGATCAGCAGTGCGTCGGCACCGTCCTTTTCGGCCCGCTTCGAAAGCCGCAGGGCTTCGCGAGTGCTGTTCGAACCGGTGCCCGCCATGACCTTGATGCGCCCTTTGGCCGCTTGCACGACCTCGGCGACGACCCGCTCGTGTTCATCGTGCGACAAGGTCGGCGATTCGCCGGTCGTGCCGACGGGAACCAAGCACTTTGTGCCGGCGGCAACCTGAAATTCGATTTGCTCGCGCAACAGCGCGTAATCGACTTCGTCGTTTTTAAACGGCGTGGTAATCGCCACCGAAAGCCCGGCGTAGGCTTCACCCTTAGTGCTCATAGCGCTCTTCTGCGGAATAAAATGCGACGGACGGTAGATATCTCGAACAAGATCGTTTTAGGCGATCAAATCTCTCATTTCGCGCACAGCCGTCTGGAAGCCGACCATGATCGCGCGGGCCACGATGCTGTGGCCGATGTTCAACTCGGACATGTGCGGAATGTCGGCGACGGCCCGCGCGTTTTGGTAATTCAAGCCGTGGCCGGCGTGAAGGGTGAGACCGGCGGCGACGATCACCTTGCCGGCCTTGGTGAGTTTCACCAATTCGGCATCACGTGCTTTCCCCACCTTCGCTAAGGCATAGCAGCCGGTATGCAGTTCGACGGCATCGGCTCCAAGCTCTTTGCCGAGCGCGATTTGCCCTTCATCGGGATCCAGAAACAGGCTGACGACGATGCCTGCCTCTTTGAGCTTGCGAATCGTCTCAGCGGCGCGATCACGGCAGGTCGTCAGATCGAGGCCCCCTTCGGTCGTCACTTCCTGCCGATTTTCCGGCACCAAGGTGACCTGGTCCGGCTTCACCTCGAGCGCGATCCGGCAAACCGGCTCGGCGCAAGCCATCTCCAAATTGAGCTTCACGGTCACGGTTTCGCGAAGCAGGCGCAAGTCGCGATCTTGAATATGCCGCCGATCTTCCCGCAGGTGCAAAGTGATGCCGTCGGCGCCCCCGAGTTCGGCCAGAGCGGCAGCCCATACGGGGTCGGGCTCATACGTGCGACGAGCCTGTCGCACGGTCGCGACATGATCGATATTGACGCCAAGTTGTGCCATGGGGCGCTTGCCAAGACTGAAGGGAAACCGCGATTATATCGGCGGCCGGGGGTGCTACAAGCGGCCGAGATTACGTCCGCCGCTCATCATAGAACGCCGACTCACTCGAATTCTCCGGAGAGCCCGAGCCGTTATGGACGTCGTACGTTGGTTCACGCTCACCGCGCTGACAATGTTTCTCCTCGAAGGGTTCGTTTTGAGCGTGTTCCCGAATCAGTTCAAGGAGATGCTGGCGGCGGCCGACCCCCGTACGCTGCAGATTCTAGGCGTGTTCGAAACGGTCATGGCCATCGGTCTCATGGCCGGCTTGCTCTTCGGCTAGGGAGCAAAACCGCACGTACCGCGAGTCGTGCCGAACGTGCCGGTTGTAAGGAGCCCTCCGAAGCAGTCGTGGGGAACCGTAAGCCGCTTTTTGCTTCCGTGGCGAATCCGACCTAGAGTTGCTTTCGTCCCGCCTGCTCGCAGGCTCCCACCAACTGATCCGCCCGCACGGACGGTTTCGGCGACTGCGCCGTTACTCCGGCTGAACGCGACCTCCCGACCGCCTACGCACCATGATGACCTGCCAAGAGTTGGCCTCGCGCATCGAACATTTGCAGCCCGGGGCGCAGCCGCGCGACGTCGCTCGGCTTTGCCTCTTGTTGACGAACTCCGTCGACGACGCCGACGAGCTCGCCTCGGAAGAGCGTCTCTATGAAGCGTGGGTCCGCGCCGGGTTGCGATTGCAAGCGGTGACGGATCAACATGCGGCCATGACCGAGGAACTCGAAGATCTGGCCAAAACCGACGGAGAAACGCTCTCCAACGACGACTTTCTTACGCTGTTTCGCGCGATCAAAGTCCAGAGCCGCGTGATCGACCTCTACGTCGGCCAATCGATCCCGACGTAATGCGCGGCCAATAGTTGCTGTGGCTCGCCGAGCGCCAACATCGCCGGTTCGACGGCCGCGAGGTGGAGTTGCAACGGGCCTCCGACGACCGCGCCGGCCTGGAACAACAGAGCGCCGTCGACATCATGAGTCAACTCTTCGACGGACTCCTGCGGCTTGAGATTCCAGACGCGACTTCGATAGCCGCGCATCGTCGTATGCCGCGGCAAAATCCAATTCTCGGCGTCGACTTGAAACTCGATCGGTTCCGGAGCGCAAGGCTCCGATTTCCTGCTCGCGGCCAACGGCAGCACGTTGGCCATCGAATAGTCGTGCCCGTCGACCGATCGCAGTGAGCGGCTCAAATAGGCCGTCCCGCCCCCTTCGCTGTAGATTCGACCTCCCCGGCGAGCAAAGTCGTGCACGGCCGAGAGCATGCAAAAATTCGCCGCTAGCTGCTCGGCAAACAAATCCGTTCGACCGCAACCAAGTAAAACCGACTCCGTTTGGTCGGGCAAGCTCTCATCGGTCAGCGGTGAAAAGTTGACGACGCGGGCGCCGCGCCGCTCCAGAATCTCGATCACGTCCGGAAAGTAACCGCAAAAAGCCGCATCGTAGGCGAGAGCGATCACAGGACGCCGAGCAGGAGCGGCCGCCCGAGCTTCGGCAATTCGTTGCACGATCGGATACGACGCACGATCGCAGGCGGCATCGAGCGCCCGCTGATCGACAAACTTACCGAACGAATTCGCAAGCTCTTCGCAAACTGCCCTGGGCACTTCGGCGCCCGCGGGCAGCGACGCTAAGAGCTGACGAATCGGCTCGCGGCGTTCCAACCCGCCCAAGACCGGCACGCCCCACGCGCCTTCGACGCATGTCTGAATCCGAACGTAATCGGCGAAAGACAGCACGCCGTCGATCAAGACGCCGTCGACGGCATCCGGACGCGGCGGGATCCGACAATCCACGGTGAGCGCCGCGTCGAGCACGATCAATCGCGGCAAATCGAGCACCCGGCAGAGGGCGTCAAGCTGGGCGCTGGAATTCGGCGCGTTTTGAGCTTCGCTCGGACGCGCATCCGCAAATCGTCCTTCAACTAAAACAAAGTCGGCCGCCGCATAGGCCTCGGCCAACAACGAGCGACACAACTCACGGCTCATCAGCCACGAATCGAGATGGCGAGAACGGCTGCCGGTAGCGGCCAGAGCGCCCTCGGGCGCGCAGTAACAAGCCTGCGAATGAAAATGACGTACGCCGATTCCGCGACGCGTAAGGTAACCAGCTAGCGCCCAAGCCATGGCGCTCGGCGCGGGTCGGTTCCCCAAAGACCCCAAGGCCGCGCGGGGAAAGCCGGACATAAGCAAAGCCTCAAAAAGTCGCGTCAGCGGCCTAAAGAAAGCCAAGCCGCAGGAGGACACCCATCGAATGGGGGCCGCTCAACATCAATTGTTCGGGTTGCCGAGGCACGGTCAAGCATTTCCGCCGAAAACCTGAATGGATTGCTGCTTTAGCAACGGCATGCCCGAAATGGCAAAGTGCTACATTCCCCCAGGGGAAAAGCAAATCGGCCGACGTCCCGCCGGCCCGACGCGGATGCCAAGGAACATCCGAACGGGTTCGTGCGAAACGTCGGCCGGTCGCGTGCGTCGGCGACTGTCTAGCCGAGCGGAATCGTGCTACTGACGCTCGACCACAACAAATCGATTTCCGCCTTCAGGAATCCGAACCAGGAGCAAGACGCCTTCGTCTTTCGGTTGTTCGGCAACAGCCTTACCGAACTCGGCGGCGCTGCGAACCTCGGTTTTACCGACCTTGCGAATCAGCATACCTTCGCTGAGGCCGGCGGCTTGCGCCGGGCTATCCGGGGCGACATTCGAAATCACCACGCCTTGAACATCATCGCCGAAGCCGAGTTGTCGCGCTTCCGCCGAAGAGACGTCGGCCACTTCCAGACCCAGCCCCTCGTCGTGAGCCGTGTCGGCTTTCCCAGGAGCCGGCTCATCGCCGCGCCCCCGATTCATGCGGGCCACGCCGAAGTCTTTTGGCAAGGCGCGGGCCGTGACTTCCACAGTGATCTTCTTGCCGTCGCGTAGCACTTCCGCCTTTTGCTTGGTGTTGAGCACCGACCGCTCGACGACCTCTTGCAATCCGCGCGGATCATGCACCTTCGTGCCGTTGAAGGCCAAGATGACGTCCCCTTCCTGCAAGCCGGCGTCCGCGGCGGGCGAACCGCTATGGACTTCCGTAACCAATACGCCCTCACCACGTTGCACGCCGAACTTGTCGGCGAGTTCTTGGCTCATGAGTTCGATGCCGACGCCGAGGTAGGCCCTTTCGACCGTACCGCCGGACAGAAGTTGCGGAGCGACCCATTTCGCCAAGTTCGCGGGCACGGCAAAGCCGATGCCGTCGTTGCCGCCGCCGTTCGACGCAATCGCGGTGTTGATGCCGACCACCTCTCCTTCAAGATTCACGAGGGGACCGCCGGAGTTACCCGGATTAATCGCCGCGTCGGTCTGAAGGAAGTTGGCGCGTTGCGCGGCACCGATATGCCGTCCTTTACCGCTAATGATGCCGGCGCTCACAGTTTGTTCTAACCCGAACGGATTGCCGACTGCGATCACCCAGTCGCCGATTTCGAGAGCGTCCGAGTTACCGAGCTTAGCGGCAGTCAAATCGCCGGCGCCATTTATTTTCAACACGGCGAGATCGGTCTGCGGATCAGTCTTGATTTCGGTGGCCTTAAACTCGCGACCGTCGGCAAGTCGCACGGTGACGACATCGGCGCCGTTGACGACATGGTTGTTCGTCAAAATGACTCCTGCCTTGTCGATAATCACCCCCGAACCTGCACCGCTCTGCCGCGGAGTACGACGATTTTCGAATTGGCGTTCCAGTTGGTCGAGTTGATCTTGATCGAAGTACTGCTCGAACGGAGTTCCTTCAAACGGATTGCGTCCGCCGAAGCCTTCCATACCGCGCGGACGGCGGCCGTCGCTGCGAACGACACGCGACTTAGTCGTCGTTTCAATAGTGACGACTGAGGGTAGAATCGTCGCCGAAGCGCTACGGAAAGCGGACGACAACTCATTCGCATGCGACTTTGCCGCCTGATTGGCAGGCGAATCGACGGCCGGGGCGCTAATCGCCGGACCGGCGGGCGACTGCGCTCCAATGTGCGTTTCATGCCAGAGCAGCCCGCCGCCGAGCGCAACGAACAACGCGATACTTGCGGCCGACCCGAGGGTGCCGCGCAAACGTTGAAGAGACATACGTGAGACCTCCTTGGAAACGAAACGACTCAAAAATCGACCGCGTGGACTCGCAGGTCGACGATCGTCAACCCTTGTCTACGTCGCCGGATTCGCCGGGTTCTCTTACTTTTCCGCCGGCTGATAAGCGGCGAGGTCGGCGCTTCGACAAGGTGTGAATGCGATGCGTATGTCGATCTTGTTGCCGTCGCCAGGGGCTTCTTGCAACCAGATCGGTATAAACGCGGAAGAAGCGGCCGACGACTGGACTTGAGCAGGCCTCGGGCGGCAGCAACCACATTGACAAAACCTACTTTCACAATTAGGTTTACGTTAACATTCCGATTCTTATTCACCACCTGAGAAATTGAGTTGGATGCGGGAACGGGCTCTTCCACGGGGGTGCCTCTTCCCATATTCAACCCCGCCGCACTATGGGGACGAACGAAACGGCTGCGACCGATCTGGTCGCCGACGGCGATGTGCTGCTCAAAACCTGCCAAGAGCGCATCGGCTATCTCTTCAATGACTGGGCCTTACTTAGGTCGGCCCTTACGCACGCTTCCGGGGCTCAGCATCGCCTCGCATCGAACGAACGACTTGAGTTCTTAGGCGACGCTATTTTGGGCGCCGTCGTCTGCGAAATGCTTTACCACCGTTTTCCGGAGTATCTCGAGGGAGAGCTCACGAAAATCAAGTCGGTCGTGGTCAGTCGGCAGACGTGCGCCAAAGTAAGTGAAGCGCTCGGGCTCGACGAATTCCTCCTACTTGGAAAAGGAATGTCGGTCGTCGACGGCCTGCCGCCGTCGCTTTTGGCCGATGTATTCGAATCGCTCATCGCGGCCGTGTATCTCGACGGCGGCCTGGAAGCCGCGCGAGTGTTGATCGAGAAGCACGTCGCACCGGAGATCGATTTAGCGGTCGGCGGCGAAAGCGCAGGAAATTACAAGTCGCTGCTTCAGCACTTGGCCCAACGCGAGTTCGGTACGACTCCCACCTATCAGTTGCTCGACGAAAAGGGCCCCGACCACAGCAAATGCTTCCAGATCGCCGCTGTGATCGGTCGCAATCGTTACGCCCCGGCTTGGGGCCGGAATAAGAAAGAGTCGGAACAGCGGGCGGCCCATAACGCGCTCTGCGAAATGCGCGGGGAAGACGTTCCCTACGTCTCGGAATAGCCGGTCGGAACAATCGCAGGGGTCGCGAACATTCCGGCGCGAACCGGCTCTTCTCTCTGACGCGCGACGGCGATTGTCAATAGGCCGCGTCCGGTGCTACAACCATCGCTTCCTCAATCCGACACGAGTTTAGCTTATGAGTTCTTCTCCGACGTTGCCGCCGATTCCGCAAGGCTACTCGCTGGGAGGCGTCTATTGCGGTATTAAGCGCTCCGCCGACAAGCTCGACCTGTCGCTTATCGTCTCCGATCGGCCGGCAACGGCAGCCGGCGTTTACACGACGAACCTCGTATTTGCCGCGCCGGTCAAGTGGGATCGCGCGCTCACGCCCGGAACGAATCTACGCGGCGTCGTCGTGAATTCGGGCAATGCCAACGCCTGCACCGGTTCGCGCGGCGACGCGGATTGTCGTCGGATGGCGGAACTTGCCGGCGAAACCTGCGGAGCCGATGCGGAACAACTGCTTGTGCTCTCGACCGGCATCATCGGCGAGTTCTTACCATTGGCGAAAATCGAGGCGGGCATCGCCGACGTCGCCGGAAAGCTGGGTCGCGGCGCGGACTCGCTAGAGTCGGCGGCCCGCGGCATGCTTACGACGGACACTCGTCATAAGGTTTCCGGACGCACAATTCAGGTCGACGGTCGATCGGTGCAAATCACCGGCATGGCCAAAGGCGCTGCGATGATCGGCCCGAACATGGCGACGATGCTCGGCGTTATACTTACCGACGCCGCGATCGCACCCGCCGAAGCGCAGCGTCTCTTGTCCGGCTGTGTCGACGAGACGTTCAACTGCATCAGCGTCGACGGGCACATGAGCACGAACGACACGGTGCTGCTCGTGGCCAACGGCGCGGCGGGGGGCGATCCGCTCACCGGAGAGGTTCTCGAAACTTTTCGCGTCGCCTTGGCGGATGTTTGCGGAGAGTTGGCTAAAGCCATTCCGGCCGACGGCGAAGGAGCCACGCATCTAATTCAGGTTGAGGTTCGCGGTGCGAGAAGTCGAGTCGAAGCTCGCAAACTGGCCAAGAGCGTGAGCGAGAGTTTGTTGGTAAAAACGGCAATCTGCGGCGCCGATCCGAATTGGGGACGCATCGTTTCCGCAGCCGGCTACGCCGACGTCGCATTCGATCCCGCGCTTGTGAATCTTTGGGTCAACGGCATGCATCTCTATGAGAACGGAGCGCCGCTGCCGTTTGACGATGCCGCCGCCTCACAGAACATTCGCGACCATCGCGACACCCATATCTTGTTGACGTTCGGCGAAGGAGATGCGAACCTCTCGTTTTGGACGACCGATCTCACGGCCGAATATGTGCGGCTAAATGCCGACTACCACACCTAGCGATAGACGCGATCGACACCATGCCCGAACCGCTGCGCTTGGCCATCGTGGGAGTCGACCATCCTCACGGCGCCCATTGGCGTCAGACGCTGGAAAACTTCGAGGAAGCCGTCCAAATCGTTGCGCTTTTGCCGGGCTACGAAGGGGCGCTGGCAAGCCTAGAAGAACGCTTTGCTTCTCTTCCTCGCTTTGCAACGGTCGACGAGTTGCTCAAACGGGGCGATTTCGATGCTGCGCTGGTGGCCCTGCCAAACAACGAAGGCCCTGCGGCCGTTATTCAACTGGCCGAAGCCGGTAAGCATGTGCTCTGCGAGAAGCCGCTCGGCGCGAGGGCAACTGAACTCGACGCGGTCGTCACGGCCGTTCGGAAGCGTCGTGTCGCCTTCCAAAGCGGCTACATGTGGCGCTACGACGATTGCGCGAATCGGCTTCGCGCCATGTGCGCCGAAAGTCGTTTCGGCAAGCTGATCAGCGTTGAAATGACGTTCGTAACGAGCGACGTCGCTCGTCGCGGTCCCGGCCATTACTTGTTTGACCCTAAAGTAAGCGGCGGCGGGTTCTTGAACTGGCTTGGCTGCCACCATCTAGATCTATTGCCTTTTGTAACGGGTCGGAGAATCGTCGGCGTGACGGCACGGCTCGGGGTTTTCGGCGGTACGCCGACGCCGGTCGAAGACGGCGGCACCGTCATTCTCGATCTGGAAGGTGGGGCAATCGCGACGTTTACCGGCGGCTATTGGCTGCCGCGGTGGGCGGGCGAGAATCGCTGGAGCGTTCGCGGCACCCAACGTTGGGTCGATTGGTTTCCGACGCGCGCGGGGACATCGGGAGTGCTGGAGATCCATGGCCCGCAGCCGCAATGGCACGCCATGGAAGAAACATTCGTCGTTGGCGCAGATTCAACGCGCGGCTACGGCGGCGCTCGCGGAGTTGCGCTAATCGCCGATTGGCTCGATGCAATTCGCAACGGCCACGATTGCGGCAACACCGTGGAGTCATCACGCGCAACGCTCGCCGTCATCGACGCGGCTTATGAATCGTCACGCACCGGCCGTCGAATTGATTGCCGAATCTAGGGGCACGACGATTTAGCCTCCGCCACGTCGATGGCGTGACTGGTCGTTAATCGACCAACGTCGGGCCTCCCATGATTAACTCTGCGGCGATCACCTACTCTCAGTTGACGTCGTCAACTAAAATCGGCGACTTGCCGATCTCCCGGACGATTCTCCCGCCGCCGAGATGCGCGTCTTCGCTTCGCATCACTTCGCCATGCAGAAACTCTTTGATACGCGCGCGCTGATCGGCTTGGCGCTCGTGGTCGTTGCAATCGTCGTCGGGCTCCTCTTCACGGTCGTGAACACGCGACGCATGCGCGACGACGCAGCTTGGGTTGTTCATACCCATCAAGTGGTCGGCGAACTTCAAGAACTTCTCTCGACGCTCAAAGACGCCGAAACCGGTCAGCGCGGCTATTTAATCACTCTCGAAGGTCGTTTTCTCGAGCCGTATGTGACTGCCCTAGCCACGCTCGACGCACGATATCGCGCCGTCTCGCAGCTCACCTTCGACAATCCGACTCGACAAGACCAACTCGGCCGGCTTCGAAAGAAGCTCGATGCAGGTATCGCGCTATTGGCCGAAAACATCGAGCAGCGTCGCACCGGCGGGTTGGAAGCGGCGCGGCGGCAATTGGTCGAGGGGCGCGGCAAAGCGCTGATGGACGAGATTCGCGCGGACGTCGCATCAATGATTGCCGAAGAACAAGGTTTGGTGGCGCAACGCACCGCGCGACTTGACGACCAATTCCAAACGGCGGTAATCGCCGGCATCGGCGTGGCCGCGTTCGGCTTGGCTATGGTGATCGTATTCGTCGTCTTGCTTCGGCAAAGCGCGACCGTTCGAAAAGCCGCGCTTGAAGCGGTGCATCGCGAAAGCGAACAATTGAGAATTACGCTAGCCAGCATCGGCGACGGCGTCATCACCACCGACGCCGCCGGAGCAGTTGCCATGCTCAATCCAGCGGCCGAGCACTTGACCGGCTGGCCGCAGGCCGACGCTGCGGGCGAATCCCTCGACCGTGTGTTTCACATCGTCAATGAGACGACGCGCGAGGCCGTAGAGAACCCGGCGCTCCGGTCCCTGCGAGAAGGAACCGTCGTCGGTCTGGCGAACCATACGGTACTTATCTCTCGCACCGGCTACGAACGAGCGATTGCCGACAGCGCCGCGCCGATTCGCGATCTAGCGGGCAATTTGCTCGGCAGCATTCTCGTATTTCGCGACGTTTCGGAAGAACGCGCCATCGAGCGGGCGTTGGCCGAAAGCGAGGCGCGCAAATCGGCCATTCTGGAATTCGCGCTTGATGCGATCATCAGTTGCGATCACGACGGCCGAGTCATCGAGTTCAACCCGGCCGCGGAAGCTATGTTCGGCTTCGCCAAGCACGATGTCGTCGGACGCGAACTAGGCGAGTTGGTCGTACCGCCGGGTTTACGCAACCGCCATCGGGCCGGGATGCGGCGTTATCTGGAAACCGGCAATCCGACGATACTGAATCGTCGACTGGAAATGACCGCCCTGCGAAAAGACGGTTCGGAATTTCCCGTCGAACTCGCCATCACGCCGATTCACGGCGAGGGCTCGCCGATGTTTACCGCTCACGTTCGTGACATCACGGAGCGTCGCGAGGCCGATCGGCAATTGCAAGAACGGGTGCGCCTGCTGGCGCTCACGGCCGACGTTTCCCGCGCGCTGACGCGCGGCGACACGGTGCACGACATGCTTCAAGGCTGCGCCGAGGCGGTGTTAAAGCATCTTGAGGGGGCTTTGGCCCGCATCTGGATATTCAACGAAGCCGAGCAGATGTTGCAGCTTGTGGGCAGCGCCGCGGACGCGGCGCCGCGCAGCCTCTCGCAAGAGCGCGTCCCGATAGGCCGCGAGAAAATCGGCATTATCGCGGCACAGCGGCGACCGCTTCTCTCCAATTCGATCGTCGGCGACCCCTTGGTGCCGGACCAAGATTGGGTCCGCGCCGAAAACCTGATTTCCTTCGCCGGCTACCCGCTGCTGGTTGGAGAACGACTGGTCGGCGTGATGTCGATGTTCGCGCGCCACGTCTTGGAGCCGCATACGCTCGACGTTATGGCAAGCGTCGCCGGCGACATCGCCGTCGCCGTCGATCGAGCGCGAGCGATTCGCGAAGTCGAGGAAAGCCGCCGACTTCTGCAGGTCACGCTGGCGGGCATCGGCGACGCGGTACTTACCACCGATTCGCAAGGTCGCGTTACATTTTTAAACCCGATCGCGGAGCAATTGACGGGTTGGACAAATGCCGAAGCGGCCGGCCGTTCGACGGATGAGATTTTTCGAATCGTCAATGAGGCGACGAACCAAGCCGTGGAGAGTCCCGTCGAAAAAGTTTTGCGGGAAGGCCTCATCGTCGGCCTCGCGAATCACACCGTGCTGATCGCCAAAGACGGAATTCGACGCCCGATCGACGACAGCGGCGCTCCGATCAGGAACGAGAACGGGGAATTGCTAGGCAGCGTCCTGGTGTTCCGCGACGTTTCGGAGCGTCGCAACTCGGACAGACGCCTCCGCGACGTGACCGCTCGACTCAACGCGGCCCTCGAAGCCGGAGCTATCGGCACTTGGGTCTGGGACATCGCCAACGACCGCACCTACGCCGACGACAACTTAGCCAGAATCTTTCACGTCGGCGCTACCGATGCCGAGGGGGGGCCGCAGCGAATCTATCTGGAGTCCGTTCACCCGTTCGATCGCGAGGTCGTCGGCGAGCAGTTGCGACGCTCGCTCGAACGCGGCGAGCGGTTTGAATGCGAGTTTAGAATTCCTCAGCCCAACGGCGAAATACGATGGTACGTCGCGCGCGGAACGATCGAGACCGACGACGCCGATCGACCGATTCGCATGCCCGGGGTCGTCGTCGACATCACAGATCGAAAGCGGGCCGAACAGGACATCTTCGATTTGACCGAAGCGTCGGAACGGGAGCGTCGACTTTACGACACCATTCTCTCCGCCGTTCCCGATTTGGTCTATGTGTTTGATCTCCGCCACCGCTTCACTTACGCGAACAAAGCGTTGCTCGACATGTGGGGCAAAACGTGGAACGAGTCGATCGGCAAGACTTGCCTCGAACTCGGCTATGAACCCTGGCATGCGAAGATGCACGACGAAGAAATCGACACAGTGGCCGCGACGAAGGCGCCGATTCGCAGTGAAGTTCCGTTCACCGGCACGCATGGTCGGCGGATTTACGACTACATTTTCTTCCCGGTCTTCGCCGCCGACGGTTCAGTCGAAGCAGTCGCCGGCACGACCCGCGACGTTACGGAACGCAAGCAGATGGAAGAACACTTGCGTACCGTGGCGGCCGAACTGTCGGAAGCCAATCGTCGCAAGACGGAATTCCTTGCCACGCTCGCGCATGAGTTACGCAACCCGATGGCGCCGATTCGCACGGGGCTGGAATTGCTTAAAGTATGCAAAGGCGATCCGTCCGTCACAGACGAGACGCTCGGCATGATGGAGCGCCAAACGTTGCAGATGGTGCGTTTGATCGATGACTTGCTGGACGTTTCACGCATCACTCAAGGCAAGCTGCAGCTGCGCAAAACTCGCGTCGATTTGGCCGAAGTGATTCAATCGTCGGTCGAAGCGGTTCGCGCAACCGCGGAAGAGGCCGGGCATCGCTTGGAAGTTGAGCTTCCCGCTCAGCCCTTGAAGTTTGATGCGGATCGCAATCGTTTAGCGCAGATCATCTCCAATCTTCTCAACAACGCGGTCAAATACACGCACTCCGGCGGCCTCATTCGCCTACAATGCCGAGCCGACGACGGCCAAATCATTATCTCCGTGACCGACAACGGCATCGGCATTCCGCCGGCGATGCAATCGCGCATCTTCGAAATGTTTACTCAAATCGACCGGCCGCTCGAGCAAGGCTACACCGGGCTCGGCATTGGGCTGACGCTGGTCAAGCAATTGGTCGAGATGCATGACGGTGTCGTCGAAGTCGCTAGCGAGGGTGACGGGCGGGGGAGCACGTTCACCGTTCGCTTGCCTCTCATCGCAGAAACGACGACCGTGGCGGGCGACGTCGACGTGACGGAAATCGTCGCGGAGGCCCGCGGCCATCGCGTGCTCGTCGTCGACGACAACCTAGCGGCCGCCTCGACGCTTTCTACCGTTCTGCGTTTCTTCGGCAACGAAGTGCGTACCGCGCACGACGGCCTGGAAGCGGTACGGCTGGCAGCCGAGTTTCTGCCGGAGTTGATCCTGATGGACCTCGGCATGCCCAAACTCTCCGGCTACGAAGCGGCGCAGCGGATCCGGCAACAGCCCTGGGGACGCGGGATCGTGTTAGCGGCACTTACCGGCTGGGGCCAGGCCGAAGATCGGCGTCGTACGCAAGAAGCCGGCTTCGATATCCATCTCACCAAGCCGGCCGAGCCGCGAGAACTCCTCCGACTGCTTGCAGGACTGAAACGCGAGCCGAAGTGAGCGGCGGCGGAGCCAGTGACGGTGGCTGCGAGTCGGCACGCACTTGATCCAGTCCGGAGTCGTAATGACCGCAGGAAAAATATCGGAACGGCTCGCCGGAGCCGGAACGCTCGCCTATTATTATCTGAATGACTAGCTTAGCCCAAACTCCGAGTGCCGTCTGCGAACTCTGCGGTCGCGATAAACCGCTGACGTTCCATCATCTCATTCCGCGCGCGATGCATCGCAAGCCTCGTTTTCGCAAGCATTACGACAAGCAGGAGCTACGCACTCGCGGCATCGACATCTGCGGTCTCTGTCATCGCGGAATACACGACCTCTTGAGTGAGAAAGAACTCGCGGCCGAATACAACACCACGGAATTATTGCTGGCACACGAAGGCCTACGGCGGCACATCGGCTGGGTGAGAAAGCAGAAATAGCACCTCCTACGACGCTGTAAGGCTGGGCGGGGACGAACCACAAAACGGCGCCGCACACAGCAGGAGACGGCCCGCTGCCGTCAAAATCGATTTTGCGTGCAAATAAAACGACCCTCGTCGCAAATGAATGCGACGAGGGTCGTTTCGTTACAAGTGCGGACGAGAGGAGTTGAACCTCCAAGTCATTGCTGACACTAGAGCCTGAATGGAATCCCCATCTCTTGCAATCGATGTGGATCATTGTGGATCAAAGTGGAAACACGTTGACATGACTCACCTTAGCAATCCCCATCCACCAACATCGATGTGGAGCGAAGTGGAAGTTCAAGGAATTATTTTGATCCACTTTGTTTGCTGTTTGTTAGTGGAATTTGCCTGTTAGAAAGCATTAGGCAACGTCTCTGGTGCTGAGTCTCAGCAGCCACGCACAGAATCACCTTCAGTGATTCTGCCATTTCGGATCACTCGGGATGGCCATTGGCGTCAGCCGTTCCACATCTATGATCGTCGGTGTGGATTGGGGTTTCGGCTAATTGCAAAAGGTTCAGAAATGGCCAACGGATCACTCGTCAAGAAGAAGGACACAGGCATCTACCAAGCAGTCTTCCGGTTCGGGGGTAAGCAGTATTGGAAGACACTCAAGACCACCAACAAAGCCGAGGCCAAAGATGCCCTGGGCAGCATCCGGAACACGATCCGGAAGATCGAAGCCGGTGACCTGATCGTTCCGGGTGACGCCGAAGTCGGCACCTTCATCACCAGCTTCGGCAAGCTGAAGGCCAAGCCGGATCAGTTGGATAACACCACCCTTCAAGAAATCATCGACGGATATGTGGCAGCCCATCCGGCAGGAAGCAAGGCCGACAGCACCTTCAAAACGGAAGCCTGCCATCGTCGGCACCTGTTGGCCCACTTCGGCCAAAACAAAATCTTCCGAACGATCAGCAATGACGAAGTCCAACGGTACGTCACCAAACGGGCCAAGACCGTCACCGGCCGGACGATCAAGAAGGAACTGATTACCCTTCGTTTGCTTTGGCACTATGCGGCTTCAAAGAAGATCGTTGGACGGGAAGTCTCCTTCACCGAACTAAATCTTCCCGTTGATCACGACAAGGCACCGTTCGCCACCTATGCCGAGATTCAGACCAAGGTTGAACTGGGTGGACTGTCGGATCAGGAAGTGGACGAAGCCTGGGAATGCCTGTTCCTTTCGATGGACGAAATCAGGGAATTCCTGAACTGGGCCAAGGAGGAAGTTGCCAAGCCGTTGCCGAACAAACACTACCGGAAGCTTCCAGGATTTCTGGTGCCGATGTGTGCTGCTGCAGCCTTCACCGGTGCCCGTCGATCGGAACTGGTCAGAAGTGAAGTGAGTGATTGGAACCTTGAACGTGGCACCGTTGCGATTCGAGAAATGAAGAAGAAACGGAAGATCACGTTCCGTCACATCCAGCTTCTTCCGGAACTTGTGGTGTTCCTGAAAGATTGGATGGCCGTCCATCCTGGTGGCCGTTGGATGTTTTGTGAAAAGCCGAACAAGAAGATGCGGCCGGAAGACACGTCCCACCGGTTTGAAAAGTTGCGGGCCAAGTCATCGAAGTGGAAAGTTCTTCATGGCTATCACACCTTCCGTCACAGCTTTGCTTCGATTCTGGCAAGCAAGGGGGTCCGTCCGTCTTTGATTGACGAATGGATGGGCCATGTCACCGAAGAAATGTCGGCCCGTTATCGGCACCTGTTTCCATCGGACCAAGCTTTGGCTATCGCTGCTTTGATCTGAGTGTTCGACAACAGAGTCAACGAAGAAGGCCCACTAGGATCGATCCAGTGGGCCATCTTCGTTAGTGTCGTCAGTCGAATCAGCTTCCGAAGGCAGGTCGTCTTCAGTCAATGCAGGAATCAAAGCCAACACCCACATCTTAACATTCTCGTCAAGCTGGCCCGACATTCGGAATGCTCGAAACTGGTAGGAATAGCCATTGCGAAGTCTGCCAAGTACCTCAGCAACTCTGATGAAGATCGGCGAATGGTCAATTGCTCTAACCCGTTCGTCTTCAATCACTACAGATCGAGTGACCTGATTGGCAAGCTGTGTCAGAGTCTCTTTGATGTCAGCGAGTTTCTGCTTCCGTTCGGCAGCCGCAATTTTAGTTAGGACCATCGGCAACATGCTTCGGATCACCACCCTGATACTGCTATAGATCAGAATCGGTGTGGTAATCGTAAGACCTACAACGGCCCAGACCGGCAGCTTAATAGCTACGGTGATGATCGTTGTGATTATGCCGACCGAGGCCCACATACCGACATCCCATCCAACTTTCTTGGCGAACGTTGTGGTCTGGTCCTTGGTGGGCAGTTTCATCGGTGTGGCCTTCTGTGTGATCCAATAGAAGGCCGTCAGTCTATCATGGCCAGAAGATCGGCCGAGGCTGCCGGTGAATATCCTGGGGCCTTCCAGGGCAATTAGTTCAGCCGATGTCATCAACTTCTTTCAGGAGTGATTCGACTACTTCGGCTGTGTCTCTGGTCAACATCTTCGGCCGATCGGTCAGCCAATAAGTGACGAAGATTCGATCTTCGGACTTGGTGAACTTTGCAACCAAGCTGCCGTACTTCCGAACCTGAAGTTCGCTGCCGTCTTGTTCGATCTTCAGGTCCAGATTCTTGGCATCTGATGCAGCCTGTAGCTTGTCCTTCAGGGCAGGCAGGCCGTTGATCCACTGACGAATCAGATTCCGTAGGAACGTCATTTGTCACCCTTTGAACGGCTTCTTGCCTTGTCTCTGGCCCTGCGTTCGGCGTTCTTCCCCTTGTTGGATGGGACGGAAATTCCACCTTTTTCTAAATATCGATTCACTTCTGTCGCTTCGATTCGCCAAGGACTCTTGGGATTGTCAGGGTCCAGCTTGTGCGCCTTGAGTTCGCCGATTCGGCACCAATATGTGACGTTCTCAGGTTTTCCGATGTAGCCCACAGCCTTCCGGAATTCGGCGGGTGACAATGGCTTCTGAGGGGCCTGCGCCTTCGTCTGGTGGCCGTCCAGCTTTCGTTCGATGTTCCGGATCATGTCCTTCAGGGTTTCATTCTCCGTGTTCCTGGTGGGCCGATCTTTGAGAAGGTGACGTTCCATCAGCAGCTTCCCAAGACGTTCCTGCTGTGCCGAGTTCAACGGCTTGCCGATCACATCCTGAAGGATTCTCAACAACACACCTGCGTTGCTGAAGATGTAGGTCTGATTCAGGGACTTCCCGGTCAGAAGCTTGAAGCTGTCGAACGAATCTTGGTGGGCTGCCATCTTGGCAATCTCTCAGGATCGGACCACTTTGTTGGATATTTGGTAGATGTCGGCAGGTTTGTTCACCGGCAGAATCAACGGAAACACGAGGAAAAAGGAAGGATTGGAAGATCATGGTCACTAGGTGGGTACGATAACACCACCCACCGATCCACACCCATTATATCCGATATGGATCAGCCGGAAGACAAACGAAAAGGCCCGGGGTTTTTGCCTCGGGCCTTTTTCTTCGGTAGTCGTGATTTTGGCGTTAGCCGTTGCCGACTTCGTCGCCGCCGCTGAGGGCAAGGAGAATCTCGGCCGCATTGGCAGTGCCGCCTGCTGCTGCCACAAATTTGCGAGCAAGGGTGATAACCTCGACGACGCTGTTGTTGCCGTTGCCGACACCAGTCTGCTTGGCCTTCGCCTTGCCGCCTTTCTTCTTAGCGTTGGTGAGCGTGTTTGAAACTTGCGCCACAGCGAAGGGCACGCCGTGCTTCTCCGAAAGTGCTTTGGCGATTTCGGTCGGGCCTGCCCCCTTATGGGCAGCGGCGTAATCTCGGATTGCCTGAGCCTTGTTCAGATCTTTCTTAGCGGCCTTCTTTGCCATTTTCTCACCCGCTTCTGGAGTTGGATAACGCTTATCCACGATAATTCACCGCCGCTGATGCTCCAAGCGGCAAGTGGGCATCTAAACGGAGATTGCATGCTCAGTCCCCCGTGGCGAGAACGAGTCATGACGGATTAGACCAATCTGACGGGAATCTATTTGCTCTGCCCTGCTTGTGAATCTCAGCATGGCGATTCTGTCTGATATTAAAAGCAAGCGCCGTCGGCCTGAAAAAGCAACGAACCGTCGCCGCAGTCTCATTGTCTCAAGTCTAATCTACAGCCACCCGCACCCGAACTTTCAAAGCGTTTAAGCATCGGCAAGTCAGTGGGCCGACGTGACTGAACCTGTCAAATTGAATCCTAGCCACGATGCTTCTAACAATCACCACCACGCATCAGCCCTCATCGGATTTGGGTTACTTGCTGCACAAGCATCCTGATCGCTTCCAGAGTTTTGAACTGAGCTTTGGAAAAGCGCACGTTTTCTACCCGGAGCTTGGCGACGACCGGACGACGGCGGCGCTCCTGCTCGAAGTCGATCCGGTCGGAATGGTGCGAGGGAAAAGTCGAGACCAGAGTTTTCTGCTGGGGCACTACGTCAACGACCGGCCTTACGTCGCTTCGTCGTTCCTGAGCGTGGCGATCTCGCAGGTGTTCGGCTCGGCGATGTCCGGACGATGCAAAGACCGACCGGAACTTGTTGCGACGGCGATCCCGCTCTCGGCAAGAGTCGAAGTCTTGCCGGTACGTGGGGGCGAAGGCTTCTTGCAGCGGATGTTCGAGCCGCTTGGCTACACGGTCGAGGCCGTGCGGCACGTTCTGGATGAGAAGTTCGCCGAGTGGGGCGACAGTCCGTATTACTCCGTCACGATCTCCGGCACCAAGACGCTTTCGGAGCTACTGACGCATCTGTATGTGCTGATTCCGGTCTTCGACAACGAAAAGCACTACTTCGTCGGCGAAGACGAACTGGAAAAGTTGTTGGCTAAAGGTTCAGGCTGGCTTGCCGAGCATCCGGAGAAGGAACAGATCAGCCGTCGCTACCTGCGACACCGTTCAAGCTTGTACCGAGAGGCGTTGGCTCGGCTCGTCGAGGAAGAGCAAGTCGAAGAGGGGGAAGAAGCGAGCACAAAAAATCAGCGAGAAGAATCGCTCGAAAAGCCGCTGAGCCTCAACGATCAGCGGCACGGCGTCGTGCTGGCCGCTC
>JAEUIN010000016.1 GCA_016793115.1 Planctomycetaceae bacterium
GCCCCCTCACCCGCCTCGACTTCGTCGAGTCACCCTCTCCCCAAGGGGAGAGGGGTCCCTACATCCTACTCACGGAATGCGTTGCGGCGAGCCGGGATCTTCGCCGGCTCGTTCGCGGGCTTCGGCCGAACTGGTGACGGCGTTCTTGCGCGGCGTGACCAAGCTGTGCTTTTCGCGCGAATAGGCCTGCGTGAGCTCCGCGCCGAAGAAGAGAATCTGCGACGAGTAGTAGATCCAGACGATGAGCACGACGAGCGAGCCGGCCGCGCCGTAGGCCGAGGCGTAGCTGCTGCGTCCCAGATAGAGGCCGATGAAGAACTTGCCGAGATTGAAGAGCAGCGAGGTGACGATCGCGCCGAGCCAGACGTCGCGCCAGGGGACGTTGACGTCGGGCAGCACCTTGAACATCATCGCGAACAAGAACGTGACCACGGCGAACGTGAGCAGCGCCGTCGGCAACTGACCGAGCGGCTGCAGAATCGGCCAGCGCTCGACGACGTAGTCGCCCGCCCCGGAAACCATGGCGCTGACGACGAGCGACACCAACAATAAGAAACCGGTGCCGAGCACGAGCAAGAACGAAAACAATCGGTCGTGAAGGAAGTCGCGCCAGCCGGCGTCGGGCTTGGCTTGCACGCCCCAAATGACGTTCATCGCGTGCTGCAACTCGGCGAACACGTTGCTCGCACCGTAGAGCAGGGTGCCGATGCTGAGGATCGTGGCCCACGCGCCGCCGGCGGCGTGCTTCGTGGTGAGCATGTCGGCGATCGCTTCGGACCCCTGCCGCCCGACGGTTCGCTCCAACTCCTGAATCAAGCGCTCGCGGATGTCGTATTCCTGAAGAAACGTGCCGCCGACGGCCACGGTGAGCACCAACAGCGGCGCGAGCGACAGAATGGAATAGAACGCCAGCGAGGCGCCGAGCCGCGAAACGGCATGGCGCGAAAAGTCGACCATGGCCGTCTTCACGACCTCCCAGGCGAAGCGTGGTCCGAAGGTGTCGGGCATGAGTAGGCTGCGGTGAAGGAATGTCCAAAGCGGGGCGGCCGGCGTCGTTTCGCGATCATCGCAGAATCGAGCGGCGAAGTCTTCGCCAACGGTGCAGCCGGCATGCCGAAGCGAAGCGATTTTTGTCGAAAGGGAGTCGTCCGCCGCCCGAGCGGTCGACGTGTGCGACGTTGGGCCGGCCCTGGGTTTTCGCCGTCGCCTGCGGTACATTCGGCGTCGCGCGCCCGAGGTCGCCGTTTCCTTCCCTTCGGACAACAATCGCTCATGGGTTACCGGTCGCTCCGAGAATGCGTCGACGATCTCGCGTCGACCGGCCGGCTGGTCCGCATCGAGCAAGAGATCGATCCCCGGCTCGAGGCCGCGGAGATTCAGCGCCGCGTCTACGCCGCCGGGGGGCCGGCCGTGTACTTCGCGCGGCTCAAAGGCTGCCGCTTCCCGGCCGTGTCGAACTTGTTCGGCACCGTGGAACGGACGCGCTGGCTGTTTCGCGACACGCTCGCAGCCGTCGAGAAGCTGATCGCGCTGAAGATCGATCCGGCGCGGTACGTGAAACAACCGTGGCGGTACTTCGGCGCGGTGCCGGCCGCGCTGCGCATGTTGCCGAAGCGCGTGTCGACCGGCCCGATCATGGCGCACGAAACGACGATCGATCAACTGCCGCAGATCGTCAGTTGGCCCGACGACGGCGGCCCGTTCATCACTTTGCCGCAGGTCTACACGGAGCATCCCGACCGGCCCGGTTGGCAGCGCTCGAACCTGGGCATGTACCGCGTGCAACTGGCCGGCAACCAATACGCGACGAACCGAGAGATCGGCCTGCACTATCAGATTCATCGGGGCATCGGCGTGCATCAGACGGCGGCGAAGCGGCGCGGCGAACCGCTCCGCGCGGCGATCTTCGTCGGCGGTCCGCCGGCGATGACCGTCTCGGCCGTGATGCCGCTCCCCGAGACGGTGCCGGAACTCTCGTTCGCCGGCGCGCTCGGCGGGCGACGCGTGCCGTTGATCGCGCAACCCGCCGGCCCGCCGATTCACGCCGCGGCCGACTTCGTGATCACCGGCACGATCGACCCCGACCGCACGCTGCCCGAAGGTCCGTTCGGCGATCACCTCGGCTACTACGCGAAGACGCACGACTTCCCGGTGTTGCGCGTCGACAAGGTGTATCACCGGGCCGATGCGATCTGGCCGTTCACCGTGGTCGGCCGGCCGCCGCAGGAAGACACCAGCTTCGGCGCGTTCATTCACGACCTGACCGGGCCGGTGATCCCGACGGTGATTGCCGGCGTGCACGGCGTGCATGCCGTCGACGCGGCGGGCGTGCATCCGCTGCTGCTCGCGCTCGGCAGCGAACGCTACACGCCTTACGCCACGCTCCGCCGTCCGCAAGAACTGCTGACGCAGGCCAACGCGATTCTCGGCCAAGGGCAGATGTCGCTGGCCAAGTATCTCCTGATCGCCGCCAAGGAAGACGACCCGCGACTCGAGCTGCACGACATCGGCGCGTTTCTGCGGCACGTGCTGGAACGCGTGGATTGGCGGCGCGACTTGCATTTTCAAACGCAGACGACGATCGATACGCTCGACTACTCGGGCTCGGGGCTCAACGAAGGCTCGAAGCTGGTCATTGCCGCGGTGGGCCCGCGCGGGCGGGAGTTGCCGACGACGCTGCCGAGCGATCCGAGCGCGCTGAAGCTGGGCGACGGGTTCGACGACGCCAGGCTCGCGCTGCCGGGCGTGCTCGTCGTGCGCGGGCCGGCGTATCAAGCCGGGGCGCCGGGGTGCGACTCCGCCGTGCGTGACGGCGCGGTGCGCAATTTTTGCGAGCGCTTTTCGCCGACGGATGCGATCAACGCCTGGCCGCTGATCGTCGTCGCCGACGATGCGGAGTTCGCGGCTCGCTCGCTCAATAACTTTTTGTGGACGACGTTCACGCGCTCGAACCCGGCGGCCGACACGTACGGCATCGGCGAGTTTACGGAAGATAAACATTGGGGCTGCCGCGGCTCGCTCGTGATCGACGCCCGGCGGAAGCCGCACCACGCGCCGCCGCTGGTGGAAGACCCGGCCGTGACGCGACGAGTCGACGCGCTGGCCGCGCCGGGCGGGCCGCTGCATAAGATCATTTAACGGGAGCACGCGTATGTCCGACTACATTCAAGTCGTCACCACGTTCGCAGGTCGCGACGCCGCCGAGGCGGCCGCGGCCGATTTGGTCGATCGAAAGCTCGCGGCCTGCGCGCAAGTCGCGGGGCCGATCATGAGCGTCTATCGCTGGAACGGCGAGACCGAGCGCACGGAAGAGTACTCGCTGACCATCAAGACGCGCCGCGACCGGTTCGCGGCGGTCGAAGCGGCGCTGTTGGAACTCACGTCGTACGAGACGCCGGAGATTCTCGCCCTGCCGGTCGTCGTGGGGCATGAGAACTATCTACGCTGGATCGACGCCAACGTCGGCTAGCAACAAGTCGTTCATCGATGGAAAGATCGGGTTGGTGGCTTGCCCACCAGTGTTCGTCGCACGGGTGGACAAGCCACCCGTGGCACCCGGAGCTTAAGCCGCGGCGGTCGGCTTTTTCTTGCGGTGGTCTTTCCAGCGCTTGTGGAGCCACCAATACTGCTCGGGCGTTTCGCGAATGAATTTCTCGAACTCCGTGGTGAACCACTGCGTGACCGCCGGCACGGTCTGCATCTCCGGCGGCGCGGTCCGCGGATCGAACACGGCGTGAGCCCGCTGCAGAAATTGCATCGGCCCGGTTGTGCGAATGCAGGAGACGACGACGAGCGGCACGTCGTTCGACAGCGCCAACAGCGCGATCGCCTTGTGGGTGCTGGCCGGCTTGCCGAAGAATTCGACCCAGCAACCTTTCTTGCCGCCGTATTGATCGGCCAACACGCCGACGATGCCCCCTTGCGAGAGCACCTGCAGCATCTTCTCCGAGCCGCCTTCTTTGTCGATCAGGTGCTGGCCGGTCGCGCCGCGGAAGCGAGCCACGAAGGCGTCGAGATACGGATTGTCGAGCGTGCGGGCCACGGAGTAGTTCGGAAACCCGGTGAGCCCGCAGTTGTAGCCGAGCATTTCAAAGACGCCGAAGTGCGCGGTGACGAAGACGACGCCGCGGCTGTCGAACATGGTGCGTGCGAAGACGTCGCGGTTTTGGAATTCGATGTGGTCGCGATAGTTGGTGATATGGATTCGCCGCGGAGCTTGCGCGACTTCGGCGATGAAGAGGAACAGGTGTTCCCACATGCCGCGGCGGCACTCGGTGCGCCGCTCGGCGTTCCACTCGGGAAACGCGATTTGCAGATTCTCTTCGACCACGGCCTTGCGCACCGGCGCGGCGAAAGTGAACAGCCAGGCCATGCCGCGGGCCCAGCCGCGCAGGGCCTCGGGGGGAAACATCTGCAGCAGGCAAACGACGACGCGGACGCAGAAGTATTCGGCGAGATACCGGAGCTTGAGCCAGTTCACGAAAGACCGATCCGTCACGAAGGACAATATCCGCCCGAATTTTAGTGCAATCACGCGGCGCGAACCATGCGAAACGCTTGCGGAACGGGAGGCGAAACGGATAATCCAGACCGATCGTCGTGGCTCGTCGTGTTTCGTTTCGTTGGGGAGAACGTTCGATGTCGTTGCTCGTCGTCGGTTCGGTGGCTTTGGACAGCGTGGAAACTCCGACGGCGAAGCGCGACGACGTGCTCGGCGGCTCGGCGACGTTCTTCTCGTACGCCGCGAGCTACTTCACCAAAGTGAGCCTCGTCGGCGAAGTGGGCGAGGACTGGCCGGCCGAGCACACCAAGCTGCTTCAGTCGCGGCAGATCGACACGGCCGGCTTGAAGGTCGTGCCCGGCGCAAAGACGTTTCGCTGGCGCGGCAAGTATCAGCCCAACATGAACGACCGCGAGACGCTCGAAGTGCATCTCAACGTCTTCGAGAAGTTCAACCCGAAGCTCAACGACGAGCAGCGCCAAAGCCGATTCGTGTTCCTGGCCAACGGCTCGCCGATCATGCAGCTCGGCGTGTTGGAGCAAGTGGCCAACCCGGCGCTGGCCGTGTGCGACACGATGGACCTCTGGATCAACATCCAGCGCGACGAGCTGATGAAGCTCTTGCAGCGGATCGACGGGCTGGTGATGAACGACAGCGAAGCGAAGCTGCTGACGCAAGACGAGAACCTCGTCCGCGCCGGCCACGCCGTGCGCAAGCTCGGGCCGAAGTTCGTCGTCATCAAGAAGGGGGAGCACGGCGCGATGTTCTTCAGCGAGCATGAAACGTACGTCATGCCGGCGTTCCCGACGCCCGACGTCGTCGACCCGACGGGCGCTGGCGACAGCTTCGCGGGCGGCATGATGGGCTACCTCGCGTCGCAAGGCAACTTCGAACCGAAGACGCTCAAGGAAGCCTTGGCCTACGGCACCCTGGTCGCGAGCTTCAACGTGGAAGACTTCAGCCTGGAGCGGATGAAGCGCATCGAACGCCCGGACATCGACCGCCGCATGCGCGAATACAAGCAGATGCTGAGCTTCTAGCGCCGACCTACTTCACTCGCCCCAGCAGGTGCCGGAGGGCGTCTTCGAGTTGCGGGAAGCGGAACGGGTAGTCGGTGGCTTCCAGCGCTTTCGGCAAGACGCGTTGGCCGGAGAGCAGCAGCTCTTGCGCCATTTCGCCGAGCAGGAGCTTCGCGGCGAAGCCGGGCAGGGGGGCGATCGTCGGACGCCGCAGCACGCGGCCGAGCGTGCGGGTAAACTCCTTGTTCGTCACCGGGTTCGGGCTCACGACGTTGACCGAGCCGCGGAGCGCGTCGGTGAACAAGATGTGGTGCAGCGCGCCGACGACGTCGTCGAGCGCGATCCAGCTCATCCATTGCTTCCCCGAGCCGACCCGGCCGCCGGCGCCGAATTGAAACGGCGGCAGCATCTTCGCCAGCGCGCCGCCGGCCCCGGAAAGAATCACGCCGAAGCGGGCGTTCACCGTGCGTACTCCGGCGTCGCGAGCCGGCTGCGTCGCCGCTTCCCAGGCCTTGCAGACGTCGGCCAGGAAGCCGGTGCCGGCCGGCGAGCGCTCGTCGACCGGCTCGTCGCCTCGGTCGCCGTAGAAGCCGACGGCCGACGCGCAGAGAAACACCTTCGGCGGATGCTTGAGCTTGGCGAGCGTCGTCGCCATGAGCCGCGTCCCCTGCACGCGGCTCTCCAAAATCTCGCGCTTGCGGGCCTCGGTCCACCGCCCGCCGGCGATGTTCTCGCCGGCCAAGTGAATCACGGCGTCGAACTGTTCGAGAATGCCGGCGTCGATCTCGCCGCGCACGGGATCCCAGCGGATGCCGCCGCGCTTGCTCTGCGTGCGCGTGAGGCGCGACACCGAGTGCCCGCCGGCGGTGAGCATCGGCACCAGCGCCGAGCCGACGAAGCCGCTCGCGCCGGAGATGAGAATCTTGAGCGGCGGCCGCTCGACGAACCGATGATGGGCGGCGACGTCGTCGCGCGTCACCCGATGGCGATACTCAAACATCCGCCGCAGCTTGCGATCGACGAACCAGCCGAGCGCCGGGTTGGTCAGCGGAGCGAGCGGCAGCGCGTATTCGATCCGGTCGGAGAGTTGCGAGCGCTCGGGCCCGCGAGCTTGGAACTGATGAAAATGCTCCCAGTGCGCGAACGGGCCGGCGAGTTGCTTGTCACAGAATTGGTGGCCTTCGATGTAGTCGACGTGCTCGGCGATCCAGCGCTTCCAGACGAGCGGGGCGAGCCGCGTGCGAATGGTGAGCTTGTCGCCGTCGCGGATGGTCCCTTTTTGTTCGACGATTTCGACGCGCTCCCATGGAGGGAGCAGCCGCTGAAACGCTCCGGGGCGCGCGTGCCAGGCGAAGAGCTCGCCGACCGGCGCGTCGACGGGGCACGCTAGCGTGAAATGCCGGTGATTCATGCGTGTTTAGGGCCTATCCAATGTCCGCCGGGAGCGTGTATCTTTAACCGTTTCGCGAGCAACGCCCGGTCTAGATGGGTGGCACTGGTGGCTCGCCCACCAGTGTCTTCAGGTCTGTTCAGAGCACTGGTGGGCAAGCCACCAGTGGCACCCAAGCCGCAGCGTTCCGCACTCCCCATTCTCTTTCAGTCAGCGTATCTACGCGAGCGAGTTCTTCCGCAATGGAAAAGCGAGTCTACAACTTTTCGCCCGGCCCCGCGACCTTGCCTCTCAAGGTGCTTGAAGAAGCCCAACGCGATCTCTTGGCCCTGCCCGGCTTGGGCGTGTCGGCCTTGGAAATCAGCCACCGTTGTCCGTGGTTCGACAAGGTGCTCGAGGAAACGGAAGCCAACCTCCGCTCGCTGCTCGGCATTCCGGCCAACTTCAAGGTGCTGTTCCTGCAAGGAGGGAGCCGCCTGCAGTTTTCGATGGTGCCGATGAACTTGCTCGCCGAAGGAGGCTCGGCCGAATACATCGTGACGGGCAGCTGGAGCAAGATGGCGCTCGACGAGGCCAAGAAGTTCGGCAACGCCAAAGCGGCCTACGACTCGAAGGCGACGAACTACGATCGGCTTCCCGCCGGCGGCGAGCTGAAGCTCGATCAGGCCGCGTCGTACGCCTATTTCACCTCGAACGAAACGATTCAAGGCGTGCAGTTCCTCGACGAACCGGCCGTGGGCGGCTTGCCGCTCGTGTGCGACGCGTCGAGCGATTTCCTTTGCCGCCCGCTGCCGATGGAGCGCTACGGCCTGATCTACTCGTGCGCTCAAAAGAATTCCGGCCCCGCCGGCGTGACGACGGTGATCGTCCGCGACGACTTGCTCGCGCGCTCCACCGACAAGCTGCCGACGATGATGAACTACGCGCTCTACGCGAAAGAGAAGTCGCTCCTCAACACCCCGCCGGTGTTCTCGATCTACATCATGATGCTCGTCACGCGCTGGCTGAAGAACGACATCGGCGGGCTCGACAAGATGCTCGAGCACAATAAGCGGAAGGCCAAGCTGCTGTACGACGTGATCGACGCCTCAGGCGGTTTCTACACCGGCCACGCGCAGAAGCACGATCGGTCGTTGATGAACGTCACGTTCAAGCTCCCCGACGACGAAAAGCAAAAGGCGTTCATCAAGGGTGCCGAAGCCAAGGGCTTGCACTATCTGCCGGGACATCGCTCGGTCGGCGGCATCCGCGCTTCGATCTACAACGCCATGCCGATCGAAGGCGTGCAGTTGCTTGCGGACTACATGCAAGAGTTCGCCAAGAAGTAAGCGGCGCGAGTTTGCTTCGTCGCCGCTCCTCCGTCTTAGCCCCCGGCACTTCATGCCGGGGGCAATGTGCGTCGCGCTCTCTTCGCCGTCTTACCGTACGACGTCATTGCGCCGTCGACATCAGAGCCGCTCGGCGTGAGCGACCGGGTTCGCGCGGCGGCGTCCTGCGTTTTCCATCGGCGGCACGCTCAACGCACCGGCCGACGCGGCGCCCGCGCCTCGACGTCGACCCGCTCCCTCACGGTCGCGGCTCCGAGGGTCGATCGCGCCGCGATGTCGCAATGCACACAACGTCGTGCGCCCCCGGCATGAAGTGCCGGGGGCTAAGACACACGTCGACGCCTCGACTGCCTTCTTGTTAGCCCATCACTTCCGGCAGTTCGTAGCCCTTGCGGTATTCGCGGCGGAACAGAGCGTTGGCTTCCGCGTCGCTCGAAAGCTCGGTCTTCGGATCGATCTTCAGCACGCGGCCCAGGTGATACTTCGTCTGCGCGAAGTCGACCTTGTTCTCGCCCAAGTACTCTTCGAAGCTGTCGAGCGTTTCGGCCACGCCCTTCTCGTTGACCCATTCGCTCGGCCGCGTACCCGGCTCGACCACGGCGCCCGTGCGATACGACACATTGCCCAGGTGGGCCAGCGCGCTCGACAAGTGCCCGTCTTCGATGTCGAGATGAAGATCTTGGTAGTTGCGGCTCTTGATCGCCTTCACGAAATTAGCGAAGTGCGCTTGGTATTCGCCGCCGCTCCATTTGCCGATCTCGTTACCGTCGTAGTCGAAAGCCACGCACGAGTTGTAGTTCGGGCCGACGACATAACCGTCGGTGCCGTACCAAATGTTCGCCGCCCCCTTGAACGGCCCGCCCTTCTTGAGGCCGAGCGTGATCGGCGTCTTGATCGGCAACCCGCGGACGTCGGAAATCAGGAAGGCGTCGTCCCAGCGGTAGAACGTGAGCTGGCAGTTGGCGACGTCGCCGTTGTCGATATACCCGAGCCGGCCGCCGAGGCTCACGACTTCCTTCGGCAACTCCTGCTTCCGCAAACCCCAGCGAGCCTTATCGAGCTCGTGCGGATTTTGATTCCCTAGGTCGCCGTTGCCTGTTTCGAATACCCAGTGCCAATCGTAGTGGAATCGCTTGCGAATCGGCACGGCTTTGGGAGCCGGCCCGCACCAGAGATCGAGATCGAGCCCTTCCGGCACGGGGGCGGGAGTATCGACCAGACCGATGCTGTTGCGGAGCCGATAGCAGATGGCGCGAGCGAATTTCACGTCGCCGATCTTGCCGCTGTGGATGAAGTCGAGCGCGTCGCGCATGCCGGTCATGCTGCGGCTCTGTACGCCCATCTGGCACATGCGGCCGAGCTTGCGGGCCCACTGCGTCATCACGCGCCCTTCATGCACGTTGTGGCTGCAAGGCTTTTCGACGTAGACGTCTTTGCCGGCCTGCATGGCCCACACGGCCATCAGCGCGTGCCAGTGGTTGGGAGTGGCGATCGAGACGGCGTCGATCTCTTTGTTTTCGAGCAGCTTGCGGACGTCTTGCACATACTCGGGCGTGCGCGACGAATCTTTCACGCGCTTCACGGCCTTGGCGTAGGCGGCCGGGTCGACGTCGCAGATGGCGACCAGATCGACGTCGGGATTTTTGACCCACTCGCCGACATGCGCTCCGCCTTGGCCGTTGACGCCGATCACTGCGACGCGGAGCTTGTCGTTGGGCCCGGCTTGGCGACCGGCCGGCGATTCGGCGGCGCGCGAGTTCTTGAGCATCGAACCGCCGGCGAGCGCGGCCACGGCGGCCGACACCGAACGATCGACGAATTCACGGCGCGAGAGTTTGGAGAGATCGAGTTTCATGGCGTGCGTTCCGTAGGCGAGGAATGTGAGAGGGAGAGTTGAAGTGCGATGCGCGGCGACGAACGAAAGCGTCTATTTCGCGGCGGTGACCGGCCCGTAGCCCGGCAGCGGCTTGCCGTGTTCGTCGAGCTTGCCGCAGGCCCAGAGCAGCCCGCGGGTCACGAGGTCGAGATAGACAGGGTCTTCCATCGTGGCGTTGGTGTGGCCCAGGGTGGTGCCGAAAATCTTCGCTTGGCCGTAGGTGTTCGTCCAGATCACGACATGATCTTGCTTCGTTTCCACGCCGTAGGCCGTGGCAAGCGGCACGAGGTTGGGCCAGAGCTTCACATTCTTATAGAGTTCGTCTTGCCGGTCTTTCCAAACCTTCGGGAAGCCTTGCATCACCGGGTGATCGGCGGCGACGGTTTTCACTTCTAAGTCGTGCAGCTTTTCGTGGCTCATCGACGATTGCCCCACGGCCTGCCGCCACTCGTCGGTCTTCGCCGCGCGGTAGCTGTGCGCGGAGCAGTGGAGCATCACGGCGGGGACGCCGTCGTAGTGCGGCTTGGCGATCCGCTCCACATAGGCGACGTCTTCGATCGCGCCGTAGCACTCGTTGTGCAGCACGACGTCGTAACCCTTGGCCCAGTCAGGCTTGAGGTAGATGCTGACCAAGTCCGTGCGCGTCTTCCCTTCATGGACGATCGTCCATTCCACGTTGGCCCGCGCGCTGATTCCCTCGGAGAGGATTTTCTTTTGGGCTTCGTAGTCGTGGCAGCAACCGCCGGTGACCATTAGAGCGCGGATCGGCTTGACGGGCTCGGCGGCGCCGGCGGAACCGACCAACGCCGAGGCGAGCAGGCCGGCGAGCGCGAGAGAAGCGGCGACGTATTGGAGAAATCGAACGGTAAGTTTCATGGTGCGATGTATCCTGAATGAATTTGGCCCTGGGGCGGACCCGATGGGCGGCAAACGAAAACGACGCGGGGCGCAGGCCGCAGTTGCGGCGCGCCGCTCGTCGCTGATTAAGGCGGGAGGTGTGGCGACCACCATGATACCCACAAACGGCCGCACGTCGGCAACTTCGTCGGCCCGTTTTTCACGGTCGTTTTTCGACCGGGAAACGACGTCACCGCGCGAAACGGCTGACGTTCGAGAAGCGGCGCCGATTGCCCCCGGCTTGAAGAGCCGAGGGCTAAGACGCGGTCGAGTTTCGCTGAATTGGAAACGCCGAAACAACATCGTCGCAACTTCTGTTACGAAATTCATGCGTCGCCGAGCCTGTCGGTCGCCGGCGGCGTTGTTTTTATCCGGCCGCATGCGGATACTGAAACGCGGCGGAGGAGTTAAAGGTATTTTAAGAGCCGACGCCGATTGCCCCCGGTGACTTGCCGGGGGCTAATGCGCCCCCGTACCGTCTCCGCCCAATCGCCGGCTACCGGCAACTGGCTCCTGGCGCCTGGCCTCTAAAAACTGCTCCTATGACTCCACCGCAGCGCAACGCCGCCGACGATGCCGATCTGTCCGGTCGGACGCTCGGCGATTTCCGATTGTTGCGCCGACTCGGTCGCGGGGCGATGGCCGAAGTCTACTTGGCCGAGCAGCAGAAGCTCCGCCGCCAAGTGGCCATGAAGGTGCTCAAGGCGAACTTGGCGAGCGATGCGACGTATGTGGCCCGCTTTCAGAACGAAGCCATGGCGGCCGCCGCCCTAGTGCACGCCAATATCGTGCAGATCTACGAAGTGGGCCAAGCCGACGGGCTGCACTACATCGCCCAAGAGTATGTGCAGGGGATGAACTTGCGCGAGTGGCTACAGCGCAACGGCGCGCCCGATGCGCCGTTGGCCGTGGCCGTGATGCGGCAGACCGCCGCCGCGCTGCAGAAGGCCGCGCAATGCGGCATCGTGCATCGCGACATCAAGCCCGAGAACATCATGCTCTCGACGAGCGGCGAGGTGAAAGTCGCCGACTTCGGCTTGGCCCGCATCGGTCGCGACGACGACGCGCTGCATCTCACGCAAGTGGGCGTGACGATGGGAACGCCGCTCTACATGAGCCCCGAGCAAGTCGAGGGAAAGAACCTCGACGCGCGGAGCGATCTCTATAGCTTCGGCGTGACGTGCTACCACATGCTCGCCGGCGCGCCGCCGTTTCAAGGCGATACGGCGCTCGCCGTGGCCGTGCAGCATTTGAAAAGCCGGGCCAAGCCGCTCGCCGAGTTGCGCCCCGACTTGCCGCCGGAGTTGTGCCGGATCGTCGATCGGCTGATGGAGAAGAAGCCGGAAGATCGCTACGACTCGGTGCGCGATCTCTTGCGCGACTTGCGTGCGCTGGCGATCGGCGACGAAAGCGAAGCCTCGTGGACGCAAGGGCTCGACGAGCAGACGGCGCTGGAGTTGAGCGTCGCCGTCGGCCTGCAATCGGCCACGCGGCAACTCGACGCGCTGATGAAGACGCAAGCCGTGGTGCTGAAGCGGCGACGTTCGTGGCCGAAGAAGTTCGTCGCGGCCGTGGCGGCGGCGTTTGCGCTCGGCGCGGCGGCGGCCGGATTGAAGGCGACGTATGAGCCGTCGTTGCTCGACGTGCGCGACAAAGAAGCGCAAGCCCCCGGCGGCACGCCGCGCAAGGACACCGCGGAAGCGCAGCTCGCCGCGGCGCTTTGGCCCGGCCCCAACATGGAAGCCCGGCTCAAGAGTGTCGAGTTCTATTTTCCCGGCGACGCCTACCACGTGCAGCGGGCCAAGCAAGAACTGGCCCGCCTCTACTGGCGCGACAACCGGCTCGACGAAGCTCTCGCGCTGTTCCGGGAATTCGCGCAGATGCTGCCCGAAGAATATCAAGCGTTCGGCGTGGCGGGCGAGAGTCTCGTGTATACGAAGCGCGAAGAAGTCGACAAAGCGGCGGAGGCGATCGGCCGCATTCAGTTGCACAACTGGTGGCGCTTGCTCGACGGCCGGATGCTGCAGGAGATCCAATTCGCCGTCGCCGCGAATCGCAAAGCGCTCGCCGAGCGCAACGCGCTGCCGGCCTCGCCGCCTCCTTCCGACGTGCCGCGCCAGCCGAATGCCGACGCGCAGCTCAACTTCGCACGCATGCAACTCGACGACGACTCGCGCGAGAAGGCGCTCGTCGCGGTGCAACAATTCTTTCCCGGCGACTCGGAACCGATCGCCGCGGCTCGCCAAGAACTCGCGCTGCTTTACTTGCAGCAAGAAAAGCTCCGCTCCGCGCTGCCGATCTTTTTCGACTTCGCAGGCTCATCCGGCGACCGACCCGAACGCAAAGCGTTCGGCTTGGCGGGCGAAGCGATCGTGTATGCGCGGACGGGCGAAGTCGGCCAGGCCGCACAAGCGCTGGAACAACTCAAACCGCTCGACGATCAAATCGACCCGCGACTGGCGCGGCGGTTGGCGCTGGTGCTCCCCGATTTGCTGACGAAACTGCCGACCGCAACGGCCGCGGATTGGGGAGTGTGGCTGAGCCGGCAAGGAAGCTAGCGCCGCGGCCCGACAGGGAACGCACGCCGCGGGATTTCGAAACGCGGCCGCACGAGCGGCGAGCAAGAGACGAGAATCAAGGCGGTAAGAAAGGAGCAAGAAGTTGGAAGCAAGTAATTGGAAGTAAGTCGGAAGGAAGCGGACCGAAACCGGCGCACGAACGACGCGGCAACGGGCCGGTTGACACTCGGCAGGCCTGGGATTCTAATAAAAGACTTCCGCAAGGCCGCCCCT
Organism: Planctomycetaceae bacterium; assembly: GCA_016793115.1. Taxonomy (GTDB): domain Bacteria; phylum Planctomycetota; class Planctomycetia; order Pirellulales; family PNKZ01; genus PNKZ01. Next base: position 13,804 of record JAEUIN010000016.1, read on the forward strand.
ATCGTCTAGAGGCCTAGGACGTCGGGTTCTCAGTCCGAAAACCGGGGTTCGAATCCCCGTAGGGGTACTATACATTTGTGCACTAAGTCGCACAGTGCTGCAAACCCTGGAAATTCCAGGGTTTTTTCATGCGCTGCCGTTTCGGCATGCGGTGCAGTTCTGCACGTTTCCGACGTTTGCTGCACCGGATTCCGCACCACGTCCTCACAAAGCGGTACAGTTCCGGCAACGCTTCCGGCCGTTTTCGCAAAGTGATCGTCGGTGTTCTGGGGATAGTGCTTCCGCGCAACCGCCTCGCCGTTGCCGATCGCGCTCGGCCTCAGGCTGTGGGCGGCCGCAAATTGTCGCCGCCTAAGCGAACTCAGGTCGTTCTGCTGACGTTATTCTGCCCTGATCGGGGAGCGGTTTGATTTCGTGACATTGAATCTTTTCACCTTCGGGAATCTCAGGGCGGGCCATCACGCTGCGGCTAGGTCGCCGTCAGAGAGCCCCGGTGCCCCAGCGGCGCGAGGAGGGCGGTGAGGACTGAGGCGATGCGTTTGATGATCGACCAAAGGGTTGAGAACTCAGGACGGCGTCACTTTTGCGTTGATCACCGGCCCCAAAGCTTCGCGAACTTCTCCGGCACATGCAGATTGTCCTTGCCGGTGGGGGAGTAGGCGGTGCGCTCGACTTTGCCTTCACGGACACGGCTGCGCCCGAGGTTGAAGTGCCAAGGGAAAAGCTCTTTCGGCCGGGAACCGTCGATGCCCTTGGTGGGATCGAGCGTGAACGCCTCCGCTCCGACGATGGGGAGCCGCATCTCGATACTCCAGCGATCCGAGCCGCGATGCACGGCCACTTGGGCGCCGCTGCTCCAGGCGGCTCCGCGTCCGCCGGGAGCATGGTCGATGTCATACACGGCTCCGGCGGGATTGACGGAGATCTCGTAGTAGCTGCGTGAGGAGGTCTCTGCGAGCAGCGTGATGTGGTCGCCTTCCATCAGCTCGGGATCATCGTTTTGAGTCGTGCTGCTTTGCAGCCCCTTCATGTCCGGCTCCAGGCAAACGATGCCGATGTGCAGGGTGCTCCCCTCACGTTGAATCTGGAAGCTGCTGTTGCACTTGGGCTGCGGGTCCTCCGGACGCAGCTTGATGAGCGGTGCGATGCGCACATCTCCCCAATAGGCTTTGTCCACGTTGCCGTCGAGCGGCTTGCCGCCGAGCGGTTTAGCGCCGGTGTTCACGGTTTCCAGCACGCGATAGTCGAGGTCCGTTTCGCGCTTGCGGCTGAGCTGCACGCTCAGCGCCTTCAGCGGCTTCATCGTGTCGGCAATCTGCTGAATACGACGGCCGGGCAGGCTTGCGGGCTCCGCGGCGGCCTGCGCTTTGGCCAGCAGATCGAACGACTCGCCGATCTTCGCGGCATCGGTGTTCATGTGCATCCAATTCGCCTCGGCATGAGTGATGAAGGCCTTCATCGGCTCCGCCGCCGGGCCGAAGTAACCTGTGCAATAGTCTTCCAGCATGGCCTCCACGTC
>JAEUIN010000063.1 GCA_016793115.1 Planctomycetaceae bacterium
TCGAGGCCGACATTGCCGTAGCAGGCCCGATCGGTTTAGAAACCGGCCGCCGTCGTTTGGTGGCACTCGTGGGACCGACGGGCGTCGGCAAGACGACGACCATCGCCAAACTCGCGGCCAATTTCCGCCTCCGCGAAAAGAAACGCGTCGGCCTGATCACCGTCGACACCTATCGCATCGCCGCCGTCGAACAGCTCCGCACCTATGCCGACATCATCGATCTGCCGATGCACGTCGTCAGCACGCCTCGCGAAATGCGCGACGCCGTCAACAGCTTCTCTTCGATGGATCTCGTGCTGCTCGACACGGCCGGCCGCAGCCCGCACGACGACCTGAAAATTCAAGAATTGAAGAGCTTCCTCACCGAGGCCGACGCCGACGAAGTGCACCTCGTGCTCAGCGCCACGGCGGGCGCCTCCGCCTTGGAAAAGACGGCCCGCCAGTTCGCCGCCGTCGGCACCACGCATCTCGTGCTCACCAAGCTCGACGAAGCCGCGGCCCTCGGCAACCTGTTGCCGCTCTTCCGCAACGCCAAGTTGCCGCTGAGTTATCTCACCGACGGACAAAGCGTGCCCGACGACATCGCTCCGGCCGACGGCGCGCGCCTCGCGCGGCTCGTGCTCGGCCTGGAGCCGGTCGCAAGCGGCCGCCGCCAACTCGTCGCCTAACGCTCGTATCCCTCACGTCTCAGTCGTCGCACATTTCTTTTCGCGTGTCGCCATGATGCCCGATCAAGCCAACGATCTTCGTCGCCTGGTGCTTCGCTCCGGTCGCACGGGCGGGCTCAACGATTCTCCGCCGCCGAAGCTCGTCGTCGTCGCCGGAGGAAAAGGGGGCGTCGGCACGACGACCGTCGCCTTGAATCTCGCGGTCGCGCTGGCCCGCGAAGGACGTCGCACGGTGCTGGTCGACGCCGATTTCGCCGGACCCGACTGCGCGGCGCTCTGCCGCATCGACGAACGCTACGGCGCGGCCGACGTCTTGGCCGGCCGGCGCACCGTGCATGAAGTCCTCCAACTCGGACCCGGCGGCATTCAAGTCTTGCCGGCGGCTCGCGGCCTGACCGATCCCGCCGACTGCACGCCGCAGGCTCAAGATCGCTTGCTCGCCCAACTCGAAGCGCTCGGCCCCCACGCCGACTACGTGCTGCTCGACGCCGGCAGCGCAGGCGGCCGCGTCATGCGCCGCTTTTGGGAAGCGGCCGACGCCGTGCTGCTCGTGACGCATCCCGACACGGTCGCCGTCATGGACGCCTACGCCTCGATCAAGCTGGTCTGCCAAGACACGCCGCTCCGAGCGGTCCTCGCGTCGGTGGCCAATTGCGTCGCCGATGAAGTCGCCGCGGCCGACGTTCACGAGCGCCTCGATCGCGCCTGCCGACGGTTCCTCGGCGTGACGATCCTGCCGGCGGGCTTCCTGCCGTTCGATCCCTGCGTGCCGCGCGCCGCGGCCGGACAACATCCGTTTCTGATCGACGCCCCCGACGGCGCCGCCGCCCTGGGCATCGATCGCCTCGCGGTCGAAGTGCCGCGGCTCTTGGAAACGGAGTCGCCCCTGCATGTCCACTTCCGTCGCAGCGGCGCCCCGAGCGCGAAGGAAGCCTCGTAGTGCGACCCGCGTCGCCGTCGCCGCGTCGCCCTGATCGCGGTCCGCTCAAGAATCTCAAAAATCGTTCAACAACTGATCTCCCGATGCCGATCTTAGGAACCGCCGTCGATAGCGACGCTCACCGCGCAGCCGGCAAACTTTGCCGGTTGCGTAGTCTGCATCGCGACGAGTCGCTCGACTCGTCGACGGACGTTGGTTTCTTGTTGATCGGAGTCGACCGAAGTGCAGCGGACGTTTGCCGGCATTCTCGGATCGACGGCCTTCACGATCACCGTGATTCGCGGTTGGGCGCTGGGCGGCGACGCTCCGGCCGTCATACCGCGGGCCGCGGGCGCTCTGCTGCTGTTCGCCGTCTTGGGCGCGGCGGCCGGGCGTGTGGCTCTCTGGCTGGTCGACGAAGGCGTGGCGGCTCGGTTTCGCGACGAACTCGAACGGCACAAAACGAAACCTCAACAACCACGGCGCGCCTAACGACGCGCCGTCGAAACCACTAGCGACGCGAACAGGACGTTTGCTCGCCCGAAGAACAAAAGCAGTTTGCGGCATTCACGGAGGATTGCATGGCCACGGTCGCCTCAGAAGATATTGCTCAGGTTTGGGACGCTTTCAAAGCCGACCCGACGAATCAAGAATATCGCAATCGGTTGGTCGAGCAGTATCTGCCGCTGGTCAAATACAACGGCGAGCGCATTTGGGCCCGCCTGCCGGAAGGCGTCGAGCTCGACGACCTGGTCTCGGCCGGCATCTTCGGCCTGATGGACGCCATCGACGCGTTCGACATGACGCGCGGCGTGAAGTTCGAAACGTACTGCGTCCCCCGCATCCGCGGCGCGATGCTCGACGAACTCCGCACGATGGACTGGGTGCCGCGTCTCGTCCGCTCCAAGGCTTCGAAGCTCAACGAAGCCATGAAGACGCTCGAAGCCAAGCTGGGCCGCACGCCGACCGAAGTCGAACTCGCCGAACGCCTCGAAATGAGCGTCGCCGACCTCGAGAAAATGGTCACCGAAGCCAACGCCGTCGGCCTGATCTCGCTCGACAAGAAGTGGTACGAAACGGACAGCTACAAAGACGTCCGCGAAATCGACATTCTCGAAGACAAGAAGGGCGAAGACCCGACCCGCCGCATCCAAAAAGGCGACCTGATGCGGCTCGTGACCAAGGGCCTCAATCGCAACGAGCGCCTCATCATCATCCTCTACTACTACGAGGAACTGACGATGAAGGAAATCGGCGCCACGCTCGACCTCTCGGAAAGCCGCGTCAGCCAAATGCACAGCTCGATCGTGCAGCGCCTCCAAGGCCAACTCGAACGCCGCCGCGCCGAATTCGGCGGCTAATCCCGGCCCCTTTCTCTTTCATCCAGAGAAAGGGGATAGGGAGATGCGGAGGGGATGAGGGAGATGAATTCGGTTTGAGATTTTGAATTTAGCCCTCGCCTCGGCTTCAATAACAAGAGCTTGCTTCTCCCAATGGGCCGCGACTGCGGCCCATTTTCATGCGCAATGAAGTAGCCGGCTTATTCAATCGCAGGATTCTCAGGACGCGCACGGCAATGTGCATATGCACATACGAAACCAAGCAACAATGACGTGGCGATGCCCACGGCTAAGTTGATCACAACAGCGCCCCATTCAACTTCCACTTCCAGTGGATCACGACCCACTCTCGCAAGTGCGAGTGGAAAACCGGTGTAGGGATACTTCACGTTGTACTGAATCACGCCGCCTAAGTTCATTGTGACGAACCACAACATCAACACGCTGAACCAGACAACGTACATTCGCCGGAAGCGTGTCATATGTAAACTTCACCGGATATTTAAACTTTCTATCTGACTCAATCGTCTTGGGCTCGCGACGAAAATTCAAGGCTAATCAACGAATCAAAGTTGGTCTCCATTATCCCCTCCGCATCTCCCCATCCCCTTCTCTGGATGCAGGCGCGGCGACTACGGAGCCGGCGTCTTCTTGGGGCCGTTATCGACGTCGATGTTCAGTTCGAACACGACGTTCTCCCCTTCCGTCGGCTGTTGCAGGGCGGGCGTCGAGAGGCCGGTAAACGTGTTGGCGACCGCCGTCACGTCTTTGCCCCCTTCGATCACGAGGCCGCCGGCCGGATCGTCGAGCACGGGCCGCTTGGTTTGCGCCGTGCCGATATACGAGTCGCCGAAGGCGTTGCCGACGATCGGAATCCGCCCGCTCTCTTTGCCGACGACGACCGCGCGGTGATGCACGAGCGGGAAGCTGTTCCCCGTCACGGCGCAGCCGTGGGCGTCGCGCAGGTCGATGCCGCACTTCATCTCATGGGCGATCACGTTGGCGCTCAGCGTGATGCCGTAGCAATCGCGGTCGAGAATGATGCCCGTGTCTTGGCATTCCTCGATCATATTGCCGCTGACGACCGAGCCGTAGGTGTTTTCGATGACGACGCCGTGCCGTAAATGGTCGTCGACGTTGTTCCCCGACATGCACAAGTTGTAGCCGTCGATGCACCGCAGCGCGTCGAGGTTCTCTTCGAAATGATTGCCGCAGACGACGATGTCGTGGCAGCCGACGATTTCCAGCCCGCTTTGCTTGTTATAGGTCATCAAGCAATCGCTGACGCGCGGATCTTCGTAGCAGAAGTCGAGATAAATGCCGTGGCCGCCGTGATAGCTCGACGTCACGCCTTGCAGAAAGATTTCCTGCACGTAGTTGGCCTCGATGCCGTGGCCCGACTTCTCGTTGCCGGTAATCCGCAGATTGCTCACTTGCACGCGCCAGTTGCGGCTATTGCCGTCTTTCTTCGCCGGAAAATCGGGATGGCGAATAACGAGCGCCGACTTCCCTTCGACGTTCTTGTTGACGATGTGCGTCGCCGCGCCGCACCCTTCGAGCAGCGTTTCGCCGCGCAATAGCAGCAGCGGTTCGGTGATTTCAAACGTGCCGGGGGGCAAGCGGACGACGCCTCCTTCCGGCGGCACGGCGTCGAGCGCAGCCTGCAGCGTGGGATAGCCGGCCGCTTCGATCACCGCCTTCGCGCCGGGCAGCTTCGCCGCGGTCGCGCCGGCCGTGTCGGCTTGGGAGACGTTGAACAGCGCAACGCCGACGGCGACGGCGAACAAAGCGGCAAGGGCCGCGACGGGAATTCGCATGATGAGACTCTCCGAATCGAAAGGCGAGAAGCAAGGCGGGTACGAACGAAAGCGCCAAGCTAACACGACCGCCGGCCGTGTGGTAGAACCGAAGCGTCGACATCGCTGCCAAGAACCCCTCGTCGGGAACGCCCTCTGCGGCGCGGCGTAACCACGTCGTCGACGAAGCCGCTTTCCGGTTTGATCAAATCATGACGCTTCTCTACACCGACGACCGCTTTCTCAAACACGAAACCGGCAAGCATCCCGAGCGTCCGGCCCGCTTGGAGGCGATCGCCAAGAAGCTCGCGGAAGAAAAGCTGGTCGAGCGTTGCGCGCGGCGCGAGTGCGTCGCGGCGACTGCGGCGCAGCTCGAGCGCTGCCACGGCCGCGACTACGTCGCGAGCGTGCGCGACGCGATCGCCGCCGGCCGCTTCGGGCAGATCGAGCAAGACACGATCGTCTCGGCCGGCAGCTACGACGCCGCTCTGCTCGCGGCCGGCACCGTGTGCGACGCCGTCCGGCGCGTGCTCGCCGGCGAAGACAAGTCGGCGCTCTGCCTGGTGCGCCCGCCGGGCCACCACGCGCTGAAAAACGCCCCGATGGGCTTTTGCCTGTTCAACAACATCGCGATCGGGGCCCGCGCGGCCGTCGCCGACCACGGTCTCGATCGCGTCCTCGTCATCGATTGGGACGTGCATCACGGCAACGGCACGCAGGACGAGTTTTACGAAGACGAGCAGATCGGCTTCTACTCGATTCATCGCTATCCGTTTTATCCCGGCAGCGGCGCGGCCGACGAAACCGGTCGCGGCCGCGGACTCGGCACGACCGTGAACGTGCCGGTCGAATACGGCACGCCGCGCGAAAAATACTTCGCGCTGTTCCGCGCAGGCTTGGAAAAGATCGCCGCGAAGCTGAAGCCGCAACTGGTGCTCGTCAGCGCCGGCTTCGACGCCCACCAAGACGATCCGATCGGCTCGCTCGACTTGCAGACCGAAGACTTCGCGGAACTGACGCGACTGGTGCAAGACGCGGCGGATACGCATGCCGGCGGCAAGCTCGTGAGCGTGCTGGAGGGGGGCTACAACTTGGCGGCGCTGGCGGCGAGCACCGCAATCCATCTCCACACGCTCCTACGTTAAAACCCGCGGCCGAGGGAGCGGCGGCGAAACTCCGCCGCCGCGGCGGGGTTAAAGAGCCTGCGGCGGCGACGCTCGAGCCGGAACCCTGGCCGCTCCCCTCCGATTGACCTACACTGAAGTTGCGATCCGCAAGAGCCCTCGTTTCCGTGAATTCAGCCTCGGGTACGTCCTTGTCCGTCGGCGAATCGTCGGCCCAATCTTACGAGCTGCGCGACCCCGATGTGCGGTTGATGCTCGCGGTGCGCGACGACGACGCCGCGGCGTTCGAAAAGCTGATGCTGCGCTACCAGAGCCGGCTGGTGACCGTGTTGGAGCACCTGACCGGCCGGCGCGACATGGCGGAAGACCTCGCGCAAGAAGTTTTCCTGCGCGTCTATCGCTCGCGGAAGAAGTATGTGCCCGGCTCCAAGTTTTCGACCTGGTTGTTCACGATCGCCAACAATGTGGCTTCGAACGCCCGCCGCAGCCAAGCCCGCCGCAAAGAGCGCAACCTCGCGCCGACGAATCCCGACGACACCGGCGCTTGGAACAATTCGTCGCTCGAACAGATGGCCCAGGCGAAGAGCGCGCTGATGCCCACGCGACAACTCGACAAAGCCGAAATGCGCGACGTCGTGAAGCTCGCGATGGAAACGCTCAACGAGCGCCAGCGGCTCGCCGTGCTGCTCTGCAAGTTCGAGAACATGAGCTACATCGAAATCGCCGAGACGATGGGACTCTCGCCGCAAGCGGTGAAGTCGCTCCTGTCGCGGGCACGCGACAATCTGCGCGATATGCTCGAAGCCTATCTGGAACGCGGCGTGCTCCCTCCCAAGCCGGGTCACGCGCCCGCGGAGGATGACGAAGCATGAACGACCCTTCGACCGCGGAAGCCCGCGAACGCCTCAACGCCTATCTCGACGGCGAACTGCAAGCCGAAGAGCGCAGCGACATCGAGCGCGACTTGGCCGCCGACGCGGAACTGCAAGACGAATTTCGCCGGCTGCAGCGGGCTTGGGACTTGCTCGACGAGTTGCCGCGGGCCGACGTGAACGCGAGCTTCACGCAATCGACCGTGGAGATGATCGCGCTCGACACGGCCGACGAAATCGCCGCGACGCAGGCCAAGCCGCGCGGCGCGCTGCTGGATCGTTGGCTCATCGCGGGCGGCGTGCTGGCGGCGGCGATCGGCGGGTTTCTCGCCGTCGACGCCTGGCGCGGCCGACCCGACGACGCGCTGCTGCGCGATTTGCGGGTGATTGAAAACATCGATTTGCTCGGTCGCACCGAGCCCGGCGAAACCGGTGAATTCTTCCGCAAGTTGGAAGAACATCGCGTGCGCCTGCCGCTCCCGAATAATTCTTATGATTCGCGAAACCGCTGACCTCATCGACGAACCCGATCCGGACGCCGGCCGGCTGTGGACGCCGCGCCGCGTCGTCGCGGCGACGCTGATCGTCGCCGCTCTCGCCGGCGAAGCGGCCTGGGCGCTCACGCGCACCGATCCTTGGTCGGCGCGGCGCGCGGAAGTGGAACTCCTGCCGGAAAACCGGCGGCTGGAACTCGCGACGAAGTACGAGCGCTTCGAGAACTTGCCCCCGGCGGAACGCGAGCGCTTGCTGCAACTCGGCGCGGAACTGAAAGTGTCGACGAGCGACGGGAGCTTGCGCACCTTGCTCGGCAACTATCTCACTTGGAAGTCGCAGCTCTCGCCGCAGCAAAGCGCGACGCTCGTCGGACTCGACGCCGAAGAGCGCTTCGCCCGCGTCTCGGAGATGACGTCGGACTACTGGACGAACAAAGCCGAGCAATTCTCCGAGGCCGATTCCAAGGTCGTCGTCGCCTGGCTCGAAAAACAGGTCCGCGAGCATCAAGAGAAGCTGCTCGAGAATCTACCGAGCATCGTCCGTGAACGGTTCGAACAGATGGGTTCGCGGGAGCGGACTTGGGCGTTGATGTACTACGTGCTCGGCTCCGCGCGCGGGCCGGGACCGTCGCGGTTCGACGTCGTCACGCCTCAAGCGCTGACTCTCTTGCGCTCGCAACTCTCGCAACGCTCGCAGATTCAATGGGACGCCGCGGCCAAGAAGCCGCCGGGGCCCGACGATCTCAAGTCGCTCCTCAGCGGCTGGATTCGCACGTCGATCGAGCGCGTCGTCGGCACGCGATCGGAAGCCGGCATGCCGGCCATGCGGATCGACGAAAACGAACTCCGCAAGTTCTTCGAAACCGAGATCGCCGAAACGGAGCGGTTGCGCTTGCTCGCGCTGCCGCGCGACGAAATGGAAGCGGAACTACGCCGCGAGTATCTGCGCCGCAAAGGGCTCTGGCGCGACCCGATCGGAACGCGGTTCGGACCGTTTAACCGCGGCTTCGCGCCGGGCGACGAGCGCCGCAACGGCGCCGGAGGCGGACGACGCGGCTTCGACAACAACCCGCCGCCGCAACAGCAGGGGCCTGATCGCGGTTTTGGGCCGCCGCCCGACATGCGGCAACCGCCGGCGATCGATCCCAATCGTCGCGGACCGGGGCCGAAGAAGCCGATGGGCTCCGTCAGCTGACCGGGCGCTTACGACTCGGGCGTTTACTGCGCCGCGGCTTTCTTTTTCGCTCCCTTGGCCCGATTGTTGGCCCGCTTGGCCCGATCGGTCTTTTCCGCCGGCGGCGGATCGGTGAAGGGCGACTTCTCGAACGTGTCGCCCGGCGGCACGACGCGCGGGTCGGCCGCGTCGGCCAAGGTTTTCAGCAACTGTTCGCTCAGTTCCTGCTTCTGCGAGGCGTAGGCCGCGTCGTCGGCCACGTTGTGAATCTGGTCCGGGTCTTTGCTCAGGTCGTAGAGTTCTTCCGCCGGGTGTTTGGCGAACGCGTAGTCGTAATACTTTTTCCATTGCGGATCGTTGCGATGAGCGACGAGCCAGGCCTTGGTCGGGCTCGCGTCCATGTCGGGGAACGCGGCGTACGTCTCGTTCTCAAGCTCGTCTTGGCTCGGCGCGCTCGAGTCGGTGATCGTGCGCGGGTTGCCCATCGGCCAACGCTCGGGATGGAAATTGCGGATGTACAAAAACTGCGGCGTGCGAAGCGCACGGTGCGGGTAGGTGAGGTTCTCTTCGCGCGCATGACCGACGTGCCGCTCGCGACCCGTCACCACCCAGGTGCGCGCCGGATCGACTTGCCCGCTCGCATCGGACTTGAGCACGCTCCACAAACTGCGGCCGGTCATCACGTCCGGCGGCGTCACTCCGCCGGCTTCGAGGAAAGTCGGCGCGAGATCCATCAGGTTGACGAAATCGTCGACCACGCGGCCTCCTTTGCCGCCGGGCACGCGCGCCACGAGCGCCACGCCCGTGCCGAAGTCGTATAAGTTGCACTTGCCGTGCGTGAAGCCCGGCGCGCCGTGGTCGCCGCTGATCACGACGAGCGTGTCGTCGAGCTGACCCGTCTCCTCGAGCTTCTTCAACAGCACGCCGATGCCGGCGTCCCAGCCTTGGATCTCGCCGAGGTAATCGGCGAAGTCTTCGCGAATCTCGGGCACGTCGGGCAAAAACGCCGGTAGCTTTCCGGCGAGGCTTTCCGGGTCGATGCCCCACAGCGCTTGGCCGGAGCCCTTGATCCACTTGCGATGCACGAGCGTCGGCCCGAACCAATAGAGCCACGGCTTCGCGGGGTCGGCCTTGGCATCGGCCAAGAAGGCGTCGAAGTTGCCGCGCACGTCGTTCAGCAGCTTCTCGCGGGCCGCGTCGACCGTCGCGCCCGCTTTCACCATCTGCGTGGCGTTTTCGGAAAAGTTGTTGTACGCGCCGCCGGCCTTTTCATAAGCGTACTTGCCTGCGCCGAACGGCGCGTCGTTCGGCGTGCCGGGGCTCCACACTTTATACGTCTCGCCGATCTGGTAGCCGGAGTCGCGCAGCAAGTGCGGGAACGAAGGAATGCTCGAATCCCACACGGCGTTGTGCAGAATCGCGCCGCGGCCGGTGCGGAAGAAGTATTGGCCCGACAACAGCGAACTACGGCAGGGCGTGCAACTCGGCGCGTTCACAAACGCGTTCTTAAACAACACACCCTCGCGGGCCACGCGATCGATGTTCGGCGTCGTCACGACGGAGTTCGCGCTCGGCCGCTGCTCCAGCGGAGCATAAGCGCTCGCGTAGCGTCCCCAATCGTCGGCAAAGCAAAACAAGATATTCGGCCGCTTCTCCGCGGCGGCCGGGGCCGACGACGACGCGAACAGCAGCAGGCCCAGCGCGATCGCGCTACAACGAATGTGCGACATCGAATACCTCAACAAGCGCGATCGAAAGATCGCCGGGGATGGTTTCGGGGGGTGGCGGAGGCTCTGAAAACGACGTGAATCGCAGGCCGTTTATTTGGGGAGGATTATCCCCTCAAAAAGGCTGGATTCCATCCGCTCGCTATTTAGAATAACGCCGTTTGCCGCGGAATTGCTACCAATTCCCGGCCGCCACTCACCACCCAAGGGGTAGATCGATGAACGTTCGAGTTTCCTGTGCTCGCAAGATCGTCGGGGCGACGATCGCGGTTCTCACCTTGGCAGGGACGCTGCAACTCCAAGCCGCCGACGAAAAGCCGGCCAAGCCCGCCGCCAAGCCCACCGCTAAGATCGACCGTCGCGGGCCGATCCCGGTCTACTACGGCCGAGTGGTCGCGCCGGATCAAAAAGAATCGATCTACGCGATTCAAGACAAGTACCAAGCGCAAATCGCGCCGCTCGCCGCGCAGATCAAGGCCCTGATGGCCCAGCGCGATAAGGAAATCGAAGCCGTGCTCACTCCGGAGCAACTCACCAAGGTCGCCGCGCTGAAGAAGGAAGCGGCCTCGAAGGCCGCGGCCGGGAAGAAGCCCGCCGCGAAGAAGACCGAAGCCGCGGCCGAGAAGCCGGTCAAATCCGCCGGCGGCAACTAACGCTTGCTCAATCAGCTCAGGGTGGCACTGGTGGCTCGTCCACCAGTGCCATTCACACTTGGGTGATCGACGCACGCGTGGTCAAGCCGGCCGTGCCACCCGGTGTCGAATTCTCAGGCGCCTGCCGTCTAAAACAAATTCGTCGAAGTCGTCGCCGTCGTCGGCTGCTGTTGCAACTGGCTGGCCGCCGTCGCTTGCGCATTCGCGCTCCCTCGCTCGCGGGCGATCCCCACCACGCGGAACGTCTGCGCTTCGCCCGGCCGCAATTCGGCGATCGGCGAGAAGCGAATCGTCCGGTTGTCGACGATGAACTGCGTCGGCCCGGCGTGACCGTTGCCCGGCGTCATCTGGTTCGGCAACGCCACGGCGACCGCGACGTTGCGATCCGACACGTTCGCCAAGTTCCGCACCGTGACTTCATACACGACTTCGTTACCCACTTGCACCGGGTCCGTGAGGTCGCGAATGTCGATCGTCAGCGTCCCTTGCCGGCCGACGATCTCCAGGCACGACTCGGCATCGCCCCGCACGCCCTCTTGGCACGTCACCTGAGCCCGGTTGCAAACTCGCTGCCCCGGGGCCAAGCATTGGCATTCCACTTGGAAGCGGTAGAGTTGGCCCGGCCCGATCGACGGCACGGTCCACACCAGATCGTTCCCCGCCGGTTGCCAGCCGTTGGTCGCTTGCGTCGGCCGCATGGCGATGTCGTAGTTGTCGAGCAAGCGCACGCCGGTCGCAGCCACGGTTCCGGTGTTCTGAATCTCGATCGTAAACAGCACCGTGTCGCCGACGCCGGCTTGGGCCTTGGCCGCCGTTTTGCGCACCGACAGCGCCGGCCGCGCCGTCGGCTGAGTCGCAGGCGGCACGGTCGCCGGCGGCGCGGCCGGCGTTGTCGACGCGGCCACCGCGTTCAAGCAGGCTTGCGCCGAGCCGCGCACTCCGGCGTCTCCCGTCAGTTCCATCGTGTTGCACCAGCGACCCGGCTGGAGCACGCGCAACCGCACGTTCACCTTGCGCGATTCGCCCGGCATCAGGCTGCCGAGTTCGCGATTCTCGATCGGGCTGTTGGCAAACTCGTGCTTCAAACCGGCGTCGAACCGGTCGATCAGCACCAAGCCGCTCGCCGTCGTCGCGCCGCGGTTCGTGATCGTCGTGACGAACGTCACGTCTTCGCCGACGGCCGCTTGCGGCGGGCCGACCATTTGAATGTCGATCGACGGGTTCGTGATCGTCGTCGCCGCACAATCTTGCGCCGTCTGCCCGTCGGTCGTCTGCACCTGAGCGCAGTTGTTCACCACGCCCGGCTGCTGCGCCCGGAAGCTCAGTTCGATCGTCCGCCCTTGTCCGGCCGGCAAATCGCCGAGCGGCCAAGTCAGGTTCGTGCCGTTCATCGTGGCCGGCGGGTTGCTGCCCAAGAGCGTCAAGCCGCTCGGCACGGCGTCGGTCACCGTCACGCCGCGCGCCGTCAGGTCGCTCGGGTTGCGAATGTCGATGCGGTACGTGATCGTCGCCCCCACGGCCACTTCCGTCGGGCCGCTCTTGTCGACCAACAAGCCCTGCGTGCTCGTCGTCCAAGTCTTCTGCGTGCAGCCGCTGCCGACGACGAGTTGCGTGCCGTCGCCGCCGGGCCAATCGGCCGGGCGAATCACCTGAATGTTGATCGTGTTCGTGCCCGCCGACGGCGCTTGCTGGAAAATCTCGACCGGGGCTTGCCCCAGCGCGTTGCTCGTCACTTCGACGACCTGCGCCCCGTTGGGGGCGAAGCCGGCCGCCGGACCGCCGGCGATTTCATAACGCACGCGATAGCCGGCCAGCGGGCACTTGTTCGAATGCTTCACGAGCAGCGTCGTAAACACATGCCGCGTCCCCGACGGATTCACGGCCGGCGGCGGAAACGTCCACTGGCAATCCACCCAATACACGGTCGCCGTTTGCTTGTGCGAATCCCAACTCCGCACGCTCGGCGCCACGGCCGAGACGAACGAGGTTCCTTCCGTCGGCGACGACATCGTCACCCAAGCCTGGCCGCGCAACACCGGCACGTCGTCGCCCGTCTGGGCCGTGCCTCGATTGAGCATGATGAACTTCGGCGACGTCGAACTGATCGCGAACGTGTTGTCGACCTTGCGGGTCGTGTGTCCGATGTGGTGCAGCCATTCGTGATCGCCCGATTCGCCGGCCTGCACGAAGTAGCCGACCGAGTCCGGCGCGATCGACCATTCCACTTTTTCGCCGGCGATCAACGTCTTATCCGGTCCGCACACCGCGGCTTGCACGACGACTTCGCTGCCGACCGGCGCGATGATCTTCGCCGGCGACACCATCACGGCCGTGCGCTCGTTGCCCGTCACCGGGCCGGGCACTTGGCGATAAGGCGTGTCGTAAGTGAATACACGCTGGCCCGACGGATCGATGCGCGGGGCGTTCAAACAACAGCCCGCACAGAGCAGAATCATCGCCGCCGCGAGCGTCGACGCGCCCGGCAATCCGGCGGTCGAACAACGGCGGCGGATTGTATACGACTCGTGCATCGTGAGGCCGTGCCCGCATCCGGTGCGGGTACCGCTGGGCACGTGTCCGTACGAGCCGTTTCACTGCGCGCTATCCTGTCGGACCGTTCCGACCGCGCAGAGTTGTTCCAAGGAAACGTAGCACGCGTTTCGGCAACATGGTGAAAAACGGCAACAACTAACGTCGCCGCCGTGAAACACCGCCGACAGGATCGTTCGAACCGCTACAATGAGCCGACCGACTCCCGCGTCGCTTTCGAGCGCGTGCCTACCTTGACTCGGCATGTCGGGCTGATAGTTTGAGCCGCGACTTCGTGGTCGTCGCAACCGGACCCATACTCTTTTCTCTCTCGAAAGATCGAACTCGCCATGGCCGTTACGCAAGCGCATCTCGACAAACTCGCCAAATACGATACGCCGACGATCTGCAACATGATCGAACTGTTCGACGTCCGCCCGCGCAACCGCGGCTACATGGACGGCCGCATCAAATGCAACTTCCCCGAGTTGCCGCCGATGGTCGGCTACGCGTGCACGGCCGCCTTCCGCAGCGACGCTCCGCCAAAGGGCGGCGACGCCTACGGCTCGATGGATAAGCAACTCGTGCAGTTCGAAGCCTTGCCGGGTCCGGCCGTGGTCGTGTTTCAAGACATGGACGATCCCCCGGTCGCCGCCACGTTCGGCGAAGTGATGTGTTCCGTTTATAAGGGCTTCGGCTCGGTCGGCCTAATCACCTCGGGCGGCGGCCGCGACATCGACCAGGTCCGCGAGATCAAGTATCCGGTCTTCACCGGCTCGACGATCGCGTCGCACGGCTACTGCCACATGATGCACCTCGGCCTCCCGGTCCGCGTCGGCGGCATCACCGTGAACCAAGGCGACTTGCTCCACGGCGACACCAACGGCGTGACCACGGTGCCGCTCGAGATCGTGCCCGCCATGTGCGACCTGGGCGACGAGTTCGTGGCCTCGGAAAAGATCATGCTCGACTACGTGCGCGGCAGCGGCCCCAAAACGCCGGCCGGCTTCGCCGAAGTCCGCAAAGAGTTCCAAGCCATCGTCGCCAAACTCACCGAACGCGCGAAAAAGTCGCGCTAGTAGGGTGGGTCGCAAACCTGCGGTTGTCGCACGACAACCGCAGGCCAAGGCCCACGCGGAACGCGGCCGACAGCGACTCAAAGCGAGCGGCGGGGTTTATATCCCCGCCGTCTGCCTGCCTCGGAATCAGACCGCGGGGATCAACCTCGCCCGAGTGCCACTGGTGGCTCGCCCACCAGTGCTTCCCATCCTCGTTCCCAAGCTCCTGGGACACTCTAAAAAGACTCGCGACATCGCGCCGCAACCTGACCCCGTCGCTCACGCTCCGGGCTCCGA
This sequence comes from Planctomycetaceae bacterium, assembly GCA_016793115.1. GTDB lineage: Bacteria > Planctomycetota > Planctomycetia > Pirellulales > PNKZ01 > PNKZ01. The sequence continues at coordinate 14,652 of JAEUIN010000063.1, forward strand.
AGGCAATGCCTTGGAAGCGCGCTAGATTGGCGGGGCGCCGGATGGCATCTCCGGTATGTCACTTGCCGATTGCGACTTGGCGTACGTTGGTGTCGAGAAGGGGGATTTTCATTGAAAATCAACTGACTCGGTGGATATAACTCCTTTGCCTGCAACCATCTAGCGCTCTCTCCAAATGACGCGGTAGAATGGATGAGGAGTTTGAGACAGAGTACGTGAAACACAGCCTTCTCGGGCGCGAGCTGGTTGAGTTTTGCCCTCACGCGCTCAAACAGATGAAGGTCAGGGGAATCGACAAAAAAGAAGTCATCGGGGCTGTCGAGCACCCCGACAAAGTGGGACTGAATTGTCCGGCCGATCGTGAAAGAGTCAGAAGGTTCAAGAAAAAAACCAAAGCAATCGACGTTGTCTACAAGTTGAAAAAAGATCGTGTCTTGATCATCACTGCGCTTTTCAAGACTTTTCCTGCAAGGCGATAGGGCATATGCCGCACGAATTTGAGGTCAAACTGACCGTCGATAAGGATACGGGCGAGATGCTCGCTGCATACTTTCAAATTCGCCGCGGTAAAGCGAACGAAGTGCGTGAGTTTGCCAACGGCAATGCCTTCGCAAATTACAACCGCAATGGCGAGTTGCTTGGAATCGAACTGCTTGGTCCATGCAGAGTCGATGTCGTTGACAAAATCGTCAACAAGGACGAAGAAGCAAAACGGTTCGTGAGACGAACTGCACCTAGGCCTATGCTAGTTGGTGCTCGTTAGGGCGCAACCAATACAGCGATGACGCTCTGAGCTTTTGCTGATTTTCGCCGTTCGATTGAGAAAACTGAATCATTGCGAACGGCCGCAAGCAACGCGGCGGGCACGCCGAGCGTAGGATGGATCGAGCGCAGCGAGGCCCACGCGGAATGCGTCCGGCAGCATCAAAGCGAGCGGCGGGGGTTGATCCCCGCCGTCTGATTCCGACGGTCGGCAGACGGCGGGGATAAACCCCGCCGCTCGCTACCATCCTTTGAACACGGCGCTCTAGAAAAACTCGCAACATCGCGCTCGAACCTCGATGCGCACTTCGGCCTGCGGATCGACTACAATACCTGCATGTCGCCGACCCTCTTCCTTGCCGCCGCTCTGATCGCTCAAGCGCCTGCCGCAACTGCGGCCGATGCCGAACTCGCCGCGCAGGTTCGTACGCTCCTGCAGCAACTCGACGCCCCGCAACGGGCCGCGCGCGACGAAGCCGAGCGCGCGTTGCTCGAACTTGGCTCGCCGGCGCTGCCGCTCTTGGCGACGCTCCCCGCGTCGGCGTCGGCCGAAGTCGTCTCCCGCGTCGATCGCGTGCGGGCCGCGCTCTATCGCAACCGAGCCGCGGCGAGCCTTGAGGCGTCGATCGTGACGCTCGACGTCGAGAATGCGCCGCTCGGCGAAGTGCTCGCCGAATTCGAAAAACAGACGGGCAACAAGCTCGTCGACTATCGCCGCCAGTTCGGCCAGCAGGCCGGCGAGCGACGGCTGACATTGCGACTCGACAACCAGCCGTTTTGGAAAGCGCTCGACGCGCTCGCGGCGACCGCCGGCATGGAGGTGTATCACTTCTCCGGCGGCGACGGGCTCGCGCTCGTCGACGCCCCGCCCGAAGCGCGGCACGGAGTCGTCGAAGGGCGCAACGTGGTCTACGCCGGCGCGTTTCGCCTGGCGCTCAGGCGCTTGGTCGCCACGCGAGAAGTCGGCGAGGAGCGGCCGGTCGATCTACAGATCGATTGGGAAGTCGCCTGGGAGCCGCGGTTGAAGCCGCTGTTCTTTACGCTCCGCGACGCCGCAGAGCAGGCCGTGGACGATCGCGGCGAGCCGCTCGCGCCGCAGACGAACGACTTCGTCGTCGAGATTCCGCCGCCGGCCAAGGCCTCGCGCATCGAAGCCTCGCTCCGCTATAAGGCTCCGCCCCGCAGCGTGACGACGCTCCGCGAATTCGGCGGCTCGCTCGAAGTGCTCATGCCGGCCGAGCCGCTGACGTTTCGCTTCGATCGGCTCGCGGCCGGCGTCGCCCGCGAGCAACGCGCCGGGGCCGTGAGCACGGCGATCGAGCCGCGACCGCAGCTCGGCGGCGAAGGGGTCGCCGTCGCCTTACGACTCCGCTACGACGACGCGGCCAACGCGCTGGAATCGCACCGCGGTTGGTTTTACAAAAACGCTTGCTACCTGGAAGCTCCCGACGGCACGCAAACCAAGCCGGCGTCGGTCGAACTGGCGCGGCAAGCGCAAAACGAACTCACGCTGAATTTCTCGTTCGAGCCGACGGGCGACTGGCGCGGGCAAACGCTCGTTTATCAAACGCCCGCCGATTTGGTCGTGCTGCCGATCAAGTTTTCCTTCCGCGATTTACCGCTGCCTTAACTTCGCTCATCAGGTCGAGGAGTTTCCCGCCGTGAATCGTCGCCGTGCCGCGTTGTCTTGGTTCGCATGTTTCGTCGCGGCCGCGAGCGGCGCCGCGTCGCTCCGAGCGCAACCCGCACCACCGGCGGCGAACGCGGGCGCGCCGGCCGCGGCCGGCTTGCCGAACGACGACGTGGTCGTGGCCCGCGTCAACGGCGAATTCGTGCCGTTTCGCGAAGTGCGGCAGCAATTGGCCGGCGTGCTGCAAGGACGCCCCATTCCGCTCGCGATTTGGCCGCAACTCTCGGCGCAGGCTCTGGAGCAGGTGATCGGCCGCCGCTTGGTGTCGGCCGAGATGAAGCGCCGCGGGCTCAAACCGACCGCGGAGGAGCTCAAGCAGGCCGAGGAAAACTTCACCAAGAATCTCACCCGCCGCGGCATCACCCGCGCCGACTACCTCAAGCAGAACGCGCTGACGGAAGGCGACCTCGAAGCGGTGCGGACGTGGGAGATCGGTTGGAATCGCTTCGCCAAGGAGTTGCTGACCGACGATTTGCTCGAGCAGTTCTACAACTCGCACCGCCGCGACTTCGACGGCACCGAGCTGCGCGTCAGTCATATCTTGTTTCGCATCGAGGGGCACCAAGATCAGGCGACGCTCGCCGCCGCGACGGCGAAGGCGAACTCCGTGCGCGAAGCGATCACGTCGGGCGCGCTGAAGTTCGCCGACGCGGCGAAGCAATACTCGACCGGCCCGAGCCGCGAGCAGGGGGGCGACCTCGGTTTCATTCCCCGGCACGAACGAATGGCCGAGGAGTTTTCGGCCGCGGCGTTCGCTCTGCGCGTCGGCGAGGTGAGTCCGCCGACGACGACCCCGTTCGGAGTCCATCTCATTACCGTGACCGAAGAAAAGCCGGGGACGATCCGCTGGCAAGCGGTGCGCGAGAAGCTCGTCGCCGCCGCCCAGCCGTCGCTGTTTCGCCAGCTCGTCGCCCAACTGCGGCCGCGGATGAGCGTCGAATACACCGACGCGATCCCCCACTTCGACCCCACGACGGGCCAAATCGCGCCGGGGAGATCGTGAGCGTGGTCCGCAAGGAGGCGGCGGCGAAGACCGCGATCGTACTGCCGACGGCGCGTTGGGTCGCCGCGTTTCGCAAGGCGCTCGTCGCGTGGTTCGCGCGGGAGCGGCGCGACTTGCCTTGGCGACGCTCTCGCGATCCGTATTCCGTGTGGCTCAGCGAAATCATGCTGCAGCAGACGACCGTCGCGGCGGTCGTCGCCTACTACGAGCGGTTTCTCGCGCGGTTGCCGACCGTGGCCGCGCTGGCCGCGGCGCCGGAGCGCGACGTGTTGCGACTGTGGGAAGGGCTCGGCTACTATCGTCGCGCGCGGCAACTGCATCGCGCCGCGCAAGTGATCGTCGCCGAGCACGGCGGAGTCTTTCCGAGCGAGCCGGACGCGGTTCGCGCGCTGCCCGGCATCGGTCGCTACACGGCAGGTGCGATTCTCTCGATCGCCTTCGATCGGCCGGAGCCGATTCTCGAAGCCAACACCGTGCGGCTTTTGAGCCGGCTCGCGGCGTATCGCGACGACCCGCTCGCGAAACCGGGCCAAGCGTTGCTCTGGGCGTGGGCCGCGGCGCTCGTGCCGCGGGAAGAGCCCGGCTTGTTCAACCAGGCGCTGATGGAACTCGGCGCGCTCGTCTGCACGCCGCGCGAGCCGAAATGCGCCGTTTGTCCGGTCGCCAAGCTCTGCCCCACGAACAAGCTCGGGCTGCAGGCCGAGATCCCCAAGCCGAAGGCGAAGAAGCAGTTTGAAGACGTGCGCGAGGCGGCCGTGCTCGTCGAACACCGCGGCAAGGTGCTGCTTGTGGAACGGTCCGCCGGCACGCGCTGGGCCGGCTTGTGGGACTTCCCCCGCTTCGCGCTGGAAGCCGAAAGCCCCCCGGCAATCCACGCGGAATTGCGCCGGAAGCTGCAAGAGTCGCTCGGAATAGCTGCCGAAATCCGCTTTTTAACGACAACTTTAAAGCACGGCGTGACACGGTTTCGGATCACGCTCGACGCCTACGAAGCCGCATATTTAGGCGGAAAACTCACGCCGCGCGGCTTCGCCGCGGCCCGCTGGGTCGGTTTCGATGCGATGACACGCTACCCGCTGAACACGACCGGACGGAAGATTTCACACCTTTGGGGGATTCGCAAAAAGGCCTTAAAAACAGCGGAAAAACGCTGAAACGGCTTAGTTTTGGTTCCAGCCGGCGTTCGGCTTCTGCCAGCGGATGCGGGCCGTGTAGAGGCTATTATCGGCGCCGTATTTGTTGTCGGGGGGGATGATATGGTTCGGCCCCCAAGTTTGCATCCACTCGGCGACCGTCACCCAGGTTTCATTCTCGCTCACTTCACAAACGCCGAAATTGCCCAGCCTCGCTCCGCGCTCGGGGACCAGCACCCGCTCGGTACTGCGGATCACCCGCAACGCCGCCGGATCGACTTGAGCGATGAACAGCGGGGCCCGGTGACGGAAAACATGGTCGTTATTGGCGCCGCGACGCGTGTAGACCAGGAACAACCCGTCGTCGTGCCGCACCCAGTGCTGCTGGGTGTTGTAGTTGCCAAGATTGGTGCCGTCGTCCCATTGCCACTGCCGAAGTTCCGCGAAATGCAGCCCGTCGTCGCTCGACGTGACGTAGCCCGACTTGTCTTGCCGAATCGTGAGATAAAAACGCCCCTGAAACCGCGTGAGCGACGGCTCATGCAACCCCCGATCTTCGTCGACGACCAGCTCGTTGCCCTGCTCGACGAAGCGCAAGGTCCGGCCGTCGAACGTGCAGCGAATCACGCTGACGCGAGTGCGTCCTTTCCGTTCACCGAAATAGATCGGCACCAGGATGTCGCCGTTCTCCAGGTCGACGCGCTGCACGCAGCCCGCTCCGGAATTGTAGAACTTCGCGTCGGCCGGCATTTCGAGCGTCGTCCAAGGGCTCCATGAGCGGCGTTCCGCGTCGTACACGCTATACGACGTCTCGCGCTTGCGGTGCGCCATCACCTTGTCGCCCTGATAGCGCACGGTGTGGCCGATCCCTAACAGCTTCCCGCTCTTGGCGTGCCACTTCGGCGTGAAGTCGCAGGCCGCGACGACGACGCCTTCCGGCTCGTTACGCCGGCCGAGCGTGTCGGCGTGTTCGGTCGGGCCGCTCCATGTGCGGCCAAAGTCGTCGGTGCGCATCTCGTTAAGAGCGTAGAAGATATCGCTCCCGGAGAGCAGCAATTCTTGCAGCGTCATCACGACCGAAGGCGACGCACCGGCCGAGGTCGGCGGAATCGCCCCCGCCCGCGGATGCACCCAGCACTTCTTACCGTCGTAACCTTTGCGGACGACGTCGAGCTGGATCTTGAACCCCGGCGCAGGCTCGGCCGCGACCAAGCCCGACACCGACAACGCAACGATCAACAGTGCGCTCCGTACCGGCATCGACGACTCCCGAGTTGAACCCTATGCCAGCAATTCCTTCACCACGCGGGCCGGCTCCACGCCTGAGAGCCGGAAGTCGAGGCCTTGGTGCTTGAAAGTGAACCGGGTGTGATCGAAGCCGAGCAACTGAAGCACGGTCGCGTGGAAGTCGCGAATGTGCACCGGGTCTTTAACGATGTTATAGCTGAAGTCGTCGGTCTCGCCGTAAACGACGCCTCCCTTGGCTCCGCCGCCGGCCATCCACATGGTGAAGCAACGCGGATGATGATCGCGACCGTAGTTCGTCGCCGTCAAACCGCCTTGCGAGTAAATCGTTCGGCCGAACTCGCCTCCCCAGATGATCAACGTTTCGTCGAACATCCCACGCTGCTTCAAGTCGTTGATCAGTCCGTAGGTCGCGCGATCGACGTCTTTGCATTGCGCCGGCATACGCCCGGTCAGGTTCGAGTGATGATCCCAGTTGTTGTGATATATTTGCACAAACCGCACCCCGCGTTCGACCAAGCGGCGCGCCATAAGCATGCTGTTGGCGAGCGAACCGGGGGTCTTCGCTTGATCGCCGTAGAGCGTGAACGTCGCTTCGCTCTCGTCGGCCAGCGAGGTGAGTTCGGGTACGCTGGCCTGCATGCGAAACGCCATTTCGTACTGCTGGATGCGCGTTTGCGTCTCCGGGTCGCCGGCGGCGCGATACGTTTGCTCATTGAGTTGCCGTAGGCTGTCGAGCATCTTGCGGCGAACCTCGTCGGGCACGCCGGGCGGGTTGTTGATGTAGAGAATCGGATCGCCCTTGCTGCGGAAAGCGACGCCCGTCAAATGCCCCGGGAGGAAGCCTGACGACCAGAGCTTCGCGCTGATCGCTTGTTCCTGCTCGCGATTGGTCGGCACGGCCACGAGCACGACGAAGGTCGGCAGATTTTCATTCAGCGACCCGAGCCCGTACGAAGCCCACGAACCGAGGCAGGGCCGGCCGGAAACCTGGCTGCCCGTTTGCATCGCCGTGATCGCCGGCTCATGGTTAATCGCCTCGGTGTTGAGCGAACGAATGATGCAGAGATCGTCGACGCATTTGGCGGTTTCCGGCAGCATCTCCGATATCCAAGCGCCGCTCTTGCCGTGTTGCTTGAACTTGTAAATGCTCGGCGCGATCGGAAAGCGGGCCTGCCCCGAAGTCATCGTCGTCAGGCGCTGGCCGCGGCGAATCGAGTCGGGTAAGTCCTTATCGTAGAAGTCTTTCATCTTCGGCTTATAGTCGAAGAGGTCCATCTGCGCAGGCCCGCCGACCATATGCAGGTAGATCACGTTCTTCGCCTTCGGCGCGAAGTGCGTGCCGGGATACTTGAACCCGCCGGTACCGCCGATGCTGGGCGCGTTAGCTTGGGCGACGTCTTGCATCAAGAGCGACGACAGCGCGGCCATGCCGAGCGCGTTCTTGCCGCGGCCGAAGAATTGGCGGCGTGTTTCCAACTGTCGATAAGCTTCCAAAGGATTCATGGCCATGGTATCGCGAGGGTATTGAGCGCGGAGATTACTTATTCAACACTTCATCCATGTTCATCAGCATATTGCAGATGTTCGTCCAAGCGGCGAGTTGAGCGACGTCGATATCCGCCGCAGGCTTACTTTCGCCGACTTTCACCAATGCTTCGGCGTCGGCCTTACGGCCGTGGTAGTAACTGAGCATCTCGGCCAGGCCGGACTCGACGACTTTTGCTTCTTCCGGACGTAGCGGCCGGCACAACGCTCGCCGTGCCGCAAGGTCGAGCGTCTTCCTCGGGTCGCCTTTGCCGTCTTTCAACACGCGCTGCGCCAAGTTGCGCGACGCTTCCACGAACTGCGGGTCGTTCAGCGTGACGAGCGCTTGCAGCGGAGTGTTCGTTCGGTCGCGTCTCAGGCAACTCGTCTCGCGAGCCGGCGCGTTGAACGTTTCCATATTGGGAGGCGGGGCCATCCGTTTGAGGAACGTGTAGACGCTGCGACGATAAAGATTCTCGCCGGAGTCCTGCACATACGTTCGCGTATTGCCGCCGGGCAGGCCGACGATGTCCCAAATCCCTTCCGGTTGATAAGGCTTCGTGCTCGGCCCTCCTATCCGCACGGAAAGCGTACCGCTCACCGCGAGCGCGTAATCGCGAATCATCTCGGCGTCCATCCGGAAGCGCGGACCGCGCGAGAGCAAGCGATTGTCGCGATCTTTGGCGATCTTCTCCGGCGTCGCCGCCGCCGATTGTCGATAGGTGCTCGACGTGAGCATCAGGCGGAACATGTGCTTCACGTCCCAACCGTCGTCACGGAACTCGACGGCCAACCAATCGAGCAACTCCGGATGGCTCGGCGCTTCCCCCATGATCCCGAAGTCTTCCGACGTCTTCACGAGGCCGACGCCGAACAACTCCTGCCAGTAACGATTCACGGTCACGCGCGCCGTGAGCGGGTTCTTGTCGTCAACGAGCCACTGCGCCAATCCAAGGCGGTTTTTCGGAGCATCTTCGGGCAACGGATTGAGCGCCGCGAACACGGCCGGCTCGACCTGATCGCCCGGCTTATCATATTGCCCGCGCATAAGAATGTTCGCCATCGCCGGCGAGTTCATCTTCTCTTCTTGGACGTGCGTGATCGTCGAACGGGCCTGAATCTGTTTCTGTTCCTCTTCCAATCGTTCCAGCTTCGTCGCAGCGGCGACGGAAGCCTTATCGACGCTTTGCAGGAAAAACTCGGTAAGCAGCTGCTTGTGCTTCGCGTTGCGCTTAGCCGACGTCACCTTGGCGGCCGCTTGCGTGATCGGGAGTTGGGCGAGTGTCGCCAGCTCAAACAGATTGAGCTTCCGCTCGTAGACTCGCACGTCCTGCAGCGCGCCGCCGACGAACGCGTTGGCGTTGTTTTGCCGGCCGCCTAAACGCACGACTCCTCCTGGAGACGGCGTCCAGGCGACGAGATTCGTTCCGCTCCGGTTGACGTCGACCGTGCGACCGTTGGCGAAGATCTGCAGACCGTCGGCCCGGCCCGAGCCGTCGTAGGTCGCGGTGATCTGGATCCACGCGCCGGGCTTGGCGTTATTACCTCGCGTGATCGCGCGAATGTTGTTCTTCGGATTCGACGAGCTAAGGCTGAAGCTGATCTTGCCGCCTTGAAACAGCGCGAGTTCCCAAGACGCGACGCCCCCCTCGGCGGGCGACCATGCGACGAGCGTGCCGTCGTTAAGCTTCTCGCCCGGACGGACCCACAGCGAAACGGTCAACGGCCGGTCGTGCCGCAACTCGCCGGACGCCGGCAACTCCAGCGACGAGCCGGCCGCAAACTGCGGGGCAGGGCCGAACTTGCCGTCGTCACGGACATCCATTTTTCCCGTCAGTGTCGCCGTCGCCGGCTTGCCGCCGACGTCGCCTCGCAAGTTCTTCATTCCCTCCGCGAGCGGCAGCGCCGCTACCAGCCCGGTCTTGGCAATGTCGACCTCTTCCGGCTTCACCGTCTGCTGCCACGTCCCGGCCTGCTTGCCGGCCGCTTCGCGAATCTTCGGGAGCGCCGAGCGCGCCGCGGCTAATTCGCCTTCAAGTTCCGCATAACGCTTCGTGTCGGCTTCGAGCGGCAAATAGAGCACGGGTTTCGTGTCTTTAATGTTGCCGTCGTGAGAACCTTGCGTCGTGTTGCGAAAGAACGCGCTCATCGAGTAGAAGTCGCGCATCGTGAGCGGGTCGAACTTGTGGTCGTGACAGACGGCGCAATTCGCCGTAAGACCGAGCCAGACCCAGGCGGTCGTTTCCACTCGATCGCGAGCGTAGTTCGCAAGATTCTCCTCGGCGATCGTGCCTCCTTCGTTCGTCGTCATGTTGCAGCGATGAAATCCGGTGGCAATGCGCTGCTCGACCGTGGCGTTAGGGAGCAGATCGCCGGCGAATTGTTCAATCGTGAACTCGTCAAATGGTCGATTGTTGTTGAAAGCCTCGACGACCCAATCGCGATACGGCCACATCTCACGATAGTTGTCGAAGTGCAGACCGTGCGTATCGGCGTAGCGGGCCGCGTCGAGCCAGTAGCGAGCGCGATGCACGCCGTATTGGGGTGAGTCGAGCAGCTTGTCGACCAACTTCTCATAAGCGTCCGGCCTTTTATCGTCGAGAAAAGCTTGTTGCTCTTCCGGAGTTGGCGGCAGTCCCGTCGCGTCGAGATACGCACGACGGCAAAGTGTTGCCTTCTCCGCTTCCGGGGCGGGCTTTAAGCCGGCCGTTTCGAGCCCGGCCAGGACAAAAGCGTCAATCGGATTGCGTATCCATTTCTGGTCGGCGACTTGCGGCGTTTCCGGTCGTTTCGGCGCGATGAACGACCAATGGGGTTGCCACTTGGCGCCTTCGTCGATCCAGCGGCCGATCAACGCTTTCTGAGCGGACGTGAGTTGCTTGTGCGCATCGGGCGGCGGCATCACTTCATCGGGGTTCGTCGACATGATCCGCTTAAACAGCGGGCTTTCCGCCGCATCGCCGCGCACGATGAGCGGCCGGTCGCCCGTGAACAGCGGCTCTTCGCGGTCCAAGCGCAAGTCGGCCTGACGCGAACCGGGATCGGGTCCGTGGCAGTGAAAACAAGTGTCCGCCAAGATCGGCCGAATGTCCCGGTTGAATGAGAGCGGCGCGGCGTCGGCGAAGTGGCACGTCATCGACGTCAAGAGCCAAGCCAGGCAACTGATGCGAGCGGAGCAATTCATGTGGGTCATGATCGGACCAGGGCCGGGGGGAATCGGTAGCGATCGGCGACAAAGAGCGGAACTTTTAGCTTACGCCAAACGGCTTACGGTTTGCTACAGGGTATGTCCGCCGATTCGGGTTCGCGAAAGCGCAGCTCAATGTGTGCGTTCCGCTAGAATGCCTGTAACCCGACCGCGCGCCTCCGAGACGCACATTTACGACGATTGAAACTTTCCATGACTACGCGGACGAGGGTGCTCGTCAACTCAAAAGCGGGCGTCGAACGCAGGGACGACATACAAGCTCGCGTCGCTAGAGCGTTCGCCGACCACGGCTTAGACACGGAGATCGTCGTCTTTCGCGACGGAACCGAACTAGCGCGCGAAGCGCGGCGGGCCGTCGATGAAGGATGCGGAGCGCTCGTCGCCGGCGGAGGCGACGGCACGATCGGCTGCGTCGCCTCGGTCGTCGCCGGCACGCAAACCACGCTCGGCGTGTTGCCGCTCGGTACGTTGAACCATTTCGCCAAAGATCTCGGCATCCCGCTGAAACTCGACGACGCCGTCGGAGTGATCGCCGCCGGGCATGTGCACAGGGTCGACGTCGGCGAAGTCAACGGCTGCGTCTTCGTCAACAATTCGAGTATCGGTCTTTATCCCACGATCGTCGTCGAGCGCGAGCAGCAACAGCGACTCGGTAAGCGCAAATGGTCGGCGTTCGCTCGAGCCCTCTTCACCGTGATCGGCCGCTACCCGCTGATTCGTGTTTCGGTGCGTGCCGACGGGGTTCCCAAAGTTCGCAAGACGCCGCTCGTTTTCGTCGGCAATAACTCCTACGAAATCCACGGCCTCAAGCTCGGCACGCGGCGGCGACTCGACGCCGGCCGACTCTCCGTGTATCTCACGCGCGACGTCGGACGATGGACGCTCTTCGGCTTCGCGCTCCGAGCGTTGGTCGGTCGCTTGCGCGAACACAAAGATTTCGAAGAAGTGGAAACCTCGGAGGTGTCGATTCGCACCATGCATCGGAGAATGCGCGTCGCCGCCGACGGGGAAGTGACCGATCTCGACACGCCGCTGGAGTATCGGATCCGTCCCCGCGCGCTCAGGGTGTTTGCGCCGACCCCGGAGAAACTCGATGGGCCGCGGGAGGCGGGGAATGCGTAAGCTCGCCCATATTTCCGATCTGCATTTTGGACGGCTCAACGCGACGACGCTCGAACCGTTGATCGCGGCGCTCCGCACAGTCGAGCCCCACCTTACGATCGTTTCGGGCGACTTGACGCAACGCGCGCGCACGGACGAGTTCGTCGCGGCACGCTCGTTTCTGGATCGCTTGCCGAGTCCGCTCCTAGCGGTGCCGGGCAATCATGACGTTCCCCTACACAATCCGATTGCACGTTTCTTTTCGCCGCTCGGAAAATACCGGCGCTATGTCGACCGGCAAGTCGACCCCTACTTCGCCGATGAGGAGATCGTCGTCCAAGGGCTAAACACGGCCCGCTCGTTCACGTGGAAAAACGGCCGCATTAACGGCGAACAGCTGGACTTGGTGCGTAAGCGATTCGCCGCCGCGGACGCGTGTACGGTGAAGATCGTCGTAACGCATCATCCGCTCGATCTACCGGCGACGGTTCAACGCGGCGAAGTGGTAGGCCGCGCCGAACGCGCATTGCCGGCCCTCGCGGCGTGCGGCGTCGACTTGCTGCTGGCCGGTCACTATCACGTCGGCGGCAGCGGCGAGACGTCGCGGCGTTACGCCATCGACAACTTCGCTGCGATCACCGTGCAATCCGGCACGACGACGTCGTCGCGAAGGCGCAACGAAGCGAACTCGTTTAATTTGATCTACGTTGATCGAACGATGATTGAGATCGAACACTTTCGGCTACGCGACGATGAACGAGCGTTTGCGGCAGAATACCGCGAGCGTTATCACCGAACCGCGGGCGGATGGCGCCGAGGGCTATTGGAAACGTCGCCTTCGAACGTCGTCGACCTAGACACGACCGAGGGGGACGGCGATTAAAACGGAACGAACTCGTGAACTAGCGTCACTTCACGGACTTCCTTGCTGTCTTGTTCCACCACGCGAATCGTGATTTTAATGCCGCGCAGCGGCGATCGGTAAGGAGGCGGGGCCTCTTGTTCGCCCGTCGTGGCGCCCGCGATCGAGTAAACATTTGGTTCGTCGACTAGCCCGTTACCGTTGTCGTCGACTCCATTTGTGAACTCATCGATGACTCCGTCCGCGTCGTTGTCGACCCCGTCGTATTCGTAGTGCGTCGACCACGTGTCCCACACGGCAGGGCGCGCAAAACTGCCGTGCGTCGGTCGACCAGACAAGTGTCCGTCGCCGGGATAGGCGAACTGCGAGCGAGGCAGCAGACAGCGACGATTGAACGGGTTGCCCGATTCCATCTTGACGATTGCCGAAGCCGTGCCGTTATCCATGTAGCTGCGGTAACGCGAATCATGATTCGGCGGCGCCGCTTCGCGCCCCATATAGTTCAGGTCCGCGAATGCTCCGAACGCCACAGGCTGGTTGGCGACCGCAGTCGGCGAACTGTTGAAAACGTCGACCGCTCGTACATAGCCTGCGTCGCCGGGAATGAGCACTCCGGCGTTGTTCGGGTTTGTCGTCGACGATGCGGCTCGAAACACCGGCGCACCCGGATCCCAGGCTTTGACGTCGAAGCTGACGACGTTACCCAGAATGATGTCGTCGCCGACGCGACTGCCGTTTACCAGATTCTGCGTTCGAGTGTTCGCCGCCTGAATTGCGTAACCCGCCGGCGGCGTCGGAGTAAACGTGCTCTTCGGAGCATAGACGCCGGTCGATGAAACTTTCTCCGGGTTCGGCAACGGGAAATTGGCGTGCGATTGCTCCGCCAGCGTCGGTAGTGAGAGAGCCGTCGTCGGCACGTCCCATCCGACGCTAAACGTGGCGCCCGGATTGTAAAGGCAGTGGTTGTTCACCTGACTGCTCGTGCCGAATTGAGGAGCGACATAGAGCATCTGATACGGCCAATAGTACGGCTGATGCAGCGAGCGCCGTTCACGCATGGTCAGGTCGCCGAGACTATTACGAGCGGTCGCCGGGTCGACCAACGTGCGACCGGTCTTCAAATTAATCGGCAGACGCTGCGTCTCGAAGGTGCCCCCTTCGGCCCGCATCGAAAGATCGGTGTTGGCGTAGGTCTGCGCGCCCCAAATCGTGGCGTTGGGAAGCACGAGGAATTGGCGTCGGTGAAGCGTGTAAAACTCCGGGCGATTGTCGCCCCGTATTGATTGGGCTTCGCTGGGAGTACGACGGCGCAAGAACCACGCCACTTCGGCATACTTCGACTTCGTCGCGAGCGTGACGCCGCTCTTGATACCTCCGCGGCCGACGAACTTTTCGTCGAAGCTGGCGGTGGTAAACATCAAAATGTCGTCGACGTCGCCGATGATCGAATTCACCACTTGGTTCGTCGCCGAACTGCGCGAGGTGTACCAATTGCCGCCGCTCAAGTTCTCGCCGACGTCGCCGCCGGAGCTATTGGAGGCGAACTGGGAGTTGGCGACTCGAGGCCCCTCGACATACTCGAAGTAACCCAGATTCATATGCGGGCTCAGCGGCGGAATCGTCGGCGCCGTGGCACCCCGTAGGTCCTGAATCAGCCGATGCTTCGCGTGCCTCAACTGATCGTTCAACTCCATTACCGCGCGGCTATTGTTTACGCCGTCGCTGACGCTCGCAAACATCTCCATCACCAACCCCATCAGGATCAGCGTCACGGTCAGGGCTATCATTACCTCAAGCAGCGTGAAGGCGCAGCGGCGGCCGACGGGCGTTAGGCAATGCGAGAACCGCATCGAACAAGCTCCAGCGAGGGAGAGACGCGCGAGATTAAGGCCGCTCACGGAAAGACGGCCAACAACACAAGCGACAAAACGTCGTGCAGGCGAACCGACGGAGTCGCACAGCGACCGGCTTGATTTGCCGGAACTAGGACGATCCGACTAAACTTTCGCCACAAAGCGACGCCAGGAAATGCACAGCTTGTTCCGCAAGCCGCTTAGTCGGACGAATCGTCCTGGTGAGAAATACTGAAATCGATCGAATCGAGCCGTGGTTCGGCCGTTTCGGCGGCCGCTGCTCTCACCAAAAGAAAATTTTTTTGTCGGCGGTGCTCATCGACGGACGCGGATCGCTACGCCAAGTTGGCGTGATCGCGGAAAAAATGTCACACCGACGAATCTAAGCAGCCAAAACGCCAATATTGCCGCATACTCCCAACCGGATGGAATCGGCGCGAGAGCCCGCCGACTCACAAGCTCCGGCGGCTCGCGAACCACACAGCAACGGCTTCACATTCCGTCGGACGAGAGAGCCCGACGTCGATCCAACCAGATCTGCGAGGAAGATCCGCGACCAGGACCGTCGAGGTACCTCATCGCTGCCGGCATCTTCGCCGACGCCGGTCGTCTATTGACAAACGAACAACGGCACTTTCGATTCGCTGATGATCTGCAAGGCGGTGTCGCCGAGGATCTTGCGAAGAAAAACCCGTTTGTTGCTGATGCCGATTACGACTAGGTCGGCCTTCCATCGCTCGATTTCCAGCGGCAAACCTTGTTGAATCGGCGCGTCGAACGTTTCCGTTTCGACGTTGAAGTCGTGCGCCGCGCAATAATCGGCGGCATGTTGCAGCAGCGATTGAGCGGCATCCGAAGTGTCGCCGAAATGCACGATTTTCATCGCCGCCGCGGGAAACAATCGCATGTCGACGAATCGCTTCATCGATTTTGCCGACTCCATCGAGCCGCTGTAAGCGATCAATACGCGCGACACACGGCGATACGTCTGCGCCACCGCAATGAGCGGGCGCACGCCTTGCACCATGAACTCCACCAACAAATCGTGCGGACTGCCGGCATGGAAATCGTAGTGCAGTACCTTCTTCAAGCCGAAAACGATGAGATCGTGGTAGAGGGACTCTTCAATCAGCTTACTGAAAGTTTTACCCGTTTCGCGTACCACCCTGTACGAACTCAGCCCCGCGACGCGGCATGCCTCGTTAAAGTCCGCGACTGATTTCTCGATGCGATGATTGACGTCCTGGAGTTCGGCCTGCCGCGAACTGTAAAGAACTTCCAGGGCGGCGTCGGCGTCGACTTTTTCCGCGGCATGAGTCAAGGTGACGCCGGTGAGTTCCGCGTCGAGTTCGACCGCCAACTCCACGGCATGTTTGATGGCTCCCGGCGTGAACGGCGTTCCGCCGAGGCCGACGAGGATGCGTTTGATCATAAAAATCGGAGAGTCGCAGGAGCCCGAGGGATTCGGTATCGAATTGTAAGCAGTTAGCCTCGTTTTTTCTTGGCAGCCTTCGGCGCCTCCGGCGGAACCTCGCTGAAATCGAAGAAATCGCTCTCCGGCTCGGCAACGCTTAACGGCATCCAATCGCCGACGATTCTCTGTTGTTTTTGCATTTCAGCAAACATCCGCCCGACCAATTGTTGGTGCTCCGGCGCGGCGGACAGATCGCGCAATTCGTCGGGATCGGTCTCCAAATCGAACAATTGCGATCGGTTGATCCGCGGGTAGCGGATCAGTTTATAACGTTCATCGCGGAGCACCCGCTGTACTCCTTGATACGCACAGAAAATTAGATCCCGATGCGATATCGCGTCGCCGCGAACGACATGCGCGAAACTTCGCCCGTCGATCTCCTGCGGCACCGCGGCACCGACGAGTTCGCAAACCGTCGGATAAACGTCCATGAGGTAGACCAGCGCCTTGGACCGTCCCGGCGCAACTCCCGGTCCCGCGAATACTAAGGGGCTACGCGTGCTATGTTCGTACAGGTTCTGCTTCCCCATGAGGCCGTGGCTGCCCATCGCCAAGCCTTGATCGGCGGAAAATATGACAATCGTCTCGTCGTCCAACTTCAACTCATTGAGCCGAGCCAGCAAACGGCCGAGATGATGATCGAAGGCCGTGATTGTCGCATAGTAGTCGTGTAACTGTTTACGAATCTCTTCTTTCGTGCGCGGCCACGGGGCGAGTCGCTCGTCGCGCACCGTGAGTTCGCCGTTGTTGAACGGGTGTTGCGGCAGATAATTCTTAGGTAACGGAATTTCATCTGGGTCATACAGCGCCCGGTAGCTGCCCGCGGCGACGCGCGGATCATGCGGATTGCCGAACGCCAAGTACATGAAGAACGGTCGCGAACGATCGCGCGTGTCAGTGAGAAAATCAATTGCTTCGTCGACGATTTCTTTCCCCGGTTCGCCGGCGAGCCGCTCGGCCATATCGTCTTTGAGATACTTATTAATCTCGAAGCAGGTCTGAATGTGCGTAGCCGTATTGCCGCGTTTCCCATGATGATATGTCTGATAGCCGGCATCCTTAAGAGACGACGGGAAGTTCGGCGGATCGGCCGGCGCGAGGATATCCCACCTGTAGCCTGCGGCGAGTTTGCTCGCGACCAAATCCGCCGCGGTAGGATCGCCGGCTCTTGGTTGAAACACCGCTCCCGTCTTCGGATCGACGAGCCGGCTGTAGTGGAAGAAGGTCTTGCCGCTCAGCATCATATTGCGACTGGGAGTGCAAACGGCGCCGGAGTTGCCGCCGAAGTTATATGCATTTTCGAGGGCCAGCCCGCGCCGCGCGAGCGCGTCAAGCGTCGGCGTCTTGATCGCCGCGTTGCCGAGCGCCGCAATTGTGTCCGGCCGCTGGTCGTCGGCGTGAAGAAACAGAACGTTCGGCTTAGCATGGACGCAATTAGCGCCCGCGAAGAACAATACGGCTGCCAACAAAAATCGCGGGGACATTGTGTACCTTTTAGCAACGCTATAAAGCTATTTACTGAACTTCTCTTCCAAATACTCAACCGCCCGCGCCAACTGCGGATCGATCGCCGGCGAGTCCGGCGACGATTCCTTCTTGCGCTGTTGGGCGGAGCCGGCGGGCTCCGATGCAGGCCTCGCCGAGCCCGTCGCCGTCGCGGCCGGCGTAGTGCCGCTCGGCTCGCTTGGCACCGAAGATGGCGCGGTTGAGGTGGTGCCTGCCCGCGAAGCCTCATTCTTTTCGATCTGCTGATCGACATCGCGCGCGCGACGACGTTTCAACATCTCGATCAACTGTTTATCGTCGAGTTTGACCTCATAGCCCGGCGACGGCGACACTCCCCACACGTCGGCTTCTTTGGCGTCGCGTTTGCGATGGATGTTCTTGTCGCTGGGGCGCCAGTAGCTGGCAATCGTCAGCCGCAACAGGCTCTTGCCCCCTTCAAGCTCGATCGGCGATTGAACAGTTCCCTTACCCCAAGATCGCTCGCCGACGACCACGGCCCGATTGCGATCTTGCAAACAGGCGGCGACGATTTCGCTGGCGCTCGCACTGAAATGGTTCACTAATACGGCCATCGGCCATTCCGTGTATTCAGCCTGCCCCGTCGCCTCGCGACGTTCGCGTTCTTTGCCGCCTCGTTCGCGAATCGTGACGATCACTCCTTCGCGCACGAAAAAATCGCACGTCTTGTAAGCTGCGTCGAGTAAGCCGCCGGGATTGTTGCGGACGTCGAGAATCAATCCGCGCACTTTCTTCGCACGGCATTGCCGCAGAGCCTCCGACAGTTCGTCGACCGTTCGCTCTGCGAATTGCGTGATCCGGATGTAACCGATTCGCGGGTCTTCGGCCAGCGTGTAATCCCAATGACCGTCGGGCAGTCGACGGTCGCCGAGCACCGTGTCGACTTTGATGATCGCCCGCTCGATCGATAGTTCAATCGGCTTGGTCTCGCCGCGATGAACGATCGTGAGTTTTACGAGATCGCCCGGCTTCCCCTTGATGAGCTTCACGGCGTCCTGGCTATCGACGAACTCCTCGACCGGCTTGTCGTCGATCTTGAGTATGCGATCACCCGCGAGGATGCCGGCTTCGTAAGCCGGCGTGCCGACCATCGGGCTCATGACCGACAGCGTCTTGGTTTCTCGATTCCAATCGATCTCGATGCCGATTCCGCCGAATTGCTGATCTAGCGTTTCGTGAAAGCGCTGCGTCTCTTCGTGGCCGTCGTACGACGAATAGTCGTCGAGTTGCTCGACCATTCCTTCCATCGCTCCGTCGAACAGCTTGCGTTCGTCGATATCTTCGGAGAATAGGTAATGATCCTTGATTTCAGTCATTACCGATTTAAAGATGTCGAACATGGGCTCGTAATGACTTCGATTGGCGCTATCCGCCTTGTGATAGCAAGCGAACGAAATCGCGAGTACGACGAGCAGCAGATAAAAGTTGCGGCGCGACATGACCAACGGCCGTGGTTGCTGAACGGGCGACACGAGTACCCGAATCGTAGCCGTTGCCGCAACGAACGAAAAGCCGGCGAATCGCCGGTCGTCGAAGTTGCCGAACAACCGTGGATCCGACTCTCCAAAAAGACACCGCCTTGCCGACGAATGAATTCATTCGGCAAGGCGATCCCCGGCGAAGTTGTTGACTTACCCCGACGCGCTCTAGTCGAGCCGCTCCTGTCCGGCAATTTGGCGGATGATTTTCCGCAGAGTGCCGCGTGAATCGGCCGTCATCCAACCGATGTCTACGACCGCGGGGAACGCCTCCTCGCTGCGCCAGAGTTTCAATTGCTGATATTCGGAAGGCACGTCGTCCTCCCCCGTCATCTGCCAAGAAGTAACTTCCGCCCAAGGAATCGAGTAACCCGACCAAGCCGGCAACATCGCGACGCCGCGTCCGTCGACCTTCAGCCGTCCGAAAAGTTCACGGGCTGCGAGCATCCACAGCGCCAAGGTCGTCGCCAAACCGATGGCGCCGATGATCGCCAAATTCGTCGTCAAATCCGGCGTCTTCGGAATCTCGACGATGAGAAACGCGCCGAGTCCGCCCGTTATCGCACCGATGACGATCTTCGCCAGAGCGTGCTTATATCGGGTGTGCCGCATTCCAAATACCGCGGATACATCTCCGTAGCGGCGATGCGCGTCTAAGCGGCGCTGCGCCGCTTGCTCAAGCGGCGTCGCCTCGACGGCGTTCTCGCGATCGAATTCCGAGACAAGTGACCCATCGTGAAAATCTGAAAAAGCCATGACCGAGCGTCTCCGACTGAATTATTTGTTGGATGATTGAAAGTTGGGTCGAGTCAAGCGACCGCAGTTGCTCGCCAACTACGGTCGCTGCGGCGATCAGGCCGCAACGGGATGCGGACGATCCGTGCCGACAAATCAGCTCCCTCGTTAGCCGAGGTTCGTGATGATCAACTTCGAGATCATGATGTAGAGCGGAATGCCGATCGTGACGTTGTAGGAAAACGTCAGGCCGAGCGACGCCGCCAGCGGCAGCGTCGGGCTCGCTTCCGGAATCGCCATTCGCTGCACGGCCGGTACGGCGATGTACGACGCAGCTCCGCACAACACGGCGAACATGACGTACGTGCCGTGCTCCAAGTGCAATCCGGTCATGAGCGAGTAGCCGTGCGCCATCAGCATGCCGAACGTCGCAAACACGTTCGGTGCGATCAACGCGAACAAGATAAACGGCAGGCCTGCCTTTTTTAGATCTTTGAGCTTGCGTGCGGCGGTGACGCCCATTTCCAAGAGGAACAAGCAGAGGATCGGTTGGAAGAGTTCGAAAAAGAGCTTGTCGTTGGATTCGACGACCTTTTTGCCCTGCAACTGACTGATGAAGCCGATTGCAATTCCTGCGAACAACAGGAAGATTCCCGGATTCATGAAGACTTCATGGAGCATTTCCCTAGTGCTCCGCTTTTGTCCGCCGTGCGCAGGCTCGCCGTCTCCGTCACGCAGCGCGATTTCGTCTTCGGCTTTCAAGGCCTGCTTGAGGGCTCCCTGAGTGAGCTTGCCTGCCGCGCCTTCCGGCTCTTCCGGCAATTGCGACCCGCCGCGACGACCTCGATCGTGTCCGCCGCCGCCATGCTCGCGAACTCTTGTATAGGATGCGGTACGAATCGCACCTTCGCCTTCCTCTACCAGCACTTCTTCTCCGCTCGTCACAATGGTCGCCGCGACAAGCTCTTCTTGTTCATCTTCCAGAGCGCTCACGGCCGCTTCAAAGTCGGACGTGTCGATTTGCAGCTTGCCGCGACGATAACCCGCTTCGCCCGGCATGTTGCCGTCGGCGTCCATCGCGTTGCGACGCATCCGCGAGATGAGATAAAGCGCGACCAAGCAGCCGGGGATTTCCATAATCGCCAGCATCACCGGCATGTAGGCGGCAAACGCGATATTGGCCGCGATCAACACGCCTTGGCAAGTCACGAACGTGCCGGCCGAGTCGGAACCGTAGTAACCTGCCACGGTCGCCGCGTCGATCCGGCGCAGCTTGGTGAACTTCCGCAATGCGGCATAAGCGGTAATGCCGATGATCCCGTTGGTGACAAAGCCCAAAAGCATGAACCCGGCCGCTTGGCCGTACATCGAAGGGTCCAGCTTCGCAAGTTCTTCGCCCCCGTGCCAACCGATAGCCAAGAGCAAAAAGATCGTCAGACCCTGATAAAGAGGTTTGGGGAACTCAAAATTCACCTTAAGCAACGGAATCGCGAAGCCGGCGTAGAAGAACAGCAACAGCGGCTTGAACATGTTGTGCAAAACGTTCCCGACAAATTCTTCTAACATGAGTGCTCTCGACCTTGAAGTTGTGAACGGCGAAACGAGGCTGGACGCAGGGCGGGCAGTACGAGGCGTGGAGATCGTGATCGGGTCTGACGAGTTCCGAGCGACAAACGATTCCGCGGCGAGTCGTCGGAGCACTGAGAACTCTTCTTACCGAGTCGCCGAACTCGCACCGCGGTCGGCGAAATCGGTTTCCGCTTTGTGCGTCGACGTTGCTTTGCGAAGGCCGTGCCGAAGAGTCGGCGATTACTTGTTCGTAATCGACCGTCAGTCCGTCTGTTGCGCGACCGCCTGCGAGCTAAGCTGAAATCCATCAAGGAAAAGCGTCGTTTTCGCCGTCCTAATTCGCGGTCCGGCGGTCTACCGCTCGTTGACGCCGGACACCGGAACTCTAAAAATTTCGCTTAACGCGGGAAAATAATTGGCCCCGCTACGCGGACAAAAACTTTCCACAGCCGAAAATCTCGAGGTAGTGATCCGACGATGCTGAATTCGCGCCTGCTTTTGAAGATCGCGCTGCCGATGATAGCCTTGAGCTTGTTGCTCTTGGCCGTCGGCATCACGGCGGCTTGGCACGTGCAACGGCAACAGAGCGAGAGCGCGGCTCTGATCACTCGCGAGGTCCACGGCCTCCTCGCGGCCGAAGACTTGTTCGCCACCATGCGGGAAATTCGCCGCGAACTCGATCTTTTGCTCCGGACCCATTCGCGCAAACATCTCGACGCCATCGACGGATTTCTCAAAGAGGCGCGTCGCCACGTCGACGCCGTCCACGCCGCGGCCCGCACCGACGAAGAAGCTCGGCTGGTCGTGGTCGTCGACGAAGGCTTGGCGCATTTCCTCGACGAATACCAACAGCTTCGCGCGCTACCCGAGTCGGTCGAGGCGGAACGCCGCTATGCGAGGCTCTGCGACGAGATCCTGACAAACGAAGTCCTCGCCCCCGCCCGTCAGTGCATCGAGTTCAATAAACAAGTCGTCGACAAGACGATCGAAGCGGGAAACGTCACCGCGCAGCACATGCGCATGGGGTTTCTTCTCTTGGGTATCACCGGCTGCGCCGCCGGCTTGCTCATCGGCCTCAGTCTCGCGCGGGCCGTGAGCCGCTCGATCGTCCGGCTCGACGTCTCCGTCCGCGGCGTCGCGGGCAAGCTGACCGAAGTCGGCGGACCGGTCCGCATCTCCCACTTCGGCGACGCCCAAGGCCTCGAAGCGGGCATTCGCCATGTCGAACAGGAGATCACGCAAGTCGTGCGTCTCTATCAACAAAAGGAAATCGAACTCCTACGAAGCGAACAGTTGGCGACGGTCGGGCAACTCGCGGCCGGCGTGGCGCATGAACTGCGCAACCCGCTCATGCCGATCAAGGTGCTTGTGCAATCCACGCTCGATCGTCCCGGCGAAGTGTCGCTCTCGCGGCGGCAGCTCAAGATCATCGACGAAGAACTGAGCCGAGTGGAAGATACGATTCAATCGTTTCTCGATTTCGCCCGACCTCCGGAATTGGTGAAGACTCCGCTGAACGTCGCCGACGTCATTTATCAAGCCGTCGATTTGGTGTATCCCAAAACGCATCAGCATGAAGTCGAATTGCACTGCGTGGTGCCGGCCGACGAAATCATCGCATTGGGCGATATACGTCAGCTCAAGCAGTTGCTGCTCAACCTCATGCTCAATTCGCTCGATGTTGTGACCGAAGGCGGCCTCATTCAAATCGTGCTTGAATCCCCTTCGCAAATTCGGCTCGAGCAAAGGTTGCGACGCGACCGCAGTGCCGCGCCCCAAGCCGATTCCGAGCAAGACGCTCTGCACATCGCCGCGGACGCCGCTGAAGAGACTCCGTCTTGTCGCATTCGCATCAGCGACACCGGCCCCGGCTTTCCGCCCGACGTCTTGCCGCGAATCTTCGTTCCCTTCATGACGACGAAAGATACCGGCACCGGGCTTGGTTTGCCGATCTGCAAGCAAATAATTCAAGCTCACGGCGGCGAAATCACGGCCGCCAATCGCCGGCCGCGCGGCGCGGAGTTCTGCATCGTCTTGCCGCTGCGGACGCCCGCGGCCGGCCGATCGAATTCGCGGCCCGAGCGCGATGAGCAACCGGCCGTTGCGGCTTCCTAGTCTGTGACTTGCGCGAACCTATAAGCTCTTCAACTATGAAGCAATCGCTCTTGATTATCGACGACGAGCCGAATATCTGCCTGAGCCTACAGGAAAGCTTGGCGTCCGATTCACTGCAGGTTTTCACGGCGCCGAGCGGCAAAGCCGGACTCGAGGCGGTTCGCACTCTACGGCCCGACGCCGTGCTGCTCGATGTTCGCCTCCCCGACATTTCGGGACTCGACGTGTACGACAAGATTCGTGAGATCGATTCGCGCATCCCATGCATCATCATGACGGCGTTCGCCAAGACCGACACCGCAATCGAAGCCATGCGCCGCGGCGCTTTCGACTATTTAGTGAAGCCGGTCGAATTCCGCAAGTTGCGCGCGGCGCTGGACAAAGCCCTCGACATGAGCCGGCTCAGCCATGTGCCGGCGCGCTTGTTCGAGAGCGAAGACGACGCTCCGGCCGCCGAAGCCGATCGCATCGTCGGGTTGTCGCCGGCGATGCAAGAAGTCTACAAGACGATCGGGCGCGTGGCGCCGCAAGACGCGACGGTGTTGATCCTCGGCGAGAGCGGCACCGGCAAGGAACTCGCGGCGCGGGCCGTCTACCACTACAGCACGCGCAATCAAATGCCGTTTCTGGCGATCAACTGTGCGGCGCTTCCGGAAACGCTGCTCGAAAGCGAACTCTTCGGTCACGAGCGCGGCGCGTTCACCGGCGCCGATCAACGCCGCATCGGCAAGTTCGAGCAGGTTAACGGCGGCACGATCTTTCTCGATGAAATCGGCGACATGAGCCCGGCGACCCAGGCAAAGGCGCTGCGCCTTCTGCAGCAACAGCAATTCGAACGGATCGGGGGCAACGTCACCATTCAGACCAACGTGCGGATCATCGCCGCCACGAATCGCGATTTGGGGCAAATGGTCGAAGAAGGGCGTTTTCGTCGGGACCTTTTTTACCGCTTAAACGGCTTCACGATCACGCTGCCGCCGCTGCGCGAACGTATCGAGGACGTGCCGTTGTTGGTCGAGCATTTCATCAAGCGTTTTAATCGTGAACTCGGCAAACGGGTCCGCTCGATCACGATCGAAGCGCTTGAGCGACTGCGGCGGCACGACTGGCCGGGCAACATTCGCGAGTTGGAGAGCGCGGTTCGATTTGCTATGGTCCGTTCCACAGGCGACATCATCACCGACGACTGTCTGCCGGAAACGTGCCGGGCGTCGCGTCCGTCGTTCCTGATGACGCCGACCGTCGCCGCGACGAGCGAGGCGGACGAAGCGCTCGGCGAGCCGGAAGCCGCCGGCGCCGAGCTTGTCGCCGGCGGGGCGCTTCCTCTCGATTTGGCGGCGCTGACGCGCCGATTGCTCGACGACGAATCGACCAACGTGTACCGGGAAGTCGGCAACCGCGTCGACCAGATCGTGTTGGAAACGGTGCTCAAACATTGCGGCGGCAACCAACAAGCCGCCGCCGAACTGCTCGGCATCTCGCGCGTGACTCTGCGCACCAAGCTCCGTGCTCTGAATCTTCGCCCAGACCGCGGATAGCTCGACCGTCCGACGGCGCGGCGTTTTCAAAGGCCGCGAGTTGCGTCTTTCGCCACCTAGCGCGGCCCCTACCACCGCTACGACCGATCGTTTTCGCCGGCCTTTGCTATTTTCACGCGGCAACGTCGATAAATCACTTTGCCGGTCGGGCACGATACGAAGTCTGCAATGGCTTTGTCGTCGCCGGCGCGACGCCGTAAGGCTTTGGATAGGTTCGCGCCCAAAGACTTCTCCACAACTCTTCGCTCTAGCCGTTCAACACGCCCGTGACGAAACTCGCTTTGCCTCACCTCCGATTGTTCGCCGATCAAGAACCGGGCGCGACCGCGACCGTCGTGTCGTTGGAAAATCGTATTGAACGGCTCTGCTCGGCCTACTCGGCCGCCGTCGGTCGTCCGCTGGAATGCCGGCCCGGTCGCGAACCGCGTCGCGACGAACAGCCCGCTTGGTGGGCTGCGATCTCGCCGGCCGACGATTTGAGCCCGCGCCATTTGCAACTGCGGCGGCATGATTCGGTTACGGAGACGTATCGCGGCGTCGCGGACGAAACGGTCGAGCGCGCGGCGGCCGATCTCGCGACCGAGTTGGCCGCGGTCGTCGCCGAGTTGCAGAAGACGCAGCGAGCCCTCCGCGAGCGCGAAGCGGAGTTGGCCGCCGGCGTTCCGGTAAAGCAACAGCCGCAATCGCAGCGCCACTTGGTGGAACGACTCGAAGCGGTGCTCCGCGGCGCGATCGAAGCCCTCGGTTGCCAGGCGGCCGGAATCTACCTGCTCGACGAAGCCACGACCCAACTCAAACTGCGGGCCGCCTTCGGCCTGCCGAGCGATCGCTTGCTGGAGACGGCGCGGCCGCTGCGCGGTTCGCAAGCCGATCTCGAAGCCTTGGCCGGACACGCCGTGGCGCTGGAAGACGCCGCACTCTTTCCCCATTGGAACCTGCCGGAGCCGACGTACGGCGCGGCGGTGTGCGTTCCGATTTCGACGCCGACGGAGTTGCTCGGCACCTTGTGGGTGTTCTCGGCCGAGAAGCGCGAGTTTAGCGATCACGAAGTGAACTTGGTCGAGTTGAGCGCGGGCCGAGTGGCGAGCGACCTTGAGCGTGAAATGCTCGTAAGCGAGTCGCACGACACGGTCGACATGAAGCGCCGCTGGGACGACGTGGTTCACCGCCGCAAGACGCGCGAGCCGCATGTGGCCCCGATGCTGGAAGAATACGAACTATCCGGCTGGATGAGCGGCCTCGACGAAATGCCGGGCGAGTTCTACGACTGGCTCGTAGTCGACGAGACCCCGGTCGTCGCCTTGGGGCATGTGGACGACGCGCACTTCGCCGCGGCGCTTTCCGTGGAATCGCTCCGTAGCGCTTGGCGGGCGCATGTGCACCACGAGCGCGATTTCGGCAAACTGCTCGAGCACGTGAACTTAGACCTCTGGAGCACGGCGACCGAATCGGTGGCGGCGCACCTAATCGGCGTGCGGCTGCTCGCCGGCGGTAAGATCGAATGGTCGGCGGCCGGCACGGTGTGCGGACTACGGCTGCCCGGTGAAGCGAGGAGTGCGACGGAAACCGCCGGAGGAGCGCTGGCCGCGGCGAACCACTGGCACGGCCAACCGGCCCCGCTCGGACTCGACAACGAGACGATGACGCGGACGGAAAGCGGACTACTCTTACCCGGTGATCGCTTGCTGCTGACGAATAGCCCGGCGACGGCCCGTCGCGTGGAGCAACTTCACCGTGCCGACAAGCTTCCGGTATGGTGCCGCGGCCGGGGCCGCGACTGGCTGGAAGCCGTGGTCGAGCAGTTGCTCCGCGGCGGCGACACACCGACCCCGGGAGCGTTGGTGCTTGTCCGCCGCAAGTAATGAATCGGAAGCAACGCCGCGCAGGCCGCCCGCGGTCGATTCGCGGCGAACCTCGTGGCTTGACGACTGGGCCGGGTTCTTTAGACTAGGAAGTTCCTCCGTTTTCCTTGACCGACGCCTGACGCACTTCCGCGGCTGCGACGCCGCGGAGTCCATCGTTCAGGAAGCCCTCCAAGCGGGAGTGGCGAAATTGGCAGACGCACCAGCTTGAGGGGCTGGCGGTAGCAATACCGTGCAGGTTCAAATCCTGTCTCCCGCACTGGAACGAATCAAAAAAGG
Source organism: Planctomycetaceae bacterium (assembly GCA_016793115.1). GTDB lineage: Bacteria > Planctomycetota > Planctomycetia > Pirellulales > PNKZ01 > PNKZ01. The sequence goes on from JAEUIN010000063.1 coordinate 41,610, forward strand.
TCCGGCGACTTCGCTAAGTCGCCGGACCTTTTTTTGTTGTGCCGCTCACCGGGGCGGCAAGAACGAACGCAGCCGACTTACTGAGGCCGGCTGGGTCGTGAAGAGCATTTTTAGACGGCGAGCTTATTGAATGTCTTTGTTCATGTAGGTCGTAAGGTCATCGAGCAAGTCGCCGTCCGTCGCGACCACTCCCTTGAACACCGCACGCGAACCACCGACTTCAAAAAGGGCGATATTGCGATTGTAGACGAGCGAACTGTCGACGTTGGCGTACGACGGTGCCTCCTGAGTCAGTTTGCCGACGATGTCGTTCATCGGACCAAGTCCGAGTGCGAGAAGCTTACGCGGCGCGGAATCCGGAACGGCCGCGCCCGAGGCATCGTAAAACACGCCCGACGTGCCCTTCTTCGCATTATCGCGATAGAAGTGGTTGATGATATTGACGCCTGCGGTGCTGCCCGCGTTGACGATCACGGCCGGGACGCTGCCCGTTCCACCGCTCGACAGAGAACGACGAATAGTGAACATGTCGCCGGGCCGCTTGTTAGTGACTGTTTTGTCGACGTCGTACATCGTCGCGACACCGATCGCGACGAGCCCCGCAATGTCGGTCGCCGAGAGCGTGCTCGCGGTAAACTTGCCGGTGGTACCGCCGCCGAAGGTCGTGTGCAACCCTTTGGTTTTATTGGCGACGTCGACGGTGTTCCAAACGGAGGTACCGTCGGTGAGCGAATCCCAGCCGTCGGGGTAGCTCGTCGTCTTCATCGCTTTCCAGGTCTGAATGTAGCGGCCGGTGTCGCTCACGGAAGCGGAGGCGGCAGCGTGGTTCGCGTTAGCGGTCAGGCCGTCGAGCTTCGGAATGATGATCATCGCCAGCACGGCGAGAATCGCGACGACGACGATCAACTCGATGAGTGTAAGACCACGAGAGCGTAGGTTCTTCATGGAGGCAGGTCCTTACTAACTGACTGTCGCGGCGGGGCGGACCGACGTGGTCGACCGCGCGCGGCGACTGCTGGCTGGCTGGGGCGGCATCGCAATCCCTGGAAATAGCTGGGGCGCGATCGAAGCACGAATCCTAATGAGAATGATTCTCAGTTGCAAGATGCCGCACCGAAATTTCTTTAACTCCGTCAGTTGCAGCCATTTAATCGAGACAAAAAAGGCTCGGCGATCCCACGACCGCCGAGCCTCCATTTCTGACTCGGAAACAAGCTTTCGCCTTAGCCCGTCCGCTCACTTCACGGTCACATGAAAACCAGCCTCGTTCAACGCCTTCACGAGGGCTTGCGCATCGAAGTCCCCTTCGACGACGAAACTCTGCTGCTTCGGCTTACAGGTATCGGCTTGGTATCCGGCGACCGACTTGACGGCGTCTTTGATTGCGCTGGTGCAAGCTCCACAGCAATTATGAACGCCCGAGACTTCAAGCCGCTTCACGTTTCCCGGCTTCGCACCGCTGTCGTCGGCGATGGTCACGTCCCCGCTGTCGGTTTTAGCGTGGTAGCCGGCGGCAAGAATCGCGTCGACCGCTTTTTGAGCCGCTTCCTTCGATTCGGCGGCGATCGAGACCTCTTCGTTGTCTTGGTCGACGGTGACTTTCGCGCCAAGCAAGTCCTTCGTCGCCGCGACGATCGCCTTCGTGCAACCGCCGCAGCAGATGTGCATCTGCGTGAGCTTCACGTTGGTTTCGGCCTGAGCAATGCCGGCGGAGGCGACGAGCAAGGCGGCGGTGAGCGAGGCGAAGTGCGTTTTCATGGTCGGAGACCTCCTGAAACGGAGTGGGGGTGAGGTGGCATCCAGTGGACTCAATGGCCGGCGAATCGCCTCGGGGGGAGCGTTGCCGGCGGGCCGCGCGTACGGGAAGCGGCGAATGTCCTGCGGACTGGAGCGCACTCTGACGCGTTTCCGGGGGTGAGTCAATGTTTTTTACCCGTGAATTTCCCGTGAAACGGCCAGGAACCGGTTATTTGACGTTGTCGGCCCTGTAGGGTGGTGCGGTAGAATAACGAATCTTTCCCGGGCGAAATTACGCCGACAGGGAGCTGCATCTCGTTCGAACCAACGGTTTGTCTGAACACTTATGAGTACCGCCGATCTCCCTGCTCGCCCCGCACCCGCTTCCGTCGGCGCTCGCCGTCGCGACGACGTTCGCAACTTGGCGATCATCGCCCACGTCGACCATGGCAAGACGACGCTCGTCGACGTATTGCTCAAGGAGAGCGGTGAGTTCCGTGCCAGTGAACTGACGGAGACGTGCATCCTCGACTCGAACGATCTCGAGCGCGAGCGCGGCATCACGATTCTCGCGAAGAACGTGGCGATGCACTACAAGGGGGTGAAAATTAACCTGATCGACACCCCGGGCCACGCCGACTTCGGCGGCGAAGTGGAACGCGTGCTGCGCATGGCCGACGGTGCGCTGGTACTTGTCGACGCCGCCGAAGGCCCGATGCCGCAGACCCGCTTCGTGCTCTCGAAAGCGATCGAGTTTGGACTGAAGCCGATCGTCGTGATCAATAAGATCGACCGCAACGACGCCCGCTGCAACGAAGTGCTCAACGAAGTCTTTGAGCTGTTCTTGGAATTGGGGGCCGACGACGAACTGGCCGACTTCCCGTACATCTTCGCGGCCGGCCGGCAGGGTTACGCCACCCCCGATTTCAACGTGCCGGGCGATTCGATTCGTCCGCTGTTAGACCTCGTGCTCGAACATGTGCCGGGACCGATCGTCGACGAGACGGCGCCGCTGCAAATGCTCGTCACCACGCTCGATTGGTCGGAGTTCGTCGGCCGCATCGCCATCGGCCGCATCGTGAGCGGCACGGTGAAGAAGGGCCAGCGCGTGATGCTGATGCAGAAGGACGACAAGCAAAAGGCCGCGAAGGTCACCGCCATTCAGGTCTTCGAAAAACTCGCGCGTGTGGAAGTGCAGGAAGCCGGTGCCGGCGACGTCGTCGCTCTGGTCGGCTTGGAAGACGTCGAGATCGGCGACACGATCAGCGATTTCGACAATCCGCAGCGAATGGAGCGCGTGCAGGTCGATCAGCCGACTTTGGAAATGACGTTTAGCGTCAATTCCTCCCCGTTTGCCGGCAAAAGCGGCAAGTTTCTTACCACGCGACACATTCGTGATCGCTTGATGCGCGAGTTGGAGCGAAATGTGGCGTTGCGCGTTCGCCAAATCGAAAACTCCGATTCTTACGCCGTCGCCGGCCGCGGTTTGCTGCACTTGTCGGTGCTCATCGAAACGATGCGCCGCGAAGGCTATGAACTCTCGATCGGCAAGCCGAAGGTGATCAATAAAGAGATCGACGGCGTGCTGCATGAGCCGTTCGAATCGCTGGTCGTGGAAGTGCCGCCGGAGAAGCTTGGTAAGGTCATGGAGCTTGTCGGGGCGCGCCGCGGGCAGATGGTCGAGATGACTCACCGCGGCAACTACTCGTATGTGGTGTTCTCGATCCCGGCCCGTGGATTGATCGGGCTGCGGACGCGAATTCTCAACGCCACTCAAGGCGAAGGGATCATGCACCACCGCTTCGAAGGCTACAAGCCGCTCGAAGGAGACGTGCCGAGTCGGCAAAACGGCGTGCTCGTCTCGATGGTGAGCGGTAAGGCGTTCGCCTTCGGCCTCGACGGCCTCCAAGATCGCAGCGATCTGTTCATCGCGCCCGGCGCGGAGATTTATGAAGGGATGATCGTCGGCGAAAACTCGCGCGACAACGACATGACCGTGAATCCGTGCCGCGAAAAGAAGCTTACCAATATGCGAGCCTCCGGCACGGACGACAACGTCATCCTGAAGCCGCCGCGTCAGATCACGTTGGAGACGGCGCTTGAGTACATCGAAGACGATGAACTTGTGGAGGTAACGCCCGACGCGATCCGATTGCGCAAGATCTTGCTTACGGAAAACGACCGCAAGCGAGCCAGCCGCGCCGCGAAATAATTCCCTCGCGCTTCCAAGCCGCGGTAGTTCGATCGTTAACCCTTAGGGTTCGCGGATCGATTATCCCGATCGACGGGCGGTGTCGGCCGGCTGCGCACGGGTCGCCGCTCGAATCGCCGCCGACGGGTCGTAATCCGTTCGGGTTCTGCGCACGACGCTTAGAAGCGCTGCTTGCCGACCACGGCACCCTTGATCATCGTCACGTACATCAGCTGGTTGTGACCGACGTATGTCAGCACCGTCGCCGGTGGACCGTTGCCTTCCAAGCGGATGTTGCCGCGCTTCGTCGGCTCGCCTAACAAAGCGACGACTTGCCGTTCGTTCATTCCGTTGGCGACGGCCGAGTAGCCCGTGGCTTTCGCTTTTTCTTGCCGGCCGAATAGTGAACCTTCGCAGCCGGTGAAAAGCGGGAGAAATGCCAGGGCGGCCAGCAGGGAAACGGCGCGTCGTCGGAGCATGAATGTCACTCGGCGTAGAGGAGTCGCCGCGAAGTCGGGCTTCGTCGGCGGGAACGAAATCACGAGTTCCAGATTAATCTCCGCGCGGAATCACGCCAGAGTCCGTATGCGGATGAAAGATCGTTGCGGCCGTTACAACCGGCACGGCGCGCCCACAGACCTCTCGTCGTCAATCCACTTCTTCGTCCGAAAAGTCTTGCAAGTCTTCGAGTGCGACAAATTCCAGCGTCGACATGTGCGTCGCCCGCAAGCAAACTTTCGGCGCGACGCCGGCTTCGTGAGCTTCTTGCCAGCGCTCGACGCAGAGGCACCAGCGATCGCCCGGCTTGAGACCGGGAAACTCGAAGTCCGGCACGGGCGTCGAAAGATCGTTCCCCATGCGTTTCGAGAACGCCAGAAACTCGGCCGTGACGCGGACACAGACGATGTGCAGTCCTAGGTCCTCGCGGCCGGTATCGCAACAACCGTTGCGATAGAAGCCGGTTAGCGGATCATGCGAGCAAGGTTCGAGCGGAGTTCCCAACACGTTCTTTGCGGTCGACAAGGAATAGGCTCCGTGAGCGAAATTGGTCGGCAACCGGCGCGAAAGTAAACGAGGGGATTATACACGAAGCCTCTGCGCGACCGGCACCCGTTGAACTCGAAAGGGACTGATCGGTAAACGGCAGGCCGTTCGCGGCCTTCCGCAGAAACTCAGTACGAAACGGCCGATTATCGTGCCGCAGCCACTTCGCCGATGCCGGCCGCGTCGCCGACCGCGACCACGGCCGGCGGGGTCCAGGCCCCTTCCACGGCGATTGATTCCGGAGCGTAAGCCCGCAAGTAGAGCGAGAACGTCCCCTTCGGAGCAGGCAGCCAATTGGGTTTTTCTTCCGCCGCGGGGGCGGTGTGTTGCACGATGATCGTCAGCGATCCGTCGGCGTTGTAGCGAAGGCCCTTATTCTTCGTGCCCAGCGAGTATCGCTTCAGGTCGTTGTCGTGGAAGCCGTGCCGCTCGTTGTAGAGCGTGAGCGACCAGAACCCGGCCGCCGGCGGCAGCTTGCCTGCGGCGAACGTGATGCGGTAGCTCCGCGAGCCGTCGAGCCGGAGGCCGTGAGCGTCGAGATCTTGATAGTAGTACTTAGTTTCGTTGTTGCGATTGACGAACACGTTCGATTTTGCGACGGCGGCCCGCGTCAGATAGTCGGTGCCGAAGGCGGCGCCGTTCGTGATCGTCGACCAGTGATTCGGTAGGCGAACGCCGATGTTGCGAAATTCAAACAGCGGATTCATTACGCAGGCTTCCGTCTCCAGCGCGGTCTGCACGAGCAAATTCTTGATGCGAGCGTCTTTCGCCGCAGCGGCCAGCAGTCGGCGATAGGCGGCATAGCGGGCTTCCTCGCCGACAGCCGGCCGTACGTCGTCGAGCACTTTCGCTAGATCGTTGAAAAACTCAGCCGGCACGACGCGCTCGCCGCGAAGATTGCTCGTCTTTGGGTACCAGCGAACGCGTTTCCAATCGCAGGTCTTCAGCTTGCCGAAGTAGCGGCGGGCGGGGTAGGCCATGACTTGATTCACAAGCGGTTGCACGGCCACTCGGTCGTCGGCCGTGTCGTCGAGAAACACGCGCGGCACGCAATAGGCAGTGCGCGTCGGCGACCGGAGCACGTCTTCGATGCCAGCGGGCACGTCGCCCCGCCAATCGGGGCCGACGACGAGGTATGCGCCGGGTTTCGTGCCGTAGACCTTGCCGAGCGAGGCGAAGCCGTCGGTGCGGGCGTCGCCGAGTTGATAGAGCCAGAAACGGTCGCCGAAATCTGGAACTTGCACGACGACCGGCTCGTCGAGTTCGAATAGCCCGAACCCGTAGATGACGTCTTGATTGGGGCAGGCCACGGTCGTGGTCGCCGGCGAGATGTAGTCAGTGAGCATTGCCAGTTCGTTGATCGGGGCGACCGGCATACCGCCGGCGCGACCGACGGCGGGCACCTTGCGAAGAACCTCGGCGGTGTTTTGCACATAGACGAGCGGCCAGCCCCAAACATAGGCCTCGGCCGCGCGGCGCCGGATTTCCGCGTCCGACAGTTCGCCGTCCGTATCGGCCACTAAGTCATACGGCGGCGCATGGGTTTCGCGAAGCGAGCAGGCGTCGTTGCATTCGCCGTTGCGATGTCCGCTCCGGCACTCGGCCGAACGAGCGGCGACCGAAATAATGAAGCCCAAGGCGAAGGCGAGCAGGGCGCTGAGAGTGCGAGTGATCATGGTACGACTCGGAGCATGAAACGCGGCGGGGTTGAGCGGCGCGAGAGAAGGCGGGACGACGCCGGCGGGCGTCGTGCTGCTACAGCGGCGACGGGGGTCGAATGCTACGACCGCGGTGCGGCAAAAGTTCGCGAATTTTCCGACAAAAACGATTTATGCGTCGGACCGTAACACCGAGCGCCGAACTGCGCTTTGTCGCAGTTCGTGGCTAGCCACGGCGCGTGCCGCACTTTTCGGTGTGGAATGCCACGACGGTTCCGCGGTCGGCGCCGAAGCCGCAGCGAAACTTATGCGGCTTGCCGCACGATGCGGCGAATACCCGCACGCTCAAAGGGAGTGCGTTAACTCGGCGCTATGTTTTCATCGAGCGAAGTTTTCCGTGTCGGCAAAGTTGCACGTTGACGCCGATGAGTCGTCGCATGCGGCAGGGAACGAGCTTCGCAAAACATAGGGACAAGCCATGTCGCAAATGGTCGCTCAACCGCCCGCTTCGCTCCAACGTCAGTCGGACGCCGCCGGCACGATGCAAGTTGTCAGCTTCCGGCTGGCCAACGAAGAATACGGCATCGAAATCACGAAAGTGCAGGAGATCATTCTCGTCGGCGAGATCACGCGGGTGCCGCAGACCGAGAAGTACATCAAGGGATTGATCAACCTGCGGAGTACGGTCATTCCGATCGTCGATCTGCGGTTGCGCTTCGGCATGCCGGAAGAACAGCCGACGGACGAGACTCGCATCATGGTGATGAACGTCGGCGGAAAGACGATCGGCATTATCGTCGACGCCGTGAGCGAAGTGCTGCGAATCGCCAAAGACCAGATCGCGCCGCCGCCGCCGACCGTGACAAGCCTGGGGCGCGAGTATCTAACCGGCCTGGCCAAGCTCGAAAAGCGTTTGCTCATACTGCTCGATGTGGAATGCATTTTGAAAGACCGCGCCCAACCGGCCGCAGCCGTTGAATAATCCGCTGTTACAGCGCGCCCGAATCGAAACCAATCACCGCCGCATTAAACGAGGACACCGAAATCATGGCCGCGAAATCGAAAGCCGCTCCGTCGAAGCAAGCATCGTCGAAAGCTTCCGCGAGCGTACTCAATCAATTGAAATCGGACCTGAACGCGACCCGCGCGATGGCCGAAAACTCGCCCGTCAACATTCTCCTGGCCGACGTCGATCTCAAGATTACGTACGCCAATCCGGCCAGCATCAAGACGCTGCGCACGCTGCAAAACTACTTGCCGGTCCGCGCCGACGAGATCGTCGGCAAGTCGATCGACATCTTTCACAAGGTGCCGGAGATGCAGCGCCGGCTGTTGGCCAACGATCGCAATTTGCCGCACCGTGCGACGATTGCGATCGGCCCCGAAAAAGCCGATTTGCTCGTCTCGCCGGTCTACGATCCTATGGGCAAGTACCTGGGCCCGATGGTCACCTGGGAAGTGATCACGGAAAAGCTCTCGCTTGAGGAGAAGAGTCGGGACGCCACGTCGCAACTCGCCGCCGTGAGCCAACAAATGGCGGTGATCGAATTCAAGATGGACGGGACGATCGTGCGGGCCAACGACAACTTCTGCGCGGCGACCGGCTACGGACTCGACGAGATCGTCGGCAAGCACCACCGGATGTTCTGCGATCCGAAGTATACGCAAAGCGCCGAGTACACGGCCTTCTGGGCAAAGCTGAATCGCGGCGAGTTCGACGCCGGCGTCTATAAGCGAATCAACAAACAGGGCCAGGAGATTTGGATTCAGGCCACGTACTATCCGATCGCCGACGCGAGCGGAAAACCGTGCAAAGTCGTGAAATTCGCCACAGACGTGACCAAGGCGCAGGCCCTGCAGGCTGCGGCCGCCGAGAAGTCGGCGATCGTCGAAAACGCGCCGATCAATATCATGCTCGCCGACTTGAACGGCATCATCACTTACGTCAATCCGGCTTCACGAAAGACGCTGAAGTCGATCGAGGCGCTCTTGCCGATTCCGGTCGAGAAGATCGTCGGCTCCTCGTACGACGTGTTCCACAAAGTGCCGTCGCACCAGCGTCGGTTGTTGGCGGATCCGAAAAATCTTCCCTATTCGGCCGAAATTCAATTGAAAGACGAAGTCCTTAAGCTTGAAGCCGCGCCGATTTTCGATGAGAAGGGGGAGTTTAAAGGGCCGATGGTCACCTGGGCGGTGATCACCGAACAAAAGAACGCCGCGAAGCGCGAGCGCGAAAACCAAGAACGCGAGCAGCGCGCCCAGCAAGAATTGCGCGACAAAGTGGATCAGATTTTGGCAGTGGTCGACGCCGCCGCGCGAGGTGATCTGACGGTCGAGCAACGCGTGACGGGCACCGACGCCGTCGGCGAACTGGCGAACGGCCTGCGCAAAATGATGGGAGATCTCCGTGACATCATCACGCAAGTCATCGAAGGTGCGGCGCAATTTACCGAAGGCGCCCGCGTAGTCTCCGAGAGCGCGCAAACGCTCGCCCAAGGCGCCCAGACGCAAAGCGCCTCGGTCGAGGAAATGAGCGCCACGATCGAAGAGCTCACCCGCAGCATCGAACAGGTGAAAGACAACGCGGCGGGAGCGAGCAGCGTGGCCCAGCAAACCAGCAGCTTGGCCGGCGAAGGCGGCGCGGCGGTCCGCAAATCGGTCGACGCCATGGAACGCATCAAGGCGTCGTCGACGCAGATTTCGGAAATCATCCAGGTGATTTCGGAAATCGCCAGCCAAACGAACCTGCTGGCCTTGAACGCGGCGATCGAAGCGGCCCGCGCCGGCGAACACGGTCTCGGCTTCGCCGTCGTTGCCGACGAGGTTCGCAAGCTGGCCGAACGCTCCAGCGAGGCGGCCAAAGAAATCTCGGCTCTCATCAAAGAGTCGACGCAACGCGTGAGCGAAGGCGCTACGCTAAGTACGCAAACCGGCGAAGCGCTGACCCGCATCATTCAAAGCGCGGAAGCAACGGCGAAGAAGATCACGGAGATCGCCGACGCGGCCGTCGAGCAGGCCCACAGCGCGGTGGAAGTGTCGAAAGCCATCCAGCTCATCTCGCAGGTCACCGAGCAATCGGCGGCAGGCAGCGAGCAGATGGCCTCGAGCAGCGAAGAGTTAGGCGCGCAAGCCGCTTCGCTCCGCGAACTCGTCGCTCGCTTCAAGGTTTCTTAGCGGCCCAAGCCGATGCGCCCCTAGGAAACGCCTTGAACGGCGTTTCCTAGGGGAACCGGCCCGCGCCTCGTTCGCCTCCCTCAAGCTGAACCTCTCGACAGCCATGATCACCGTGTCGCAAAACGCCGACGTCACACCTCAGCAACTCGACCGCTACGCGCGGCTCGTCTATGAGAAGATCGGCGTGACCATCTCGGCTCAGAAAACCACGCTGCTTTCCAATCGTTTGCGTCGCCGGCTGCGAGCGCTCAACCTCGACTGCTACGACGCTTACTACGAACTCCTTCGGAAGGTCGCGGCCGACGATCCGGAGTGGGACGAGTTTCTCAACGAAGTCACGACTCACGAAACTTATCTATTTCGCGACGAGACTCATTGGAACTGGCTCCGCAACGTCTACCTTCCGCAAATCCTTCTCGAGGGGCGCGCAGGGCGGCGGCCGAAGTCGCTGCGCGTTTGGTCGGCGGCCTGTAGCACCGGCGACGAGGCCACGTCGATCGCTTGTTGCGCGGCCGATCGACTCACGCCGATGAACGAATGGAAGATCGAAGTCTTCGGCAGCGACGTCGGAGCGGGCGCGGTGGCGCAGGCCCGCAAGCTGACGTTCGGCGAGCGGGCAATGCGATTGGTGCCGGCCGACCACAAGCGCCGCTTTTTCGACCGCCTGACCGACGGCACCCACGCGGCCAAGCCGATGTTGCGCGAATTAGTTCGCTTTGAAACTCACAACTTGCTGTACCCGCTGAAGCAGCCGGCGTTCGATCTGATTTTCCTGAAGAACGTGCTGATTTATTTTGACGTCGCCTCGAAGCGCAAGGTCTTGGAGACCGTGCGACGGGCGTTAAAACCGGGCGGCATGTTGGTGACCGGGGCGGCCGAGGGGGTCGCCGAATTGATCAAAGACATGGAGTCGACCAGCGGCTGGTTGCATCGCTCGCCGATGCGCGCCGCGACTGCTTCCGGAGTGCGCACATGACGAACACCGCGGAACCGCTCGACGACTTCACCGCCGGGCTCTTGAGCGACTTTCTCGATGAATCGACCGGACTGTTGTCGCGGTTGAGCGAGAACTTGCTCGAACTCGATCAATGGTCGAAAGGAGCGCACGCTCGCGACGATCGGCCGACCGATCTGTTGAACGACATGTTTCGATCGGCCCACAGCATCAAGGGCCTTTCCGGCATGCTGCGGCTGAACGACATCAACCTGCTGACGCATAAAGTGGAGAACGTTTTCGACGCGGCCCGCAACGGCGAGTTGCCGGTTTGCGGCGAGACGGTCGACGTAATCTTCCAAGCCGTCGACAGTTTGTCGGAATTGATCGACGCCTTGAAGGCTTCGGAAAGCGAGCAAGTTGAATGCGGCGCAGTGTTGGAAAAGATCGAAGCGCTGCTGAAGCGGTACAACTCGGCCCGCGCGATCAGCACGCAAGCCGAGGTGGAAGCCGACTTGGCGGCGCTGCATGCGGCGCACTCGACGGAAGCGTCGGCCGTAAAGACAGTCGCCCCCGATCCGCTCGTCGGAATCGTCGACGACACCGACATTCCGGCGAAGTACTTGGGGATCTTCATTGACGAAGCCGGCTTGACGCTGGAAGAGCTCTCGGAGTCGCTGCTGGCCCAACCCGGGCCGGCCGGCGTGGAACCGCTCCTTGTCGGTTGCCACCGAATCAAAGGTTCGGCGGCCTCAATCGGGCTGCACCGAGTCGCGAAGTTGTCGCATGGAATGGAGGATCTACTACAGGAGTTGCGTCGTCGACGCGCCGCGCCGACGACGCAAGAGGCCGACGTCTTGCTTCGTTGCGTCGATTCTCTCCGCGGCTACGTGGCGAGTCTGAGCGTCGGCTCGCGTGAGGCCGATACGCTCGGAGAGAGCTGCCGCGCGCTGGCCCAGCTCACATGCTCCGCGGCGGCTTCCGCAACGCCGGAAGCCCCACCCGCGGCGGCGTCGTTTGAGGAGTTCACAGGGGAATGGGAGCAAGCCAAAGCGGGAGCTCCGCCGGCGACGATCGGAGTCGTCGGCCAAGTGTTGTTCGAGCCCGGCTTAACTCTGGCCGAACTCAAAGCGCGAGTCTTAATTTCGAAACTATGCGGGTTCGGGACGCTGCATTATTGTCGGCCGAGCGAGGAAGAGCTCGACCACGCGACGACGTGCGATCACCTGACCTTCGGTCTGACCACCGACGCGGCGACCGAGCGCGTGCGCCGCGAGATGTTTATCGAGGGAGTCGCCGCGGTTCGCGTCATGGCGACGAATGAGAGCCGACCGGCGGCGCGTCTCGTCGCCGAGACGCAGTCGCAAGCGGCGGGAAATGCTCGCCCGGTCGCGCCGCCGGAGACCACGGGCCCGGAAGCGGCAAAGTCGGCCAACGACTCGAAATCTAAGCCGACGGAGACGCTCCGCGTCGACATCGAACGCCTCGATCAGCTGATGAACCTGGCGGGCCAGTTGGTCATCAACCGGGCGCGGTTCGGCCAGATCGCCGATCAATTGAAGGGGTTGTCGTCGTTCCGCACCATTTCGCAATCGCTCTCGGGCGCTCAACTCTGTGCGGCGCGGATCGGCATGGAGCTGCAAGCGTCGCCGGCCGCCGCGAAGATCGCCGTCCGGGAGGAGCTGTGCGGTCTGACGACGAAGCTGCAAGATGATCTCGATGCGCTGCAGCGCGACATCGCCCAACTGAGCCGCGTACGCAACGTGCTCGGCGAACTTTCCGAAGCGGTGCATCAACTGGAGCGCGTTTCCGATGGGATTCAGTCGACCGTGATGGACACGCGGATGGTGCCGATCGGACCGCTGTTCACGCGGTTCAAGCGGGCCGTGCGCGACCTGACGCGCGACAACCATAAAGATATTCGCCTGGAGATTCTCGGCGAGAACACCGAGCTCGATAAGCGGATGATCGACGAACTCGGCGATCCGCTGATTCACCTAGTGCGCAACTCGGCCGATCACGGCATCGAAACGCCGGAGGCTCGCGAAGCGGCCGGAAAGCCGCGGCAAGGCACGATCACGCTCAACGCTTATCATCGCGGCAATAGGATCGTCATCGACGTGTGCGACGACGGCAAAGGCCTCGACGCCGACAAGATTCGCGCCAAGGCGCTCTCGCGCGGTCTGATCACCGAAGCCGACGCGGAGAAGATGACGCCGCAACAGTTCTACGAACTCATTTGGCGGCCGGGATTCAGCACGGCGGAAAAGATCACCGAAGTCTCCGGCCGCGGCATGGGGATGGATATCGTGTGGTCGAAGATCGAACAACTCAGCGGAACTGTGGAACTGACGAGCGTGCCCGGCAAAGGGACGACGTTCTCGATCAAGCTGCCGCTGACGATGGCCATCTTGCCGAGTTTGATGGCGGTAATCGAGGGAGACGTCTTTGCGATTCCGGTGGAGTCGGTCGCCGAGATCGTCCGCTTCGACGCCAAGGACGTGCAAACGGTTCACGGCAAGCCCTCGCTGCGCGTGCGCGGCCGCGTGATCTCGCTGACCGAGTTGCACGACATTTTCGGCGGCGAAGATCGGCCGGCCGCCGCCGCGCGCGACGTGCTGACCGTGGTGATCGTGAACATTGCAGGGCGGGAGATCGGCATCGTGGTCGACCACCTACTCGGGGAACAAGACGTGGTGATTCAATCGCTCGCCGAAAACTTCCGCAATGTCGAAGGTGTCGCAGGGGCGAGCATTCTGGGAGACGGCCGCGTCTCACTGATTCTGGATATCGGCACGCTGCTTGACATGGCTTGTCGGCCGCCGCATGACGCGGCCGCCTTGTGCCATGAGCACGAACCGGCCGAAGTTGCGCAGGGAGCCTAACGGAAAACTATCATGTTCGACAGCGATGATCGATTGGAAACGACCTTGGATTGGACGCCTGTGTTCGAGCCTGCGACCGAGCGCGCCTCCGACGCGCTGCGCCGCTGGACGCGCGGCCGCGTGACGTTGTCGCTCGACGAGGTGCGTGAAACCTCGCTGGCCGAAGTGGCCGAGGCCCTGCCGGTCGGCGACGAACCGCTGACGATGGTCATCGTCGGCGTCGTCGGCGAGTTGAGCGGATGTCTGATTCTGATGCTCGACGATGCGAGCGTCGTCGAACTCGTCGGCGTGCTGTTGAACCGACCCGTGAACCCGACGTCGGAATGGGGCGAATTGGAACTCTCGGCGCTCCGCGAAACGGGGAACATTTTCGGCTCGGCGTACTTGAACGCCGTTTCCGATCGCGTGGGGAGCCGATTGTTTCCTTCACCGCCCGGCATCGTTCGCGATTTCGCCGCCGGAGCGATTGAGCAAGCCGTGATGATGCAGGCGATCGAATCGGAGCAAGTCCTTTTCTGCCGGACTCAATTGTGCTGTGCGGGCAGTGCGTTGAACGTTACGGCGTTTTTTGTGCCGACCGGCGAGTTGCTGAACGCCCTGCGCCGCACCCTCGAAACGACCACTATCGAAGTTCGCTAGAAAGGTCTCGCGATGCCGGCAGTTGCCGTACCCACCGAAGTCGACGAACTGGTCGGAATGGGCCAGATTGCGTTGCTCGCTGCGCCCAAGCTCAGTCGCGCCGTGCTGGGATCGTGCGTGGGAATCGCACTCTACGACGAGCGCAAGCGGCTCGGCGCGTTGGCGCACGTCGTGTTGCCGAAAGCGGCGGGGCGAGAGGTGCCGGCCCCCGGCAAGTTCGCCGATACCGCGATCGAGTGGATGCTCGAGGCACTGGCGCGACAAGGAGCCGACCGAAAGCGGTTGCTGGCTAAGTTGGCCGGCGGCGCGAACATGTTTGCCGCCGCCGGACCGTTTCAAATCGGCAAACAAAACGCCGACGCCGTTCGCGGCAAACTCGGCGAGAGCGGAATTCGTCTGGTCGCCGAACACCTCGGCGGCACGCAAGGTCGGCGCGTGACGTTCGACGTCGCTACGTCGGCCTTGATGATCGAAGTGGTAGGTCAGTCGCCGCTGGTTGTTTAATTTCCCGACGGTCGCCGCCGAAGCGAACGACCGACGCAACCCAGATAAGTTTGTCGTGAGGAACGTTGCCGTGAGTCGAACCCTACTCGTCACAGACGACTCGATGATCATTCGCGAGCTGATCAAGGAAACCGCCCGGGAATACGGCTGGACCGTCGTCGGCGAAGCGGTCGACGGCCGCGATGCGATCGAAAAGTATCGCGACTTGCGGCCGACGGGAGTTACGCTCGATCTCGTGATGCCGGAATTCGACGGGCTCCATGCACTCCGCGGCATCAAAGAATTCGATCCGGCGTCGCAGGTTCTGGTCGTGAGCGCCATCGACCAGCCGGACGTTCTCCGAGAGGCGATCAAGCTTGGCGCGGCCGACTTCGTGGTCAAGCCGTTCGAGCCGGCACGCCTGCGTCGCGCCTTGGAGTTGCTTTGCGGGGACTCGGCCTGCGTCGTCGGGACTTAATTCCCTCCACGACGGGCAGGTCGCTCGAAGACGCCCCCGATGAACATCATCCATCAATCACGACAACCGCCGAATAAGCACGTGCGCAGCAAACCGATTCGCGTGCTAATCGTCGACGACTCGCCGCTGATGCGGGAGATGATCGGCGATGCGCTCGAGTCGCAAGGCGATTTTGAAATCGCCGGCCTCGCCGCCGACGGCCGAGAAGCGTTGGAACTGCTGGAACAAACGCAACCCGACATTCTCACGCTCGACCTCTTGATGCCCGGCGTGAGCGGGGAGGAGACGCTCGATGAGATCTTGAAGCGCCGGCCGACTCCGGTCGTCGTCGTGAGCTCGATTTCTCAGCGAGCGGCCGACGCCACGCTCAGCGCGCTCGATCGAGGAGCGATGGACTATGTGGCGAAGCCGGCGGGATTGGACGATGCGCGACGCGTGTTCGAAGCGGAGCTTCCGCAGAAACTTCGCAACATGGCCGGCGCCGACGTCGAACTCGTGCTGCGTTATCGGCGGACACGGCAGCGCGGCGTTAAGCCCAAGGGCGGCCCGCTGGGATCAATTCCGGCGGCGCCGGTTGGAACGGAATACGCGTCGGCGTGTATCGCAATCGGCGTTTCGACGGGAGGCCCTCCGGCCTTAACGAGCTTATTCGCGGCGCTCGCGCCGCCGCTGCCTCCAATCTTGGTCGTACAACACATGCCGGCGATGTTCACCGGACCGTTCGCCGCTCGACTCAACCTGCTGTCCGAAATCGACGTGCGCGAGGCGGTCGACGGCGACGTGTTGAAGCCGAACTTGGCCCTCGTCGCCCCCGGCGGCAAACATATGACGATCCACCGTGATCCGAAAGGCAACGTCTGCGCGACGATTCGCGACGGCGACCCGGTGAGCGGGCACCGGCCGTCGGTGGACGTCTTGATGCGCTCCGCCGCACAGGTCTACGGCGGGAATTGCCTTGGAGTCGTGATGACAGGTATGGGTCGTGACGGCTCCGACGGTTGTGCCGCCATACGCGCCGCGGGAGGCTTCGTACTCGGGCAAGACCAGGAATCGTCCGATGTCTACGGCATGAATAAGGTAGCGTTTCGCGAAGGAAACGTAGACCGACAGGCGGCTCTCGAAGCACTGCCGGAATTAATCACCCATCACGTGCGGCGACTTTGTCGTCGTCCAACTTGAAGCAAGAAACGGCGGAGTTGCCATGAACTATCTCGACGTTCCGATTACGCTGCTCTTAGTGGAAGACGACGAGGCGCAATTGCGCTTGTTCGCTCATCTCCTGCTTCGTTCGTTTGGAACGGACATCAACTTGCTGCAGGCCGCGGATTCGGAGACCGCATCCGCGATCATCGAGTCGAGGCACGTCGACGTGCTGTTGACCGACCTAGCCTTGCCCGGCCACGACGGTCTGACGCTCCTCCGCCAGATCAAACAGCGGAATCGCAGCGCCCAAGCGATCCTGATGACGGCCTATTCCACCTCGAACGCGCTGCTTGAAGCGCTCGACACCGGTGCAGTCGATTATGTGTTGAAGCCGGTCGATCATGGGCTTTTGCTGCGGTTAGTGCGACAAGCCCAACAGCGCATCGCCCGCTGGCGCGAAGCGCTCGCCGGCACGTTTGAACTGATGCGCGGGGAAGAAGGCCCGAAGCACGAGGTCGGCGTGTAGCGGTTCCGTCCGGCGCTTACCAATGGAACTGGACGCTGCCCGAGCCCATGTGGAACGTCGTGGCATCGGTGAAGAGCGCATCGTAGTTGGCGGTGAAAGTCAGCCTGTCGGTGCAGAACCAACTCAAACCGGAGCCGATGAGCCCCCAGTCGTTCCCAAGATCCAGTCCCGTCGTGGGAAAGGCGACGCCTCCGGCACCTGCGAAGGTCGACGTCATGGTCGCCGTCGACGACATGAACTCGTGGATCCAGATGGCGCGAATTTCCGGACGAACGCTGCCGACGTCGGTCGCCAAGTGCGTGCCGAAGAGAGTTTCCAAACCGTCGGCGGTGATGCCGTTGACGTTCAGATTCAGTGCGTCGGCGCCGGTTTCCGTAAACGAGTCTTGGTTCACGCGGGTGTATTGAAGGCCTAGGAACGGCTCCATATCAAACGGCCATTCGAGCACTTTGGCGCCGGCTTCAAAGTACTGAGTGAACTGCGTGCCGTCGTAGCTGGAATTGGCCAGACGGTTGATCGCGCCGAACTGAATCTCGCGTCGCCCTTGATAACTGTCGATTCCGAAGCTGCTGACCGAAAGAAAGTAGGCCTCCGATACGTCGGCCCGCAGGTAGCTGCCGAACTGCCCGTCGTCGACGCTTACCGACTGGACCGGGAATCCTTGCTCCAGACGAGCGTGGTTATAGGCGCCGAAGAGTCCGAACTTGAGACCGCCGGAGATGTTGCGGTAGATCGAAGTCATGTTACCGGCGCCGCCGAATCGGCCGCCGTTGTTCACGCCGTTGTCGTAAGTTCCATAGCTGGCGTTCCAGCCGTTCCAGACCGGACGTCGGACGCGGCGCGTGCGTAAGACCGGCACGAACTCGGCGGAGTTCGCTTGCTTTTGGTAGCTGACGTAAACGATGTCTTCTTCTTCGGAATCGTCGTCGTTTTGCACGAGCGGCGATTCCATGCCGGGCAGCGGCTGAAAGAGCGTGTCGAGTCGCGTCTGGCGTCGCAGCGTGAAAACCATGTTCGTCGCTTGCTGAATGCCGAACGACGCCGCCGAAGGGTAAATTGTTCCGGACATTTGATCGAAAGCGTTGGGCAGCTGCGCCGTCGGCAACGAGGCCACGGCGTCGACGACCGTGGCGTAGTCGCCGGTTGCGCCAGGTCCGGTCTGGTCGATGTAGGCGGCGACGGCTTGTTGATTCGGCGTCTGGGCGAAGGGCACGAAGCTGGCATTGTTGCGAGTCAACGTGAACGCGGCGAAGGTGCCGCCGTAGACGAGCGAAGCGTCGAAGAACGTGAGATTGTCGGTGATGCCGGAGAAGTTGCCGGCGCGACCGCCGGCCGCCTGCAAGAACGTGTAGGTGGCGCCGTTGGTATAAGCGCCGGCGTTGCCCAACACGCTCACCGTGCCGCCGTTGATCGTGGCGGTGCCGGTGGCGTTGATCAAATCGTTGTCCGTTCCCGCCACGGGCGCCGCCGAAGGCTGAATCTCGATGACCTGATTCGAGCCGACATTGGCCGTGTAGTTGCCGTTGATTTGCGTCGTCCCGATCGAATTACCGGGCGATACGGTACCGCTGTTGACGACGTTGCCCGTGATCGTGCTGTTACCGCCCAATGTACCGGCGGCGGCGATGTTGAAATCTGACTGATTGGTGCCGTTCACCGTGAGTTTACCGGCGGAAATCGTCGTCGTGCCGCCGTAACTGGTGTTACCGAGCGTGACATTGCCCGCCCCGGTCTTGATCAGGTTGCCGCTGCCCGTCAGGCTGCCGCTGTAAGTGCCGTCGAAGTCTTGTGCGAACTGCACGTTGGCCGTAGCGGTCGCGGTGTTGATCGTGCCGCTTAACGTGCTGGTCGCACCGAGCAAAGTGGCGGTGTTGGTGACCGTCGTGCCGCCGGTGTAGGCCTGCGCGGCGGCATAGATCACCGTGCCGGTGCCGGCGATGGTGACGTCGCCCGCACCGGTGATATTGGCGTTGACGACGCCCGTGCCGGTCTGAGTAAACCGCAAGTGGCCGGTACCGAGATTATTGACCACGATATTGCCCGTGAGGCTGTTGGTCGTGCCGTTCAGCGTACCGCTGTTGACGTTGATCGTGCCGCCGCCGAAAGCGGTGGATTGCGTGGTGGTGCCGCCGATCCAATTGACCGTGGCATTGCCGCCTTGGACGTTGATGGTGCCGTTGGAGAAGATGTTGCCCGCGACGTTGATATCAGTGCCCGAAGTGTCGAAGATCGAGGTGGTCCCGATGCCGACGTAGAGCGCGCCGCCGTTGCCGTTGCCGGCCGTGCCGTTGCCGCCCGAGCCGACGCCGCCTGCGCCGCCGGTCGCCGTATTCGAGCCGTCGATCGAGGTCGACGAGAGGATCGTGAGCGTGCCGCCGTTGCCGACGAAGACGGCGCCGCCGAGCGCGAGACCGCCGTCGCCGCCGACGCCGGGACCGCCGCCCGTGCCGCCGCCGTTGCCGCTGCCGCCCGGCGCGGTTCCGCCCACGCCGTCGCCGCCGCCGCCGCCGCCGTAGCCGGAGTTCGCTCCGTTGCCGGGCGCGCCGCCGGCTCCTCCGCCGGTCCCCGCGATCGCGGCGTTTCCGTTCACATTGAAGCCGCCGCCTGCGCCGCCGTTGCCCGCACCGGTTCCAGCGCCGCCCGCACCGCCGATCGCCTGATTGCCGGTGAACGTCACGTTGGAAATCGTGGCCGTGGCGAATTGATCGATATAAATCGCACCGCCGCCGCCCAGACCGCCGCCGCCGCCGCCGTTGCCCGCTGCGCCCGCGCCGCCCTGCGCCACGGCGTCTTGAATCGTCAAGTCGGCGATCGTCACGTTGCCCAACGCGGGCGAAATCCAAAAGGCCTGCCGGCCGTCGGCGTCGAGCGTATGGCTATTGCCGGTGATGGTGATGCCGCCTGCGGGCGCGATCAGGTCCGGCAAGCTCGTTCCCGTGAGCGTCACGATGCCGCCGGGCACGTTGAAATTGATCGTCGTAAACGCGCCGGCATTGGCTTGTTCGATCGCATAGCTGAGCGTGCCGACGGTGAGCCCGCTGCCGTCGTCGGTCGCTAAAGTCACGTCGATCGATTGAGCCGCCGCATTCTCGGCGGAAAACACCGCGAGGCAGAGGCCCGCGAGGCACGCCATAAGGCCGCGCACATAAACTCGCATGCGCGCGGCATCGAGGCTGCCGTTTCGGATGGTCGTGGGCGTCGCGTTAAGCTCATCCATGTCCAATCGCCTTTTCCTGTCGTAGCCGTCTCGAATGGGCGAGACGTGCGTCGGGCGTGCGCTGCCGCAAGACATTCCCGTCGACCGTGGCCCCGCCGGCCTGCGAAGCCTTGCGGCGCCGCTGAGCCAAAACGCCGGCCCCCGGACGAATGGAATATCCCCTATAAGCAGTTCGGCCCTTACAAACGGAATCTTCATCCCGAATTCGCGGACATGCGCCGCACGAACGCCCGCGATCGGCAAACTCTCGCCGCCTTACCCCGCTTAAATGCCGGCACCGTCTGTGCCGGCGGGCCTCTTGCGGATTAAACTACCGGCCGCCAATCACCTCCTCGCCGACTCCCGGAACAAACCCCGACCATGAATGCGAAAGACCTGCTCAAGTCGACCATGACGCTCAACACGACGATCATGACGAAGTACTTGGCCGATCTCGACGACGCCGACCTGATGCGGCGTCCGTCCGCCGGCAGCAATCATCTGAAGTGGCAACTCGGCCACTTGATCGCGTCCGAGGCCGGCCTGCTGGCCGCCGCTTGCCCGGAGCGGAAGATCGAACTCCCCGCCGGGTTCGAAAAAGCTCACGAGCGCGACCAAACGGCCAACGACGACCCCGCCGCCTTTCCGCCCAAGCAGGTCTATCTCGAGCAGCAAGAGCGCGTGCGAGCCGCGGTCGTCGCCGCGATCGACTCGCTTAGCGAGGCCGATCTTGATAAGCCGGCCCCCGAGCAAATGCGCAACTTCCTGCCGACCGTCGGCCACATCTTCATGCTCATCGGCACCCACCCGATCATGCACTGCGGCCAATTCGCCGTCGTCCGCCGCCTACAAGGCAAGCCGGTGGTGATTTAGGGAAGGCGCTAGGCGCCAGGCGTCAGGCGCTAGTACGGACCACTTCAAATCTCAACTAGCGCCCAACGCCTAGCACCTGCTTCCCATGACTGTCATCGACTCTCATCAGCACTTCTGGCAGCTCTCGCTGCCGGCTCCGTTCGACTACGCTTGGCTCGCCAAGCCGGAGCATGCGGCCATTCATCGCGATTTCCTCCCCGCCGATTTGAAGCCGCGGCTCGCCGCCGTCGGCGTCACCCATTCGGTGTTCGTGCAGACGCAGCACCACGACGACGAAAACCGCTGGGCCTTGCGGCTCGCCGAGGAAAACCCTTGGATCGCGGGCGTCGTCGGCTGGGTCGATCTCGCCTCGCCCGACGTCGAGCAACAGATCCTCGCCTGCAAGCGACACCCGAAGTTCGTCGGCGTGCGGCACATCACGCAGGATGAGCCCGACGACGACTTCATCGTCCGCCCCGCGGTTCTCGGTGGGCTCAAAGCCCTGGAAAAGCATCGCTTGCCGTTCGATCTGCTGTTCTACGTCAAGCATCTCAAGCACGCGGCCACCGTGGCGCGCGCGGTGCCGGAACTGCCGCTCGTCATCGATCACTTGGCGAAGCCGAAGATCAAGCAACACAGCATCGACGACTGGCTGCCTCACTTCCGGGCGGCGGCGGCGTGTCCCAACGTCGTTTGCAAGCTCTCCGGCATGGTCACCGAGGCCGATTGGAACTCCTGGCGACCGGCGGACCTCAAGCCCTACGTCGATCACGCGCTCGAGCTCTTCGGGCCCCGGCGGTTGATGTACGGCAGCGACTGGCCGGTCTGCGAGTTGGCCGGCTCCTACGAACGGGTCTTCCGCGCCTTGGAAGAGTGCCTCGCCCAGCTCAGCGACTCCGAGCGCGACGCGATCTACTATCGCACGGCCAAGGCGTTTTACGGGCTCGCCGTGTAGCGAGCGGCCGGCCTTTTGGCCCGCCGTCGGCGAGCGCCAAACCGGTTCGCTGCGAGCCTCTACGCAATCGCGCACTCCGAGCGAGGCGCCGCGCCGCGCGTTTTTTGCGCGCAACCCGGCAGCGTAGCGGCGCGAGTCGCCGTCGGTCGAGTTGGGTTTTTGGCCGGCCCTACGATTCCTCGGAAACGAGGCGATTCACCGCGCCATTTTTTTCTCCGCGACCGCCGTTTTGTGCCCTCGCAATGGTTCCCGCGCCCGCCCGCCGGCGGCCGCAGCCCCGCGCACGTCCTCGCACCATCCTCGCATCGAACGGTCCAACACGGCCCCGCGCCCGGCGCGGCCAAATCGAAATTTGATTCGCCGCACGGCCGCGCGGTATCCTCGTCTCCGCGTCAGGTGCTTATCAAGGCGGTTGCGTCGGCGTTCGCAGCTTGCCGCAGTTCGAAAAAGGCCGACGAGAGCATCGTCATGTTCGAGCCGTTGATCGAAGTTTTCGTCGGCGCCGCGATCGACCAAGTCGTGGCAAGCGGCGTCGGCGCGTTTGCCCGCGCCGCCCAACGGACGGCCGGCGAAGCGCACGGCGCGAATCAGTCGAACGTCGTTCACGATCTGGTTCGCGGCATTCTCGACGGCCGACCACGCTCCGAACTCTTGTCGCGGGCCCAACAGTCGGGCCTATCGTCGCTCGAGGCGGGTTCACTGGTCGAAACTTTGCTCGTCGACTGCCGCCGGCGCGTCGAAGAGCGTTTGTTTCGCTGGGCGACTTCTTTCGCGGCGCTGCTTTGGTTCGGTCCGGCGCTGATGCTCGTCTGGACGATGCTCGGTTTTCTCGCTCACGGCTCCGATGGGTTGGAGCAAGCGGCCCAATCCCTCGATTCGACGATCTTTTTCGCGGTCGTCGGCTTGGCCGTCGCCGTCGGTTTTTTTGGAGCGAAGGCGCTGTTCCCGAAGTGGTATGCGATCCACAAAGCCTTGCGGCAAAACGACGCCGCGATTCCGGATCGCGTCGTCACCCAACGCTTGGCGACCGACCTGGGCCCGATCGGCGGGCACCTTTGGTTTCTCGGACACGAAGGCTATTCGGCTCGATCCGGCCCGCTCCGTCTGCTCGCGGCCGTGTTGCTGGCTCCTTACGGCCTAACGGCCTGGTCGTCGTGGCGAACGGCCCGCGCTCTGCGCGAAATGAGCGACGATCAGTTTACCGCTTGGGCGTACGGCGTCGCCCCGCGCGCGAAGCCGCGGCCGAACTTGGCGACGAAACCCTAGCCGCTTACGAACTGCGAGATCACGATCATGGGCGATCACGTCGATCCTTACGACCGCAGCGATCCGCGCCCCGAGGCGTACCATCGCCGCATGGAAATCCAACAGCGAGAATTGGAGATCGAGCGCGACTACGCCCGCCTCGACGGGCGCTTGCGAACGCAGCCGTCGCCCGCCTGGGAATTGAGTTGGCGCGGCGCGTTGGTCGGCGCCGTCCT
>JAEUIN010000071.1 GCA_016793115.1 Planctomycetaceae bacterium
CATGTGGAGGTTCCTCACCAATTCGCGAAAGGGTGGCTGGGGCATAGCGCAGCGGTGCCCCAGTTACTGGGACTTCGCCTTCGGCTCCAGTCCCAGCCACCCGGAAATCTACTTCTCTTCCACCGGCAACCACTGCACGGCGTCGGCAATCGCCACCTTGTTCGGCTCCGTACCGTCATTCGACACGCGCACCCAGCCGCTGCGGCCGGCCTCGAAGCGAAACGTGCCGAGCGTACGAAACAGCTTGCCGTGCTCGGGCGTTTCTTGCTGGTTGATTCGGATTGTCGTGTCACCGTCGGCGTGATGGATCGTGATCGGCGTCGTGGTCGAGCGTCGCACGTTGTAGCAGTGGGCGATCCGCACTTCGTAGCGTCCGGTCTTGGGAATGTTCGGCGTGAACGTCACCGACTTCTCTCCTTTGCCCGCTTTCTGATCGTGCAAATACCCGAGCCCGACGTACGGCGGCGTGTGCGTAGAATATTGCCAACTGCCGACCAGCGTCGCCTCGGTTTCATCAACGACGATCCCCGGCAGCGACTTCGGGTCGGCCACGATGAACGGCACCAGCGCCGGGTTATCAACCTCGCCCGGCGGATGAATGTTCGCCACGGCCTGCGGATGTGGCTTAAGCATGGGCGCCGGTTCGGCGGCCGAGAAAACCAAGCATAGGCCGGCAAGGAATGTAGTCATAATAGTTCAATCCAAAAAGAATCGCCTTCGGCTCCAGCAGCGCACACTAGCCCCGACTCGCAACTCACGGGATATTTGAAAACTGTCACCGCTGTTCGGCGTTAGCTTAGTCGCACCACTACCTGTTCGAAAGCCATGCCGGATCGGCTCTTCCGAGTTTTGGTTTCCGTCATCTCTTGCGTCATCGCCATGCAACGAATCACACCGGAAGAAATCTCCGCGATGCGGGCCAACGGCTACTGCTCGTCGACGATTGCCAAGGCCGAAGCTTGGCTCGCCCAATGCCGGCGAGCTGATGTGCTGATCGCCAAGGTTCGGCAGGCCTTCACGGGCGTCAAACTTGGCGAAGGGACGGGCCTGCGCGAATCGGACGGGCTCGACGACTATGCCGGAGACGCCGAACTCGAGCGCCGTCGAGCTCTGGACGAAAAAGAGGATTGGCAACGCATTCCCGCGGAACTTCTGAACTATTGCAACGCGGCACCCTGCTTCTTAGACGCTCAAGGGATGGTGTTTCACACGCCGGCGTTTATCGTCGCCGAACTGCAAGGAACCTATCGTCAAGCTTTCATCGGCCAACTCATGAGCGGTACGTTTACGGCAACCACCTTTCCGCAACTACTATCGGCCGAGCAACGAAACGTCTTAATGGAATGCTTCTTGTTCTACGCCGAGCTCTACCCCGACTCATATTCCCCAAGCGATATCGCGGAGGCCGTGCAAAGGTTTCAGCCGCACCGATGAATTGTGAGCGCCCCTTATTGAATTAACTTGCATACTCTCGCGGCAAGTGCGAGGCTACCGCACGCTTGATCTTCGCGTTCTCACCCGCCTTCCACACCTCGCCGCCGCGTCGCTCATGCGTATCACTGACGTTCGCACCGTTCTGCTGACCGGCCCCTACAGCAACGACCCGTACATCACGGCCCTCCGCCCGCGCCGCAGTGCTGCGTTCATCGAAATCCTCACCGACACCGACCTCGTCGGCTACGGCGAAACTTACGCCGGCTACTTCTTCCCCGAAGGCGTGCCGCCGATCGTCGAGTTCATGAAGCCGATCCTCGTCGGCCAATCGCCGGACGACGTCCACACGCTCTGGAAGCGGATGTATCACAGCGGCAATTTTTGGGGTCGCGTCGGCTTGGGCGTCACGGTGATCAACGGCATCGAGGCCGCGCTCTGGGATCTTAAAGGCAAGATGCACGGCGTGCCGACGTACGAACTTCTCGGCGGCCGGCAGCATGACCGAATTCCCTGCTACGCGTCCGGCGGGCCGAGCAACTACCCGCAGGAGGAACTGGCCCGGAAG
>JAEUIN010000076.1 GCA_016793115.1 Planctomycetaceae bacterium
ATTGTAACAAACCGAGGCGACGGGCAGCAGTGGCGACGCGGGAAATGGCGGAGCAAATGCCGACTGCGGAATGCCGACGGCTGAACCCCGGAAACAGCCGCTAGTTACGTCGAACCGCGATCACGAATCGCCGGCGGCGACACAGGATCAAACCCGACGAGCCCGGCGACCATTTCGAATAGCCGCCCGCTGGGCCTAACGGCAAGCCCGACGACCTCCCGGCCTTCAACCGGAAGATGATCGAAGAATTCCAAGAAGGGCAACCACGGCCCGGGGGTAAGCGGAAAAGCTCGCGAGACAACGTAGACTTGCGAAATAGTTGTTGAATGCGCGACTTACCGTCGAGAAACTTACCGTCCTCGTGTTCCGTTCAAGGCCTTTCGCAGGGTATGAGATGTCGGATCGAGAATTTGTCGGCTTGCCGGTCACACGCGAAGTGTTGGGTTTGGGATTCTCGCGAGTCGGCGGATTGCCGGCCGGAATGAGTGCCGAGCGATGGCCGCAGTGTCTAGGCTGCGGTCGCCATCTCGACTTCTATTTTGCCCTCGACCTGCAATGGCCGCGAACGTTGGCGCACCGATTCCGATTCGCCTATTTCTTCTTTTGTAACGGCTACGTCGATAACTTTAACAATCGTCAGTGCTCGACGTTTTACCCTTATCCTGAAGAGATGGCGAATCGGATCGTATTGCTGGAGGAACTCGACGGCGGTAGCGCCATGGAATACCTCGGGCCGCACCCTTGGCCGGAGTACGCCGTGCAGTTTCTGGATGCGGAAACTCTCGCCGATTATAAGGCGGAATTAAGTCAACAGTTTGCGGATGCCTTCCTCGCGCCGAAGTTTAACGACCAGGGCCTTGTCGAGATCCAGCTTCCTAAGGAGTCGGCGGAGTTGATGCATCTGCGCCGCGAACCGGAATGGATTCAGGACGATGAAACTCCGATTTGTCCCAAGTGCGGCGGACCGACGAAGTTTCTAGCGCAGTTCGACAGCACCTTTGATTGCGAGAAAAGCGGCCACTTCCCGTACGGCGTGGCCTATGCATTCTTGTGCCGCGACGAGTGCTCGCCGGAAGGATCGTATCTCATGTTTCAGGTCGGCTGAGAAGGTCGTTGGCCTTCTTACAGGTGGTTCAGTTTTCCGGTTTTGCGCCTACACTTGAGCACCCGTGGTGCTAAGGCGATGGGGATGTCGAAGCCCGAATGACGAAGGGCCGTTGCCTGACTTCGTCATTCGTCATTCGTGCTTCGTCATTCGCCCTACGGCTTCTTCCCCGTCAGCTTCTCGATCAAGTACTCGTACGGGGTTTCCGGCTTGTCTCCCGGCGTCTTCGGATAGAGCAGCAGGCACTCCACGCCGACGCTTTTGCACTTTTCTTGCAGCGGCAGGCCGTAGTTGGCGGAGTGGGTCGGGTCTTTCGTCGGTTGGCCCATTGCGGGCGGGCCGTTGTAGTAGAGGGCGACCGGCGGATCGCCGGCCGAGACCAACGCGTACGGCGAGTACTCGGCGATCCACGGCAACAGCTTCTCGCGCTCGGCGAGGAACTGATCAAAAGCGGCCGTCTTGCGATCGGCCCCGCTCGGGTAGAACGCGTGCGCGCCGTAAGTGCCGTTGGGCATCCACTCGCGGATCTGTTGCGGGTCGAGCGTCGTCTGCGCGCCTTGCACGGCGGCGCAAAGCAACCGCGTTGATTCGCGGGCGACCGGGTCATCGCTCTTCGGATCGGCCAGATCGTCGTGAAAGGCGAGCCAAAGGCTGCTGCACGCGCCGGCCGAACCGCCGGTCGCGCCGATGCGTGTCTTGTCGATGTTCCACTCGGCCGCTTTGCTGCGGACGAATTGCAAGGCCCGCGCTGCGTCGTGGAGCGGGGCCTTCACCGGCGGCGTGACGTCGCCGGCCTCTTGCACGAAGCGATACTCGACCGAGACGACCGAGATGCCGGCGTCGAGATACGTCTGGGGCGACATTGAGTTCTTCGAACCGCCGCGCCAACCGCCGCCGTGAATGTAGAACACCAACGGCGTCGGCGTTTTGGATTCGGCCTTGTAGAAATCGATGACTTGCTTCGGGTGCGGGCCGTAAGCGACGTCGGCCATCGTCGGTGTCACCGCCGGTTTCGCCGGAGCGGCTTTCGCCGGTTGCTTGGCGGCAGGCTTCGCAGCCGGTTTGGCGGGTTGGTCGGCGGCAAACAGGGGTGTCGTGAACAGACCGGCGGCGAACAAAGTCGACGCGAGACGAAGCAAATGCGTGCGTGACATGGCAGGTTCCGAAACGAGGGCGGGGGTACGAGGCGAGGCCTCTACGTTAACCACCTGGTCGTGCGGAATCCAGCATTTCACCACTGGCTGTCGCAGGCGCATAAAAAACCGCCGGCCCGACGTTATCGCCGGGTCGACGGTCTTCTATTCGAGCGACTATCGCCGGAACGGCCGCGATGCGCAATTCCTAGGATCGAGAAATTTACTTCTCGTTTTCCTTCGGAATTTTCACGTCGATATCCGGAACGGTGATCGTCTTCTTTTCGGTCTTGATGTCGACGTCCGGAACGGTCACTTCCTTCTGCTTGGAATTGATATCCACGTCAGGACCGCGGACATCGACGTCCGGAGCGCGACCAGGCGTCACATGGACTTCCGGCGCTTTGCCGGGGTCTTTCACATCAACGTCGCAACCAACGGCGGTCAACACGACGGCAAGCAAACAGAATAACGATTTCATTGTAGGCTCCTCAGGAAGTTGTAGGGCAAACGGTTCGGCCCTAATGCATACAACGTGCCGGCCGTCAGCGATTTGACGGGACTTTTTGCCAAGGACGAACAGCCCCGATTCAATAGCCCCAGAGATGAATATCTAGGGCAATCACGATCGTTCCGGCGTTCAGTGCAGGAATTTCTCGGCGTCGATCAGGGCCGCTTCGATCTGGTCGATAAACGGTCGGTGACTGCCGACTTTCGTGCCCGGCCGCGTTTTAGAATGTCAACTCTGTTTTTGGCCATGCGAATCTGCGCGAGGAAATCAAGGGCGTTTTTGGCCGGCAAATGTAATAGGCACACTCCGTATGCCGTCGCACGTGAACTTACGTCGCCACCGTGAACGACGCGGATTGTAGTCGTTCACGGAGCCAAATGCCGAGGCCGCGCGGCGGGTTGGGGCCGCGACCGACGGCACACGGAGTGTGCCTATTACATTTTTGCCGCCGGCCAAAAGTTGATTGGAATCGCGGGCCCGGATTTGGGATATTACGTGATGCGCCGCTGTGCGCTTTCGACGCCGACCTTAGCCCCCGGTTCTTCAAACCGGGGGCAATCGACGTGGAGTCGCGACAAACCACAACCACGACGTACTAGCCCCGCAGCGCAAGCAAGGGGGCATGGCCGTTTTCCGCTGATTATCGATGCTGAGCCCAGAACAAACCCACAATGCCCCCGGTTTGAAGAACCGGGGGCTAAGGTCCGACTCTATGAATCACCGTAGCCAACCTTTTTGCGACGTCACCCTCACCCGCCCTTCGGGCGCTCGCTTCCGGCAGGAGGCGACAAGCGACACAACCTCCCGGTGGGAGAGGGGTTGGTGGTACACGCCGCAACAGCGAGCCGGCAGCGTAAGCGACCGGAGTCTTTCCGCGCCGCTCAAATCAGGACTGTCGCTTTCTGTTCGGCCGCGCACCTTATCATCAATCGTTTTGCAATTACAATCGCGCTACCGTAAGTGCGTGCAAATTGGAGGGGGTGCGTGCAACGAGGGTCGGTTTGCACGCGTGACTTCACTTAGAACTAAGGGTGCGTGCAAACCGCGGTCGATTGCACGCACTTGTAATTTTGGGGCAGTTGCGATTTCGTCTCCAACACGGCGCTTGGAGTGCCGCGGAGGGCGTTCGCTACAGAAGGCGGTTTATGTTCCGCAAGATCATGTCATGGCGAGGCGAGCGGTCGGCGTGAGCCGGCCGTTACGTCGCCCAAGCACAAAGCGATTCAGCGCAGGAAATCTGACATCTCCGACGCAAACAAGTCGTTCAAACGTAACAGGGGCCTTACGGCCCCCGCTCGCCGCGATCCGCAGCGCATTTTTCGCCGTTTTTCGGCGGCCGTTGACCATGCCCGAGGGCAGGGGTACGCTAACCGATCTGTTTGGGTTTTCCCGAGATTTGTCGTGTTTTGTCGTCGCGCGTCGGCTGCTTCGCCGCGCGGCGGAAAGGAAATGTCTGGTCATGGCTTACGAAGTGACGCTGATCACCGGCGACGGCACCGGCCCGGAACTCGCCGCGGCGGCCCGCAAGTGCGTCGATGCGACGGGCGTGAAGATCAA
>JAEUIN010000082.1 GCA_016793115.1 Planctomycetaceae bacterium
CACGCGCGAGGGATCGTCGTACCCGAGCACGGCTGTTTTGGTTTGTTCGGCGTCGAGCGTCGCCAGGAAAGCCTGCGCGGCGACCGACATGTCGTTGCCCGACCCGCGCCACAAGACCAGCGCCGCGGCGGCGGACGAAACGAGGAGCAAGGCGACCAGACCGACGGCGAGCCAGCGACGCAACATGGCCAAAATCCTCAAGGCAGGTGCGGGCGGCAAGGCCCCTATTAAAGTCGCCCGCGCGGCCAAAAACTAGAGCGGAATCGGCCGGCGGTCTCCATCCCACACTAGCCCCGAAGCGCAAGCGAGGGGGGCATTTTTTTGGATCTCACGACGGAATCATGCCCCCTCGCTTGCGCTTCGGGGCTAGTACGTGGAATCGACGTAAGTCCTCGTTCCTCATCTCGCACGTTCGTCCACTTACGTCGATTCGGCGGCCGTCGCTCCGCGATACCTCTGCGCACAAACTCGTTGAATTAGTGCGCGCCTCTGTTGGTAAGCGCTCCGACGCGCACAAACCGACTAAATTTGTGCGCACTTTGGCCCGCGTGCGCACACCGCGAAGTCGACGTAAACTCAATTTCATTGCGAACCCACTTTCTCGACTTACGTCGATTCGGAGCGCTGGAAAACGCCGCCGCTTTCGCGACCGCCACCGCCGCCAAACCAACTCCGCAACGTACCAAATCCGGCGATTCCAACAAGCAAGTTTTTGGCCGGCCCGCGGAATTCTCACTCCGAGAAATTCCGTCGATTTCCGCCGCGCGGCACGCCCCGTCATCCGCTATCTTGACGCTCCGTCCGACCCCGCCTCGTCTTCCCTCCACAACTCTCCCTCCTGACACAACACTCCCATGCGCACGAGCAGAATTAAAGCCAAGCTACGTCGTAACGAGCCGGTCTTGGTGCCGGCCCTGCATCTCAACGATCCGGCCGTCTTCGAACTCGCCAGCCTGTTCGGCTTCGACGGCCTTTGGCTCGACATGGAGCATCAATGCCGCAGCGTCGAAACGGCGGGCCAACTCGTGCGCGCCGCGCGGTGCGGCACGTCCGACGTCATGATTCGCTGCGCCAAAGGAGAGTTCCTCCGCCTCGGACGAATGCTCGAGATCGGCGCGCAGGGCATCATGTATCCGCGCTGCGACAACGCGGACGAAGCCCGCGAGGTGGTCCGCTGGGCGAAGTTCGCCCCGCTGGGAACCCGCGGCGTCGACTCGGCCGGCGCCGACAATCCTTACTGCCTGATGCCGCTGGCCGAATATCTAAAGGCGGCCAACGACGAAACGTTCCTCGTCATTCAGATCGAAGACCCGGCGGCGCTGGAGCACTGCGAAGAGATGGCCAAAGTGCCGGGCGTGGACGTACTGTTCTTCGGTCCTGGCGACTTCAGCATCCTCAGCGGCTTCCCCGGCCAATGGGATCACCCGAAGATCATGGAAGCCATGCAGCGCATCGCGGCCGCGGCCAAGGCGGCCGGCATTCATTGGGGGATGCCGTCGTTCAATCCGGAGTTCGCCAAAAAGATCTACGACCTCGGCGGCCGCTTCCTCTGCAACGGCAACGATCAACAACTCCTCCGCGCCGGCTTCGACGACCTCCAACAACGCTACAAACCGCTGGGGATGACGTTTGAAAGAAGGTTCTAGGTTCTAGGTTCAGGGTTCCCAATAATAAAACCTGTTTGGTCCCCTCGCCCCGCGCAGCGGGGAGAGGGTTAGGGTGAGGGGCTCTGTGAAATGACGAATGCCAAAGCTCGAATGACGAAAGAATGACGAAGCCCGAACGGCGAACGAGTCGCCGAATTTGAGATGCTCGAATACACGCACCGCTGAAATCATTTACTAAGGTATCGACCAATGAAAATGTCGCTTGCTGCTCTTTGGCTTCTGCTCGCTGCATTGACCATCGCGCCCACCGTCGCCGTCGCTCAAACGGCCGCGCCCGAAAAGAAGCCGGCGGCTAAGCAGCCGGCCCCGAAGCCCGAGACTCGTAAGCAGCCGACCCCGGAGGAGGCCGCCAAGCAGCGTGAAGTTTTCTTGGCTCGGATCAAGGAGAAGGTCGACATTCGGCCGGACGTTCCCTACGCCGACAACGACAATCCTCGTCAGCAGGTCGATATTTATTTGCCGAAGGATGCCGGCGCCGGCGAGCCGTTGCCGGTCGTGCTCTTTATCCACGGCGGCGGTTGGAGCGGCGGCGATCGTAAAAGTTACCTGGCGCCGGCGTCGCAACTAGCATTCGGCGGCAAGTACGCGGCGATCTCGGTCGGCTATCGCATGTCGAGCGAAGCCAAGTGGCCGGCCCAAATTCACGACTGCAAAGCGGCCGTTCGCTGGGTCCGCGCTCACGCCAAGGAACTCAACATCGACCCGACCAAGATCGGCGCGACCGGCGGTTCCGCCGGTGGTCACCTGGTGACGATGCTCGGTCTCACCGCCGGCAACAAGGAACTCGAAGGCTCGCTCGGTAAGCATACCGACCAATCGAGCGCCGTGACCTGCGTAATCAACTTCTGCGGCCCCTCCGATATGGCCGCG
This sequence comes from Planctomycetaceae bacterium, assembly GCA_016793115.1. GTDB lineage: Bacteria > Planctomycetota > Planctomycetia > Pirellulales > PNKZ01 > PNKZ01. The sequence continues at coordinate 2,538 of JAEUIN010000082.1, forward strand.
CCTCTGATGCAAGGGGAAGCCGCGAAGGTTGACGATCCGGCGGTGGCCGGACTCGTCGGCGGCTCGCTCAAGGAAAAGGCCGATGCGGTCAAGCAAGCTTCGCCGCTGACCTGGGTCTCGAAAAACGCCGCGCCGATCATGACCGTGCACGGCATGAAAGACGCCCGGGTCAACTTCAACAACGCCACGAAACTCGACGAAGCCATGAAGCAGGCCGGCGCCGTCCATTACCTCGTGCCGGTCACCGAAGCCGGCCACGGCATCCCGATCGGTCCCGATCTCGCCGGCCGCATGCAAAAGTTCTGGGACAAATACCTCCGCGGCCAAGACGCGGAGATCGTGGTGACGGAGATTCAATAGGCAAAGAGCTAGGAGCTTAGAGCCGGGAGCTTTTGCCTCGCTCCAAGC
>JAEUIN010000136.1 GCA_016793115.1 Planctomycetaceae bacterium
TCGCCGTCGTACCCGGCGTCGGCCAAGAGCGTCGTGATCGGCTTCCGACTCAGCGCGTCGTCGAGCACGCGGCGGAAGTGCGGGACGTCGGGCGACGGGCCGCGGCTCGGCACGATCGAGAGAATCAGATGACTCCGGCAATCGCACAACACGCCGGCTTTCGGAAAGCGACGATACGTCGTATCTTGCCGCGTTTTCAGCCCTTTCGCGCGGCGACTGACGAAGTACCGGCTCGCGTGTCGCGACTCCCAGCCGGTGCCGTCGAGCGCGGCCAACTCGCTCCGCGCGCCGAGCCGACCTTGAAACCGCGCGAGCTCCAACGTGCCCGACAGCAACCGCTCGATCGCTGCGCAGTTCAGCAGTCGCTTGGCCGCTTTCTGAAACGTGGAATGGTCCGGCACCGTCTTCAGTTCGATCGCCGCGGCGAGTTCCGGCGCGTCGCGCAGAAACGCCTCGAGCTTGCGATAGTCGAGTTGCAGAAACTCCTTGAGCACCAAGCACGCGAACAACTGCGGCTGCGTGAACTTCTTCGGACTCGAGCGGTGGCTATAATCCGGCAGGCACGACCGGCCCGCCCGATGCGCGACGAGCAACACCCGCCGCGGCGACTTCGTGGTCTTCACATAACCATCGTTACCGCCGAACCGACGCTAGCTGGCAAGAAATCTCAGCCGTTTTCTACAGAGCAGACCTGACCCCTTTACCCTTTTGCCCCCTTTACCCTTTCCAACGCTTGTTAGCTGTCTCTCGCGGTGGCGAACCGCCGGATGCACGCGGCGAAGTTGTCGGCATACGGCTCCAGAAGATTGTACTCGTGTTTGAAGACGAAGACGGCGTACTCCTTCCGGCCCTTCTGAACGTCGAAGCAGAAGCAATCGCCGTGTTCCGTTGTCGCGAACGTCAAGCCATTCACGGCCCGGGATTCCTCGTCTTCACAATCCTCAGCGAAGCCTCCGACACTGAGTTCCGTTGGCGGCAGAATTGAAGCGGTAAACGCCTCCTGCTCGTCGATGTTCTCGAAAGACGTTGGACCGACCGCCGTAACGAAATCGACGTAAGACTTCGGGAGCTTTGCGTTCACTCGCTTCTCCGCAGTCTTGATGTCCCACTCTTGCTCCCCTTGGCGGGCATGGGTTTTAAGGAACTTACGAAACCACTTTGCGTCGTCGTCGGACAACGTACCGGCCGGGTGCGACGGGACCCCGCTCTCGACGAGAAGTTGGAGCTTTTCTTTGATCCACGCGGACTCGTCCTTGTCGGGTGTGACGGGGGACTGGCAAGTGGCCTCGTAGAACCCCTTCGCCTTCATCTTTTTGAGCAGGTGAAGAAGGCGAACCGACGTGTAAAGATCGCGGGAAATCCACTGGTCCCATCCCCGCTCGGATGAACCCCAAGTGGCTGATTTCAAAACCTCGTGGTCGGAATGCGCCGTCCAGCCATCTCCGCGCGACTGGCTGCGCGGCGGCCTGCCGAAAAGCATCTCGCTCCACTGGGTGCCGGGGTGCGCGCAACGCGGCTCTCCGCATGTGCGACAGCGCGGGATTGACGGATCGACCCTGGCGGTAGCGACTTGATGATTGGGAACGGCAAGTAGCCAGGGAGTCTTCTCGGACGTACCTTTGTAGCAGGTGGGGAAATAGGTGCATTGACCGGGAGCCAGGAGGTCGAGCACCCGGCGCATTCGTTCCCGGATGAGAAAGTTGCCGTTCTCCGCGAGCGCTAGCTCGTTCGGCGACATGGTGCGGCTCTTGACGAGGAAGTACGGCTGTGGAACGAAATCAAGGTCCGGGAAACCGCACTCGGCGCACTTACGGGGAAGCGGGTTGATCGGGTCGGAAAACAGGTCGCGGCAGTCCATGCGATCGTCGGACCCGGTGATTTGGACGCATCGCATGACGAGAACCCCTGACCACAAACGCTGATGATCAGTTGCCCGCCCGAAGTGAGCGAGCCGTCACGGGATTGTAACGCGGCCGAAGTTGCGGATTCAAACTACCGGAAGGTTGGCGGGACAACTGCATCGAATTGTTAGGCCTTCTCACCAAGTGATCCGACCGGCCACCGCGCCAGAGTCTGAGCAATAGCGTTCTTGACTTGCTCTACCGTAGGCGAGTCACACTCGAAGTACTCGCCAAACTTTCCAGCTAAAGCCGATACTTCGGCGGCAGTCAGCGCTGCTAATTGGGCTGGTGTCACGCTATCACCGACAACCGCCCAAACCACTTCACAGCACTCGTGTGACGAGGCGTCGTCGAACGGGACTGGCGGGCTGACAAACTCGCCAAACGTCTCGCCCATTGCTTGCTCGAAGTCCGGTCGCCAGTTCTCGCTTGCGTTTGCCATCTATGCTTTTACCGGCCTAACTTGTTATTAACACGCGCCGGCGCGGGATATAAAAGTCCGCCCGATAGCCTTGCCGCCGCCGCTTAGTCGTTTTCCTTTAAGCACTTACTGCGATATTACCGTGCGCTAATCGCCCCAGCAATTCCTGCACGGCAGGAGTAGGGTCGGCCAAGAAAAAGGTGCCTGACATGCCTGACACCTTTCTCGTCCCTCAGCGGCTCCGTGCCGAGCAATCCGGCGAAGGTCAAAGTGACCGGCTTCGAATTCGGCGACCTAAGCTGACGACGAAGAGTTCGCGATCCAGTTTCGGCAGCCATGTTCTCGGCATCCCTCGGGGATGCCCGGTTAATTCTTCGTCGCGATCCGGCGGTGTCGGCCTGCGGCCGCAGCGACCGGCTACCGTCTGCGAACCCTCCGGGTTCCTGGAATTAGGTGCCTGACACAGCGCCTGACACCTTTTGTTCCCCTTCAAACAAACCCGGGCTAGGCACCCGGCGGGGCGGCTAGGCACGTCCATCTCAATTGCACGCGCTGAAAAACGTTCCCGCCACTTCAGCTTTCGGTTACAGTGCGTCGACGTCGACCCATACCCCGAAGTGATCGCTGAGTCCTTTCAACTCGAACGCGGTATTCGGCCAGGCTCCTCTCCGAATCCCCGGCAACTCAGCAAATCGCGAGTCCAGACAAATGTGATCGATGTTGCGGCGGACATCGGCGGTTTGTTTTGCCACGGGATCGACTTCGTCGCCGGTCAGGCAATCGAGAGACAAATTCACTAACGCCTGTCGCAACGCCGTCCGTCCGAGTGCGGTACCGGCATACAGTCGTTGCCCGAGGTCTTGATTGAAGTCGCCGGCTAGGCAGAGCAAATCCTCGGGATACTTCCGCCGCAACCGTCGCCAGTCTTCTTCCTGGCCCTGGAGCGCCTGCTGAAACGCTGCGCCTCCTCGGTACGGAAACCAGCGTTGGTCCGTACGCCATGGCAGTACGGTGCCGTAAACGAGCATGGGACCGGACTGCTTTGTCGCCACGCGGACGCACACGGTGCGAATCGGATCGGCCGTTGATTCCCGGCTGAGTACCGGCAGCCGCGACCAGATCATCGTCCACTGTTCGCCGGGGCTTTGCTTCCGATCCGAGCCGCTGGTCGCCGCTCCCGTGTAACCCTCGCCGGGGACCATCGATTCACGGGTTTCGCTCAACACCCAGACATCGGCGTCGATCGCTTGGATGTGGCGGCGCAAGGCCCGCCCACGTTCCGACGCGGGACTCCCCGGGCGGCGAAGATTCCAAGTGGCTATGCGCATGAAGGTGGCCGCACCAGGCGGCAATACAGCGGGTCACAAGGCTTAGTGCGTCTGGGCGTAGGCGATTGCGTGGGCCGAGAGGCCGGCGGCAAAGTTCTTAAATCCTAGCTCATCACTCGGGCTCTTAAATTTCCCTTTGCTGCCACCGTCCCTGGGTGTCAGCAGCAGGCACGCCCCATCGTACAATCGCTCGCGTAGCAGCTTAGTCAAGAAAATCTCGTAACGCTTGGCGTAGGATGCGTGCTTAAATTCGGGAAATACTTTGAAGTGCGGTTCCTTGACTTTGACTGGGGCGTTGGACCGCTCGCAATCTTCGAGGATAAAGACATAGCCGAGCCACGGCCGGGCCGACGGCTTAAATGCTCCCTCGCGATACGCGGCCCATAGATCGCTCGCGTTGCCGAGGGCCTCCTCGGTACGATTGTTGAAGTTGTTGCCAAACGATGGGCCGACTTGGGCCTTAAACTCGATGACGGCCAACAAGTGATCGTCGGCGACGACGATCAAATCCCAATTCTTCTCGGCTCGATAGTAGCCGGGCAATTCCTTGCGATCTTTCCAAAAGACGTGGGCCTCGGGCACGCCCGCTTTGATAAACAGGTCGCGACAGATGTCAGTAAAGCCGTCGAGATGCTTGCCGCCGGTGACGGCCGCTCGTAAGCCCGCGTCTTTGGTGCCGGTCTTGGAACCTTGGCTTTCGCTCTGCTTGTCACGGGTCGACCAAAACAGCTTGATCGCTTCGCCGACACGTTTTTCTACGGCACTACTCTTCGTCATGAAGATTGACCTCCGTGACCATTTCGAGCGTCTTGGCGTCGTCAATGCGACGCTTAGCGGCTTTGGCGTAAGTCGCATCGACTTCGTAGCCGATGCTGTTGCGGCCGTGACGCATCGCCGCAATGCTCGTAGTACCGGATCCTAAGAACGGGTCCAGAACGGTGTCGCCCACAAAGCTAAACATGCGAATCAACCGCTCGGCAAGTTCAAGCGGATAGGGAGCCGGATGATTGCGAGTCGATGCTCCGGTGACGCCCGTCCAAATCTGTTGAAACCATTCCTTATGGTTCGCGTCGCCGATGACGCTTAAAACCCGCGTGGCAACCGAGGGGCTACGGTAGCCGCCCGGTTTGCGCTGCATGAGGATATATTCAAGATCGTTCTTAATGACGGCATTCGGTTCGTAGGGCTTGCCCAAAAACGACGAGCCATTGCCCGCAACCTCATAGACGGCATTGGCGATCTTGTGCCAGATGATCGGAGCTAGGTTGTCGTAGCCAATCTGACGGCAATGCTCTTGGATCGACGCATGGAGCGGGACAACGGTATGCCGTCCTTCGTTCTTACGACGAGACAAGCAAACGTCGCCCACGACGCAAATCAATCGACCGCCGGGCACCAAGGCTCGGTAACATTGCTTCCAAACTTTATCGAGTTCCTTGAGGAACCCTTCGTAATCGGCAAAATGACCAAGCTGACCTTCACTATCGCGATACTCTTTCAACGTCCAGTAGGGCGGCGACGTCAAAACGAGGTGGACCGACTCAGACTCCAACCGCATTCGTCGCGAATCGCCGATGAACAAGTTATGCCGCGTCGGTACACGGCGGACGGCATTCTCGATCTCCGCGATCAGGCCCGAATCTTTGGCTATCGCAGGTAAGGCCGTTTGGGCGTTTGCCAGCGACGGCAGACCATCCGGTAGATAGACGTCATGTACGACAGGTGGCCGTTGTAGCGTCGCCATCAAATCCCTCTAAACATAATACGGGAATTCTACTGGATTCCGTTCGGGCACGAAACCCGACGCCCGTATCAAGGCATTGATCATTCCGCAAATGGGCGCAGTGTGGGAGAACAGAAGGCGAATGAGAGAAATCTGTCAGGCACGCAAAGCATCACGTTAAGACGCAAATGATTTGGCGCGCAGCACGGTGCGGGGTTTATTGAGGAGCGTGTACGAGTTCGATCGGCGTTTACACGGGCGCGCGGTCAGCGCGGCCGGAGAGGCGCGGCTTCGGACGATTTTTCCTGCCGACGCAGGCCATGCTGCGAAGGTTGCTCGCTTTCTGATTTAAGCCGTCGGTTAGTGCCGCTCGAAGAATCGAATCTCGCGTTCGTGCTTTTCGGCTGCGGCATGGCATCACCTCGGCAAGCTTAGTCGTGGGCTTGCGTCGCTCGTGTCGCAAGGCGGCCGATCGTATGTCCGACTAAGGCGTAGGGCGTCAGCGCGAAGATTGGAATCGCGACGGCGAGGCGGCGCGCGGCCGCGTCTTGTTCTTGCGGTCCGATGGGTCGCACCAGCGGCCCGCCGGGGACGAAGCACCAGAGCAGTGCAAGGCAAACGATCGTCGCCGTCGTCGCGAGGGCGAGCGTTCGCAGCCAAATGGAAAGCGTTTTGCGCACGGGGCTCAGTTCAAGCCACACGGCGTACATCGTCGTCGTCCATGTGAGACAACTCACGGCAAGCAGCCGCCACTCCGGCTCCAAAGTTGTCCGCGGATTGGTGCTGGGGGCGAAGTATTCGAAAAGCGGACCGCCGACGGGATGTCGACGTACGACTTGGTAGCTGCCGTCGTTCGCAAAGAAGTCGTAGATCACTAAGCTCAGGACGAAACCGTAGAGCAACCCGAGGCCGAGCCGCTTCTTTGACGGCCAGACCAAGGCCGGAAACAAACAAACGAGTGGGCCGTGAAAAACTTCCTGCGGGAGGAAGATAACCGCTCCGGACAGCGTCGCCGCGAGCCACGCCGCGAGCCAAGCTCGACTTTCTTCGCTTGGTCGATCGGGTTGCGGCATGTCGCGCGCTCACGAATGTTCATCGGCCGGCGACTGGCTTAAGCCTGCCGACCCGTTCCTCTGTCATCGCTGCCGCGGCGCGGAGGGAAATAGGAAGTCGGAAAGAAGCGTCGGACGGGTGTGTGCACCGTCTTCTTCAAAACCGCCGGCCGAGGCCGAGGTTGGAGAAGGCGTTGGGGGCGTCGTGGGTGAGGCCCCAGCCGATGCGGACGCCGAGTTCGACGTTGGGGGCGATCAGGTAGTGCGTGCCCGTGCTGAAGAAAGCGCGGCAGTCGTCCGTCGCGCCGCCGTCGGTGTAGATGCCGAAGTATTCGGCGTGGACCTGCCAGCGCTCGGTGAGCGGCGCGCGGAGCACGACCGACGGCATCCATTGATTGGCGACGTCGTGCTCGGCGTGGTCGGTGCCGTAGCGCATCGAGGAGTCGAGCCGCATCCGGTTCGGGAGTTCCCAGCCGAAGGCGTAGGCCCCGACCCAATCGGTCGCGGGCGATGCGCCGCTGGTGGGCGTGTAGCCTTGCAAGATCAGCGCGCTGCGCGGCAGCAGGCCGCGTTGCTCGGTGAGCTGTGCCTTGAGTCCGTAGAGCAATTCCGATTCGCGCTCCAGCGCACCGCCGGCGGACTCGTCGCCGCCCCCTTCGTTGCCGGAGACGACGTTGCCCGCGCCGCCGACTTCGTAGTTCCAGCCGAGCCGCAGCTCGATGTGGTCCGTGAGCCCGCGACGGACGAGGAGTTCGGGCAGGCTGTGGGTGTCTTTGACGTCGCGGTTGTCGATGAACGAGTACGACGTCTCAAGCACCGAGACGCGGCGGCGGACCGTGCCGGTGGCCGGCGTGAAGGCGTCGCGATCGGTCTCCAACTCCGGCGGCTCGGCCGACTCCGCACGCGCGTCGGCGCGGCGCGATTCGCCTTGCGCGCGAGCGACGTCGCCGCCCCAAGCTTGGAGCAGGGCGACGACGAGCGCGAACCTGAGCGCGAGCAGGGACCGCCGCATTAAGATGGGCTCTGGAAAGACGTCGCCGGGGTTGGTCGGGTCGACCGGTCGCGCCGCCGAACGGCGCGCGAGGTCGCTGCGACTTCTATCGTCCAAACCGCGGCCGCTTCGCGAATTTGCGCCCTCGGCCGGGCCGCGGCGACGCGCCGAGCGACGGGTTATGCGGTCTGCGGGGAGTTGGCCGAGCGGCTAGTGCTTTGTCAGTCTTGATTTGATGACTGGGTGGCACTGGTGGCTTGCCCACCAGTGTTTAAGGCACGGGTGGACAAGCCACCCGTGGCACCCCTCATTTCACCCGCGACGAAGCCCTAATGCCGCTTGAAGTATTGGATCTCGCGTTCGTGCTTCTCGGCCGCGGCCCGCGTGGGGAAGGTGCCGAGGTTGCGGCGCTTCTTCGTCTTGGGGTTCACCTGGCGCGAATAGATTCGGTATTCGCCGCTCTTGAGTTTGCGGATCATGGGACTGTCGCCGGCGTGGTGAAATCGCTCCGGATGCCTAGCGAATTTTTGGCCGCGGCGAGCGAATAAGGGAGTGGAGCGCTCTGGGGGCCGGCCAAAGGCTGGTCTGGCATGGATCGGGGGTCGGAGTACAATTGGGCTGCTCAAAACAAGTGCTATCATCTTGTCTGAACGAGGTTTGCGTGGCTGCTACGTCCGTCGAAACGCCCCCGAACGCGGCCCCCGTCGCCTTGCGCGATCCGGTGCTCGCCGGCATCTTCGCCTGGCTCATTCCCGGGGCCGGACACTTCTACCAAGGGCGACGGACTAAGGCCCTGCTCTTCTTCCTCTGCATCGTCGCCACTTGGAGCTACGGTTTGTGGCTCGGCGACGGGCGCGTGGTGTACGCCGCCTGGGGACCGACCAGCGAAGAGAAACGCCTGCCGTACATTTGCCAGATCGGCGCGGGGGTCATGGCGCTGCCGGCCGTCCGCCAAGCACAGCTCTACGGCGACAAGAACTATCGCGCCGAGATGCAACGCAAGGAAGCGACGCCCAACGGGCGGACGTTTCTCGAGAAGTTCATGGCCCCGCCGGTACTTAACGTCGACCTGCCGACCGGCGGCCGGATGAAGGAACTCGACTATCTCAACTACCGGCTTAATCGCCGCTTCGAGCTGGGGACCGTCTACACGATGGTCGCCGGCTTGCTGAACTTGATCGTCGTGTTCGACGCGATCGGCGGGCCCGCCTACGGCAACGCGAGCGCGCGCCGGCGCAAGGAGTCGGAGGACGCGGAATCGGCCGCGGCGAAGTCGACGCAGGCGAGGTCGACGGAGCCGAAGGCGTCCGGGGAGCGGCCGGCTCCGGCCGGTTGAGTTTGCTTCGCGCTCCCGTTGGTCGCTTCGTTCGCCTTCCCCTAACTTGACTCCGCCATGTCGACTCTGCTTTTTCCGCTGTTCGCCGCGCGACTCAACGAGCTGTGGTACGCGCTGCCGCTGATCGTGTCGGTGAGCCTCGTCTACGCCGGCACGCGCTACGAGCACGCCGAGGATATTCTCATCGGCTCGTTTCGGTCGGCGATTTGGATCTTCACGTTCATGGCGGTGATCTTCGCCGCCTTGTGGCTCGCCGGCCTCATGATCTAGGGGACCGGCCCGTGGAAAGAGCCTCGCTTCGCCGCGCCGGTCGTCGCTGGTCGTCGCCGGCCGTTTGGTCGTTGATCGCCTGCATGCTGCCGGCGGCGTGCGGCCCGCAAGCCGCGGCCGCTCCGCTCGACGATTTGGCCGAAGCCGTGCCGCGCACGGCCGAGCAGTTGCAAACGGTCGACGTCGCACGCTTGCAGAAGCTGGTGGGCGAAGTCGACGATTGGGTTTACGAAAACTCGCTGATCACCGCCGGGCGGCGCGGGCGGTCCCCGCTCGCGGCCGTGGCCGTGGCGCTGGAGTCGAAGTCGCGCGTCGACGCGCTGCTCGATGAAGTGCTCGCGCTGCGCAAGTCGATCACCTCGCTTCCGGCCGCGCCGCCGGACGACGCCGCGCGGCGCAATGCGGCCCGCGGCTTCTTGCGGACCGCGGCGGCGCTGATCGATCTGACCGGCCGGCTGCGCTATGGGCAGAACGACGTCGTCCGCAATGCCCGCACGCAATTGCAAGACGCCGCTTCGCGCGAGCAGTTGGTCGATCTGGGAGCCCGCTATCGCAGCACGGTCGTGGCCACGCAATCGGCCGAGGATCTGCTGGCGTTCGCGCGGCAACCGCGCTATCACGAAAAAATCCTGCGGCTGCTGGCGGCGACCGGGCAAACGGCCTCGCTGCCGAGCGTGCTGCGCTTCGTCGACGATGCACGGCAACCGGCGCCGATGCGGTTGTTCGCCGCCGAGATCGTGCCGCTGTTGGGCCTGCCGCAGCCACCGCGGCCGAACCCGGTCGAAACCAATCTGCCCGATCCGGTCATCCAGCCCGACGGGTTTTACAATCTCGTCGAAGCGCTGCCGAAAGATCAGCTCGACGACGAAGGGGCGAAGCGCCGCGACACGCTCTTGGCGTGGGCCGACGTGCGGCGCAAGAAAGGCGTGACCGACGATTTCTACCGTGTGGCCGGATTCGCGGTGGAGCCGGGCGATTGGCTGCTGATGCGCAACCCGTCGCCGTATAACCGGTTCACCGATCTCTCGCCGGGCCTGTTTACGCACGTGGGGATGGTGGCCGCGGAGACCGGCGCCGACGGCATCCGCCGCTTCGTGATCGTCGACGTGCCGGAGCGCGGCGATCGCGTGCCGGCCGTGAACGTGGAAATCTATCTCGAGCGCACGCTCCACTATTGCTTCTTGCGCGACCCCGATCGGAAGGCCGCGGCGGCGATGGCCAAGGCCGCGGCCGAGGTGATCGACAACCCGTCGCTGTTCGATTTGAACTTCCGCAACGATCGGGTGGAAGCCTTGGCGCATACGCCGCTCGACGGCAAGAAAATTCACACGTATTGCGCCGGCCTGCTGCTCCTGAGCGCGCTGCAAACGGAAATTCCCCGCGAGGAATACTTCCCGCTCGCCGAACGACAAGGGGGCGGGCACATGGTCGACAACGTCGCCAAGATGGGGCTCTCGCTCGGCAAAGGGTTTCTCTCGCCGAGCGGCGCGCTCTTCTCGCCGCGGATGAAGATCGTCGGCCTGCGGGAGCCGATGTACGACCCGAAGCGCGAGGTCGAAGAGGCGGTGTACGACGAATTCGCGCGACTGTTGGAAGAGCGGCCGATGCAAGACCAGGGAGATTGGTTCAATGCGCTGCGCTTGAAGACGGCGGAAGCGGCGCGGGCGAATCCGCTCTTGGCGCAGGCCTTGGCGAGCGCCGCGGGAGTGAACGCGGAGACCGACCTCGTCGCGGCGGCGAAGGCGGCGGCCGTGGTCGAAACGCTCGACGAGATCGCGCTGGCCGCGAGCGCGAACTTCCAAGCGGCCCGCGACGCGCTCCGCGGCGCACCGCCGCCGGCCGACGCCACGCCGCTGGAACAAGCGCGCCGCACGAACGCGATCGCGGAAAACGGCATGATTATCCAAGCGGTCCGCCAAGGCCGGCTCTCGCCGCGCGCGGCCCGGCTGGCGCTCGTGCAAAACTACATCGAAGCCGGCCAAGCGGCGCTCCGCGAGCGATTCTTCGGAGAGTGAGATGCCGGGTTTCGATTGTCATTTGTTCGTCTGCTGCAATCGCCGCGAGCCGGGGCACCCGCGCGGGTGTTGCGATCCCGAAGCGACCGGCGCGCTGAAGGCCGCGCTCAAAGAAGCGCTCAAGAAGGCGAAAGTGCCGGGCTTGGCCCGCGTGAACGAGGCCGGCTGCCTCGACCAGTGCGAATACGGCCCGACCGTGGTGATCTATCCGCAACAGATTTGGTACGGGCAGGTGACCTTGGCGGACGTGCCGCGAATCGTGGAAGAAACGATCGTGGGCGGGAAGATTTTGAGCGACCTGAAGATTCCCGACGAGTGTTTAAACACGAAGGGCAAAGTGCCCTGGCGGCGCGGCGACGCGACCTAGTTTCAGCGCTCCCGATCTCGTCCGGGTCGCGATTTCTTAATGCTTGTTTCGCGCCGGCGGGCACCTTCTAATAGGTGGAGCGAGGCATTCGAAGCAATTCTTTAGGCGGAGCAGAGGCATCATGCGGCGACAACTGGGGTTCGGTCGGCAGGCGGTGTTGGCGGCCGGCGCGCTTGTGTTGGGCGGACTGTTGTTCGACGGCGCAACGGCGTCGGCCCAGCAATTCAATCGGCAGCCGCAAGGGGCGAATCGCCAGGGCGCGAACCAGAACCGCGCGCCGGGCGGCCAGAACCGACAAGGCCAAGGGGGCGGCAACCGCGACGAACAGGAAGAAGTGAAGCTCCCGGACGATCCGAAGCTGTTGGAACTGCACCGCAACTTCGTGCTCGCGGCCGAGAAGTTGGCCGGCGACTACGAGCGGTCCAACCAGATCGACAAGGCGATCGATTGCTATTCGGAAATCTTGCGGCTCGTGCCGACATATAGCCCGGCCGCCGACAAGCTCGGCAAGATCAAAGAGAAGGAAGCCACGGCCGAGAAAAAGCTGGTCGACGTGTTCGCCAACAAAGGTTGGCAAGACGCCGGCATCGCCGTGGCCGCCGGGAAGCCGCTGACGATCCGCGCCAACGGCCAGTGGACCTTGAAGATGACGTACAACCTCGAGGCCGACGGGCTCGAGATTCCCAAGGAGCTGCGCGACTTCCCGCTCGGAGCGATGATCGGCGTGATCGCCGCCACGCCCGACGCCGACGACGCGAAGCCGTTCCTCGTCGGCCGCGAATTGAAGCTGGAGCCCAAGCAAGACGGCCGGCTCTATCTGCGGATCTACGACAGCGACACGAACGACAACCTGGGACGCATCGCCGTGATGGTCGAAGGAACGTTTAAGAAGTAGGCGGCGTTTTGCTTCCGCACGCTCGCGCCCATCTGAAAATAGACGTCGTCGCGCCGTAGGTTTCGGAAGGAGTCGACCGATGAAACGCTCGCTCGTGCCGGCGTGGGCCGGGTTGTTCGTCGCCGGAGTGATTCAAGCCGCGGAGCCGCGCGCGGCGACGCCCTCCCCCGCTCCGCCGCCGCAGGGCGATCCGGCGGCGACCGTGAACGGGTTGCTGCGGGAAACCGCGCTGGCCTTGGAGTCGAAGTCGATCGAGCCGGCCGAACGGCCGAAATTCGTCGACTTGCTCAACGCGGCCGAGCAGTTGCGCGGCGACAAGAGGCTCGCGCCGAGCGAGCGCGACCGGCTGCGGGCCCTGGCTCGCGTGCGGCTGCGGCAAGCGGCCGAGGTGCTCAAGAAGCAGACGGCGCAAGAGGTGAACGTCGCGGCGAAGCAACCGGCGGCGGCTCCGGCGGCGTTGCAGATTCCGGCCGAGACGACCCTCGCTCAGCAGTTGCAATTTCAACTCCCCGGCGGAGTCGGCGGACAAGGTTTCCTCGCCGGAGCGAATCCGCAAGCGGCCGCTCCCGGCGCGGCGACGGGCGCGGCGGCCGAACTCGAATCGGCCAAGCAACTGATGGACGTGATCACGTCGCACATTCAACCGGAGAGTTGGGAAGACGTCGGCGGCCGGGGCGTGATTCGCTATTGGACGCTCGGCCACGCGCTGGTGATTCGCGCGACCAGCGACGTGCACGACGGCACGGCCGACTTGATCGAGCAATTGCGGTAGGGCTAGGCAGCCCGTCTTAGCCCCGGCTCTTGAAGCCGGGGGCAATGCGCGTCCGTTTCAATTGAACGAACATTCGCGACGCGACGTCGGTTGCCCCCGGCATGAAGTGCCGGGGGCTAAGACGCGCCTCCGCCGCGGGCTTTGTCCCACATGGCGATCGCGAGGCCGGTCGCGAACGTCGCGACGACCCAGATCGTCGGGCCGCGCAGAGCGGGTCCTTCTTCGCTGAAGCGGCGCGCCACATAGGCGATGCTCTGATAGGTGAGAAACGCTCCCGCCAGGGCGACGACCAAGGGGGGCAACGGAAACAGCGGCAAGCGATAGTGATCTTCGCGGGCCCGTTCGCCTTCGCCGAGCCGCGCATCGCGCCGCCGAAACACGGCGAGCGCTCCGGCGCTGAGCATGAGAAAGATGTAGAACGGCGGCGTCATGAAGATGACAAGTCGTTCGAACGCGCCGCCGGCGGCGTCGTCGGCCTTGAGCCCGCCGAACCCGATCAAGAGGCCGAGCGTCACCGCGGCCTGCACGGCGAGCGACACGATCGGCGTGCCGAATCGCGGGTGCCAAACGGCCAGCGGCGCAAACAACGGCCGGCGCTTTCCCATGGCGTAGTAGATCCGCGCGCCGGTGAAGATCATGCCGTTGGTCGAGCCGAGCGCCGAAATGCAAATCAGCAGGCTCAAACCGCGCTCGCCCCAGGGGCCGAGCGCGCGGACGGCGGCCGTCGCCGCAACGGCTTGCCCCTGCGACATGCCTGCGAGCCCGAGCAGCTTGAGACACGCGGCGTTGACGCCCAAGTAGACGACGGTGACGACGGCGGCGCCGATCAGCAGCGCGCGCAGAATGTTGCGTTGCGGATTGCGCACCTCGGCGGCGACGCAGCCCATTTCGTTCCAGCCGCTGTAGGCGAACAAGACGAAGATCATCGCCAAAGCGACGTCCCCCTCTCGACCGCGAGCCGCGACGACGACTTCGGCCGGTGCGCTCGGCCCGAACAACCCGGCGACGACCAGCACGCCGAGCCCGAGCACCTTCGCCACGGTCAGCAGGTTTTGCGTCCGCGTCGATTGGCGCACGCCGAGCATGTTTAAGAGCGTGAGCACGGCGACCGAGCCGAGGGCATAAACGGCGAACGATTCCGGCCCGAAGGAATACAGCCGCGCGGCGTAGTTGCCGAACACGCAGGCCAGAGCGCCGATCGAGCCGGGGCGAATGATCCAGAGTTGCGTCCAGGCGAAGAGGAAGCCGACGCCGGGTCCGTAGGCCCGATTGAGGTAGATGAAGTCGCCGCCGTCTTCGGGGTAGCGGCCGGCAAGTTCGGCGTAGCAGAGCGAGCCGAGCAAGGCGAACAGGCCGCCGGCGATCCACAGGGCGGCGAGTTCGGCGACGCTCGCCGTCTGGGCGGCGACCGTGCCGAGCGATTGGTAGATGCCCGAGCCGACGACGATGCCGACGACGATCGACGCACAATCAAAAGTGGACAGCCGTCGCTCGGGAGTGCCTGCGGCGTTCAAATCACTTCGCCTTTTGCGAGAACCTTTTGGCGGGGGAACCGTCTAACCAAGTAGCGGCTGATGTTTTTGCCCGGCATGTCGGCGTTTTCCCGTCTTGGTGGGGCAACTATAATGCAACCGCAGGGGCTTTGGGCAGGGCGGGTTTTTCCGCACGGCACCAAGCTCTGATTTGGCGCGCCCCATGAAGCGGGCGTTTTTGTGTCCCCGGAGCGTCGCAACCACGTGATGGAAATCAATCGCACAGCCGGTACCGCCGGCGAACGGGCTTTTCTCGTGAGCGTCTTGTTGGACGACCAAGGAAGCTATCACGACGACCCGTTGGAAGAGTTGGCCGACCTGGCGGAGTCGGCGGGTGCGATTGTCGTGGGCCGACTGACGCAACGCCGCATCACGCCCGATAAGACCACTTACCTCGGCAGCGGCAAGGTCGAAGAGTTGAAGCTGCAGGCGCAGGCCGAAGAAGCCGACGTCGTCGTCTTCGACAACAACCTTAGCCCCGGCCAGATTCGCAATCTGGAAAAAGCGCTCGGCATCAAGGTGCTCGACCGCACGGAGCTGATTCTCGACATCTTCGCCGGTCGGGCCCGCACGCACGAAGCGCGGCTCGCCGTGGAACTGGCGCAGCTCGAATACTCGTTGCCGCGCTTGAAGCGGATGTGGACCCACTTGTCGCGCATCAAGATGGGCATCGGCATGCGCGGGCCGGGCGAAAAGCAACTCGAAGTCGATAAGCGACTCGCCGAAAAGAAAATCTACGACTTGCGCCAAGAGCTGGCGAGCATCGAGCGCCGCAAAGAGCGGCAAGTCGCCACGCGCAGCGATCGCAAGACCGTGTCGCTCTGCGGCTACACCAATGCCGGCAAGAGCACGCTGATGAATAAGCTCACCGGCAGCGACGAGTATGCGAAAGATCAGCTCTTCGCGACGCTCGACACGCGGACCCGCCGCTGGCACTTGCCCGGCTGGGGGCCGGTGCTCTTGAGCGACACGGTGGGCTTCATTCGCGACTTGCCGCACAGTTTGGTCGCCGGCTTCAAAGCGACGCTGGAAGAGACGCGCCAAGCGAACTTGTTGTTGCACGTGGCCGATGCCAGCAATCCGCACGCGCAGGAGCAGATTGCCGCGGTGTATAAGGTGCTCGAGGAACTCGGCATCCACGCCAAGGATACGCTCTTGGTGTTGAACAAGGTCGACGCCGTGCCCGACCGCGGCACGCTCGACAAGCTCTTGTCGCTCTATCCCAACGCGGTGCCGGTGAGCGCGCGGAGCGGCGCCGGCTTGCCGCAATTGGCCAAGGCGGTGAGCGACGCGCTGAGCCGCAACTTTCAAGACGTCGAGATCGAGGCCGACGTGGCCAACGGGAAGCTGCTGGCCTACTTGTCGGCGCACGGCGAAGTGTTGTCGCGGCAGTTTCACGACGATCGCGTCGTCGTGCATTGCCGGCTCGCGCAAGAGCATCTCGGGCCGATCGAGGGGGACGCGAGCATCACGATTCGCCCCTACAAGCCGGCCGGTCAGGCAATTGCGCATGAGGGCGACGACGGGGACCGCGCGCAAGTGCTCGATTCGCGAGTGAACGCCGCGCTTCCGACGCCGGCCCGCGCATGAGCCTCTTTCGCCGACGCACGATCGCCGGGTCGCGCGTGGTCGTGACGGGGGCGTCGGCGGGCATCGGGTTGGCGCTGGCCGAAGAGTTCGGCCGGCGCGGCGCGAAGCTGGTGCTCAACGCCCGGCGGGAAGACGTCTTGCGCGGCATCGCCGAGAAGCTTGCGGCCGGCGGAACCGAAGTCGAGATCGTCGTCGGCGACGTCGCCGATCCGGAAGTGCGCGCGAAATTGCTCGCCGCCGCGCAGGAGCGCTTCGGCGGGCTCGACACGCTCATCAATAACGCGGGCGTCGGCGTCTTCGGCCGCTTCGCCGACGCGCAGCCCGAGCAGCTGCGCCAGGTTTTCGAAGTCGACTTCTTCGCCGCGGCCGAACTGACGCGGAGCGCAATACCGCTGTTGCGACAAGGGCGCGACGCGCTGGTGATCAACATCGGCAGCATCCTGGGGCAGCGCGGCATTCCCTACTCCGCCGAGTATTGCGCCGCGAAGTTCGCGATGCGCGGCTTCAGCGAAGCGCTGCGGCCGGAACTGAAGAAGCTCGGAATCGGGCTGTTGCTCGTCAGCCCCGGCACGACCGACACCGGATTTTTCAACAACGTGCTGGCGATGAACGTGAGCCTGCCGTGGCGGAAGAACAACCCGCGCGGAACTCCGCCGGCGGCGGTGGCGCGAGCGACGGCGAACGCGGCGGAGCGTGGCCGGCGCGAGATCGTGCCGAGCCTGGGCGGCACCGCGATGTTGCTCTTAAATCGCTTCTTCCCGTGGCCGATCGATTGGTATTTGGATCGCGCGTGACGGACGTCGCGAGTTGAATTCACTTCGGCGGAGCCGGCGGATCGCGACGACGCCGCCACTTTACCGGTCGCATGCGCCGGGTTGTAATGGGAGCTCCTCCCGCCTTCCCCATTGTCCCGCCGGATTGCTCGTCATGTCGCGTTGTCGATTCGTCGCTACGGCGTTGGCCGCCGCATCACTTTTCTTTACGGGCGTCGCTTTCGCCGCCGATCTGCCTTGGCCGGAAAAGAACGGTCCCACGGCCGACGGGCATGTGCCGGCCGCCGAAGCCGCAGGCTTGCCCACCGTGTGGGACGAAGCTGCGGGCAAGAACATCGCTTGGAAGATTCCGCTGGAAGGCGAGGGACATTCCACGCCGGTCATCGGCGACGGCAAGCTCTGGTTCACGGCGGCGACGGAAGACGGCAAGCGGCAGTTCGTGTACGTCGTCGACGGCGAAACCGGCAAGGTGCTGCATCACAAACTGCTGTTCGAGAATCCGGAGCCGGAGCCGCTGGGCAACGCGGTGAACAGCTACGCGTCGCCGTCGTGCGTGCTGGAGGCGGAGGCCGTGTACGTGCATTTCGGCGAGTACGGCACCGCGCGGCTTAATCGGGCCACGGCCGAGGTCGAATGGCAGCGACGCGATTTGAAATGCCGCCACTATCGCGGGCCCGGCTCGTCGCCGGTCGTGTTCGAGGATCTGTTGATTCTGACGTTCGACGGCATCTCGAAACAGTACGTGGTCGCGCTCGACAAGACCAACGGCCATACCGTGTGGGAAGCGCCGCGGACGCACGACTATCACGACTTGAACGAAGAGGGCAAACCGCGCGGCGACGGCGACTATCGCAAGGCGTTCGGCACGCCGACCCTCGCCACAGTCGACGGCCGACCGCAACTGATTTCAATCGCGTCGCGGGCCGCCTACGGACTCGACCCGCACACCGGGAAGACGATCTGGTTGTTGGAGCACGAGAACTACAACGCCGCCGCGCGGCCGCTTGTGATGCCCGGCTTCGCGGTGCTCAACATGGGCTCGGAGCGAGCGCATCTCTTCGGCTTGAAGCTCGATGCGAGCACGCAAGGGACGGTGACCGAATCGCATGTGGCTTGGCAGCGCAAAAAAGGGAACTCCTCGCTTAGTTCGCCGATGCTCGTCGGCGGACGCGTTTATTCGATGACGAATCAAGGCGTGTTGTATTGCGTCGACGCCAAGACCGGCGAGGAAGTCTACGCGGAACGAATCGGCGGCAGCTTCGTTTCGTCGCCGATCGTCGTCGGCGACTTGATGTACTTCAGCGACGAAGCCGGCGTGACCACGGTCGTGCGGGCCGGGGCGGAGTTCCAAGAAGTCGCGAAGAACACGCTCGACGAAGGAATGCGCTCCAGCGCCGCCGTCGCCGACGGAGCGCTCTATCTGCGCACGTTCAAGCATCTCTATAAGATCGCAGGCGCTAGGCGCTAGTTGCTAGGCGCTAGGCGCTAGGGCGTGAGTCGGCCGCTGACGGCGGGCCGTCCTCGCCAAATCTCACGGGAGCCCTCACGGCCCCGGCTTGTCGATGTGAACGCAAATCCTGTTGGCGTAGCATGTTACGACATTCCGGGGATTTCTTTGTACGGAATAGGTCGCGGCCCGCCACTAATAACCTTTAGATACACACCCAACTCGTTCGCCGGAAGTTTGCCATGCGCCTCACACTTCGCGTTTTGCTCGCCTATCTCGACAACATTCTGGAACCGGCCGATGCGAAGATCGTCGAAGCGAAGATCGCCGAGAGCGAAAACGTTTCGACTCTCGTGCATCACATTCGCGAGATCACGAAGCGAATGCGGATCGGCGCGCCCGAGGTGCTCGGCAAAGGGCTCGGGCTCGATCCCAATACCGTGGCCGAGTATCTCGACTACGGGCTTTCCGACGACGGCGTGCGCGATTTCGAAAACATCTGCATGACGAGCGACGTGCACATGGCCGAGGTCGCGGCCTGCCATGAGATTCTGTCGCTCGTGTTGGTGAAGCCGGCGGAGATCGATCCGGCCGCACGGCAACGCATGTACGGCTTGCTGCATGAGCCGCAGAGTGCGCCGCTCACCGCCGAACCGGTCGGGCAGGCGGCGTCGGCCGTAACCGCGGCCGCGGCCGCCGCCGCCGCGCAACGCGCGGCCGCAGCGCCGACCACGGCCCCGGCCGAACCGCGCCGCAAAGCGGAAGTGCCCGACTATCTCCGCCAGCCGGAAGAAGTGCCCGCGAAAGCCGGTCCGAACTATGTGACGGCGGCGGTGTTGTTGTTGCTGGTCACCGCGGCGGCGCTGGGCGCTGTGTTGTATCTGACCCCCTACGAAAGCCTGCCGGGCTTCTTGCAACCGGTGGCGGCGACGATCTTTCCGAACAACAAGCCGGCGGCCGAAAACGTCGCGATCGTGGCCAATACGGAGGAGAACAAGACGCCGGTCTTGAGTCCGCTGCCGCCGGCGGCGAGCGTGAGCGCGACGACACTTGCGCCCAGCGCGACCGCCGCGTCGACGGCGGCAGCCGCTCCGGCGGCGGCGCCCACGGTCGTTGCGACGGCGGTAACCCCGCCGGCCGTGTCGACGACCGACGCATCGACGGCCGGCTTGCGCCAACCGGCTTCGGCGATGGTCGCCGCGGCCGCGACGACGACCGCGTCGTCGACGGGCTCGGCCGCGCCGCCGTTGCCCAATCCGCCGGCCGCACCGGCCACAGGCACCTCGGGCGGCAGCACCTCGGGCGTCGGCACCACCGTCGCGGCGCCGAGCATGGCCGCGGCGGGTACGACGACCGGGGTCGCCGCGACCGGCGCAGCCGTCACGCCGACCCCGGCGGTGAGCGGGCAGCCGGCGAAAGTCGAAGCGGTCGGGCGCGTGAGTTCCGATCTGACGCAGATTCTTTTACGATTTGATCCGAAACTCGGCTGGGTCCGGTTGCAGCAGCGCGACTCCGTCTCGGTCGGCGATCGGTTGTTGGCGCTGCCGGCTTACCGGCCGCAGTTGATGTTGGCCAACGGCCTGACCGTGAATCTCGTCGGCGGAACGGCGATCGAACTGTTGCCGCTCGACCCCGCCGGCACGCCGGGCCTGCGGTTCCTGCGCGGGCGATTGCTGCTGTTCACCGTCGGCGGGCCGAGCGCGAAGATCGTCGTCGAAGACGGCGCGAAGCGGGCCACGCTCACGCTCAGCGGTGCGGAAGTGGCGCTGGAGCATTTCTTCCGTCGCTACCCGGGTTCCGATCCGATCGCGCAAGCCGCGAATTGGTCGCTCGTCGTCACGGCCAAGAGCGGCGGCGTCGTTTGGAGCGAAGCGGCCGGCGACGGACTCTCGCTCGCCTCGCCGGGCCAGTGGGTGATTACCGACACGGCGACCATCTCGCCGCTGCCGGGCGGCGAAGTGCCGCTCTGGGTGACGACCGACGATCGCGACCTGATCGAGCGGCAAGCGGCCGACTACATCGAAACGGCGCTGCGCAGCGGCAACAAAGCTGTGAGCGTGGCGCTGGAGGAGATCGTCGGCGATCGGCGAATCGAGAATCAGCAGCTCGCGCTGAAGTGCCTCGCGCAACTCGGCGACTTCGACGACATTCCGCCGATCTTGAACGATCCGACGCAGCGCTACGCCGTGTGGGATAAGCATCTCGAGCAACTCGTCGCGGCGCTGGATTGGGGACCGTTCTACGCCGAGCGAATTCGCGGCGCGTGCGTGAAGCAGTTTGGGCCCGAAAAGGGCGCCGCGTTTTATCAACTGCTGTGGGGCTACGACGATCAGCAGCTTCAGGCGGGCGCCGCGAAGCTGCTGGTGGAAACGCTCGACGCCGAAGATTTAGCGTTTCGAGTCGGCGCTTATTGGATGCTCACGCGGATCACCGGGCTGAACATCTCGTATGCCCCGCAAGACCCGCCGCTGAAGCGCCGGCAGAACATCCCGAAGTGGGTGCAAAAGCTCGAAGCGGGGCAGATCGTGCATAAGAAGATTTGACGGCGGCACGCGCTCCGTCTTAGGCCCCGGCACTTCATGCCGGGGGCAATGGACGCGCCCCTAAGTACATCTCGCTACCGTGAAGAGCGCACACTACTCGCGGTGTAGAGTGCCGGGTCTAAAACGAAGCGCCCCAGCCAATGACTCACTTGCAAGCGGGATGGAGATCCGTATTCCTTTCTTAGGATTTTTTGATGAACCGCAGATTAACCGTGCCCTACTTATTCGTCCTGATCGCACTCGCGATCTGGGGATCGGCGACGGCGCAAGAAGCCACGACGTCGAATAACGCCTCCGCAGATTCGAAAGTAAAAGCCGGCGACGCAAAGCCTTCGAAACATTTGTCGACGAGTACCGTCGATCTGCCGGTAAAATACAAACTCGATTCGCAAAACGGTTTGGCGATTAAAGTGAAAGAGGGCGACCAAGGTGTCGACGTACTCTTTCTGTTCTACGGCTATCGCCATTTCTCCGGAGCCATGAAGCTCACGCGAATTCTGATGCATTTTCCTCGGGGCAAGAACGTACTGAACGTTGCGGATTGCAAAAAAGTGCTCTACGAAAAACAGGTTCTCGATTGCCTTAGTGGTTATCTTGTCCTTGATCGAACGGCGAAGAAGATCGAACTCGACATCGTCGTGTTTGACGACGACGATTGGCGCCGTTTTGGTTGGAATGGGGTTTGGGACTACGAAGAAATCCCTGATCTCGACATTGAAGAAATTCGAATTAACATGGGGCACGAAAAGAATCCGTAGCGGCTGATCCATTTCTCGCATTCGGCGGTGAGTGGGCCTTTGGCCTTCCTGTCGTACATGAAGGGCGCACATTGCCCCCGGTGTGAAGAACCGGGGGCTAAGACGTACTCCAGGGCTAAGACAAGCGCCAGCGGCGAAGATCGAGAAGTGGCGCTTGCTTTTGGTCGCGCGTCGCACTATCACGGCAAGTCTTCGCACGCCCCCGCCCTTCGCCGAGCCTGTTGCCGATGTCTTCCGATTCTTCCGCCGCGCGCTCCGGCGCGGCCGCCGACGATTTGATTGTGCCTGCCGACGTGCTCCCGCGTGGCGCGCTTGCGCCGCTGCGCTATCGTGAGCTGCCGCCGCCCGTGCCGCTGCGCAAGATGGTCGGGCCGAGCATCATGCTCGCCGGCTTGGCGCTCGGCAGCGGCGAGTTTGTTCTTTGGCCGTACATCACGTTCAAAAGCGGGTTCACGTTCTTTTGGGCGTGCGCGGTCGGCGTCGTCACGCAGTTCTTCGTGAATATGGAGATCACGCGTTGGGCGCTGGCCACCGGCGAGAGCGCCGTCACCGGCTTCTCGCGGCTGAGCAAGCATTGGGCCGGCCTGTTTCTCTTCATGAACATCATCCCCTGGATGATCCCGGCCTGGGCGATGGGAACGTCGGAGATGCTCAGTTGGCTCTGCTTCGAGCCGACGATGGAAGCCGACGGTTCGATTCACGCGCCGTACATCGCGCCGATCACGGTCGCGACGTTGCTGCTCTGCGGCATCGCGCTCACGGCCGGCCCGGTCGTCTACGAGACGGTCGAGCGGATTCAGATGTTCCTGGTGTCGTTCATCATGATCCTCGTGGTCGTGCTCGGCTGCGTGCTGATTCGGGGCGACGCGATCACGGCGCTCGGCCGCGGCCTGACGTCGTTTCAGATTCCCGATTTGAACGAAACCGGGCTGACCGCGGCTACGCTCTTGGGAGCCATCGCTTTCGCCGGCGCGGGAGGCACGATGAATCTCGGTCAGAGCAACTACGTAAAAGAAAAAGGCTACGGTATGGGAGCCTACATCGGCCGAATGACGAGCCCTATCACCGGCAAAGAAGAGGCGGTGTCGGAAGTGGGCTACCACTTCCCGCACACGACGGAGAATCTGGCACGGTGGCGCGTCTGGTGGCGGCGGGCCAACGTGGAGCATTTCCTGTCGTTTCTCTGCACGTGCCTCATTTGCCTGTTTTTGCTCGCGCTGATCTCCTACAGTATCTTCCACGACGCCGACGGCGCGCGCCGTGCCGAAGCCGGCGGCTACACGAAAGACATGGCGTTTCTCTTCGGCGAGGCGGAAGCGATCGAGGCCAGGCTGGGCGGAGCGATGCGAGCGCTCTTCTTGGTGATGGGGGCGGCGATTCTGTTTACGACCGAGATCGGCGTGCTCGACGCGGCGAGCCGCATCTCGACCGACATCGTGAAGGTGAATTGGTTGGCCGAGAGCCCGAAATGGACCGAAGGCCGGCTCTACTTTCTGTTTCTGTGGGGCACGATCGGCTCGGCCGCGCTCGTCGCGATCGTGGGGCCGGGCGTCGTGCAAGATAAGCTCGGCTTCTTCAAGCTCACCGCTTCGCTGAACGGCGCGGTGATGTTTCTCTACTCGGCGTTGCTGCTGTATCTGAACTTTTTCAAGTTCCCGCGCTCGATCCGTGCGAGCATTCCTCGCGCCGTCATGCTGGCATGGTCGGTGCTGTTCTTCGGCTTCTTCGCCGGCTGGACGGCGAAAGACGTGCTGAAGCTCTGAGAAAGGCGGGCGCTAGGCGTTAGGCGACGGGCGCCGGAGGAGAAATCCATTCCGGTGCCGGCGTCTAGCGCCTAACGCCCGGCGACTATTCAACTAAGTCTTTTGAGCTCACGGCTTTGCGAGCGTCGCGGCGGTTTCCAAGCTGCCTTGCCGCGTTTTCGGAGCGCACTTATAATCCGCCGCCGTTTTTCTCAGGCGGCGTCACTTCCGTAACTGGGTCGCTCACTTCGTTTTACAACTGCGGTTCGCGCGCACTCCTCCCTTCCCCTCGCGCTCGGGCCGAAGTTCGCCTCAAGGATCACGCTTTGCCGACCGCACGCTGCGAGCATGGAATGCTCCGCGGATTCGCTGCGCGAATCGTGCGCCGCTGCGCGCTCGTCGTCGGCATGGTCGCAGCGTTTCTGATGTGTGAGTTCGACGATCCGCGCGCGGCGCGCGCGCAGTCCGACTTCAACTTCCCGCCGCCGGCGGCGCACGAAGCCGTGATGTTCGGCGGCGACCAAGCGCAGCGCTGGACGAGGGGCGCGTACGACGTGTGGGTGTTGCGCGGTCGTTGCTATGTGCAGCAAGGCGCCGTCGCTCACGAAGCGCAAGAAGCCGTGCTGTGGGTCCGCCGCATGCCGGCCGACGCCGTGGCCGCCGCGCCGGAGCAAACGCACGTCATCGCGTATCTCGAAGGAGACGTGAAGATCGCGGATGCTCGCAGCGGCGGTTCATATCAGCTGCGCGATCGCACCTGGCTCGGCGAGTTTCTTTCGACGGCCGAACCGCAAGTGCGCACGCCGCCGCCGACCGGCGAACCGAGCGTGCCGCCGCAAGTGTTCGTGAACGCGCAGGCCCGCCGCGATGCGCTGCTCGCGCCGCTCCGGGCGCAGGCAGGAGCGGCGGCGGGCGTCGCTCCGGTTCAGTATCAACAACCGCTCGGCGGGACGACAAATCCTGCCGCGGCGCCGATTGTGGAGTTGCCGGCGACGACGCTGCCTTCGGCAACCTCGCCTTGGACAAGCGAGACGACGTCGTCGCCTTTGGCCGGGCCGACCGGGTTGCCCGGCCAGTTCGCCGGCCCAACGCCGGGAATCGCACCGGCTGCGCCGTCGCAGCCTTACTCGGTGATGCAACCGGGCATGCCGGCTCCCGCGTACACGAATCCTGCGCGGCCGAACCTCGGCGAAAACGTCGCGGTTCATCCGGACGCGCCGACCGGACGTCGATTGCGGGCCTTCTCGCGGTCGAGCGTGAAGGTGCAAGTGAAATGGATTCCCAATCCGAACAATCCGCAAGAATGGGTCGGCGTGATTTCGCCGGGTGTGAACCTGATCATCGACGGTCTGCCGGGCGGGGTCAGCCAGCTCGACATTTCGACCGACCGAATGGTGATTTGGACCAGCGGCGCGCAAGAGCCCGATCTCTCGGGTGCGAAGACACAAGGGCTCGATCGCCCGCTCGAGATCTACATGGAAGGCAACATCGTCTTCCGTGAAGGGGATCGCGTGATCTACGCCGATCGGATGTATTACAACGTCAATTCGCGCGTCGGCACGATTCTCAACGCCGAGCTGCTCGCGCCGATTCCGGAATCGGGCCAGCTCGCGCGTTTGAAGGCCGATGCGATTCGTCAGCTCGGTGAAACGAGGTTTCTCGCGAACAACGCGACGCTCACGACCAGCCGCATGACGAATCCGCGTTACAGCTTGAAGTCGAACGAGTTGTATTTTGAAGACGTGCAGCGACCGTTGACGGAGCCGTTCAGCGGCGCGCCGGTCGTCGACCCGCTCACCGGCGAACAGGAAATCGCTCACGATCGCCTGGCGACGAGCACCGGTAACACGGTTTGGATCGGTCCGGTGCCGGTGTTCTATTGGCCGCGGCTGGCCACGGATCTGCAGAACCCGAACTTCTACGTGCGGAAAGTGCGGGTGAAGAGCGACAGCATTTTCGGCCAGGGCGTGCAGACCGATTTCGACATGTTTCAGATCTTGGGCATCAAGAATAAGCCGAAGGGGCACGACTGGCTGCTGAGCGCCGACTACTTCAGCGAACGCGGTCCGGCGGCCGGCACGACCTACGCCTACTCGGGCAAGAACTTCCTCGGTTTCGGCGGCGGCCGCTACCAGGGCATTCTCGACATCTACGGCATTCAAGACGACGGCCTCGATATTCTCGGCAGCGATCGGCGCGACTTGGAGCCGGAGAAGCACTTCCGCCATCGGATTTTCGGCCAGCATCGCCAAGAGTTGCCCGACAACTTTCAACTTACGGCCGAAGTCGGCTGGATCAGCGATCGCAATTTCGAAGAGCAGTATTTCGAAAAAGACTACGAGACGCTCAAAGACCGGGCGACCGGGTTCGAATTGAAGCGGCTCGTCGACAATACGTCGATTTCGCTGTCGGCCGATTATCGGCTCAACAAGTTCTTCGCCGAGACGAATCAGTTGCCGCGGCTCGACCACTACCAACTCGGCGAAAGCCTGCTGGGCGACACGCTCACGTGGTATCAGCATTCCTCGGCCGAATACGCCCAACTCCGCACGGCGTCGTTTCCGCGCAATCCGCAAGAACAGGCGAAGTTCCGGTACCTGCCTTGGGAAGTGACGTCGAGCGGCGAGCGGCTCGTGACCGCGCAAGAAATCGACATGCCGTTCGATCTCGGACCGATTCGCATGACCCCTTACGCCCTCGGCCAAGCCGGACATTGGGGCGAAGTGCTCGACGGCGACGATCAGCAGCGGCTCTACGGCCAGACGGGCGTGCGGGCCGCGCTCCCCTTCTGGTCGGTGAATCCCGACATCCGCAGCGAGCTGTTCAACGTGAACGGCATCGCGCACAAAGTGGTGTTCGACGTCGACGCCAGTTTCGCGCAGGCCAATCGCGACTTGAGCGAGTTTCCGCTCTATGATCAGCTCGACGACAACTCCCAAGAACAGTTCCGCCGGCGCTTCGCCTTCAACACCTTCGGCACGGGCTTCGTGCCGCCGCAGTTCGACGAACGTTCCTACGCCCTGCGCAGCGGCTTGGCGGGCGACGTGAGCAATCCCTCGGCGGAAATCGCCGACGATCTCTCGGCCGTGCGGATGGGAGTGCGTCAGCGCTGGCAGACCAAACGCGGGCCGCCGGATAAGCTGCGGATCATGGACTGGGTCGTCTTCGACACGGAGGCCGTGTTTTTCCCGCGGGCCGACCGTGATAACTTCGGGCAGAATTTCGGCTTGGTCCGCTACGATTTCCGCTGGCACGTCGGCGATCGACTCACGCTGTTGAGCGACGGCGGTTTCGATTTCTTCGATCAAGGACAGCAGACCGTGTCGGTCGGGGCGAAGCTTACGCGACCGACCAACGGCGAGTTTTACATCGGCTACCGTTCGCTCGAAGGTCCGTTCTCGCAACAGATGCTCATCACCTCGGCCGCCTATCGGTTGAGCCCGAAGTGGTTCACGTCGGCGGCGTTGAGCTACGACTTCAGCGGCACCGGCACGGTCGGCAACAGCTTCTCCTTGGTCCGCATCGGCGAATCGTTCTTGGTCGGATTCAACTTCGCCTACGACGCTTATAAAGACAACTTCTCGGGCATGTTCGTCGTCGAGCCTCGTTTTCTCGCCGGGATGAAGGGGACGACGGCGGCCGGGGCGTTTATTCCCCCGACCGGACTGTACGGCTTGGAATAAGGAGCCGCTGCGATGAGCGTCGACGAACGGCTGAGCCCGAACACCTGGGGCCGTAAGTTTCGCTGCGCGTTTCGCGGCCTCAAGCGCGGCTTTCGCGGCGAGAGCAGCTTCTTCGCGCACTTGTTCGCCACGGCCGCGGTCGCGACGGCCGCCGCCGCGCTCGGGGCCGATCGGACGGAGTGGTGCTTGCTCTGGTTGTGCGTGACGCTGGTGCTGACGGCCGAAATGTTGAACAGCTCGATCGAGCGGCTGGCCCGCGCCGTCGACGAGCGGTTCAATCCGCAGCTTCGCGACGCGCTCGACATCGCCGGCGGAGCCGTGCTGACCGCGGCGCTCGGGGCGACGGTCGTCGGCACGATCGTGCTCGGCCGCTTGATTCTCGTCACGCTCGGTTGGGCGTAGTGCGAAGCGGCGCCGCTTGCGACGGCGTTACGCCTCCGTGTCGATCGTCGCCAGCTTCATGCCGGGCCGGAGGCGGTCGTCCTCATACACAAACAGCGTGCGCAGTTTGCCGGCCGTCGGGGCGGGCAAATCGACGGTCACGCCGTCGGCCGCGATTTCGAGCAACCGGTCGCCTTCCAAAAAGGAACTGCCGACCTCGACCAACCAGAGGCTGACCGCGACCGGCTCGTCGCCGAGGTCGAGATCGGGCATGGTGAAGTCGACGAGCATCGGCCGCGTCTCGCGGGGGAACGTCAGTAGCGGTAGGCCGTGACGGCGAGAAACACGAGCCAAGCGGCCATCGCCGCGGCGGCGAGGTAGAACAAGCGGCGAGCGCGCTGGGGATTCATCGTCGGAGCGCTCTCGTTAGTTGCCGCGCGGCGGATCGATGACGTAGTCGCGGCGAAACGCCGTTTCGAAATCGTAGACGCCGTTGAAGTCTTCGCGCTTGTCGTGCTTCGTCTTGCTCATCTCGCCGATGTCGATGAGGTTGAACACGATGTTGCCGAAATCGTCGGTCGTCCGCACTCCCCAACTCGCCAAGACCGTGTGGGCCATGTAGCCGAATTGCTCGTGCGCGTAGCGACGAATGGCTTCGCAGAGCTCGCGGCCGGTGAGGTGCCGTTGTCCGCTGGGGCCTTGTTCGGCCGCGGCGCGGTCGTCGGGCGCTTGCTCAAGATGTTCGATCGGCGTGTCGGTGCCCAAGCCGAGCGTATCGTGAGCGTAGCGCAGAGCTTCGAACACGAATCCATAGGCCTCGCGCTTGTAGCGCGGGTCGGCGGCGAGCAATTCGGGAAAACTCTGCGGCTTCGGCATGGCGGCGATGACTGCGATCAGCAAAGAAAGTCCTAAGTTTGCGACGACGGCGGGGCGTCGTCGATTCGTTCCGGCGAAGGAGCGCGCGCTTCCGCATCGGCCGGCGATTCGTTCGCCGGGCCCGCCGGAGCAGCGTCGGCGGTCGGCTGCTCGCCGCCGCGTTGTTCCGGTCGGCCGTGTTGTTCGGCCGGAAGGTCGCCGGCGCGACCGGCTTCGCGCGGCGGGCGATTGCGCCGTGCGTCTCCCCGTCCTTCCCCGCGCGGCTCGCCGCGCTCGTCGTTCTGCGGCGGGCGGCGGGTTCCCGGCACGACGCTGAGCACGTCGGCGGCCGCGATCAGAATCCGGCGCCGATCTTCCGTCTCGACGAGCAATTGGCCGGCGAGGATTTCTTGGGCCAGCACGCGCACTTTGCCGTCGCGGGTCAGCACGTCGGCCCCGAGCGGCGGCATCTCCCGCTGCAATTCGTCGTAGGTGTCGTACTCGTAGCGCAGGCAACACTTCAAGCGGCCGCAACGCCCGGAGATTTTCGTCGGGTCGAGCGTGGCCTTCTGCAGCTTGGCCATCTTCATCGAGACCGGCGGCATCTCGGAGAGATGCGTGTTGCAGCAGACCGGTTTGCCGCAGTCGCCGTAGTCGGCGAGCAGCTTCGCCTCGTCGCGGACGCCGATCTGGCGCATTTCGATTCGGGTCTGGAAATCGTTGGCCAGAATTTTGACCAATTCGCGGAAATCGACCCGGTCTTCCGACAAGTAGTAGACGACCACGCGCTCGCCGCCGAACACTTGCTCGACGTCGACCAGTTCCATCGGCAGCTTCAGAGCTTGGATATGCTGTTTGCAGACGTCGAAATGTCGCTTCTGCTGTTCGACCAGACGCTTCGATTCGCGCTCGTCGTCGGGCGACATGACGCGCAGCACTTGGCCGCGTCGCGGGTCCGACATTCGCTCGATCACGGCGTCGCCGGCTTCCATCAGCACTTCGCCGACCTCGAGCCCCCGCTCGGTGCGCGCGATCACCCGATTGCCGCGGACGAGCGTTTCGCCGCGGCTGTTGGTGAACACGCCCAGCGAGCGCATCACGCCGTATCGGACGACGTATCGGTTCGACATCGAGAGCAGCCTGCCGGCGAGGGTGGGAAAAGTCGAGAATTCTCAGTATAGCCGCGTCGGCTCGGAGCGAAAAGGCGGCGACCGGGCGTCACTCGCGGACGCCGAGCACCGCGCCGCGCCGCAACGCGTCTTGCATCCGCTCCGGTTCCGCTTGCTTGAGGCGGCGCAAAGCCGCGGCCGCGTCGGCTTGCGGCGACAACAGCAGATAATTGGCCGCCGCGCGATCCAGCGCCGGGTCGTCGCCGGACGATTGAAGGAACAACCGCTCGGCCTGTTCCGCATAGCTCCACGCTTTGCGGCGCGTCAGATCGGCGAGCGCTTCGGCCGCCGTGCCGGGCCGGGAGAGCAAGCGGGCCACGCTGCGGATCAAGCGCGCTTCGGGAATCGCGCGGCCGTATTGCATGTAGAATCGCAAAGCGCGCTGCACGTGCCGCACGTCTCCTTCCGCGGCGTCCGCGTTGTCGAGGTATCGCGCGTCGATCAAGTCGAGCGCCGTTTCCCCTTCGGCCCAGAGCAACCCGCCGAGAATACCGTCGAAGCCGGCGCGGAAGTCCGTCGTCTCCGCGGTGACCAACTTGCGCAGCAGCGCGACGTTCGCCGCCCGCTGTGCGGGGTCGGTCGCTAAGCCGAGCGCGAGCCCATAAAACCCCTTGCGCTCGTCGAGCACGGCGGGATCGACGAGCAAACGGCGAAACGATTCGTAGGGAAAACCTGCGGCGACGGCGACGACCGCATCGAACGGGGCTCGCCCGTATTCGCGAAACGCGTCGTCCGCAATCGCCGGAGCGGGATGTTCGAGAAACTTCGTGAAGTACGGCAGCCGCTCGGCGGCGGGGAGTTGAGCGTCGGGCGTGCGAACGAAATAAGCGAGCGACGTTTCGTCGACCGGAGTCACGTCCCACGAGGCTTCGCCGCGGCGTAGCAACAGCGCGAGGCCCGCGGACTCGACGAGATCGGCCGCTTGGACGTTCGTCGTCGCGCCGAGCGCGCCGCCGCCTTTCAGCGCTTGCCGGATCAAGTACCGCCGCAGCTTCCTTGTGGTGTCGACTTCCTCCGTCGCTTCGGCGATCACGACGACGTCGCTTTCCGCGCGCCGCTCGGCGAACGCCGGCTCGACGACGTTGCAGAAGGGGCAGGCTTGGAGAAAGGCCGAAGCTTGAAGGCCGAAGGCTGAAAAGAAGATCGCGACGACGGCGGCACGGCGGATCGACATGGCCGGCGCTCGCGCTATTCCACGCTTTCGGCGTCGAGATGGAAGATGGCTTCGTGCCGTCCGTTGCGATCTTTGTATTCGCGGAAGGTGAGAATTCCTTCCACGGCCACCGGGCGCGTGCTGAACTTCGTCGTCTTGCCGGGCACCATGTCGACGATGATGCAATCGTAGAGCAGCGCACCGGGTCCGAAACAGCAGCCTTGATCGTCGCGCACGAGAATGAAATTCTTCACGCCCGTCTCGAAGGGGCAACTCGGGTGGATGAAGCCGCGGATTTTGACGCGCTTGTTGAACAGCGCACGAACCGCGTCGGTGAGCAACGACTCGGAGAACGGGTCGTCTTTCTCCATCGGGAACATCAGATTGTCGAACGTGATGCCGAGCACGCCTCCCGAGGTCGAGGGCGCTTCGAGCACGCGCGTTCGCGGCGGCGGGGCGCTGCCGGCCGTTTTGCGAATCGGCGAGCGCGAAGAACGAACCTCGGCGGTGGCCGAAGGAAGGGCGCGCTGCATCGCGGGGCGGACGTATTTATCGGCCGTGGGCGCCGCGGAGGCGGCAGGCTTCACGGCGGACGCCGTAGCGCTCGGCGAGCCGCTCGCTTTCGCGGCGGCGATCGGCGCGGTACTCGCCGGCTGCGCGGCGCTTCCCGATGCGGTGGCGGTGGGCTTGAGGCGTGCTTGGGCGTCGCCCGTCGGATTGGCGCGATAGCAGCCGAGCGTCGCCGCGGAAACGGCGGCGCAGCCCCAAGCGACGACGAGAATTCGAGGAGCGATTGGCATGGGCAGGCTCAGACGGAGTGAAAGCTAGGACCGAGCGCAAGCGAGCGGATGGCCGGTACGCCGGCCGCGACGGTGTTCGACGGCGTCGGCTGCGAGGCGGGAAGACGAGCGGCCGGGTACGATCTACTTAATGTAATCGGCATCGAGCCGATAAAGAACGTCTTTATTCACGTCCTTCGAGTGCGATCCGGCCACATGGAACGTGCCGGCAACGTGCCGCAGCTTGCGGTCGTAGTGGGTATCGAGGCCGGGAACTAGGTCGACGAAGATCATGTCGCTCGCCGGCGGCTGGCCGCCGAAGCAGCAATCGCCGTTGTCGCGGCAGAGCACGAACTTGGTGACCCCCTTCTCATGCGGCGGGGGAAACATAAACCCCTTGATGAAGATCCGCTTCCCTTCCAACGCCAGCGCCGCGGGCGAAGCGGAATTGCGCAGCGCCTCGTCGGGGTGCTTCAAGGTTTCGTAGCTGATGCGTTCGTAACCGGGCGGAACTTCCGTCGCGTACGTGTAGATCGAGAGACTCGAGCCGACGACCAAGAACGCCAAGGAGAGAGCGAGGCCTAGTTTCGCCGCCTTCATCCCGGTGAGTTCGTCGGACTGCCGGCGGATGCGCACGATCGCGGCGATCGCCAAAACCAGGCCGAGCGCCGGCAGGACTTTGAGAACCCAGAAGTCGAGCAGCGCGACGACGGACACCACGCCCAAGATCAAGCTGACGACGGCCGCGCCGCTCAAGGAGCGATAGTGCTCGTAGCCGGACGCTTCGCCGACCTGCGCCGCCGGACGATCGAACAACGAGCGCGAGCCGGCGGCCGGATCGGATTCGACGGAACTGCTCGACATGGCTTCGTTCGGAGAGCGACTCGCAGCTACATGCTGGTTGCGTACGAGAAATTCTATCCGTCCGGAGCCGCGCGACATTGTAAGTTTTTCGTTCGAGCTGCGCCGCAGCGGCGTGTTGTCAGGGCTAAGGGGCGAGCCGAACCGCCGCCTTCCCGATCGGTGCGAGCGGGAATCAGGTTTATTCTACGGATTCGACGGCGCCGGGGTGGTCGGCGCTGCGGGAGTTTCCGGCTTGGCGACCCCTTCCGGCGGGGTCGGCTCCGTGCCCGGGGCCGTCGGATAGTAATTCATCGCTCGTTTCACGACTTCCGGATCGAGCTTGGCCAATTCCTCCAAGTGGACTTTGGCTTCCGGCAGCGGGCAGGCCCGCAGGTAGTTCACGACCGGAAGCTTGACCCAGGAACTGTCTTCCTTGGCTTCCTTGAACAGCTTCACGAGCCGATCCATCACGGTCCAATCTTGCCAGCGGGTCAGGTCGGGGATGATCAGATCGGCGAGCGACGGCCGATCGAGCATGTGTCGCATCCCTTCCTTGAGACGATCGCGCGAAATCGCGTCGGTCTCTTGGCCGATGAAGCGCAAGGCCATGATGGCCGAGTAGGTGTCGGTGTATTCGGCATCGGCGTTCTTGAGAAACAGGCTTTCGATCAGCGGCATTCCTTCCGGGCCTTTCAGCGTCAGGTAACTGCCGATCATCGCGTCGAGCGCCGTCCGGATTTGCCGGTCTTCATTCTTGATCATCCCCTCGAGAAACTCGATGTCGCTCGGCTTGCCGCAGACGCTGAGCATGCAGAGATACAGACGACGTCGGCTCGTGCTCACGGCCGGGTCTTTAATCCAGGCCAAGAGCTTGTCGTGCTCCATTCGCTCGTTCAAAGCTTTCAGATCGGAATACGGCGCTTTGGCGAATTCGTCGTAGCTGTCGGCGGCGAGCAGCGAATCGGTGTCTTCAAAATACCGTTGGAAGAAGGCGAGGCGATCGGCCCCGGTTTCGGGCAACGACGGCAGTTTGCTGACGTATTCGATGGCCCGCTCGCTCATCGTGGTGGGCGTGCCCCAGGCGAGATTCGAGGGGTCGATGCCGAACGCCAGGAACTTGGTGCCGATCGGCTGTTCGCCGAAGTAGAGAATCTTGATCGTCGCCGGCTTCCCCTCGGGCGCGGCCGGGAGATGTTCGCCCCCTTTGATCGCCTTCACGACTTCAAACGTGCATTGGCTGGCTTCGGCCGGAGCGTCGGCCGGTTGCTCCGGCGGACGTTCGACGAGCTTGCAGATCACCGCGACGTCGTTCGACTTGATGTCTTCCGAAAGCGTGGTCTGAGCCGCGCTGCAGAATGGACAGGCGGCCGCTGGGCGCATGAGCGACGACGGCCCGACCAGGCCGGAGGCGACGACTGCGAAGCTTGCGACGACGACGGCGAAACGTGATTTCAACATCGGGACGATTCCCTGCATGAATGCGTGTGAGACTAGGCCGAACTGCTCAGGGCTCGCGACACGTCGGTCTTATAGGCCGCGCGGGCCGGGAAGTAGCCGACCAAGCCGGCCAGCAGCACGAGGCCCGGCAGCAGTATTAATTCTATCGGCACGACCAAGACCCCTTCCATAAAGGGTATCTCGGCCATGGGGAACTGCAACACGCCGATTTCCACGCCGGTTTGATCAAATACATAAGGCCCGGCCGCTCCAATGAGCAAATGCCCGAGAATAAAGCCTGCCGCTCCGCCGCACAGTGCCAGCAGCAGCGATTCCAGCATCACCACAGATAGCACCTTCGACCGGCTTGCGCCGAGCGAACGCATGATGGCGATTTCGCGGCGGCGCTCGTTCATGGAGTTGTAGATGCCCACGACGATTCCCACGCCCGCGACCACGACGATCAGCACGGCGATCACCAAAAGAATCGTGGCGATCGGCCTCACGAACGTGTCCATCAAGATGCTGATTTCGCGCAGCGGATAGGCGGCCTGCGCTTCGAGGCCTTCGTTGACCTCGCGGGCGATCCGATCGGCGGCGAACGGATTTTCGGGGTCGACTTTCACCAGCACGGCCGACACTTCGCGCTGCTCGACCGGGAGCGGACCGTTGACGTGGTGTTCGCCGTCTTTGGAGTGTCCTTCCATCAAGAGGAAGCCTTCGACGTTGACGAACAAGGCTTGGTCGTTCGGCG
The DNA here is from genome assembly GCA_016793115.1 of Planctomycetaceae bacterium. Lineage (GTDB taxonomy): Bacteria > Planctomycetota > Planctomycetia > Pirellulales > PNKZ01 > PNKZ01. The sequence continues at coordinate 34,511 of JAEUIN010000136.1, forward strand.
TGCCGGTCGGCTTCAAGACGCCGACGATCTTGAACGGGTCGTGCTTGTGGCCGTCGCCCGATTCGCTCACTCCGTGCGTCGGCTCGAACGAATCGCCGACCTTGAGGCCGAGTTCCCGCGCGACACGCGCGCCGATCACCGCTTCCAGGTAATACGGATTGATCTTGTGATCGTGATGCCCTTCGGCGTGGCGACGTTCGGCCTCGGCCTCTTCTTCCTCGGTCATGATCTTCGTCGGCTCGCGCTTCCAGACGCCCGCCTTCTTCGCCGCCTCTTCGCCGAAGTTGCGGCCGGAGGCGAACTCATACGGCTTCTCGTAGGCGTACTCGATCTTCTCGAACAGCTCGGGCGAAGTGCCGATGACGCGGAAGCCTTCGTAACTGTCGCCGAGGCAGATCGGAATCGCGGCTTCGACGCCGTCGCCCCACTCGCCTCCCGGCTGGAACTGTTGATAAAAGGTCCACGGAATCGGCTCGCCGGGCGTGCCGATGTGGTAGACGGTGCTGAGCACCAGCTGCAGCGCGCTCCCCTTCTTGCCGACGATCAGGCTATAGCCCTGCGCGCCGCGGCGGAACGAATCGTCGACGACGCCGCGCAGCGTCAGCACGGCGACGATCAGCGCGACCCCGAGCGCCATCGAAAGAATGGTGAGCGTCGAGCCGAGCCCGCGCTGTTGGATGCTGCGCCAAGCGATTTTGGAGAGATGCATGGGGAGGGCAGGCGCTAGGCGTTAGGCGCTAGGCGCTATTAAAGAGTTTTGGAGTTGCTTCGTTTGTCCGACTAGCGCCAAGCGCCTAACGCCTAGCGCCTAGCCGGCGGCCACCATGTTGAGTTCTTCCAGCCGTTCCACACGCTCAAACTGCTCCGCGACCTGCGGCGAGTGAGTGACCATCAAGAGCGCGACGTTTTCTTCGCGGCACGTTTGGCGGATCAGGTCGAGAACTTGTTGCTGATTACGCGAGTCGATGCTCGCCGTCGGTTCGTCGGCCAACAGCAACTTCGGCTTGTTGGCCAGCGCGCGGGCCACGGCCGTGCGCTGCTGCTCGCCGACGGAGAGCGTCGTCGGCTTGTGATCGAACCGCTTCCCGAGCCCGACGCGCTCCAGCAGGTGCTTCGCTCGCGCTTCGTCCGGCTTGCGGCCGCAAAAGCTCATTCCCAACAGCACGTTTTCCAAAGCCGAGAAGCCGGCGAGGAGATTAAACGTTTGAAAAATGTAGCCGATGTTGTTGGCGCGAAACAAATCGCGGCCGGCCTCGGCGAGCTTCGTGATGTCGGTGCCGTCGATCCGCACGCTGCCGGCGTCGGGCCGCGTGATTCCCGCAATGACGTGCAGGAGCGTCGTCTTGCCGCTGCCGCTCTGTCCGCTGAGTACGAGCTGCTCGCCGGCGGCGACTTCAAAACGGGGCACATTGAGAATATCGAGCGTCGACCCGTCGGGGAGCCGGAACGACTTGCGAACGTTTTCCACCAGCAGCATCGGAACGACTCATCACCGGGGCGCGATTCGAGCAAGAAACGAGCCCGGCATTTTCGCCGATTTGCAACACGATTGCAAGAACGCCGGCATGCGCTCGGGCCCGTTATTCATCCGGAGAAGGGGGATAAGGGGATGCGGGGGATACTTTTAGTTTCTAGTTTTTGGATTTTGGAGATGCCCAGGCTCTGGATGTGGCTTTCAAAGATCGCGTCGGACTACGACGCCAAAAACTGAAAACCAACTCCTTATCTCCCTCATCCCCTCCTATCCCCTTATTCCCCTTCTTGGGATTTCGAATCGACATGGCGACGAGCGGTCAGAAGTCGGCGTCGAGCACGATGCGATAGCGGGCCTTGCCCGCTTCGAGCCGCTCGAAGGCTTCGTTGATCTTGCTCATCGGCATGTGCTCGGTTTGCGGCGTGATGTTGTGGCGCGCGGCGAATGTGAGCATGTCGGCGATATCGACCGGCGAGCCGGTCGGCGAGCCGGAGACGCTCCGCTGCGCGAAGATCAATGACATCGCGCCGACGGGAATCGGCTCCAGCACCGCGCCGACGACGTGCAACCGGCCGTTCGGGGCGAGCGTGCCGATCAACGCGGCCCAATCCAGCGCGACGTTCACCGTGACGACGAGCAAGTCGATTCGGCCCGCCAGTTTCTTGATCGCCGCCGAGTCGCGGCTCGAGACGACGTTGTGCGCCCCGAAGCCGCGGGCCTCGTCGAACTTGCTTTCGCTCGACGTAAACGCGGTGACTTCGCAGCCGTAGGCCGCGGCGAACTTGACCCCCATGTGCCCCAGCCCGCCGATGCCGACGATCCCTACTCGACTTGTCGGCTTGGCGTACATGGCGATCGGGTTGAACACCGTGATGCCGCCGCAAAGCAGCGGCCCCGCTTCGGCGTAGGCGAGCTTCTCCGGCAGCGGAATCGTCCATGCCCAATGCGCACGCACGCGCTGGGCGAATCCGCCGCGATGGCCGACGATCGTCGGGACGGCTCGCGAGCACAAATGTTGATCGCCCGACAAGCACGGTCGGCAGGCCATGCAACTCGCCGAAGTCCAGCCGATGCCGACGCGCTGCCCCGGCTTGACGCCGCGCGCCGCCGGGCCGACTTCCACCACCCGCCCGATCACTTCGTGCCCCAGCACGGCCGGAAAACGCGAGAAGCCCCATTCGTTGTTGAGCACCGAGACGTCGGAATGGCAGAGCCCGCAATTTTCGACTTCGACTTCCACGTCTTCGGCCGCGAGCGGCCCGAGATCGATCGCTTGCCGCTCGAACTTTTGCTTGGCCCCGGCGGCGACCCACGCTTCGATAGTCGACATGGCAAAATCTCCTCGTCTCTTTTCTGAGTCTGTAGACCTGCGGATCGGCTCGTTATATCGTAGCGCGCCACCGGAAAGCACCAACCTCTTGCGGGACTCGCAACGTCGTTCCGCGCCAAGCTCGTTTCTCTTGAAACTTACCGATGAAGACCTACAAGATCGCTCTCTATCCCGGCGACGGGATCGGACCCGAAGTCGTCGACCAAGCGGTGCGCGTGCTCGACGCCGTGCAGGCCGGCGGCGGCTTTCAGCTTGCCTACACGCGGCTGCCGTGGGGCTACGAATATTGGCGCAAGCACGGCCGAGTCGTGCCCGACGACTTTCTCGACGTACTCCGCCCGTTCGACGCGATCTTGCTCGGCGCGGTCGGCTGGCCTGCGGAAGTGCCCGACCATGTAACGCTCGCGCCTCTCGTGAAGATCCGGCAAACGTTCGATCAATACGCCTGCATTCGTCCCTCGAAGCTCTTACCCGGCGTGAACAGCGTGCTCGCCGGCAAAGGGCCGGCCGAGATCGATTTCGTCGTGCTCCGCGAAAACTCCGAAGGGGAATACGTCGATTCCGGTTCGCGGTTCCACCAAGGCCGCGACGACGAGTTCGCCCTGCAAACGGCCATTCACACGCGCCGCGGGGTCGAACGCATTCTCCGGTTCGGCTTCGAGATGGCCCGCAAGCGCCGCAAGCGGCTGACGATGATCACCAAGAGCAACGCCCAGCGGTTCGCCTACACGCTCTGGGACGACTTGCTCGAGGCGGTGCGCGGCGACTATCCCGACGTCGCGGCCGATAAGCTCCATTGCGACGCCGCGGCGATGGACATGGTCCGCCGGCCCCAGCGGTTCGACGTCGTCGTCGCCTCCAACTTATTCGGCGACCTGCTCACGGACTTAGGCGGCGTGATCGGCGGCGGGCTGGGGCTCGCCCCGAGCACCAATACGAACCCCGAGCGGCGGTATCCCTCGATGTTCGAGCCGGTCCACGGGTCGGCGCCCGACATCGCCGGGCGCGGCGTCGCCAATCCGATCGCCGCGGTGCTTAGCGCCGCAATGATGCTGGAGTGGCTCGGCGAAGATGCCGCCGCCGCGCTCGTCCGCAAGGCGGTCGAAACGGCGCTCGCCGGCGGCGCGAAAACGCCCGACCTCGGCGGCTCGCTTACCACGAGCCAAATGGGCGACGCCCTGCTCCGCGCCTTGGAAAACTAGGCTCGCCGGCGTAATCTTTCGGTCTTCCCTTCGTCCTCGCGAATCGCATTCTATGCGCCTGAAAAACAAATCCGCCGTCGTCACGGGAGCCTCGAGCGGCATCGGCCGCGCCATTGCCGAGTTGTTCGCCCGCGAAGGAGCGGCCGTCGTCGTCGCCGATTTGAACGAAGCAGGCGGGCAGGAAGTCGTCGCCGCGATCCGCTCCGCCGGCGGCCGCGCCGAGTTCGTCCGTTGCGACGTCGCCAACGAGGCCGAATGCCGTGCGGCTTGCGACGCCGCGGTGCGCGCGTTCGGCGGGCTCAACGTCGTCGTCAACAACGCCGCCGCCTTCATCTACGGCTCCGTCGAGGAAACCACTTACGACCAGTGGCAAAAGGTCTGGAACGTCAACGTCGTCGGGCAGGCCCAAATGGTGAAGAGCGCGCTCCCCGCTCTGCGCAAAGCCGGCGGCGGGGCGGTCGTCAACATCGCGTCGCAGAGCAGCTTCATCGCGCAGGCCAACTACGTGCCGTACAACTCGTCGAAGGCCGGCATCCTGCAGCTCACGCGCTGCCTCGCGCTGGACCTCGCGAAAGACAACGTCCGCGTCAACGCCGTCTCGCCCGGCACGATCAAGACTCCGGCCGTGGATCATTGCATCCATGTGCAAGGGATGACGCTCGAAGAAGGCTACAAGCGGTTCGGCGAAGACGCCGTGCTCAAGCGGCTCGGCGAGCCGATCGAGATCGCCAATGCCGTGCTGTTCCTCGCCTCCGACGAAGCGAGCTACATCACCGGCGCGAACCTGGTCGTCGACGGCGGGGCGACGATCGACTAGCTCCGCCCGCCTTCCGCTCCTGCGGCCCTGCCCGCCCCCTGCGCCCTCGGCCGGCCGGTTCGATCGGAGCCTCTACGCGAGCGCGCACTCCGAGCGAGCCGACGGCGCGGCCGTGTTTTGCGCGCAACCTTGCAACGTACGCCTGCGGCGGCCGGTGCGTCGATCCTCGTTTTTGGCCGGCCTGCGATTCGTCCGCGAAAGAGCCGCTTCGCCGCGCGGAATCTCTCGTCGGCAGCTCGATTTCGCCCCTCCGCCTACGCGCCGGCTCCGCCCTCCGCCGCTCCTAGGCGGGCCGCGTTCGTTCGTGCACCGTCCTCCGAGCGAGAGCCGGTCGCCGCCGGCCAAATCCGGTGTGGTAACATCACGGCTCGTCGTGGGCGTCGCGACGACGGCCCGCCGCCGCCCCGCCCACGGCAAGCCGCGGCTCTGCGGACGGCCCGCTGTTTCCTCAACACGCGTCTCTCCTCACCGCTCGACTTCTCCTCATGGGAACGACGACGATGTCGCAGATCGCCTGCCGCCGGTTCGCGTTACGCCCTACGCGTCGCGGCGCAAGGAAGGAACCCGGAGGGTTCCGAGAGAGTAGCCGGTGGTCGAGGCCGAGCGGGCGACGAAGTCGCGGCCGGCCGAACACCACCGGTAAGTCCGTCTGCGAACCCTCCGGGTTCTATTTACTCAGTTCGATCATCGACGAATTAAGTGACCTTAAGTCGTAGTTGTTCCGCAAGTCGATCGGCTTCCTTCATCAGTTCAAAGATCGAATTTCTTATCTCGACGTATCGTCGCCAGTCTTTAGGGCGCGCGCGGTTCGCCGCCGACAGATCGACCGGCTTGGCATACTTCGCGAGGTATCGCTTGATCCTCGATTCCAGCTTGGTGCGCCGCGTTGCATCGGGAATCGCTTTGCGGATAAACGCTTTCCAATCCTGATTTCCCTTCTTCGAGTTGCAAGGTTTGCAGCAAGGGACAAGATTGCCGACTTGGTGGCCATACCCGTTCAGTTGTGAAGCTTTTACGAGACCGACCAAATGGTCCCACGTTTGAGCCTCAGCGCCGCAGTAGGTGCAGCGCAGATCATCGACGTTCGTTTGGCCAAGCGTTTTCATTGCTTTAGCAAGCCGCGTCATCTCAAATGAATCGCACGGCGCCAAGGCCGATGCGAAGGCATGATTGATCGTCGTCTTTCGGCGCTGCACGATTGAGTAAGGCCGGAGATGATTCTTGATGCTTGCTAGTCGCATTACTGTTTCGTCATGTCCGGGTGAATTGATCGCCGATTGTCTAACTCACAGTCTACGTAGAAAGAATAGGACGCACGAGAACGTCGAATCGCAGTCGCCAGCTTGAATCGCCAAGGTGCCACAACCAAACTAAAACGGCGCGTTCGCAGCCCAAGTTTTTAAGTCGCCCGCGGGGATGGCACGAACAATTTTCCGTGCGCCGGAGGAGTTCTCTTGTCGCTGCGCTTACCCGATAATCAGTGGTCGTGCCTATCCGCCGCCTACCTGAACTGTTGTTTTACGTACCGGAGGAATTCGGCGATGTCGTGGTTCAGTCGCAAAATCAATTTGACGCTCGTTGATGATGCCACAGGGAGCGTGTTCGTGTCGTCGATGATGCCGCCGGGCGAACTTCCCGACTCGTTCCGGATCAACACGACATTGCATCTCGGCGACGACGATTGGTCGGTCGTTCAAGCCGAGCCGGAGACGAAAGCGGAGTTCACCAAGTCCGGTAAATTGGTGCTTCGGCTTCGAAAAGTCGAAACGGTGTCGCCCAAGTCATTGTCTTTCACTCAATTGGATATTACTGAACGATTTGACGACAACCAGCGCCTTGGTGTGGACGATTGGATTACTACACAACCATTGAACGCGACGATTGAAAACCCAAAGGCATCCGGGCTTCCGCAATGCGATGACGATTCGGAAGAAGTCTATCGGATTGCGTCCACTCTATCTGAATTGCGAGAATCAATTCCGATTCCCAATGACGGCGTGTACTGTCCGATTTGCCATATCGCCAATGTTGATCTTGGAAAACTACGGACGCCCTGTCCCAAGTGCGGTCGCGGACTGCTGAAGTTTGGATGGACCTGAAAGCGCCATACAAGGCAGTCGACACAAGCCGTGGCTCGGGAGAACTCGAGATCAAAGGTTCTTGTTCGCCGGGCCACCTTAGGCGGATCGCGAGTTGATGACGGCCGCTCCAACGATGCGGCGTCCCCCGGTTTGAAGAACCGGGGGCTAAGACGGGGTGGCGCGGCTCGGTGCGCTTGAACTGCGGTTGGGAACTACTCACACTAAGAACGTGTGTTCCCGTTCGATTCCGCGAGTTGACGGGAGGGCGAGGCTCCGGCCGAGCCGTCTTGAGTGTTTGTCGTCGAGAAGCGGCTCGGCGGGAGCCTCGCCCTCCCAGGGAACGACACTCACAAGAACCCACTCCGCATTCCTCTCTCTTGAACTCGGCATCGCTATGAAATCGTTTTCCGTCGTCGCATGGTCGTTGTTGGTGTCGAGCGTCGCTTTCGCCGCCGAGTTGCCCACCGTGCCGGCGGAGTCGATCGCTGAGAAAGGCGAGGTGCTTTTCTCCGACGACTTCGCCGGTTCCGTGCGCCCCAAGGAGTGGCATCGGGTGGTGCCGACGTTTGAGTTCGTCGACGGGGCGCTCAAGGGGACGCAGACCCGCGACGTCACTATTCCCGCGCAAAACGGCAAACCGGAGCAGCGGGCTCATGCGGCCGTGCACGGGCTCGAAGTGCCGACCTCGGATTCCGTCGTCGAGTGTCGGATCAAATTCGACGGGGCGACGATGATCGACGTCGAGTTCACCGATCGCAAGTACGCCGGCTCGCACTACGGGCACATCTGCCGCGCGCAGGTGCGGCCCGACAAGGTGACGCTGATCGACGAGCGCGACGGCAACATGAAGAGCGAGATCTACGCGATCAAGAACGATCCGGCCCGCAAGGCCGAGGTCGCGAAACTGTTGGTCGGCCGCAGCGCGACGTTCCCGTTGAAGACCAAGCTCGAAACCGACCGCTGGTACGACTTGGTCGTCGAAACGGTCGGCGACGAAATGCGCGTGGTGCTCGACGGCAAGCCGGTCGGGTACTTGAAATCGTCGGGGATCGCCCACGCGACGAAGTCGAAGATCGAACTCGGAGTGGCCGGGAAGTCGGGCTGGATTGATGACGTGAGGGTGTCCGCGGCGCGCAGGCGCTAGGCGTTGGGCGTTAGGCGCTAGGGAGAGGCGCTAGAGGAGAGGCGCCGGTTGCCAGGCGCCAGGGAAGACGGCGACTGAGCAGTCTGAAGCTAGCGCCTGGCGGCCGGCGCCTAGCGCCTGCCGGTGTCGCCCCCTCATCCGCCTCGGGGTACCGAGGCACCTTCTCCCCGTCGGGGAGAAGGGCAGGCGGATTCTGGTCCCAGTCGTCTGGTCACTGTAGGGAACGCCCTCTGTGGCGTTCCGGGATGCTGGTACCCGTCGCGCGGAACGCCGCGGAGGGCGTTCCCTACAGAGATCGACGGAGGGCGTTCCCTACAGGGCGGATCCGGCGGCGGCTAGGCGGTTGTATTCTGCGACGAGGGCGGCGCTGAAGTCCGGGTCGTTCACGTGTAGCGGCAGGCGGACGATGCGGCGCTCGGGCGACGTCTGCAACGTCGCTTCCAGTTCGGCGAAGAGCGCGGCGTCGGCCGTGGGATCGTGGAACGGCAGGCCGGGGGCGTCGAGCGCCGAGAGGCCGCGCTCGGGGATCACGAGCGTCCACGGCGCGGTCGCGGTATTGAGCTTCGCGGCGATCCAGCGGGCGATGCGGCGACACTCGTCGGCCGTCGTGCGCAACAGCGTCACTTGTGCGTTGTGCACGTGGAGCAAGCGACCGGCGAACTGCGGCGGCACGGTGTCCCGCGCGCCGAAGTTCACCATGTCGAGCGCTCCCAAGCTCCACACGTACGGCACGCGGGCCGCGAGAATCGCATCGAACCGCGTCGGGCCGCAGCGCAACACGCCGCCGACGACTTCATCGGCCACGGCGGTCGTCGTGGCGTCGATCACGCCGTCGACGAGGCCGGAGCGGACGAGGTTTTCCATCGCGCGATCGCCGGAGCCGGTCGCATGGAAGACGAGACACTCGTGCCCGCCGGCGGCGAGCGTTTGCCGCACGCGATCGACGCAGGGAGTGGTGACGCCGAACATGGTCATGGCGACGGTCGGGCCGGAAGCTTGCGACTCGGCCTCCGCCGTTTCGAAGCGGACCATGCCGGCCATGGCGTGCGCGGCGTTGCTCAAGATGCGGCGCGACACGCGATTGAGCCCGGCGACGTCGACGACGGAGTAGAGCATTGCGATGTCGGACGAGCCGACGTACGGCGCGCAGTTGCCGGCCGCCATGGTCGACACCATGAGCTTGGGCAGGCCGACGGGCAAGGCCTGCATGGCGGGCGTGACGAGCGCGGTGCCGCCGCCGCCGCCGAGCCCGAGCACGCCGGCGACGCGGCCGGCCGCGTGCAGCTCAAGGAGAAACGCCGAGAGCGCGGCCGACAAGGCCGTGACCGCGGCGCCGCGATCGTCGCCGAGTTCGGGCGGGGCGAACGACTCGCGCGGGATGTCGGGCACGACCGCCGGCGGAGCGTGCGTGCCGACGTCGACGAGCAGGGCCGACGCGCCGCACGCGCGGAGCCGCTCGACGACGAATTGCGCTTCCGCGCCTTTGGTGTCGAGCGTGGCGACGACGTAGATCGATTTCATAATGCGCTACTCGGATTCACAACGGAGGCCCCGGAGTGCCCGGAGGGAGGAAGGGAGTGAGAGTGTCTCTGGGCGAGCGGCGGGGTTTAACCCCGCCGTCTGCTTCCGGTTGGCGTTTCTCAGACGGCGGGGATAAACCCCGCCGCTCGCTGTCGTCATTGGAAATCCGCTCTGCTTGCTCACGCTTCTCTCCGGGATCTCCGGGGTCTCCGTTGTGAATCTCTAAGTGCGGATCGCTTTGAACTTTTGCGTGATTTCGACGAGCGGCTGCTCGACGGCCATCCGCTCGAGGCTCGATGCGCCGACGAAGCCGACGCAGTTTGTGCGGCGGATCACTTCCGCGGCGTCGGCCGGCGCGGCGATCGGGCCGCCGTGGCAGAGGAAGAAGATGTCGTCGCGGACGGCGCTCGCCGCGTCGATCACCGCCGCCGTCTTCGCCACCGCGTCGTCCATTGAGCAAGCCGCGCCGGTCACGCCGATCGAGCCGCCGACCGTGGTGCCGACGTGCGCGATGATCGCGTCGGCCCCGGCCTCGGCCATCGCCTTGGCCTCCTCCGGCGTGGCCACATACGTGATCGTGAACAGGTCCATTTTGCGCGCGAGCGCGACCATTTCGAATTCCTTCGCGACGCTCATCCCGGTCTCTTCCAGGATTTGCCGGAAGTTGCCGTCGACGATTGCGTGCGTCGGAAAGTTGTTCACGCCGCTGAAGCCCATCTCTTTGACCTTCAACAGCCAATGCCACATCCGCCGGCGCGGGTCGGTGGCATGCACGCCGCAGATGACGGGGACTTCCTGCACGACGGGCAACACTTCGAACTCGCCGATCTCCATGGCCACGGCGTTGGCGTCGCCGTACGACATGAGGCCGGCCGTGGAGCCGTGGCCGGCCATGCGGTAGCGGCCGGAGTTGTAGACGATGATCAGGTCGGCCCCGCCGCGCTCGATGAACTTGGCCGAGATGCCGGTGCCCGCCCCGGCGGCGAGGAGCGGCTCGCCGCGGTCGAGGGCCGCTTGCAGCCGGTCGCGCACTTCTTGGCGGGTGTAGGGATTGCCTCGGCCGGTCCAGGGATTGGGCATGGGCGGTTCTGGGTTCAGGGTTGGCGGTTCAGGGTTCACGGTTGGCGGTTTAGCCACCCGTTCCACGGCGTGCAATCGTCGTGGGGCCAGGATAATATGACGCCGCTTGCCGAGCGATCTCTTCTCCGCACATCTCGCCGAGGTTCGTCGACCATGACCTGCCGTCTCGCCGCCGCGTTGTCGTCTCTCGTGTTCTTGTACGGCGTCGCCGTCGCCGCGGCCGACGAGCCGAAGGGCCCGCAAAAGCCGATCGCGCTCTGGAGCGGCGCGGCTCCGGGCGACCAAGGGAACCTGCCGCCGGAAGCTCCGCAGCCGGCCAAGCCGAACGATACGACGATCCGGATCGGCAACGTCTCGCAGCCGACGCTTTCGGTGTTTCGCCCGGCGGAAGGAAAGGCGAACGGGGCGGCGGTCGTCGTCTGCCCCGGCGGCGGCTACAACATTCTGGCCTTCAATAAGGAAGGGACCGAGGTCGCCGAGTGGCTCAACTCGGTCGGCGTGACCGCGTTTGTGTTGAAGTATCGGGTGCCGAAGCGGCCGGATCGCGAGCGCCATGAGGCCCCGCTGCAGGACGTGCAGCGGGCCTTGGGGCTGGTGCGGCACCGGGCGAGCGAGTGGAATCTCGACCCGCAACGGATCGGCGTGCTCGGCTTTTCGGCCGGCGGTCACTTAGCGGCGTGCGCGTCGACAAACTACGGCAAGCGGACCTATCCGGCCGTGGATGCGGCCGACGAAGCGAGCTGCCGGCCGGACTTCGCCGTGCTGATCTATCCGGCGTATCTGGTGGATAAAGACAACAAGCTCGCGGCCGAACTGCCGGTCACCGGGGACACGCCGCCGACGTTTATCGCGATGACCGAAGACGACGGGGTGCGCGTGGAGTGCGGACTCTTCTATTACCTGGCGCTAAAACAGGCGAAGGTGAAGGCCGAGATGCACCTCTACCCGACGGGCGGGCACGGCTACGGGCTGCGGCCGAGCGAGCACCTGGTGTCGACCTGGCCGGCCCGCGCGGCCGACTGGCTGGGCTCGATCGGGGCGTTGAAAGCGAAGTAAAGCCTTTCTCATTAAAGGTTTGCGATCGGTGTGGCGGGCGGCGTCGGGGCCTGCCGGTAGGCCGAAAAGGGGGCGGTTGGACGGGGTTCGCCCGCGCAGACGGGCCGGCAAGCCGCTGATAGAATATGGTCTTTGCCCGATCGGTTCGGGGCCGAGCGTATGCCACGCGCGGCCGGCGATTCGACGAGATGTTGCAACATCGAATCTTTTGCGAGCTGTCCCCAACAGGGCTGTTTGCACATGACCACGGTGGGCCGCTGCCAAAGAGCCCATCGCCACTCAGAGCGGTTCGTCTCCAGTAGCGCGGCGGGATTCTCCCGACGCGGTTTCCCCGTCGGCTTTCGCCGTGTGTTTGCGCGAAGCCAAGGTATGAATTTTTCCTAATATGTCGCAAGTTGTTCTGATTCTGCCCGGCGCTACGGATTACGAGCTGCAAGGACGCATTCAAGGCGATCTCGACATCCCGTTGTGCGAAGAAGGTCGCGTAGAAGTCCAACGCGTCGCCCGCGAGTTGCAAGACTTGGGGCTCGACGTCGTTTACAGTTCCTGCTGCTCGTCGGCCGCTCAGACGGCCGAGGGCATCGCCAAGGCACTGGGCATTAAGACGAAAAAGCTCGACAACCTCGAAAACCTCGACCACGGACTGTGGCAGGGGCTGTTGATCGACGAAGTCCGGCAGAAACAGCCGAAAGTCTATCGCCAATGGCAGGAGCACCCCGAAAGCTGCTGCCCTCCGGAGGGTGAGACCATCGAGCATGCCCGCGGCCGTGTCGAGGGGGCGCTCGCGAAGCTGCTGAAGAAGCACAAAGACGGCGTGTTCGGGCTCGTGGTGCCGGAGCCGTTGGCCAGCGTGGTGCGCGAATACTTGGGTGAGTCCGAGTTGGGCGACCTTTGGGAAGCCACCTGCGAACATGGCCGCTGGAGCCTGATTTCGGTCGATGCGGCCGCTCCCGGAAGCGGCCGAGCAATCGCCAAGTCGCCCGACGCGGCGGCCGACGAGCGCGGCGCGAACGATCATTCGGGCGCTCTGCAAGCCGAGGTCGGCGGCGTATACTCGGACGTTGCGGCCGCAGCCGCTCCTCAGAAGCTCGCCCAATAAGGAACCTGCCGAGAGATGTCGACCGGGAACGAAGCCGAAACCGTCGCCGCCGAATCCACGAAGCCCCAAGCCAAGCGGGGCGTACCGGAAGGGTTGTGGAAGCGCTGTCCCGGCTGCAAGCAAACGATCTTTCGTAAGCAGGCCGAGCAGATGCTCGGAGTCTGCCCGGAATGCGACTACCACTGGACCGTGGGCGCTCGCGAACGCCTGAATCAATTGCTCGACGAAGGGACGTTCGAAGAGATCGACGCGAACCTGGTGTCGGGCGACCCGTTGGGCTTCTTCGACAGCAAGCCGTACGTCGATCGCATTAAATCGGAACAAGCGCGGACCGGCCTGCGCGACGCGGCGCTGACCGGCACCGGGATGATTCGCGCGCGGCGCGTGGCCGTGGGCGTGACCGACAGCGCGTTTATCATGGGGAGCATGGGTTCGGTCGTCGGCGAAAAGCTGACGCGGCTCTGCGAGAAAGCCACCGAACAGAAGTTGCCGCTGATCATCGTGAGCGGCTCGGGCGGCGGCGCTCGCATGCACGAAGGCATCCTCTCGCTGATGCAGATGGCGAAGGTGTCGTCGGCCTTGGCCCGCTACGATCAGGCGGGCGGGTTATTTATTTCCGTACTGACGAACCCGACGATGGGGGGCGTGGCCGCGAGCTTCGCATCGCTGGGCGACTTCGTGATCGCCGAACCGAAAGCGCTGATCGGATTCGCGGGCCCGCGCACGATTTCGGCGACGATCCGCATTGAATTGCCGAAGGGTTTTCAGACGAGCGAGTTTCTGCTCGAGCACGGGTTCATCGACCGAATCGTGAGCCGGCGGAATCTGAAGACCGAGATCGCGCAGATTATCGACTACTGCGGCAAGTAGTTCGCGCCGCGAGCGCAAACGTGCCGTCCGCGTCCGTTTCCCGCCGGCTGGCACCCGCCTAGCCTCCCTCCGCCGTCGCGCTCGGGGCCGATCGTTCGGCCGTGACGCGCTCCCGCCGTCGAACAACACGAGGACTTCATGCAACGCCGACATTTTCTCGGTGCGCTCGCCGCGGTTCCCGGTGCGCTGTCCGCCGCCGCCTCGCAGGCCGCTCGGGGAGGCGTGCCCGACGCCGAGTTGGAGAATCCCTACGCCGACGTCGACTGGGATCGTTGCGCGTTCGTCCCCTCGATGTCGCATCAGCATCAAGGGCAGACCGACGCCTCGCGCGACGTGTTCTACGAGATGGGATACCGGCACTTCGCGTTCAGCAATTACTACCCTTCGAGTCCGACGCCGCTTCCCGACGACTATCGCGCGCGGCATCCCGACGTCGCGACGGCCCCGAACGCGGAGCAGCATTCGTTTACCGACGCCGGGCTGCATTTCAACGGCCTCGGCAGCTTGTTGGCGACCGGCTACGGTAAGTCGCTCGGTGCGCGCGACTATGCCGCGACGCCGCTCGTCCACCGTTTTGAGAAGCTCAACGTGTTCAGCGCCGCGCGGCCGGCCGAGGGCGTTTATCGCTTAGACGTCTACCTCAAGAACGTCGCCGGCGACGGCAAGACGCCGGGGCCCGCCCTGCTCACCGTCGAGGGCGCGACCGAATGTGCGCACCGTGAGCGGTTCGCCGATCGCGGGCCGATCGAGAATCGTCCTTTCACGGCAGGAAAGCACGCGATCTACCTGCGCACGTCGGCGCCGACGTTGGCGACGAAACTTGTCTACGATCCAAAGCAGATCGCGGTGACCGGCTTCCGCCTGATGCAAGGGACCAATCGTCCGTGGCGCGAGATGTTTCGCGCGGCTCTCGACGGCGAAACGATCGACGGGCGACAAGTCGGCGGATTGCTCTACCAAGACGGCGGCGGCATCACGCTCAATCATCCCGGCGCGGCCGCCGACGAATACCTGCCGATGCTCGACTTCGACCCGCGCGTGCTCGGCATCGAGGTTTGGAATCAGCATTTCGGCTTCGGCGCGGGAAGCGAGCGGGCGGGCGACGTCAATCTGCACTACTATCGCCTGTGGGACGATCTGTTGCGAGCCGGGCGGCGCTGCTGGGGCTTCTTCGTGAAAGACCACCTGACGTACGGTCGCGGGCGCAACGTGCTCTTGTTGCCGCCGGCGTCGAGCGCGAGCGCCGCCGAGCACGACGCCGCCGCGCTGCGCGCCTATCGCCGCGGCGCGTTTTTCGGCGCGGTCTCGTCGATCGCCGTGAACGACGACGGCGAAGCCGCGCCGCCCCATGATCGCAGCGCGTTTCGTTTCCGGCGGATCGCCGTTCGTCGCGACGAAGCGGGCCGAGCCGCGGCGATCGAGGTCGCCGTCGCAGGTCACGACGCCGCGCTGCGGCCGAACGTGCAGATCCGTTTCGTCACCGATCAAGGGACGGCCGCCGTCGTCGACGCCGAGCGCGGCGAGTTCGTTCTTCCGCGCCACGACGACGGCCGGCTCATTCCGCAGTTCGTGCGGATCGAAGCATTTGCTTATCCGCGCACGCACCAGCGCGGCGTGGCGCTCACGGCCGCCGAGGTCGGAAAAATGAGCGTCCACGAAATCTCGCAGTTGCACGACCACCGCACGAAGCTCGGCCCGGCCAACTACGGCGGCACCGACGATCCGGCTCCGCCGATCCCGATCGCCGATCTCATCTTTTCGCAACCGCTCCGCCGCGTCTGATCCGATGCTCGGCGGTTACGACTTCAACCGACCTTCGTAGGCCCACAGGCCCAGGGCCGGGTTGCCGATGAAGTAGAACGGCGAGCCGTCGGCGTCGGTGTGCCAGCCGTCGGTGAGTTTCGTGTGGTCGTAGCGGGCCGACATTTCGGCCAAGTCGGCATATTGATAACCGACCCCCTCCACTTCCTCGCGCGTCAGCCCGCCGGGGCAATAGGTGACGTCGAACCGTCCTTCCGACGAGCCGTGGATGAGGTGCGCCGCCGCCGAGAGATTGCCTTGCAAGTCGGCGTTGTCGCGCATGAAGCCCATGATTTCCGGCGTCGTGCGATAGCCGTACTTGCGGATCAATACGTCGATCTGCGGGTCTTCGCCGAACGTCTTCACGCCCGGCGCGAGCACGATGAGCTGCCCGCGATCGGCGATCGCCATCCGGGTGCGATAGATCGACTTGTTGCCGAGCCACGTGCTGTGGAACTCTTCTTCGTCGAGATAGACGACGACCTTCGGCAACTCCTGCGTGAGGATCGAGAAGTTCACCTTGATCGACAGCGCAGCCGCTTGCTCGTAGCAGTCGTGATCGTCGCCGATGAAGAGGCCGCGGGTCACGAGTTCGCGGCGCTCGTTCGTGCCGACGACGGTGAGCACGTACAGCAGCGGCAGGTGCCGGCAGAAATGTTCTTGCGCGTAGTTAAGGATGCGGCGGAGCGGCGTATCGGCGCGCCCCATCATCCGCTCCATGCCGTAGGCCGCGCCGATGAAGTGGCTTTCGTTGATCCCTTCGGAGCCGCCGGTGCCGACGAAGATGTTTTTGTTGTAGTTGGCCATCCCCATGACTTCGTGCGGGACGACCTGGCCGATCGAGAGAATGAGATCGTGGCCCCCTTGCCAGAGCAGCTTGTTGAGCTGCGCCGGCCAGGGCTTGGTCCAGATGCCTTCGGTCGCGCGGCCGACGAACTCGGCCGGCACCGTGCCGATGGTGACGACGTCGTCGCGCCAGCGATGCGGCCGAAACAACTCATGCGGCACGCCGGGAAACATCTTGTCCAACTGCCAGGCGGGCATCGGAAAGTGCGTGCCGAGCGCCGGCATGACGTCGACGAGCCGGTCGCCGTAGTAGTCGTGCGTCTGACAGGTGAGCAGCCCGGCGCGGCTGTTGAAGCGCGTGAAGTCGGGCGGCACGGCGAGCACGCGGTTGCGCTCGCCGAGCTTGCGAAAGGTGCCGTGGAGCGCGTCGCGCAGATCGTCGGCCGAGAGTTCCGTCGTCGGCGAACCGACGGCGTAGTAAGTCGTCATGAGAATCGATCGAAGAAGAGGTGGTTAAGCTCCCCTTATTGTTTCATCTCTCCGGCCAGTTCGACAACCGCATCGAGCAATTTCACCGAAGCCTGCGGCTCCAGCCGATTTGTGCCGAGCCAGGTTTCATAGCCGCCGAGTTTGTGATGGCGGGGCGTCGGCAAATAGCCGTAGTAGCCGTGCGCGAGCGACACCATGAACGCCGGCTTCAGCGGCGAGCGGCTGCGGAATTCGATGCCGATCTCGCAAAACACTTCGCACGGCAGCGTGCCGATGCAGACGTCGCCGATGCGCAAGGCCTGCACAGGCATCGGGCCGGCTTCCGGATGCTCGTTCATCTTCATCGCGCGCTGCGCGTAGATCCGCGGCAGATTCGCCTTCGCCGCCGGTTCCTCTGGTTCCGCCAGCTTTTGCTGCGCCCACGAGAGCTGCTCCGGCGTGGGATGGCGAAACTTGATCATCGGCTCGGCGTAGCGAGCGTCGAGTGTGAGGTCGCTCTTATACTTGAGGTCTTTCATCGCGCCCGCGACTTTCGCTGCGACGTCTTGGCCGACGTAGCGCATTTGTTCGTACGGCTTGCGACGTTCCTTCGGCGGATTGCGAAAGTTGATGTTGTTGATGTCGCCGCTCGTGCCGTTGGCCATCATCGCCACAAACGGCGGGTCTTGCCGCTCGGGCGTGAGCAGTTCTTTCATCGTCTCGGAGAACACGGCGAAGTAGTCGGCCGAGATGTCGGCCCCGCCGACGCCCCCCACGTAGTGCAGCGAGTAAGCCGCGAACAGCCCGATCGGCTTGCCGCCGCCGGCTTCGCGGACCGCGAGGAACGACACGGTCGGATCGATCGGGCCGGCCGGCTCGACGAGATTCGGATTGCCCGCTCCGGGGTTCATCTTCACCAGGTCCAGCTGCCCGAACGGATTCTCCGGCATCGAGCCCGGCCGCAAGAACCAGCGGCGATTGTGCACATGCTCGGGGACGTCGACCGTGCCGAAAGCCAGTTCGGCCGGGCGGAGCGTGTTGACGCACCGCGCGACGCCGTCGGCGATGCGCTGCGCGACGAACTTCTGATAATCGTCGATCACCGGTTTCGGGTTGTAGCGATCTTCGCCGAGCGCGCTAGAGGCCGAGTGCGTATGCGTGCCGGAGATCAGCACATGCGACTTCGGAATGCCCAGTCGCTCCGTGATCAGCCGGCGGGCTTCGTCGCTGACGAGCTTATGGACGCCGAGCAAATCGCACACGACCAGCGCCAGCTTCGTCTTGCCGTCGTCGAGCACGAGGCAGCGGGCATGCAGTTCGTCGTGAATATGCTTCGACGGCGCGGGACTGAACCCGCCGATGATCGGCCGACCGATTTCCGGCGTGATGTTGCTCGTTGCCGCTCCGGCGCGCAGCTCGGCCGAAGCGTCGCGGCCGGCAAGCGCCGCGAGAGAAAGAACGACGAGGGCCGACAAGCGGCGGACGACGACGGTGCGCTGAAACATGGTGTGAGTCCGGCGGGGGAAGGAGGCGGGAGAGCCGGCGAAGGATCGCCGGCGAGACGGTTCACAGTGTGGCGCGCCGTAGCGCGTTGTCAGTCACGAATGACCGGGTGCCACGGGTGGCTTGTCCACCCGTGCTTGCAACACTGGTGGGCAAGCCGCGAGTGCCACCCTGTCAGCAAATCACAGATGACAAGGCCCTAGTGTGGCGCGCCTCGGCGTCGCTGTCCAGCAAGCCGCGGTTCAAACGGCGACGGGCGTCAACGTCCGCGCCAGATCGTCGCAGAGGGCTTCGACCAGCGCCGCATAGTGCGCGTTGCGATCGACGTGTTCGATCGCTTCCAGCGCCCGCTCGACGGCCGCGGCCACGGCTTCGGCATCAAACGTCGTCGGCCGGCCGGCTTTCGCGGCCGCATCGGCCAACGGCCGATCGGCGGAGAGGGGCGCTCCGGAGAGAACGCGGAGCAACTCTCTATAGAATTCGACCAAGAAGCCGATCGACCAGCGGAGCCGCTCGCGTCGCGCGCCGGCATCTTTTCCGGCCCCTTCGGCGAACCCGAGCAGGAGCTTCGCGAGCCCCTGCGAGTTGAGTGCGCCGGCGGCGAGTTGCCCATAGAGTTCGGTCCGCAGCGCGCTGAGTTCCGGATCGGCCAGTCGGCGGGCGCGCTCCAAACTCCCCTCCGCGGCCCCGGCGACCGCGGCCGCCTTCGGCGCGTCGACGAGGCCTTGCGCGACGAGCAGCGTTTCGATGTCGGCGGCCGCGAGCGGCGCGAAGCGAATCATTTGCGAGCGGCTGCGGATCGTCGGCAGTTGCCGATCGGCGCTCGTGCCGATGAGGATCAGCACCGACTTCGGCGGCGGTTCCTCGAGCGTCTTGAGCAGCGCGTTGGCCCCTTCTTCGTTCAATTCGTCGGCGTCGTCGATCACGGCGATCCGCCGGCCGCCGCGAAACGGCTTCATGCCGATCTCATGGCAGAGCCCTTCCCGCATCCGGTTTTCCGGCGGCCCGATGAGCAAGCTCAGCGGAATCTCGCTCTTATCCGCCGGCTTGGCCACGGTGAGGAAATCGGGATGGGTGCCGGCGGCCATGAGCGTGCAGTCTTCACAATGCCCGCAGGGGTCGAGTTCGCGGCGGCTGCCCGCTTGGCAGAGCAGCGTTTGGGCGAGCTTCTGCGCGAAGAGCCGCTTCCCCACTCCGGCCGGTCCGACGAAGAGAAACGTGCCGTTGACCCGCCCCGCGGCCAGGCGGCGGCGAAATTGCTCGACGACGTCGTCGTGTCCGAGGATGCCCTGCCACATCGGCGCTCAAGTCGCTCCGCGCTGCGCGGTTTTTGCCGCAATGTTGAAAAAACTGCAAACTCTTCGCTCAGGCCGGCCAACGGCTTGCCGGCAATTCTACCGGGCAGGCGACGCGTTTCCGTGGCAAATCCCGGCTTTTTGCCGCTTGCGTGTCGGCCGACGACGGAAAGTCGACGGCGGACACGGAGCCGCCAATTTGTCGTTTGTTGGTTGGCACTCGGTTTGCCTTTGGTCAAAGTGGTGGCGCGGTTCAAACTACCCAATTGGCAAATCAGATAATTCCAATCGCGGTTCGCAACCTACGCCCGACTCGTGTGCGATATAGGAACTACACGGGTCAGGGATTCGACACGTGAGTTTCGAATAGCCGCGGCTATAGAACTGAGAGGGTACCAGGGATGAAGTGGACTCGGATTCGTCGCTCCGTCGCGGCCGGCTGCGTGATCGCCCTGGCGGCCGGCTCCTACGGCTTCACTCAACAGCTCGCTCCCGAGCAGGCGGCCGTGCAAACGGCCCGTGTCGACGCTCCTGCGATCGGGAACCTCAACGAGCATCCCCTGACGCGCCCGGTCGAGCTGGCGAAGCAATCGCTCGATAAAGCCAAGCAGTTGCAAGACTGCAGCTTCATCATGGTGAAGCGCGAGCTGATCAACGGCAAGCTGAATCCGCACGACGCCGTGTTGATGAAGATTCGCTGCCGGCCGTTCGCCGTGTACGTGCAAACGCTGGGGCCGGTGCAACCGAAAGGCCGTGAAGCGATCTACGCCGAAGGGCGCAACAACGGCAAGGCCTTGGTCCACGTGACCGGGTTTCAGCACAAGCTGGTCGGCATGCTGCAACTGGACCCGACCGGCCCGGAGATGATGGACGGCCAGCGCTACCCGATGACGCTTGCCGGCTACGAGAACTTCCTTGCCGGCACGCTGCAGCTTTACCAGGCGGAGGCCCAAGGCCCCGCCCAAGAGAATAAGGTGCAAATCTACGTCGGTGCCAAGGTCGACGGTCGGCCTTGCACCTGCGTTGAGAATTCGCACCCGGTGAAGCGCGACAACTATCCGTTTCAGATGACGCGGATCTTTTACGACGACGAGCACGGCTTGCCGATTCGCTGGGAAGCCTATGCTTGGCCGTCGCGGCCGGGCGAGCAGCCGCAGTTGCTGGAAGAATACACTTACCGCAACCTGCGGTTGAACGTCGGCCTGACCGACGCGGACTTCGACGCCAACAACCCGGCTTACGCTTTCAAGTAGTTGTCCTGTTACGACCGACGACGATTCGCCCGCTCCGTGTGTTCGACGCTCGATTCTCGGTAACGCCCGGCCTCTCGCAGGCCGGGCGTTTCTTTTTGGGGCCGGTCGGTGCGAGCCGCTCGGTCGGCCGGCCGGTAGCTCACCCCCGCCCGGTTTGCTATGCTGCGGGCATCGCCAAACGCTTTCCAAGACGCGGTTTTCGCGTCGCGGATCACGGCTCCGATTGAGGACCCTCGGCCATGACCAGCCCGCTCCAATCTCTGATCGCCGCCGGCACCAAGCTCTGGCTCGACTCGATCGATCCGGAGCTCGTCGCGCGGAACCGGGCCTTGGGAGCGACGGGGGCGACGAGCAATCCGATCATCATCGCCGACTTGCTGAAGACCGGACGTTTCGACGATCAGATCGTCGGCCTGGCGAAGCAAGGGCTCGACGACACGGCGATCGCTTGGAAGATGACGGACGACCTGGTGCGCCGCGCGCAAGAAGTGTTTGCCGGCGTGCATCGCGACACGCACGGCGACGACGGCTACGTAAGCTTCGAGCTCGACCCGTTGCTGGAAGATTTGCAGCTCGGGCCGGCGCATGCGGCCCGCGTGGCGCGATACGTCGAAATGGGTAAGGAATACGCGGCGGGGCACGCGAACCGGATGATCAAGGTTCCGGCGACGCCGGCCGGGTTGGAGTCGCTGGAGGAATTGGCGGCGGCCGGGGTGACGCTCAACGTCACGCTGATTTTCTCGATGCGGCAATATGAAGCGGCCCGCGACGCGGTGTGGCGCGGGGCCAAGCGACGCAAGACCCTCGACGGATTCAAGAGCGTGTACAGCATTTTCGTGTCGCGGCTCGACGTCTACACGGAGAAGGCCGTGCCGCAACTTTCGCCGGCCGCGCAAGGGCAAGTGGGCATCGTCAACGCCAAGCGCATCTGGCAAGCGAACAACGAATTCTGGTCGCGCAACAAGACGCCGCTCAAGCAAGAGATGATCTTCGCGAGCACCGGCACGAAGAAGCCGGAAGATGCACCTTGGAAGTATGTGGAAGCGTTCGCCGGGAGCGACATCGAAACCAATCCGCCGGCGACGAACGACGCCGTCGAGAAAAGCGGCCGCACGTTCACGCGGCAAGTCGACAAGCTGCCGCCGGCCGAAGTGCTCGCCGAGATCGACAAGCTCGTCGATATGCAACAGCTCGAAGAGACGCTGATGAGCGAAGGGCTCGCGAAGTTCGCCGATCCGTTCAAGACGCTGCTCAAGCTCATCGCCGACAAGCGAAAGGCCCTGGCCGCGTAGACCGCGCGGCTTTCCTAAATCAATTTTGTTCGCCGCTGCCGGCTTGTCCGGCAGCGTTTGTTTTCAGACACGTGTTTGTTTTCAGACCTCGATTGTTTTCCGGATCATCGCCGTCGTCGCCGGTTCGCCGGCACGGTTTCAACATCCCTCGCCCCACCTGAATCATGGCCAAAGACATCGACCCGTACGCCTACTGTCCTTGCGGCTCCGGCAAGAAAATGAAGTTTTGCTGCGCCGACATGAGCGCGGAAATCGAGCGCATCCAAGAAATGCTCGAAGGAGGGCAGCGGGCCGCGGCGCTGGAATTCATCGAGACGGCCGAAAAGAAGTTTCCGGACCGCGCCTACTTGGTGACGACCAAAGCGCTGCTGCAATCGATTCTCGGCTCCGACGACAAAGCCGCGGCCACGCTGGAAGACTTCCTGAGCCGGCACCCGAAACATCCGGTGGCGCTGGCCGAGATGGCCGTCGTGACGGCGGCGCGGCACGGTTCGTTGGCCGGCATCCAGCCGCTGCAAAAGGCGATGGAAGCGAGCGAGGAGTCGATCTCCGGTCGCGTCGTCGCGAGCGTCAGCCGCTTGGGCGAAATGCTGCTCATGGAAGGACGCGTCGCCGCGGCGCGCGGCCACTTCATGCTGGCCTACAGCATGAACCCGAACGACGAGGTGTCGCTGCAGTTGCTCTCGCGGTTCTTCCAATCGCCGAACATCCCGCTCGTGTTGAAGAACGAGCAGACGCTCGTGCCCGCTCCGGCCGGCGTGCCGTGGCAAGCGGAGTTCGACGCGGCCGTGACCGAGGCGCGGCGCGGCCTCTGGTGGCGCGCGGCGGATAAGCTCAAGAATCTCACCGCGCAGGCCGGCGAGTCGCCCGAACTGTGGCGCAATTTGGCCGTGCTCCGCTCCTGGCTGGCCGACATGCCGGGCTCGATCGCGGCGCTCCGCAAATTGGCGTCGCTCAAGATTCCGCTCGACGACGCCGTCGAAGCCGAAGCGCTCGCGCAGATCTACGACGGCGGCGCCGATCAAGACGTCGTCGACGAACTGCGCACGGCCGTGGATCTGAAGAATCTCGACGCCGCGGTGGAGACGTTCGCTTCGACGAAGCGCTTGGCCCCCTTCAATTGGGAATCGCTCGGCATCGACTTCGGCGACCAGCCGCCGCCGCGGGCCGGCTACTTCCTGCTCGATCGCGAACTGCCGGCCACCGGCGTCGGCATCGCCCGCACCGACGTGCCGAAGATCATCGCGCGGCTGCTGGTGTTCGGCCGACAGACGGATCGCGAAGCGCACGTCGACGTTTACTGCCGCCGGCCCGATCTCGAGGCGGCGAAGCAGGCGCTCGGCGCGGTGCTGCCGGCCGACGCGCTCGGCTCCTGGGGCGAATCGGAAAAGATCGACGACGTGCCGGTCGCCGAGGCTTCGCTCAGCTGGAGTTGGCGTTTGCCCGACGACACGCCGCCGGCGCACATTCGCGAACTCGTCGAAGAGCAGCGCCGCGACGCGGTGCTCAACATTTGGACCAACACGCCGGCGCAGCGCTTCGGCGGCAAGACGCCGGCGGAAGCGGCGGGCGATGCGCAATATCGCCTCTCGCTGGCCGCGGCCGTGCTGTTGATCGAGCTCTCCTTCTCGCAGGCCTCGACGACCGCGGTGTTCGACGAACTGCGCTCGAAGCTCGGAATCGCGCCGCCGGAAACGCCCGAGCCGGCGAAGTTCGGCCCGCTCGGCGTGCCGTATACGCGGCTGCATCGGCTCGACGCCGCGAAGCTTTCCGACGACGAACTCGCGATGAACTTCCAGCGCGCGCTGCAAGTGATCGCGCGGCAGGCGGTGCGCAAGCTCGGGCTCGAACTCGTCGGCCGGCCGAGCGTGAAGGACAAGCTCGACGTCGCCGGCGTTTACGGCCACTTGGCCGACATCGAAGAGGCGAGCGACGAAGCGATTCGCTTCATCGACCTGGCGCGCAAGGCGGCGGAAGAGAAGAAGCAATCGACCGCGCCGTGGGACTTGGAGGAATTGGAACTCCGGCTGCGCCGCGGCGAGCCGCAAGAGTTCGGTCGCCTGGTCGAACACATTCAATCGCAGCACTTGCGCGAGCCGGGCGTGGCCCAGGCGCTGATGCAGATTCTGTATCAGGCCGGTATCATCGGCCCCGACGGTCGTCCACGCGGCTTGCCGCCCGGCATGGGCGCGGCCGCGCCGGCCGCCGAAAGCAACAAGCTGTGGACGCCCGACGCCGGACCGGCCGCGGCCGCCGCTCCCGCCGCCGGCGGCGCGACGAAGTCGGGCCTCTGGGTTCCGGGAATGGATTAAGCTCGCCTCAATATGAAGCCTTCGCAATCGTCGGCCGCCGATCAGCCGGAGATCGACTCCTGGCACATGCGCCGCGCGCTCGATCTGGCGGCGCAAGGGCGCGGCCGCGTCGAGCCCAATCCGATGGTCGGCTGCGTCGTGGCCCGCGGCGCGGAGATCGTCGGCGAAGGGTATCACACCCGCTACGGCGCGCCGCATGCCGAAGTCGAAGCGCTCCGCGTGGCCGGCAAGCGGGCCGCGGGAGCGACCGCGTATGTGACGCTCGAGCCGTGTTGTCATCACGGCAAGACGCCTCCCTGCACCGACGCGCTGCTTGCGGCCGGCGTCGCGCGGGTCGTCTATGCGCTCGACGATCCGTTTCCGCTCGTGGCCGGCGGCGGTGCGGCGCAGCTTCGCGCGGCGGGCGTGGAAATCGAAAGCGGCGTGCATGCCGACGAAGCCCGCCGACTCAACGCGCCGTATTTGAAGCTGCTCACGAAGAAGCGGCCGTGGGTCGTCGCCAAATGGGCGATGACGCTCGACGGCAAGCTCGCCGCCGCAAGCGGCGACAGTCGCTGGATCTCCGGCGAAGCGGCGCGGAGCGTGGTCCACGCGCTGCGCGGACGTTGCGACGCCGTCGTCGTCGGCGCAGGCACGGCGGCGGCCGACGACCCGCTGCTGACCGTGCGTTTGCCGCAAGGGGCGTCGCCGGCGCGGACGCCGCTGCGGATCGTCGTCGACGACCGCGCGACGCTGCGGCTCGATTCGCAACTCGCGCGGACCGCGCACGACGTGCCGGTGCTCATCGCCGTGGCCGCCGCTGCGCCGACCGAACAGGTCGCCGCGCTCCGCGCCGCCGGTTGCGAAGTCGTCGAACTCTCGGGCACGTCGCGGGCCGAACGCTTGGCGCAACTGCTCGACGAGCTCGGCCGTCGTCGATTCACGAACGTCCTCGTCGAAGGAGGGGGCACGCTGCTCGGCGCGCTGTTCGACTTAGGCGAAGTCGACGAGGTGCATGCGTTCATCGCGCCGAAGCTGATCGGCGGCGCGCAGGCGACGACGCCGCTCGCCGGCGCGGGGCTTGCCAAGATGGCCGAGGCGCGGGCGCTCGACGACGTGGAGATCCGCCAACTCGGCGGCGACGTTTATCTGAGCGGCCGCGTTCGCAAGTAGTCGTTGCGGCGCTGCGACGACGCCCTGCCGACTCACTCGGGCACGAACGCGATGATCCGCAGCGGGCCGCCGCTGCCGCCGGCGATTTTCATCGGCAGCGCAACGACCGTGGCCCCCTCATCGGGCAAGCCGGCGAGATCGGCGACGTTTTCGAAGATCGGGCAGTTGTGCTTGCAGAGCGCGACGTGCGTTTCGAAGAGCGTCGAGCGGCCGTAGTCGATGCTCGCGGTGTCGATGCCGACTGCTTTTACGGCGCGATGCTCCATGAGCCAGCGCGCCGCCTCGGGCGCGAGGCCGGGGAAGCGGAGCTTCAACACCGCGTCGGCTCCGCGCTCGCTCGTGCCGAGATAACGCTCGCGATCCGGCCAGCGCTTGCTCCAGCCGGTGCGGAGCAGCACGACGACGTCGACGAGTTGCCGCCGCCGGCGAACTTCCCAGGCCCGCAAGTCGGCGACGCCGATCTGGTAGTCGGGGTCGTGCGCGCAGGCCGCGGTCACGTCGACGACCGCGGCTTCGCCGACCAAGCGTTCGAGCGGCAGTTGATCGGCCGTTTGCCCGGCGGCGGCGAAGTGAATCGGCGCATCGAGATGCGTGCCGCCGTGCTCGGCCGACGTGAAACGATTGGCGGCGTAGTAGTAGCCTTTCGGGGTGACGCCGTTGTTGCCGCGCTGAAACTGAAAGCCGTTCTCGGTCGGCCAGTAGATCGTTTGGGCGTCGAAGGAATGCGAGAGATCGACGATTTTGCCGGCGGGCGGCATAGGCTCGGCCGCGATTGCGGAGCGCACCGCGACGGCCGCGTACATAAGCAGGCAACCAGCGAGCAACTTGCGGCGGGCCATCGTCGTCGTCCTTCAATGAGTTTGGTAAAACCGCCGAGAATCGTAGCATGAGTCGCCGAATCGCGTGAAGCTGGGCTCCGCCGTCGTCGGCGCAAACGGCATAATGTCGGCCGCCCGCCGGCGAAACGGCCGGGCCGGCCCGCACCAAGGATCGTGAACGATGCTCGACCGCTGGTTTCGTTTGACCGAGAACCGCACGACGGTGCGCACGGAGCTCACGGCGGGCTGCGTGACGTTTCTCACGATGGCGTACATCATCGTCGTGCAACCGGCGGTGCTTTCCGGACGGATGTTCGGCTTCGACACCGGCATGGACTTCGGCGCGGTGACGACGGCGACCTGCCTCGCGGCCGCGCTGGCCACGGCCGTGATGGGGCTCTACGCGCGCTACCCGATCGCGCAGGCCCCGGGCATGGGCGAAAACTTCTTCTTCGTGTTGACGACGATCCCCGCGGCCGGCGCGGCGGCCGCGGCGCAAGGCGTCGCCCCCTGGCAAACGGCGCTCGGCGTCGTGTTCTACTCCGGCGTGCTCTTCCTGTTGATCACGTTGACGGGCGTGCGCGAACGGATTCTCGACACGCTGAGCCCGAGCCTCAAAAGCGCGATCGCCGCCGGCATCGGCTTGTTCGTGGCGTTCATCGGCTTGCAAAACGCGGGCGTGATCGTCAAGCATCCGGGCACCGCGGTCGCGCTCAATCCGCACTTCAATTCCCCCGACCTCGCGGTGTTCTTCTTCGGATTGCTCGTCGCCGCGGGGCTGCATGCCCGCCGCGTGCCGGGCTCGATTCTGTGGGGCATCGTCGCGGCGACGCTCGCGGCCGCGGCGCTGCGCGCCGCGCTGCCTCATATTCCGGGCGCGGCCGAAGCGCGGATCGTGAAAGAGTCGTTGCTGATGACGCGTTTCGCACCGGCGACGTCGCTCGTGTCGCCGCCCCCTTCGCTCGCACCGGTCGCCTTGCGAATGGACCTGCGCGGGGCGCTCGACGCGACGATGTGGCCCTATATTCTGATCTTCTTGTTCATGGTGTTGTTCGACACCGTGGGAACTTTGGTCGGCGTCGGTCGGCAGGCCGGCTTCCTGCGCGACAACAAATTGCCGCGCGCCGATCGAGCGATGTTGTCCGACGCCGTCGGCACGGTCGCCGGCGCCTGCTTGGGAACGAGCACGGTGACGAGCTTCATCGAGAGCGCCGCCGGCGTCGAGCAAGGCGGCCGCACCGGGCTGACCGCGCTGACGACCGCGGCCTTGTTTCTCGCCGCGCCGTTGTTCAGCCCGCTGATTGCGATGATCGGCAGCTATCCGCCGATCGCGGCCCCGGCCTTGGTCTTGGTCGGGGCGATGATGATGGGCTGCGTGACCGAAATCGCCTGGGACGACGCGTCGGAAGCCATTCCGGCGTTTCTCACGATGATCGCGATTCCGCTCTCATACTCGATCGCCGACGGCCTCGGGCTCGGCCTCATCAGCTATCCGCTGGTGAAGCTGTTGAGCGGCCGTCGCCGGGAAGTGAGCCCGCTCGCGTTCGCCTTGGCGGCGTTGCTGCTGGCGTACTTCGTCGTGCTGCGCTCCAACTTCGGCGGGTAGCGGGCGTGAGGCCCCTACCCCACGCCCGACTGCGCGGCTAAGCCGCTTACAGTTGCCGCATAAACGCGACGAGGTCTTTTTTCTCGTCGGCGGTCAGCGAAAGCTGAAGCACGAGATTGAAGAACTCAACCGTATCTTCCAGCGTCAGGCAACGGCCGTCGTGCAAATACGGCGGCGAATCCTTGATGCCGCGCAGCGTGAACGACTTGATCGGTCCCAACGGCGGCTCGTCGAGAAACCGCTCGACCTTCAGATCGTGCATCTGATGATCGAGATAGAACGGCGCCGGATGGCACTCCGCGCAGCGCGCCTTGCCGAAGAAGAGCGCTTCGCCGCGCAATTCACTCTCGGTCGCCGCGCTCTTGATCAAGCGCCCGTCGGTGCCGAGCTTGGGCGCGGGCGGGAAATCGAGCATGTTTTGCAGTTGGGCCATGTGGCTCACTTGCACTCGGTCGAGAATCATGAAGCCTTTCTTCATCGCATGCACCGGATCGCCGTTGAAGTACGCGGTGCGCTGCTCGAACTCCGTGAAGTCCTCGATCGAACGCAGGCTGCGCTTCGAGCCGTGGATCTGCTGCTGATTCACGCCGCGCAGACTCGTCGTGTCGAGCCGAAAGCGACGCTGCTGCGGTCGGTCGTCGGGGTTGAGATGAAACTGAGCGGTCGTGTGACCGTTGACGTGGCAATCGAAGCACGTCACCCCGAGGCTCGGTGCGGCGCTCTTGCGATCGTCCGTCGGGTTGAATTCTTCTTGCGGAAACGGCGTGAGCAGCAAGCGGAGGCCGTCGAGTTGGACGGGCGTCAGGATATCTTTGAACAACGCGTAGTAATTGTTGATCGAGACGACCTGCCCGCGCGAAACGTCGCCCAATTCCGGACGGTTTTGCAGAAAGATCGCCGGCGGAAACTCCGGCAAGAAGGCTTCCGGGAGATCGAAATCGACGTCGAAGCGCCGGAGCCGCGGGAACATTTCAATCTGCATCGGCGGAAACACTTGCCCGCCGGTCACGTGCTTCGGGTGCGGCAGCGAGGGATAGGGAAACGTGCCGGCTTGGCGCATTTCGTCCGCCGACGTTTTCGCCAGTTGCTCCCAGGTCACGCCGTCGCGCAGGCGAGCCGTGGGACCGACCGCGAGCGGCTTGCCACGACTCATCTTCGCCTCCGGATCGAGGCGCGGTTCGAGATCGTAGCGGGCCTTCAACAGCGCGAGGTGATCGGCCATCACTTTTTGTTTGGCCGCGACGTCTTCCTTCATCGCCTCGGCGAACGTCATCATCGGCTGCTTGGCGTTCAGCGGGTCGCGATAAAAATCGAAGCCTTTGATCTGTCCGGCGTCGGGTTGGGCGTTGAGCGCCGACGACGACGGCGGCGCTTTCGTCGCCGCGAAGACGTCGCTCTTGTCGTGCTCCGTGGCTTGCTGCTCGACGCGCCGCGGCTCGCCGGGCTGAGAGCTTTGCGCGGCCTCAATCGCATCCGCCGAACGAGCATTGCCGCCCGGCGGAGGATTCGCGGGCGACGCGGCCGCCGGGGCGTCGGCGGGCGGGTTGGGGTTTTGGGCTAGTAACCAAGTGCCGAGCGAGAGGCCGGCGAGCAACGCCAGAGAGTAAACGACGGGGTGCGGCGACATGGGAAGTACCTCAAACAAGAGACGGCGACGCCGAGGCGGCTCGGTCGCAATGGGCGAACCGGGGCTTTCCAAAGGGTGGCAAGTTACGTTCCCGAATCGGCGATTCTCAGCGGTTCCAAACGGCGGCCCGCCGTCGCCCAGCCGCCGGGTTGCGCGACGTGGGCCCGTCGCCGCGCAACGTGATCGCAAACCATTCAGCGCGGGGTCGGCAAGATCGAACGCAGAGCGCCGCCGCGGCACGACGAAATCAGCGAGCCGTTTTGCGCACCCGGCGGGCCCGTTTCGGCTGCGGCGGGGCCGCTTCGAGCAGCTTGGCCGCGCGGCCGCCCCCTGCGGGGAGTTGATCCAGCGTGCATTGGCGCGGCCGCTTATCCGGACGCCAACGAAGAATTCTCGTGCCGTGACGAAAGCGACCGTTGGTGAAGTGGTCGTAGGTCACTTCCACGACATGGCGGAGCTGCAACGGCTTCCATTCGGCGCTGCGTTTGGTGCTCCACCGGCTGGGCTTGCCGGGAGTTTGTCCGGTGAAGCTCGACTCCGCGATCAGCGGCTCTAGTTTCTTGGTCAGCGCGCGGCGTTCGGCGGCCTTGAAACTTGAGCTGAAGCCGACATGGTGCAGTAGGCCGCGCTCGTCGTAGAGCCCGAGCAGCAGCGAGCCGACCTCGCGTTTGCCTTCGGCATAGCGAAAGCCGCCGACGACGCAGTCGGCCGTGCGGATTTTCTTGATCTTGCGCATGCCGTCGCGCTCGCCGCTGCGGTAGGGCAAGTCGAGCCGCTTGGCGACGATGCCGTCGAGGTCGCCGCCGACTTTGCGAAACCAGGCTTGGGCGCGCTTCAAGTCGTGCGTGAGCGGCGACAGTTTGAGCTCGCCGCGGTTCTTGAAGTTCCGCCGCGCGAACGTTTCCAGCGCCTCGCGCCGCTCGCCGAGCGGACGATCGGTCAGTCGCGCGCCGGCGTCGGCCAAACAATCGAACACGATATACACGGCAGGCACGGCTTCCGCGAGCTTCGCGATGCGGCTCGCCGCCGGATGGATGCGTTGCAGCAAATCGTCGAACGAAAAGCGGCCGCGAACGGGGACGGCCAATTCGCCGTCGAGGACGAAGTCGCTTGCCGGCAGATCCCGCAACACGGCGACGATCTCGGGAAAGTATCGACTGAGCGGTTGGCCCGATTTCGACTGCAGCACGACCTCGTCGCCGCGGCGAAACGCGAGGCAGCGAAAGCCGTCCCACTTGGGTTCGTAGGCCCACTGCGGGCCGACGGGAATCTCCGCGACGGCCTCGGCCTCCATCGGCATGTACGGCGGTTTCAAGCGCGGGTGTGGCATTGGAGATTCTCGTGCGCGCGGCGACGCTGCGCCGCCCCGGCGGGCAGCGCAGTGCTCGCCGTCGTCGTTCCCGTTGCCGAACTCAATGCGCGGCGCGACGCCGCGAACGGCGGCGCGGTCCGGCAAGGGCCAGGATGCCCAGCGCCACGACCGTCGCGCCCGTCACCGCGGCCTCGACGATGCCGACGATCAAGTGCGGAACCCACACGCGATCGGAGAAGTTGAAGAGAAACGGAGCGGCGATCAGCAGGCCGGCGCTCACGCCGTCGAGCGCCAAGTGCGCGCTCATCGGAATCAGCTTGGCGAGCCCCAGTTCGTAGTCGGTCGCCATGCTGTAGAGCAACAGCACGAGGCCGAAGGCCGCAGTGGTGAGCGTGGCGAGCCGGTGATCGTTGAACCCGAACAACCAGGGAGCGGCGAGCAGAAGCACGCCGGTGAGATAGTCCATGACGCCGTGAAAGAACGTCACACTGCGCGGTTGCCGTCTCATAGCTTCCCATCCTCTTACAAGAACGTGATCGACCGAACTTCAGGAGTTTGACAGCAATCGCCAGGCCGAATGCCGCGCGGTTGCGGAGCCGCTTCCCGAATCGAGGGCCACGCCGAGAGCGGCGGAGCCCGGAGGCGTCGGAGATTCCCCGACTGAAGCGAAGAAACTGATTGGGCGGAAATCAAGTCGCGCATTTCTTGCGCTGCGCCGGGGGCGCCGCCGAGCGATTACTTCGAACGGGTAGCGGCCGCCGGAGCCGGCGTCGGCGGCTGCGTCGGATCGTCCCACTCGATCCGGCAAGCGGGCAGAGCCTTTTGCAGAGCCGCGACGCCGGCCGACGTCACGCGCGTCCCCTTCAGGTTAAGCTGCGTGAGCCGCTTCACGCCGGCGAGCGGCGCCACGGCCGCATCGGTGACCGAGGTCTTCGACAGCGACAGCGCTTGCAGCTTGGTCAATCCTTTCAGGCGAGCCAAGCCGGCGTCGCCCACCGAAGTGCCGTTGAGATGCAGGCTCGTCAGGCCGACGCTCCGTTCGAACCGGGCCAGATCGTCGTTCGTCGCCGTTTTGAGGCTCACATGGTTATTCCAAAACGGCTCCGCAGGTATCTCACCGATGTTCGCGACCGTGATGGGTCGCTGCTCGACGAGCACTTGCAAGCCGCCGCCGGTTAGCAGAACCCACTCCGCGATGCGCCGTTCCGACGCCGCCGGATCGGTGAGGCCGTCCCACTCGACGCGACAGGCCGGCAAAGCCGCTTGCAACGCCTCGACCTGTGCGGCGGTGACGTGCGTCGTCGCTAAATGCACGACGCCGAGCGAAGGGCAATCGCGCAGCGGCGAGAGGTCGGCGATGGACGACGTGTACGAAGTGAAATTAGACAGCGGCAAGCCTGCGAGCGGCGACAAATCTGCCAGCTTCCCCTGGCCGAACTTGTGTCCGCTGCAGGTGAGGTAACGGAGATTCGGCAGGGCCCGCAGCGGCGAGACGTCGGTCACGTCGTCCGACGAGAAGCCGACGGAAACGACGCCGTCGGGGTCGACCTGCAACGGCTTCGCCCCGGTCGCGTCGGTCAGTTTGCCGTCGAAGCCGGGGTTCAACTCCATCAGCTTCGCGCGCACGGCGTCGATCTGCTCCCGCTCGGGCAAGGCCTGCACCATTTTTCGCCACGGCTCAAAGGCCGGGTCGTGCAGGAACGGCGTACGCGCGGCGGCGGCGCGCGGCGAGCTCGGTTCACGAATCCGAATGTTGCGGTATTCGACCGGGCGATCCCAAACTTGCAGGCCGATCATTCCCTCGGGACGTTCGATCGGCAGGTCGGCGTCGACCGTGACGACGCCGTTGAACGTGACGCGAGCGTGTTTGCCCACCAAGCGAACGCCGACCTTGTTCCAGGCGCCGATCGGCGCGGTGAAACCCGGCTTTGCTGCGACTTGATCGGTGATGGAGCCGGTCGGAAACGGCGTCGGCGTGGCGGCGTCGTCGATGATCTGCACTTCCATGTACGGCTTCGCGCTCACGCCCCCCTCGCGCCAAGCGCGGAGCGCGACGCCGCCGTTGCCGCCGGGCTGGATGCGATATTCCAATTCCAACTCGTAGTCGCGGAACGTGCGCGTCGTGCCGATCCAGCCTTTGCCGGTGCCGGCGGCTTTCAACACTCCATCGGCGGCCGACCAACCGCCGCCGCCGATCGTTTCCCAGCCGTCGAGCGTGCGGCCGTCGAAGAGCGTGAGCCGGCCGGCACCGTCGGCCGCAGGCGCGCCGACCGGTTTTCCGTCGAGACCTGCGACGCGCTGCGCAGCGACCGGGAACAGTTCGACGCCGTGCACCACATAGGGACCTTGGAAGCCGAGAAACGGCAGGTCTTTGCGCGGGACTTGCCACATCGCGTGCGTCGAAAGCTGCGCAGGCTTCCCTTTCCAATCGAACAGCGGCTCGCCGTCGCACTCGGCCGCGATGCCGTCGTTGCGCACGCGCACGACGAGCTTATGATTGCGCGGTCCGAACGTGATCTTCTCGCCGGGCTTTCCCGTGCCGTTTTCTTTGGGCGTGAGCCCGTCGACGAGTTCCAGGCCGGAGAGAGGCGGATTGCTGAACCCGTCGACGACGACGCAGCCTTGCGAGCCTTGCCACGGCACGCCGACGATGAACGCCTTGCCTCCCGGCGCGATGCGGCCGACGGCGACGTGCAAATCATACTCGGCGGGCGGTGGATCGACCGGCAGCGCGATGCGGGCATTCAGCGTTCCGTCGGCGACGCGCAATCCTTCGCGATCGAGAGCGAACCGACCGGCGACCGCATTGGCGACGACGTCGAGGTTTTTCAGGAGATCGATTTTGATCGCCGAGGCCGCCGGCCCGGCTTCGACTCGCACCCACTTCGCGCCGACGATTTTTGCCTGCCGACTTCGACCGGACGAATCGTGCAGCACGTCGCCGACTCCCTCGTCACACTTGAAGTGCGCCACGGTGTCGGCGTCGGCCGTGAGCGCGGCGGGGGGAGTAAAATCGCCGTGGTAGCGGGCGCGAGAAGTGATTCGAGTTTCGAGCAACGTCGCGTCGCATCCTTGCTGAGCTTTAGTCAGCGATTCATCCGCAGGCATTCCTCCCAGCCACGCATACGGTTTGCCCGGGCGAGGGCCGAACGGATATTGGTGCGGCCTTGACGTCAGCCGCTTGCCGTCGACGTAAATGCGGATCTCGGGGCCTTGCC
Source organism: Planctomycetaceae bacterium (assembly GCA_016793115.1). GTDB lineage: Bacteria > Planctomycetota > Planctomycetia > Pirellulales > PNKZ01 > PNKZ01. The sequence continues at coordinate 68,627 of JAEUIN010000136.1, forward strand.
AAACGGCGGCGAAATGCGTCGGCCGCCCGCTCGGCAGCACGTCGTCGAACCTCACGATGAGCTGTTCCGACGGGCGCGCGACCTCGATGACGCGTTGATCCCCGCGGCGGCTCAACCGGAGCGCGTGTCGTCGGCCGCCGGCGTCGTGATCCACGGCCAAGTATGTGTGCATCGAACGCGGCGTATCGCCGATCAACCACGCTTCAAACGTCACATCGCCGCCGTCGTAGTTCCAGTCGCTCGCCAAGTCGACGTAGCCGGCGCCGGTCAGCCGGAGCGCGTTGCGAGATGCGCCGGACGAGCCCGACGAACGCGGAGTCTGCGGGCGATCGTCGACGTCGTTGCGATGCAATCGATAGACGTAAACGGTCTGGTCGCGATAGTTCCAGGCGGCGAGCAAGGTGCCGTCGCTCGACAGCGCCAATTGATCGACTCCCAGCCCTATCGACGTCACGCGCGACCCGTCGACCGTGCCGTCGGCTGCGGCGTAACGGATTTCAGTCGGCCCGGGTGCGGAAAAAAAGATGTCGTCGCCCAGCGGCGATATCGCCAGGGCTCCGTATCCTTGGTCGGGCAGCGCATAGAGCGGCCGCTGCGTTTCGGGGTCGAAGGCGACATATTCACAGCGGGGGTCGCCGGCTTCAATCTGTCGAGCAACGAAGACTTGCGATTCATCCTGCGTGAAATCGATCGCGCAGGGATTGACCGTCGAACCGAGGTCGGCGACTCGCTTTTCTTGCAGATCGCAAACAAACCAGCCGCTGTTTTTATCGCCATACAGCCAACGGCCCGACGGAGACCAGCGCAGGCCTCCGCGAAAGCCGTTGGAGTCGGCCTGCATGACGAGTTGGTGCTGGTCTACGTTCCAAACGACCAACGAGCGGTTGACGAAAGCCGCCAGCAATCGCCCGTCGGTCGACAATTTCACGCCGCGTCGACCGTCGCCCGGACGTTCCATCCTCTCGCTCCAGAGCGGCTTGTCGGCCGCATGATCCCAGACGGTCAAAGTGCCGTCCTCGGTGATCCATGCCGACCGTCGGCCGTCGCGTGCGATCGTGGGATTTACGGCAGCGAGGATGTCCCCGCTCGGAAGGAGATCGCGCAGCCGTAGGCCCGTAATCGGATCGAACAGAGCGCGATCAATTCGCAACTTATCGTCGAGCACGAATTCCGCCGCGCGCCCCGGCAGCTTGTGCAATAGTTCCGCCGTGTATTTTGCGGCTCCTTCACCGGCCATATCGGCGACTTGCTTCGGCGTCGCAATGTTCGTCGGAGCCGATGTGCGCGGCACGCGGCGCGAGAGCCAGATGTCGTCCTTGCCCAACCCGCCCGGACGCGTCGCTTGGAAATAAATCGTGCGGGCGTCGGGCGCGAGCCAACTACGTCGGAACTCGCTCGGCCAATTCGGCAATTCGATCGCGGTGAGCACTCCGTTGGACGGCGAACGGTAGGAATAAAACCGTCGATCGCCGCGCGAATACAAAATCGTCCGGCCGTCGGCGAGAAGCTGGGGACGCCCGTCATTGTCCGCGGAATTGATCGCACTGCCGAGATTCGCAGCCCGCGCGAACGGAGCGTCGAGCGAGGTTCGCCGAGCCATGTAGAGATCGTATTTGCCGTAGCCTTCCGGGCGGTTCGAAGCGAAGGTGAGTATCAAACCGTCGTCGGAAAGACAGGGGGAAATCTCACTCGACGGCGTATTGACGTCGTTAATGCTCTTGGCAGGCGACCACGGCGCCGCCAGCGAGGCGCGCTGCCGCAAGTAAAGGTCGTGGCCGCTTTGATCCCCGGCTTCGGTGTTATAAGCCGAGTAGATCAAGAACAGCCCGTTGCCGGTCAAAAAGCAATCGTTCTCATCGTCGGAACCGGGCGCCAATTGAACGGCCGGCCCAAAAGGCTCGCTCACACCTCGGCGTGCGCTCTCAAGAAGATCGCTGCCCCCCTGTGGGCGTCTAATAAGCAGACGGAGTTGGTCCGATGTGAGCGACGGAATCAAATCATCGCCGGCGGTATTCACGTTGGGACCAAGATTCTCAGGCTCGCTCCAAACATATTCGCCCGACTCGAGAGTCTTGATGATGTCTTCCGTCGACGGCACGCGCGACGCGCCGGCTTGAGAAGCCGCCGCGGTGTGGTCACTCGGCCGCACGTCGAGCGTCGCTTTCGCCGGCGTCGTCACGACCGCGACGCGACCTCCTTCCGGGGCCTCGATCTTCGTCACGTCGCCGTCGGGCTTCTTAAGGATGATCCACGCTCCGAGCAACAGCAGCGCTAAGCCGCCGAGGGCTCCGGCGATCAGTTTCACCGGCGTCTTGCGGCGTTTGCCGCCCCGGCCGTCGCGTTGCGGGCGGGCATGGCCGGCGATCCCCGCACGGTTGGGCAAGATTTCGCTTTTCGGATCGGTTCCCGCCTCGGCCGAGGTGAACGCCGCCGTCGCGTCGTCGGGCACGGTTCGAGTCCGTGAGGCGGCGTGCATCGTCGGACCCGTTTGCCCGTGCGTGCCCGTCTGCGTCGCCGACGCTTTCACGCTCGATAAAAATGCGGCCAGTTCCGGATTCGTCGCCGAACCCATGCCGGTCGACGAACCGAGGCCGACTTTTGTGGAATTCCCGGCATACGGTTCCAGCGCCGCGACGACTTCGTCCATCGTCTGCTGCCGATCTTGCGGCCGCTTGGCGATCATCTTGTGAAACGCTTGTTCGAGCGGCCACGGCGCGTCGTCGCGAGCTTTCACGAGGCTCGGCAGCGGACCGTCGCGGTGCGCCATGAGTCGCGAGATCATCGTGTCGCCGTCGTAGAGCTTCTTGCCGGTCAACAGAAACCAGAGCGTGCAGCCGAGCGAATAGATGTCGGCCCGCGCGTCGACGCCTTTCGTGTTGGCCGCTTGCTCGGGGCTCATGTAGTCGACCGTGCCCATCACTTGCTCGGTGCCGGTCAGGCCGTCGTCGCCCCCGTCGAAGCGGGCCAAGCCCATGTCGAGGATCTTGACGACCCCTTTTTTGTCGAGCAGCAGGTTGGCCGGCTTGATGTCGCGATGAATCACTCCTTCGGAGTGCGCGAAGGCCAGACCGCGCGCCGCTTGGAGCGTGTAGTCGCACGCCTGTTCGATCGGCAGCGGACCGTGTTCTTTAATGAGCGCCGACAGATCGCGCCCCTCGACCAGTTCCATCACCAAATACCAAACGCCGCGCTGCGCGCCGGCGTCGTAGGCCGCGACGATGTTGGGATGGACCAAGCGGGCCGCCGCTTGCACCTCGCGTTGAAACCGCTTGATCGCCGCTTCGTCTTTCGACATCGCCGGCGGCAACAACTTGATCGCGACGCGCCGCTTCATCACGCGGTGCTCGGCCTTGAAGACCTGCCCCATGCCGCCCGCGCCGATCTTGCCGACGAGCACATACTCGCCCAGCACGAGCGACGTGTTGCGTCCGGAGAGCAGTTCCGCCGCTTGAAACTCGTTGAGCTTGCCCTGTTGCCGCAGCCATTGAGCGAAGGCGGGCCCGTCTTGGGGGCGCTCGCCGGGCGCGAGCGTGGTCCACAAAGCCTTCAACTCGTCGGCCGAAAGCAGGCCGGAGGCGACCATCGCCTTGCCGAATTGTTCGGCGCTCAACTGCACGGTTCGACACTCGCAAGAAACGGGGTTCACGAAACGCCCCCATCATAAGCGGGGGGTGCGGCGACGCAAATCGTGCGGCAGAGGTGGTAGTGGGTCGGGCTGAATTTTAGGGCGGGGTTCGGACCGGGCGACCTATCGCCAAATGAGAATCGTCTGAGTCATCACGACAAACGAGACGATCAGGCCGACAACTACGTTTGACTCCTGACGACTAATCAGAATTCCAATTGAAGCCGCTATTAGGGCGCAGCCGAGCTAGAGACGCATCCACGACGGGCCGTAACCATAGAACGAAATGAATAATCTGAGCGTCGCTAGTCCGACCGACAAACACTTCAGCGACTTATTGCGTCCTGCGCGGAGAATGAACCAGGGGCGACCTTCGGTCGCTCCGGCTGCCCCGGCTCACGTCGTTTCGCCGCGGTTCAATCGCTGCGCAGTCATGAATAAGCATCGCGAATAGCGGGAACCGGCTCATGTCGAAGGGAAAAAGGTAAGGCTGCCTGACAGCTTTCCCTTTTCGTCGCCAAAACCGGCGGCGGCGTTGATCGCCGACCGGCGGTTCGCTCCGTGGCTAAGCCGGTCGTTTTGATCGCCGCCTGCCCCCAGGTAAGATGGACCCGGGCGGCCCGTTGTGAGTCATCGATCCGATCATCGATTTGGAGTCGAACGACAAACGGGGACGGCGCAGCGGCCTCCTGACGATTCGTGGAGCGTGCGCGTCCAAGCTGCCCGCGCCTTGATTGCCGGGATGATCTCACCGGCCGACGCTACGAAGCGCCGTAGCTCCGCTCACGCAACGGTCCCGGCCTCCCGAAACCGCGTCCGCTGAAAAGAAGTCGCTGTGGCTGCGGCAACCTTTCGGCACGGACCGCATCTCCATCAGCCCAAGCCCTCGCACCCTCCGCATCCCCGCCTTATCCATTACCATGTGCTGCGCATCTGCGCCGACAGGCCATGAAAACTCTCTTTCCAAAACTCCTCGCCGGCCTTCTTCTAAGCCTGGGATCCGCCGGCGGCGCAGAGCCGGCGGTCCTGCTTGAAGAAACATTTGAGCAACCTCTTTCCGCCGACTGGCACTGGGGACTCGGCACCTGGACCGCGCAGGGCGGCGTGCTGCGCGCCTTCGAGTCCGGTGAGCGTCGCCACGGCCCGGTCAAGCAGCGGCGCTTCGCTTTCACGGAGGCAGATATCCGGTTTGAGTTCCGGCTCGAGGGTAAAGCCTCGTTCGCCGGCTTTCCCATCGACGGCACCCGCGAGCGCGGCCACATCCTCAAATTCGTCCTGGGCCGCAACGCATTCCGCATCATCGCCCATCCCAAGAAAGGCGAGCACGTGGACCTAGTGCGCGAAACGATCACCCTCGCCGATCGCGACTGGCATCCCGTGCACATCGTGCTGAAGGGCGAAACCGTCACTGTCGAGTTTAACGGCCGCACCTGGACCGCGAAGAATCCCGTCGTGGCCGAACCCAAGGCCGGCATCGGCTTCGGCGGCGAATCCGGCGGACCCGAAGGCGAAAAGGTCGGGGCACTGGAGTTTCGCCGTCTCAAGATCACCGCCCCGCGCTGATATGGGAAGCCTTAAGCACCTCATGAAGTTCAAACTCACCCTCCTCGCCATGAGACCGCTCCTTACGCTTCTTGCCGCACTGCTAATGGCGCCGCCGGCCGCGCTGCACGCCGCCGAGCCTATTTTGACTCCGGCCTCGCTGTGGAGGGATTACGACCCCGATCAGGGCGACTTCAAAGAGGAGGTGGTGACCCAGGAGACGCGGGACGGCGTCTTCAAACGAGACGCCTACATCAGTGCGTACGTGCTCGGTGAGGAGATCCGTGTTTACTGCCGTTACAAAGTGAAGACAGGTGCGACAAAAGCTCCGGGGCTGCTGGTGGTGCATGGCTGGATGGGCGCGGCGGAGCCGGACCGGAAGTTTGTCGAAGACGGCTGGGCGGTGATGGCGCATGACTACTGCGGGAAGACGGGAAGCCGCACTCACTTCACGAGGTATCCAGAGAAACTGCGGCACGGAAACATGGACCGCACGGTCGCCGGACCGGTGCGGGCTCAGGACCTGGACGGAAAGCCCATCACCGATCCGAAGCAGACTTCCGACTACGTGTGGTATGCCGTCCAGCGCCGGGTGTTGAGCTATCTGGAGCGGCAGAAGGAAGTGGATCGCACGCGACTCGGAGCGACGGGTTATTCGTACGGCGGGACGCTGATGTGGAATCTGGCCACGGATCCGCGGGTGAAGGCCGTCGTCGCCTACTTCGGCATCGGTTACAACGACTACTACCGCGACAAGCAGGTCTGGCTCTACAACGTGCCTTACGTCGAGCCTCCGAAGTCGTCGGGGGAGGAGATCATCCTGGCGTCGATCGCGCCCGAGGCCCATGTTCCGTTCATCACGGCGGCGACGTTGTTTTTGAACGGCTCGAACGATCATCATGGCGGGCACGAGCGCGGGCTGGAGAGCTTCAAGAAGTTCCGGAAGGACGTGCCGTGGTCGTTTGCGATTCAAGCGCGCGGACATCACGACACCGAGAAGATCGGGCACAACACGAAGTTCTGGTTGGAAAAACACGTGCTCGGCAAAGACGTGGCTTGGCCGGAGCATCCGGGGGCCGAAATCCGTTTGGATGCCGAAGGAGTGCCGGAACTCCGCATCACTCCGGCTTCACCCGGCGCCGTGCGCAAGGTCGAGATGTATTACGCGCTCAAGAACCCCTGCAGCTATGCCCGTTCCTGGCGCGACACTCCCGGCGTGAGGCAGGGCCGGCAGTGGGTCGGCAAGATGCCGGTACTCAAGGTGGACGACTATGTCTTCGGCTACGCCAACATCACTTACGACACGACGATCGTCCGCTCGACCGACTTCAAGGCGGCGATCCCCGCCAAGCTCGGCCGTGCGGTCGCCACCGATAAGCCGTCGAACGACCTTTCCGACGGCGGTTACGGCGCCTGGAGCAACATCGCCGAACTTGAAGGTCCCCAAGGCATCAAGGGATTTCGTGCGACGAATAACGGACGCGGTTCCGGCACCGAGCAATTGCACGATCCCAAATGGCAGGCCCCGGCCAATTCGCGGCTGAGCTTCAAGTTCTACTGCACCGAGCCGCAAACCGTGGTACTCACCGCCGCGGACCACAACACGGTCGAACTTGAGATCACCGCTGCCGACCACTGGCAGGAAATGACCATTGCCCCGGAGCGCCTCGTCAACCGCTTCAGCCGGAAACCGATATCCGATTGGTCCAGCGTGGGAAAAATCCATTTTCTCCCCCGACAAGGCTCCGACCTGACCAAGGTGCTCTTTGCCGATTTCAAATGGGTGCCGTAACGCACCCTCGTGTAGACGTTTCGCTGCGAAGCCCACCGCCGAAGAAATCCGATCCATGCGAGCACTCCTCACCGGCCTCCTTCTCACGCTGCCGGCCGCACTGCACGCCGCCGAACCCGCCGCGACCATCCGCGAGACCTTCGACGCCGGTTTCGACGCGAAGCGCTTCTCCACGCCCATTCCGAACAAGAACACCGAGGTGCGCGGCGGCGTGCTCTGGACACGTGGTTCCAGCGGCGGCAAGTATCCCCCGATGGTCTATTTGCCCGTGCAGGGCGGCGATCTGACGATCTCCTTCCGCTACCGTCATCTCGGCGACGGCGGCTGGCTGTGGTTTTTCGTGGACGGCGATGACGGTTTCGGCGGCGTGGATCACATGCTGCGCGTGAAGCTGCTCCGCGACTCGATAGCGCTCGAAGTCGACGCCCACACGAAAGATCCCAAACACCCGCTGCGTCAGAACACCCGTGAGGCCGATCCTGTCAGCGGCGCATTCCGCACCAACG
>JAEUIN010000150.1 GCA_016793115.1 Planctomycetaceae bacterium
GGATTCGGTACTCTGCTCGACGCTTGGTCGCAACTCCGTCATGACCCGTCGTTTCGCGGCGAACTCTTGATGGCCGGCGGCGGACGAGCCGCGGAATCGGTTCGCCGACGAGTTCGCGAACAAGGACTGGAACAATCAGTGCGACTCCTCGGCTTCGTTGACAACATCGCCGAACTGCTTGCCGGGGCCGATCTGTTAGTGAGTCCGGTACGTTATGAGCCGTACGGCATGAATGTCCAGGAAGCGCTCGGGTGCGGGCTGCCGGCACTTGTTTCGGCCCAGGCCGGCATCGCCGAACGCTATCCCGCCGAATTAGGCGACTTCATCTTGAGGAAAGCCGAAGACGTCGTCGAACTCGTCGCCAAGCTCAAGGCTTGGCACGATGAACCGCGTTCGACTCGAATTCGGTTCGCGTCGTTTGGAGAAGAGATTCGCCGCCGCTCGTGGGACGATATGGCCCAAGATTTTATCGCGGCGGTCGAGGCAAGTCGGGAATGATTTTGCAAAGCGCCGATATGGTGCGACTAGCGGTGCTACGCGATTATCGCGAAGAAAATTGGCCCAGCATGAATCTCTGTGCCGATATGCTGCTTACGCATTTACCGCAAGTCGCCCCTAATTTCGTGATCGACGATTGCTGTCCGCCCTATCGTCGTCGATTTACTCGCCTTCCCGTTCTGGGCGAGTCGCGGTTTGCGTTGAATACCGATCGGCTCCTAAACCGGTTTCACGATTATCCACGTCGAGCGCGACGCATTCGAAACGAATTCGACGTCTTTCACGTCGTGGACCACAGTTATGCCCAACTTGTCCACCAGTTGCCTGCCGAGCACGTTGGTGTACAGTGCCATGATCTTGACGCTTTTCGCTCGCTCTTGGAACCCGAGTCGGAACCGCGTCCGGCTTGGTTCCGCCAATTGATGAGTCGCGTTCTCGACGGCCTCAAACGTGCCGCCGTCGTCTTCTACGCCAGCGCCGAAGTCGGTCGCGCCATCAACGCCGCCGGCATATGCACCGCCGATCGTCTGGTTTACGCCCCTTACGGCGTCGCGGCGGAGTTCTTGGAAAAAGGGGACGATATCGCACCGCCGCTGCCTTCCGGCCCTCCCTATCTACTGCACGTCGGAAGTTGCATCGACCGTAAACGGGTCGATGTTCTGCTCGACGTGTACGCGAATTTACGTCCTGGCCGGAGACTCCGCCTTGTGCAGATCGGAGGCGTGTGGACGCCCGCACAAGTGGAACAAATCACTCGACTCGGGATCGAAAACGACGTTGTGCAACTCCGCGGACTTACGCGGCGGCAACTCGCCGCGATCTACCGTGACGCAGCCCTGGTCTTGCAGCCGAGCGATGCGGAGGGTTACGGTTTGCCCGTCGTCGAGGCGCTCGCTTGCGGCGCAAACGTCGTCGTCAGCGATATTCCCGTGCTTCGCGAAGTCGGCGGCGACGTCGTGTCATTCGCCCCGGTCGCAGACATCGCCGCCTGGAACGACATCGCCAGCCGATTGCTCGACGCACCCGAAACCGCTCCCTCCCTCGAAGTTCGCCGAGCTTGGGCCGCGAAGTTTACCTGGGAAGCACAGGCGCGCACGATCGCCGAAGCTTATCGGAAACTGCTAGGCGGCTAACAGGAATGTGCGGCATCGCAGGTACGATTGGTCTTGCGGAACATCTCGCGGTTCCCGCCGCGCTCGCCATGCGACAGGCTTTGCGGCATCGCGGGCCTGACGGCGAAGGCGTTCAAACAATATCGCACTATGGATCCGCCGCGCCGACCGTCTTCGCACACACACGGCTGGCGATTCTCGATCCGACGGAAGCCGGCCGGCAACCAATGACGGCGACGACGTCCGAGGGACCGCCGTTGTGGCTCACGTACAACGGCGAGATCTACAACTTCCGCGAACTCCGCAACGACCTAGCCAAACTCGGCTTGCACGCCTCTTCGGGCACCGATACGGAAATCATCCTGCTCGCGTATCGAGCTTGGGGACCGACGGCGATTGATCGATTACGCGGCATGTTTGCCTTCGCTCTCGTCGACGGTGCCGAATGTCGAGTCATACTGGCGCGCGATCGCCTCGGAATCAAACCGCTCTACGTCTATCGTTCCGACTCCGGCGGGATACTTTTTGCCTCGGAGGTTCGGGCTCTACTGGCGACGGGCCCGGCTCTCGTACCAAGACGCATTTCACCGCCCGCGATCGAGTCGTTCCTATCTCAAGGTGCCGTTTACGGCGACGGCGCTCATATTTCCGGAGTGCAGTTGCTTGAGCCCGGGACCGTACTGACGACGGACCTAGCCGGCAATATCGTCGGCTCCCGCCGCTATTGGTCGCTCAACGTCGGCACTGCGACGGCAAAGGCCTCACGGCCGGAGGCCGTGGCGCGTCTTGGACACTTACTGCGCGACGCAGTGCGCCGCCACCTCGTGTCCGACGTGCCGATCGGCCTGTTTCTCTCCGGCGGCATCGACTCGGCGGCTCTAGCGACTCTCGCCGTGGAGACATCCGAGTCACCCGTCCGCACGGTGAGCATCGGTTTCGATCGCAAACATTTCGACGAATCGACCGCCGCTGAACGAACGGCCGGCGAACTGGGGACCGATCATCGAACGATCCAAGTTTCCGCGGCCGACATCTTGACTCACTTCGACGACGTTCTTGCGGCCGTCGATCAGCCGACCGTCGACGGGTTCAACACCTACTTCGTGTCGCGTGCCGCACGCGAAGCGGGAGTGAAGGTCGCGCTGAGCGGCGTCGGCGGCGACGAACTCTTCGGCGGCTATGCGAGTTTTCGAGACGTACCGCGCGCGCAAAAGTGGTTGAGCAACTTGCCGACTTCGAGCGTCGCCGCAGCGGCGATTCAGCGTGGCGCCTCGTTGTTTGGTTCCCGGGGACTACTCAAGTTCGGCGGCGCAATCGAACGACCGCATGACATCGCACAACTCTATCTGCTGCGAAGGGAACTCTTCCTACGCAACGAGCGCCGCCGAATCGCGCCGCTGCCGGCAGGCTGCGATCCATGGTCCGGGCTAACGAATTCGACGCTGGCCGCGCTGCGTGCGGAGACAAGGACCGACGATGTCGAAAACGCCGTTTCGGCGTTGGAACTTTGCGGTTATATGCGCAACATGCTCTTGCGTGACGCCGACGTATTCAGCATGGCTCACGGCCTGGAGATTCGCGTACCGCTCTTGGATCATGAGTTCGTCGAAGTTGCCGTTGGCTTGCCGGGATGTTGGAAACGCCGCAATGATGTTCCCAAAGCGTTGCTCGTCGACGCCGTCGGCCCCAAGCTGCCGCGGCATGTGATTCACGGCCCGAAGCGAGGCTTTACCTTTCCATGGTCGGACTGGCTGCGCGACGATTTGGCCGAGACCGCGGCGGCGCGCTTGAACGACGCGACGACTTGGTCCGCCGTCGGATTCGACGCGACCGGCGTCGCCGAGCTTTGGCGCAGGTTCGTGCGTAACGATCCGGCCGTCGGCGGATTGCAGATCCTTGCTCTGTTGGTACTGGCCGACGTCGTCCGACGTCAACGGCTCTCGCTATGACGCTGGTGTTCCTCAATCCCGTCGGCACGTTGGGCGGCGGTGAGCGCAGCTTACTCGATCTGACGACGGCGCTCCGCGAAGCGCGACCCAACTTGCGACCACATCTCATTCTCGGCACGGCCGGGCCGCTCGAAGCGGAAGCCGCAAGGTGCGGCTTGAGTTGCGAAGTTGTGGCGATGCCCGCGGCTCTTAATTCGCTGGGCGAATCGCGGCTACATTGGTCACGTCGAAATCGAGCGCTGAGATTGGGATCACTGGCGATGGGCGGCAGTCAAGCGGCGGTCGTTTTGCCGGCGTATCTACGTCGTCTGCGAACCGCGATCGAACGACGGTCGCCGACCCTCATTCACTCAAATGGTCTCAAATGCCACCTCACGGCGGGCTATGCGTTGCCACGCGCTGCGGCGAACGTTCCCATCGTCTGGCATATGCGAGATTTCCTAGGGACCCGACCGCTACTCGGGCGATGGTTGCGGCGACTGGCTCGCCGTCCGACTCTCGCAATTGCGAACTCCCAAGCGGTCGCCGACGACGTCCGCACCGCGCTGCCGGGCGTGCCGGTCGAAACGGTTTACAACGGCGTCGACACCGATTTTTTTTCGCCCGCCGAAACGGCCGCAGAACGAATCGACGAGTTGGCGCAGTTGCCGACTCCGCCTCAAGGCATTCTGCGCGTCGGAATCGTCGCCACCTATGCGCGCTGGAAAGGACAAGAAGTCTTCATCGACGCTGCGGCAAAACTTATGCAACGCGGGCGCAGAGATTGCCGGTTCTACATCGTCGGCGGTCCGACTTACGTCACCGTCGGCTCGCAATTCACTGCCGATGAACTGCGTCTGCGGATCGACGAACATCATCTCGCCGAAAGCTGCGGGCTGGTGCCGTTTCAAAACGACCTACGGTCCATCTATCGCGGACTCGACGTCGTCGTCCATGCCAGCACGCGACCCGAACCGTTTGGGCGAACAATCGTCGAAGCCATGGCCTGTGGACGAGCGGTGGTCGCCGCACATGCCGGCGGAGTCGGCGAAATCGTCACTCACGATCGCGACGCACTCCTCACGCCGCCGGGCGACGCCGACGCACTGGCGGATGCCATCGAGCGATTGCTCGACGACCCCGCGTTGCGGGCCCAGTTAGGCGCTCAAGCGCGCCGAACGGCCGTCGAAAGATTCGGGCGCGCGGCGATGGCCGACCGCGTCTTGCGCCTCTACGCCGGTCTCGGCGTCGACGTCGACTAATCTGCGCCGCTCGCGCACGGCCCCGTCGCGAACTTCAATCACGCGATCGCAAGCCCGTAACAGGGCGGGGCGGTGCGTAACGATGAACACCAAAGTTCGCCCGCTCAGTGCGGCCAATGAATCGACGACTCGCTCTTCCGATGCGCCGTCGAGCGCCGCCGTCGGTTCGTCGAGCACCAGAAGATCCGGCTCGGCGGCCAGCGCTCGGGCGATGCAAAGCCGCTGTCGCTGCCCGCAAGAGAGCAAGGCGCCTCGGTCGCCGACGCGTGTCGCCCATCCGGCCGGTAGGCGCTCGATTTCCTCGATCAGGCCGGATGCCACCGCCGCATGACGCATTTGTTCGTCGCAAATTTCCTCTCGACCGAAGCGGATGCAGTCCGCGATCGATTCGTTGAAGAGCGCCGGCTCTTGCGGTAGGAAGGCAATCCTTTGATACCAACTTGCGGACGAATAGAGTTCCGCCGGGCGACCGTTCACGAGTAGACCGCCGCCGGCGGACGACAGCAATCGGAGCAGCAGATGAATGAGCGTCGACTTGCCTGAACCCGATGGGCCGACGACGCCGATCACCTCACCGCGTTGGGCGGCGAAAC
>JAEUIN010000162.1 GCA_016793115.1 Planctomycetaceae bacterium
ACCTGTATCTCGATCCATAGTCAAAGCTCCTGAGACGCCGTCAATGTAGACGATCGTCTGTATAGACATAGTCTGTAGAATAAACGTCTGCAAGCGAACAGGCTTGTTCGCATGCAACCGCTAGAACACCTATTCGGGGCCGCCGTCCGCCTGCATCGAGAGCGCCAGAAGCTCTCGCAAGAAGATTTCGCGGATAAGGCGGGGATTCACCGCACCTACGTCAGTTCAATTGAACTCGGTAAGGTGAAGGTGAGTATCGCCGTGGCCCAGCAACTGGCCGTGGCCCTGGAAGTCCCGCTCAGCAAGATTTGGCGGGAGATCGAAGCGGAACAGGCCAAGTAGACGATTCGCTAGACGGCCCGTTCGGACCAGTTGATCGGGCTCCAGTCGATGTCCAGGCGGCGGCCAACTTCCTCGTCCGTGAACCGTAGCGGTTCCTGAACCTTGCGCTTCCGGAGCACCTGTACGCGACAGGCGCCGGAGGCGAAGAGCGGTTCCTGGGGTCGCCGCGCGGCTTCCCGAAGATCCTGGTCCGCCGCACATTCATTCCAGTACTCGGTTAGGTATTTTCGCATGGCCGGCACGGCCGCGGTGGCGGAGATGACCGGCTCGTCGGGCGTCACGAGTGCATCGAGGACGTCTTCTTCATCGAGCGAGCCCAGTTGCGGCTCCATGGCGGCACGAAAGTCTGCGATCAAGGCCTTAAGACGCTCCTGGGGAATGTATTGCTCGAAGCCGATGTCGGGCTCGATGCCGTAGCGGTACAGAAGCTCGTAGGCCGGGTTCGGTAAACGCAGCAGATCCAACTCCCGCACCGGGTTCCAGGTCCAGTCGCCGACCAAGCCGCTAAAGTCCTCAAAGGCCTGGTACCAGCGGGCATTCTCCGTACAGATCTCGGCGTCGATCATCACCAAGCCGGTCGACGGATTGACGCCGACTTCGTGGACGCAGGCTTCCCAGATGCCGCGAAGCAAGTGGGCCACCAACTCCGGCGGATTGGAGTTGAGATGGTCAAGCGTAATCCCGATCTGCGCCGCCGCAAAACGCCGCAGACCCGGTGTGTCTTCATATTCGGGCAACCGATCGGGCGCGAACCCCAGCACCACTCGCGGCATGACGGGCAATTGTTGCAATCGATGATCGATCCGGCGGGTGACGGCCGTATCCATGCGCAGCGTCAGTTCGGCCAGCGAGGGATTGCTGGCGATCGGCAACTGACCACGACCGCCGCGAACGAGGCGTCGGGCCTCGTATTGAAACTCCCGATTGCCGAAGCTGCCGTAACGCACGTAGCCATTGGGCGCCACACGGCCGCGGAAGCCGGCGACTTTGATGCCGGTGCCGTCCTCGTCATAGGTCAGCACCACGCCGACGGCCGAGCCGAACGGCCGCAAAGTCTTGCCGTGGAAACTCGGCGTGCGATCGCCTGGACGGAACGTCAGGGCGAAGAGACCGGAGCGACGCTGGATTTCAGCGTCGGTGCAGCTTTCGATCTGGCGAAAGTGGCGGCCGCGGAGGCGGCGGTATTGATCGCGTAGTGAAACAGTCTTCGTAGCAGTGACCATGCAATTCTCCTCAAAAGAGCGTGGCAAGAATTACGCGCGATCCGCAGCGGACGCGCGCACGTCCGGCAGCGTGCCGGAGGCGAAATAAGAAACGCGGCCGTGACGGCGCCACTCGTCGTCGGTGACGACGAGCGTCGGCCCGGCTTGGCCGCGCTGGGCGGCGTAAAAGATCAGCAGGAGACCGCCGGAGACTTGACGGCGGCGTTTGACGGGGCGTGAGCGGTAGGTAACTAGCTGCGGCAAGTGGATGCTGCGCGAGACGAGCCCCGGACGGTGTATCGGCTACTCCCCATCCGTCCCCACAAGATGACGCGCGAGATCAAACAACAGCGGGGCCGCCGGCGTTCGGTACTGACAACGCGCGAATTGCGCCACGGCCAGCGAAGCGGCCATGGCCGCTTGATAAATAGGCGGCGAGGTCGACCATTCCCGACGCGGCTGCGCGGCAAGTGTTGCCACGTAGGCCCGTCGGCTCGGCTCGTCGCGTGCCGTCAAAACTTGGATCTTGTCGCCAACGAGCCGAACATCAATCCAAAGTCGGCACTGAGACTTCGTGCAGCCCCAAATCGATCGCCGATCGCGAATGGAGCCGACGCAGCAAAACACCGCGTCGCGCAGCGGGTGTTCGGGCCGAAGCCTATCCTGAACTCCCGTAAAATCCAGCTGTGGATTCGTCCGGTGGCAGAGTCCGCCGACCGCGTCGACCTTAGGCATTCCCACATCGTCGGCTAAGTAGCCGGCCGACCGGATATGGCCTTCCTGAACTAGCGCGGGATCGATCACGGTGAGCTTCGGGATGCCGAAGGCGACGAGTTGGAGCGCGAGTTGGCGGCCCGCTGCGCCGGCCCCGACGATCGTGACGTGTTCGTACGGAACCCGTCGGCCGGCGGCCGATTTATGTTGCCTGCGATTGGGCGGCTTCACCGCCATGTCAATTCTCCGATGACTGCCGAATGAGGCTGAGTTGAGTATTAGCGCCGGCGCAATAAAAAACAGCCGGCTCGGGCGAACCGAACCGGCTGTCGTCACGGGCCACAGCGCTCTAGGCGGCGTTGTCGTGGGAACGAGGATTATCACCGTCGGTGGGAGTCGGCGTCTGATTAACGTCGTGCAGACTACGCTGTTGAGCAGCGTGCTCTAGCCTCACCTCAACCTGCTTTCGCGAGAGGTTTAGCTCACGAGCGATGTCGCAGATCCGCAGGCCGCTCTGCTTCAGCGCATACACCCGTTTACTTTCAGCGTCGAAAGCGTGGTCGGCTGCGACATCGCGGAATTCGATGACGATCTCTTCAACCCTTTGCTCGGCATTTTGCTCGGCGACCGCACCGAAGCTGATCTGTCCGATCGTCGCATTGAGCGTCAGCCGCAAGACCCCGCGATAGTACCGCCGGGCTTTGCCCGGTCGCACCACCTCGGTGACGACCAGCGAACCGCCGATCAGCGCTTCGAGGGCATAGCGGGCCGCCGGCGTGGCATGCCGCAGCACCTCGGCCAGGGATGAGAGCTTTTCTCGGACCCAGGCTTCGGTCGGCTCGGTCGGCTGGCGTTGCAGCTTCGCTTCCGCCGCTTCCAGTTGCTCCCTTTGCAGCCGCCGCTCGTTACGCCGCTCCGCCAGCCGGCGGCGGATGTCCGGGTCCGGCTCTCGCTCTCCTTCCAGGGCATCGAGCAGCTTGGCGATACGTCGTTCGGTTTCGGCGAGCGCCGTTTTCAGGCTGCCGATTTCGTCCGGCAACGTCGCCTGGCGATGCGCCCAAGCCGCGTGCGTCTGCGCGAGGACCTCCTGCAGCCACGCCTCGTCCGCGAGCAGCCGATTGCTGATCTGTTCCAGAAGCAGTCTTTCAGCCAGTGCTCGGTTGAGCTGCGTTTTAGAGGTGCAGAGGCCTTGTTTGTAACCAGGACACACGAGATACCGTGCGCTGGCGCCGCCGACGTAGAACCGACGTCCGCAGCCGCCGCACACGACCAGTCCCGACAGCAGATGGCTGTCGCCGCGTGCCGAGGCCGCCTCGCGACCTTCGACGAATTGCCCGTCTTCATCGCGGCCGCCAAGATACTTCGCACGGTTCTCAGCGAGAATCTGCTGGGCCTTCGCGAAGGTCTCATCGTCGATGAGCCGCAGTTCGGGCAGTTGACGACGGAACTTGTCCGTCTCATCGTCCGGCCGCTCCTCCCGCAGCAGGTCGCCCGATTCCGGGTCGCGGTTGTTCTTCATCAGTCCCCACCGCCAATCGCCGACGTATTTGCGGTTGGCGAGGAGCCGCGCGACGTTGGAGTGCCACCACGTTTTCTTATCGCCGCTACGATGGTCCTTTGGTGCGCCCAGCTTGTTCAGTTCGGCGACGATCCAGCGAATGGGCCGTCGTTCGACGACGAACCAGTGAAAGATGCGTTTCACCCACTCGCTCGTCGCCGGGTCGACGGCATACGTCATTCGCGGCAAAGCGCGGCGTCCGCGACGACCGTTGGACGTCCCGTCGACCGGAACGCTGGTATAGCCGAAGCAGTAGTCGCCGTTGCAGAAGCCGCGATGGCAGTTCGTCGACTGGCCGCGAAAGGCGTTCTTGCTTAGTTCTTTGATGTAGCGCTCGTGCTGCGCCAAAAGGTTTTGCGCTTGATCTTCCCAGCCTTCCCGGGCGGTGTCGAAGCCTTCGGTGACGCTGATCACGCGAATCTTGTACACGTTGACCAATCGTTTGAGAATCGGCATGCCGATCACCGACTCGCGCGCCCAGCGGCTCAGGCTGTAGAGATACAATCGGTTAAAACGCCCGAGTGCGGCGTCGGCCAGCAACTGGTTGAGCCCGGCTCGGTCACGTTTGGTGCCCGAGATCGCTTCGTCCTTGTATTCCAAGAGCGGCGAGATCGGTTGGCCGTCGCGCTGGGCATAGTCTCGACACGCATGTTGTTGAGTGTCGATCGTGATGTCATCTTGCGTGGCCGAAGAGTAACGACTGTAATTCGCAGATGCATCGGCGAGTTCCGGAGCGCCGCGTCGCCGTCGAGGACGACGACTCGGTAGCAAAACGCGAGCGGGGGCGGCTCTTGCCGCGCAGTAGGCCTGATAGACTTGCAGTTGCCCGCCGGCGGAGCCGATGGCCAACAACCAACTCAATAGGAAACTCCGCGCGGCCCAAAGCAGTAGGACTGCTTTCAAGCACGTGCGGCGGCGGTGGTGCAGACGGTTCATGTTTGATCTCCCTGCGGCCGGGACGCACCGAACGGTGACGTCATTCACGGGCCGCAACCGTCTGGGGAATTCCGGCGGAGAATTTTTTCGGGGCGTCGTTTTCTCCGCCCTGTG
>JAEUIN010000168.1 GCA_016793115.1 Planctomycetaceae bacterium
CAGCGGATAGGTCACTTGGTCTTCGACGTCTTTCGGAGAGCGGCCCGGCCATTCCGTGAAAACGATGACCTGGTTTTCACCGACGTTGGGAATCGCGTCGATCGGTACCGACAGTGCGCAATAGCCGCCAATTGCCGCCACGGCTAATGCGCCCAGCAGCGTAAGAATCGGTTGTCGAACGCAAAACGCGATAAGTGCCCGTAGCATCATCGCGCCTCCGTTTTCTGAGGTGCGATCTGGCGTTGTTCGCCCGCCCCATGCTGGTGCCCGCCATGAGCGCCATGAGCGCCGTGGCCGTCGGGTGACGACGGTTTCGGCGGCGCAAACGTCTGGACCTTCTCGCCGCAGCGCAGCATCTCGGCGCCCCAGTATGGGTTGACAAGTTCATTGTTCTGCTGGAGCCAATCACCGCCGCCGCCTGGGACCATCGGACAATAGAAATGGACATATGCAGCCGCAGCATCGGCAGCCCGCGCTTGCGCGGCCAAGGCCACGACGGCGTGGCTGATCGGTTTAAATTCCTTACGAGCCCCCTTGAGGTCTAAGTGATGCAGGTGCTCCGATTTTGCGGCAACTTCGCCAACGAGCTTTCGCGATTCCGCGGAGAGGCCGTTGTCCTGCGCGAGTTCCGTCGCCGTCTGATAAAGTCTTTGCGCCGCCTGTTCCGGCGGCGTCTTGTCCGCAGCCAGAGCCTTCTGAACGTCGAAGTAGGCCGCGTAGAGTACTTCCAGCTTCTTCCCGGCTTCGCCGGTAACAGGAGCGACCGCGACGTGCTTAACTTGCAGCGGGCCTTCCGATTCTTTTTGAGTTGCCGCCACGGCCCGAGTCGGATCGATGAGGCTCGGCTTCCCGGCAAGTTGCATCTGCGAATCGATGAGGAAGTTGCCGGCCGTTGCGACACTCTCGCCTGCTTTGAGCCCCTCCAGGATCACGATCTTTTCGCGCAGAATCGGCCCGACCTTCACGGGGCGAATTTCAAATCGCCCCGGTTGAGTCTCCGCATACACCACACTGTTGCCTCCGGCTAACAGCACGGCGGAACGCGGCACGGATAACGACGCCGGCTGCGGCACCGGCTGGTTGGCAAAGCCGTACCGCGACGTCGGCACGAGATCCATTCCGCAGATCGGGCACTGCCCGGGCGCAGCGCGAACGATCTGAGGATGCATTGGGCTGATCCATTTGCCCGCCAAGTCGGCATCGTAAACCTCGCCCTGCGGTCCGATCGGCAACGTAATTCGCGCCTCGGCGTAATCCCCGGGACGTAAACGGCGCTGTTCGTTCATCAGTTCGACGCGCACGCCGACGGTTCGCGTCTTCGGGTCGACCGTGGGGTCGATAAACGCCACGCGTCCTTCCAGCGTCTCGGCGGGGCTTGATTGAACAGTGGCCTCGACGCGTTGGCCAAAGCGAATTCGCCCGGCATCTTCCGGGAACAGCCTGAGCATCAGCCAGACCGTGGTCAGCTCGGCAATGCGATAGATGGGATCGCCGGCCTTGACGTAGCTTCCCTCGACGACAAGTTTTTCGACGACGGTTCCTCCTTGTGGAGCGTAGATCGTCAAACGCGATTGGGCTTGGCCGCTCGTTTCCAATTCAGAGAGCTGCTGATCGGTCATTCCGAATTCACGTAGACGCTGTCGAGTGTTGGCGGCGAGCGCTTCTTGGGCTTGGCGAACGCCGGCCAAACCGCCGGTAGAACTCAGAGCCCGCCGAGCTTCGACGTACTCGACTTGCGCCGCGTAAAGTTGTGGGCTGTAGATCACCGCGAGATGATCGCCTTTCTTGATGTCGACGCCGGTGTAATCGGCAAAGAGCCGCTCCATGCGGCCGTCGATGTACGCCGCTATCGTCGCTTGTCGGCTTTCGTCGATGGCGATCATGCCGACCGATTGCAACACGGCGTCGATGGGGCCGCTTTCGACTGGCGCCGTCTGAATGTTGGCCAGCCTGCGTTGAGCCGGTTCGATTTTTACCGCCAATTCTTCGATGTTGGCCGCGCCGGATGACGCGGGCACCAGTTCCATGCCGCAGATCGGACAGCGGCCCGGAGTCGGCTGCCTGATTTGTGGATGCATCGGGCACGTGTAGATCGTTCCTGTAACGGTTGCTGCATTCGGCGACGCGGCATCATGGCGCGAGATCCAGCCAAACCGTTGTGCCAGCCCGACCGAGAAAATCAGCAGGATACCGGCCGCCAGGAAGACGCCGACCGGAATGATGCGACGCAAGAGCCACGCTCGTTTGCCGGGTGGCGGTGAAACAACCTGCGGTAACGATTCGGACGCTGGATTCTTTCGAGACATGGCACCACCCGGAACGAGAAGAGAACGCCGGCGTCACTCCGGCCAGAAAGATACGCGAGGCGACGCACGGCTGGTCATGCCGGCGCGCAGCGGTAGCGCAGAGCTCTTAAATGCGCCAGTTACAGAGTTGCGTGCGAACGGCGCGCGACGACGTGCCATGGCCCGCTAGCCGATCGCACGAATGCGATATGCGGACGTTGACGATTTCTGCGACCGGCAAATCCACGGCGACGAAGGCCATGAACCAATCGCAGGCCCAACGGCCGCTAGCCGCAGACTCGGAAGGAGCCGCCGGCAGTTTGGTCGAGCGGCAGGCGCAAGCCCGCTTCACATCGCTTCCGCCACGGCAACAGCACGCCTCAGTCCGTGCGGTTTCAGACGTTTGCTGATGGGACGCTTTTCGAGCGGGCACAACTGCGTGTCGGCAGCATGTTGCACGCCCGTCGGGTACTCCTGACCAAGCAGTCGATGCCGCGAGGATCGGAGACAGCAGAATGTTGAAGAGTGTGTGGCGACCGATCATGACGCGCCTCAAGATGCGGTCATTATCCGACGATCGGCGGCGAATGTCTACGGCGATCTCTCAGTTTGCTATGTGAGAAGTCTGTGCCTCCGGGGTTTTCGCATCCGCCGTTGCGAAAAGATCGACGCCGACCGCCTGCCTGATTCGGGCCAGCGTCGTTGCGTATTCTCCTAGCGCTTTATGGTAACCGAGCTGCAACGTCAGGAGCGTGCGATAGTCACGGATAACACGATCGAAGCTCACCGTATTGTTCACCAGCGATTGCTGATCGGCCTCAAACGTCTGGCGAGCTTGCGGCAGGATCGAGCTTTCATACAGTTCCAGCGTCCGTCGACCGGCTTCCGCCTGTTGCCACAGGTCGTAAAGCATCGAATCGATTTCCAGCGCGGTCTCTTCCTCGGTCGCGTGCGCGGCGTAGTGCTTGCGCGTCGCTTCGGTGCTGATCGCGTCGTACTTGCGTTTCCAGAGCGGCACGGTCGTCGTCACCCCGAGCGTGAAGGAATCGCGGCCGGCCCCGGGCATCATCGCCCCTGGCGCATCCATGACCATCCAGCCGGCGCCGAGAGTGAGATCCGGACGCCGCTTGAGTCGAGCTACTTCCACGCCCCAGCGCGAGGCGGCCGTACGCAAACGTGCGGCGTTGAGTTCCGGCTGCGATTCATGGGCGACCTGCCGCAGGAACTCGAAGTTCCAATCGGCCGTTTCTTGCTTGAGGGTCGTCGGCGGCATAATCGGCGTCGCCACGTCACGCCCGGCCAAACGATTGATCTCCGCTGCGGCGGCCGCCTGCTCACGACCGTAAGTCAGAAGCTGCTCTTGTAGATTGCCGAGTTCCAACGTCGCCATCAGGACGTCGCCCGGTTGCGCGTCGCCTGTAGCGACCCGGGCATTAGCCGTCTTGACCAGGGAGTCGACCTGAGCTTTCTCCGCCTCGGCCGTTTCGATTTGTTTGCCGAGCACATAGAGTTTGAACCAATTCGCGCGTAGCTCGCCCAGGACGCGAAGTCTTTCCGCGCGATACATGTTCTCGGCGGCCATGGCTTCGAAGCACGCCTGCCGTTCTTCAGCGCGCAGCCGTCCGAGCCAGGGAATCATTTGCATGGCCTGTAGCTCGGCCCGTTGGCGATCGGGTTCGTACATCATCGGCGGCGTGTAAACCATGCCGCCGACGGACGGATCGGGCAGCTTGGCGACGTAGCTGGCCCGCGCCCATTCTGCCGACGCCTCTTGCCGCATACGCTTCAAAGTTGGGTTGTTCGTGAGTACTAGGTTCTCGAGGTCGGCCAGCGACTCGGCCGGCGCAGCGACCACAGCCGTCGTTAAGACCTCTTCGACGTACTCGACGGGTACGACCGCGGGCGACGAATCCGACCGGGTTGTCGGAAGCGCTGTGCTCGGCCTGAAAGTCGACTCTTGCGGTGATGAAACCGGTGTCGAGTGCTGTACGACCGCCGAAGCAACCGGCCGCTGTGGCGCAGTCCTACATCCCTCGCCGCTTAGGAGCGACAGGACAAGCAACGGTATGAGAATTCGGTCATGCGACGGGAGGTGCATCAGCTTGCCCAGTGTCGACGACGGTCCGGCAACTTGCCGGGAGTCCGCATACTTTCCGAACGACGCACATCCGGATCAATCGACAAAAGCGGCTCGTTCCGTCGCGTCGAAGCAGCGCACCGCAACGGGATTTGTGGTGCTAGCAATCTAGTGGAATCAATTAGGCAAACTCTGAGGACAAGTCGATTCCGCGAGGACCAGCGGCAGGAGGACATGTAGTTTCAGCGTGCTCCGGTCACATCGACAGAAGCAGCACGAGCCCTGACCAAAGCTGATTCAGCGGCACTAGGTGTAGCCGCGTGCCTCAACGTGCCGCTGTGGCTTCGCCAACGGCAACGAACCGCTCGTCCGGCTGCTTGCGTAACTTGCCGGCGGCAGCCAACGTGGATAGCGCGGCGGCGACATGCTCTTTCAGCTGCGCCACCGAGTATTTGAAACCAAGTGCTTGGGCAACTTCTTTCGTAATTTCGTCGGTGCTGACGCCGAGATGAGATTCCACGACGCCGAGGACCGCCTTTTGAATTTCTCGCGGCGGGAGATTCTCGACTTTTTTGAGCGACGGCACATCGACATCCGTGCGGTCGCGGAGCGTGATCTCTCGGTTTCGCTTGTCCAAGAACTCACCGTCGCGGAGATAGTCCGGCGAGTATGCGACGCCGGCGATCGCTTCGTCGAGTGTTTCGCGGATTTTGCTGCCCATTCGCTGGCCGCACGAATCAGCGATCCGGCGAGCGATTTCATCTTGATGAACCGGGCCTTCGGTTTCGACGACTTCCATGACCAAGTTAAGGAGCTTCTGCCGGGGAAGTTCGAGCACCTTCGCGCCGGCAGGGATACGCAGGCTTGCGACAGCATACGGTTGCGTCGTCAAAACGCCGGCTGGCGAATCGCTAGAAATCGCTTCGCGCTCGATCGCGGGCGCGGGCGGAGCCACAGCCGTAGCCGCAGGCTCTTCCTCGCGCGGACGTCTTGCCGCTTCGATTGCCGCGACCATTTTGCGTAATTCGTCCTGCGGACGTTGAAACCAATCGGTGCTCCAGATGCGATGAATTTCCCACCCTCGCGACCGAAGCACGGCTTCGCGCAGGCGATCTCGATCGCGAGCGGACCGAGCCCGATGGTAGTTCGCCCCGTCGCACTCGATGCCGATCACGAAGCGGCCGGCGTTCTCCGGATCGACGACCGCCAAGTCAATAAAGAAGCCCGCAACACCGACCTGCGGCTCAACCGTATAGCCCTGTTGCCGTAAAGCCACGGCGACTTGGCGTTCGAACTCCGAGTCGTGCTCTTTACCGGTCGTCGCGCCCGCGTCGAGCAAGCCCGACTCGGCGTAGCGCAAGAAGGCCTTGAGGGAATAGGGGCCGCGACCTTTGGCACGATTCAAATCAATATCATCCGCGCGGATCGAGGAAAACACCCGGCAACAATCTCGGGCTCGTGAAATGAGGACGTTCAACCGCCGCTCGCCCCCCTCCAGCGACAGCGGCCCGAACGACATGGCCATGTAGCCTTCCGAGTCGCGGGCGTAGCCGATCGAAATGAAGATGACGTCCCGTTCGTCCCCCTGGATGTTTTCGAGATTCTTGACGAAGAAGTGCTCCGAGCTGTCGAAGAAGAAACTTTCGACGGACGGGTCGTGCCGACGCAAGAGTTCGAGTTCGTCGAGAATGGCGTCGCGCTGAGCGACCGAGAAACAGCCGACGCCCAGCGACTGGTACGGTCGGTTACGGGCATGTTCCATCACCGCGTCGGCGACGGCGCGGGCCTCGACGCGATTCGTCGCGGAGCCGCCGCGATCGAAACAGCCTTTGTCGACATATTGGAAAGAAAGTCCCAGTCCGGCATCGATTCGTCCGGGGCTCGGGAACACAAATAGTTGATCGTCGTAGAACTCCCGGTTGGAAACGGCGATGAGCGAATGGTGGCGGCTGCGATAATGCCAACGCAGCATGCGTTCGGAGACCCCGCGGGCCTTGCAAAGTCCCAGAATGCTCTCGATATGGGCGGCCTTCACGTCGACCTCGGTTTCCTCGGTCTCTTCGACGTCGCCGGTCATGCGGCTGAAAAACCGGGTCGGCGGAAGTTGCTTGCTGTCGCCGACGACGACGATCTGCTTGGCACGCGCCGCGGCGCCCAAGGCGTCGACGGGCTGCACTTGGCTGGCCTCATCGATCACCAACAAGTCAAACTCCAAGCAGCCCGGCTCCAAAAACTGGGCGACGGAGATCGGACTCATCAAGAAGACCGGTTTGAGGGCCTGTACGGCGGTCCCCGCCTTGGCCATCAACTGACGAATCGGGAGGTGTCGCTTTTTCTTCTCGATCTCCGTTTTGACGACGCCGAAAGCGCCGGCCATCGAGTTGTGGCGGGGAATGCGTTGGTAATGGGCTTGGGCGACCTCGCGCCGCGCCATTTCAATCCGACGCCGATCCAGGTCTTTGAATGCTGCGAGTGTTTTCTCATGCGCCTGACCGTCGAACGCGCCCAGCGTCGGGCGTTGCCGCCAAGCGTCGCGAATCAGCACTTCGTAGTGTGCCAACTCGGCGGAAGCTGAGGCGACGCCCGGACTGAGCACGCCACGGTGCAATCGCTGTACGACCGCTTGAAACCCGTCGCGCACGAGCCGCGCCGCGCGAGCATAGTAATTGACCCAGGAAGACAAGAGCTCGGGATGCTCGCTCCACCGAGCCAGACGTTGCGACAACTCGACTAGGCTCAATTTTCGCAGGTCGGCCTCGCCGAAGGCTTCCACCGGATCGAGCTTGAGCGACTGAAACAGATCCTTGAGTTCGTCCATCAGCGGTTTTAAATCGGCGGCGACCGCCTGCACCAGCTTGGGGAGCACGCCGGGGTCGGCAAGCCCCGCCTCGACCTTGCGGAAGTCGACGCCGAGGTTCGCCGCCTGCATCTCGGCTTCCCAGCGTGCCACGGCGGAAACCGACTCCCAATTGGTCGTGGTGCCGCTCCATAGCTTGCCGAAGGCCTCGACGCCGAGCCGCTGGCAGGAGTCTTGGTTCAGCGTTCGCTGCGACTGCTGCGCCGTGATCAATGCATCCAGCAGTGCGACACGGTCGGCAAGCAACTTCGGAGGCGCTTGATTGAGAATGCCGGCGAGTTGAGCTTGCGCGCGGCGATATGCGCCGTTGAAAAAGCGGAACCACGACCGGCCGTAGGCCGCCAAATCGCGGCGCGCGGTCGTGACGTCGGTCTCCCAGCCGGCATCGCAGATCTGCCCCGTCAGCTTGGCTCGTGATTCGGCCCAGCGCGCTCCGACGGCGACAAGCCCCGTGATTTGCTCACGTTGTTCAAGCCAAGCGGAATTGGCCATGGCCCGTCGATCCATGGCCGGCGCTGTGGCGAGCTTGGTCGCCAGGCGTGCGAGGTTCGAAACGCCGGTCGGGTCGAGCGCCGACGGCAGCCGCAGCGCGGTCGCTAATTCGCGCGCCGTCGACACGAGACGATCGATCCGAGCCCGCACGGCCGAAAGTTTCACGAGCAGCCGTTGCACGTCGGTCGGCAGGACGGCGTCGAGCGTGACGCCGCGCCAGGGGTGTTCCTTCGGCGTCACCGTTTCGGCAATCTGGCGCGCATGTTCCCGCAACAAGTTGCGGCGCGCTTCGAATTCCGCCTTGGTCCACTTGAGCGAATCCGCAAACTGGTAATCGGGCAGCGGCGTGTCGACGGCTCGCAGTCGAACGAGTTCGCCGATGATTTGAAACGGCGTCATGCCGCTCGGCGCCACCGGCGTATGAATCGCCGCGAGATGAGCGTTTAATTGGTCGCGGCAACCGGTCAGTTCGGCGCAGAGCGCGTCGACGTCGAACTTCTTTGGAGCCGGAAGCTGTAGCGTGCGACCGAGTTCCTGGAGTACGGCCCGCTTGTTGGCCTTGCTGCTGTGAAGTTCCAAGCATATATCGCCGAGGCCGACGTTCTGTAAGCGGCTTTGGACCACTTCGAGCGCTGCCATTTTCTCGGCGACGAACAGCACCGTCTTGCCGGCGTGAACCGCACCGCTGATCAAGTTGGCGATCGTTTGCGATTTACCCGTGCCCGGCGGGCCTTGAATAACGAGGTCGCGACCCCGTTTCACTTCTTCAATGACGATCGCCTGAGAGCTGTCGGCATCGACGACGTGGATCAACTCCTGCGGCGTCGTGACTTCATCGAACGAACGCTCATCGTCATAGATCGGAGGGTCGTCGCCGAAGCCCTCATCGAGCAATGATTTCAGCACCGGCCGGTCGCCGAGCGGAACTGCGTTTGGCCAGTTTTCCGGCTTGAGATCGCGATACATCAAGAACTTCGAGAACGAAAAGAACCACAAGACGATGTCGTTCTCGAGCACTTCCCAACGCGACTTCGTTTGCAC
This sequence comes from Planctomycetaceae bacterium, assembly GCA_016793115.1. Taxonomy (GTDB): domain Bacteria; phylum Planctomycetota; class Planctomycetia; order Pirellulales; family PNKZ01; genus PNKZ01. The sequence continues at coordinate 8,753 of JAEUIN010000168.1, forward strand.
GGCCGTTCGTACTGCTGCGAAGTATGCGGAAACGTCGAGGTCGTCGAGTTCGGGCACCTCCGGCAAGCTCAGGCCGAAATCCGCTTTGAGGCGAGCCTGCAAGGAAAGATTCGTAGTGATTTCATCATCGCGAAACGACAGCCGAAATTTGGCTCCGGCCGTCTTACGATCGAGACGAACCGGAACGAGCAGCAGCGGGGCGTAGCGCTCCGTCGTCGACGTCTCGGTTTCAAACCATTTCAGAAAGCCGAGTGCCAGGTAGAGAATGCTGACGCCTTGCTCCTCTTCAAAGGTACGCGAGTCATAGTAGAGACTAAGAAGCCTCTTCTGGAGGCTGCCGGACGACAGCGACGTTTGTAACACCGTGTCGCCTTCGATTCCGACCACGTTCGCGAAATCGTTCTCCGCCACGGGCTCCGCTTCCGGCTGGTCGAACAGCAGCTCGTCGTCGCTCGGCTTTTTTACGTCGAGCTTATTAGGATCGTGCGCAAACGTCATGGCCCGTGCGCTGGCGACGAGTTGCGCAAAGACGTCGACGGACGACTCGCCGACGATTTCCAATCGTGTCGAGCGAGTCGTGCAACGGCTCGTGTGGATCAACCGATTGCGCGTCGAAACGTCGAGCAATTCGTTGCGGTTGACTTCCAGGGAATCAAGGAGCTTAGAGCCGGACGGCATGGCGATCTCGTCGTTGGCGAAGGTTCAAAAAACTACTTGGGTTTTCGGCGCAGCCTCGGCGGTGTCCGCGATGCGTGCGAGACCGTCGACTCAAGTTGTTCGATCAGGGCCCGCAAGTCGGCTTTTTTGAAGAGGCGATAGCGGCTAATCGGATGACGGTAGACCGTAATCTTTCCGTAGCGGTCCCAGTTCCGAACGGTGTTGGGGGCGACGCCGAGATATTCGGCCGCTTGTTTCACTGTGAGGTAAGCGAATTCATCCGTCATTGATGTATCGTGCCACTCCTGAGCGGGGATAACAAACCTTACCAAATCCGAGGCGGCAATCCAGCAAGTTTCAACTATGGCTAAGAACTTAGGCGCTCCCAAAATCCCGAAGTCCGCATCGACCTCCGACTCCAAAGCAACAAGTCTGCGGCCATTAGCGACTATCTTGCCGACAGCCCGGAGGCAAAATCGAAAGAAATCGTGGCAGCGTTGGCCGAGAAAGGAATCGTCGTCTCGCCAAACATGGTTTCGATCATTAAGGCCAAGACCAAGATCAAGTCGGCACGGCGTACGGCTGTCGGATCATCGAATGGCGACGGCGGAGCGGATCGATCTGGCGGTCTAGACGCCGTGTTGGTGCTCTACAAGGCGGCCCAAGGAAAAGAAGTACCGAAGCCACGAGTTCGCCAAGCATTCCTGACGCTGGTCGATCTGCTCGGATAACGCAGCGATTCGGCGTCTGATAGCTAAAAAGGAACTCGGGAGGACCGCACTTGGCGGCCCTCCCGAGTTTTCTAAGGCTTAACCTGCAACAGGCACCTATCGCTCGACCGAGCCGAGAGCATCGAGTGCGTTTTGAAGGAGTTCGGGGTCGCGCAGCGACACATCCGTGGGTGCGAGGCAGTGGGCTACGAAGAACCTCGTCGGGGTCTGCCAGAACGCGTAGAGGGCCGTGACTTCGGCGCCGGTCGTAGAGACGTACCGATAGGTGTATTGTAGTCGCGGCGCATTGTGAACATACCTCGTTTGCCGGCCGTACCAAGTCGTTCCGCTCGAGCCGTTGCTCTGCGATTTCAGATAGGAAGTCGCAAAATCATCCAGCGTCGGCGCGGGATCCGACTTGGCTAGCGCCACGGCCAAAAGCTGCGCGTCGCGCGCTATGTACTCCGCCTTGAGCTGGTCGGCGTTGTCATTACGATGATCGCGGCGCGCCTTCCAACCATTTGGCAAGATTCCGTCAAAATCCTTGTCGAGAATCGTGCGCATACTAGGCGACGTCGATGGATTGCGCACCTCGCCCCAAAGCAACGTCGCGGAAACGATGGTCCAACAACCGGCCCATAGAACGGCGCAAGCCGCCCACTTTCGCGCACTCGCGCCCCGCAACTGGGCGACTAAGTAGCGAGCACCGCTCGCCAATCCCCAGGCTGCCCAAATGAGCAGCACGGTCAGCTGACTGCTTCGTGAGAGCATTTCGGACAGCGGATCAAACAAGCAGTATATCAGCGTGATGCCCGGGAGCGACCAGGCCCGCGCGAGGCGAGAATCAATTTCATATTTCCGCATCCGATCCATGAAACGCTCCTAAGACTCCGTCGATGTAGACGATAGTCTGTATAGACATAGTCTGTAGAATAAACGTCTGCAAGCGAACAGGCTTGTTCGCATGCAACCGCTAGAACACCTTTTCGGGGCCGCCGTCCGCCGTCATCGAGAGCGGCAGAAGCTCTCGCAGGAAGATTTCGCGGATAAGGCGGGGATTCACCGCACCTACGTCAGTTCCATCGAACTCGGCAAGGTGAAGGTGAGCATCGCCGTGGCCCAACAACTGGCCGTGGCCCTCGAAGTCCCGCTGAGCAAGATTTGGCGGGAGATTGAAGCGGAACTGGCGAAGTAGACGATCCGCTAGACGGCCCGTTCCGACCAATTGATCGGGCTCCAGTCGATCTCCAGGCGGCGGCCGACTTCCTGGTCCGAGAAGCGCAGCGGCTCTTGGACCGTGCGCCGCCGGAGCACCTGCACACGACAAGCGCCGGAGGCGAAGAGCGGCTCCTGAGGCCGCCGCGCCGCTTGACGGAGGTCTTGATCGGTCGCGCAGTCCTTCCAGTAATCGGTCAGGAGCTTCCGCATGGCCGGCACGGCCGCCGTGGCGGAGATGACCGGCTCGTCGGGCGTCACCAGCGCATCAAGCACGTCTTCTTCATCAAGCCGTCCTAGCTGCGGTTCCATCGCGGCGCGGAAGTCCGCGATCAAGGCCGTGAGTCGTTCTTCCGGAATGTCTTGCTCGAAGCCGGTGCCTGGCTCGATGCCATAGCGATACAAAAGCTCGTACGCCGGGTTCGGTAACCGCAGCAAATCCAACTCCCGCACCGGGTTCCAGGTCCAATCGCCCACCAAGCCGCTAAAGTCTTCGAAGGCTTGGTACCAGCGGGCGTTCTCCGCACAGATCTCGGCGTCGATCATCACCAAGCCGGTCGACGGGTTCACGTTGACTTCGTGGACGCAGGCTTCCCAAATTCCACGAAGCAAGTGCGCGACAAGCTCCGGCGGATTGGAATTAAGATGCTCCAGCGTAATTCCGATCTGCGCGGCCGCGAAACGCCGCAGGCCCGGCGTGTCTTCATACTCCGGCAACCGGTCAGGCGCGAACCCCAGCATCACTCGCGGCATGACGGGCACTTGCTGCAATCGATGATCGATCCGCCGGGTGACGGCCGTATCCATGCGCAGCGTCAGTTCCGCGAGCGACGGATTGCTGGAGATCGGCAACTGCCCGCGACCGCCGCGAACAAGGCGACGAGCTTCGTATTGAAACTCGCGATTGCCGAAGCTGCCGTAGCGGACGTAGCCGTTGGGCGCGACGCGACCGCGGAAGCCGGCGACTTTGATGCCGGTGCCGTCTTCGTCATAACTCAAGACCACGCCGACGGCCGAGCCGAACGGCCGCAAAGTCTTACCGTAAAAGCTCGGCGTTCGATCGCCCGGCCGGAACGTCAGGGCGAAGAGACCGGAGCGACGCTGGATTTCAGCGTCGGTGCAGCTTTCGATCTGGCGGTAATGACGTCCGCGGAGGCGGCGGTACTGATCGCGTAGCGAAACGGTCTTCGTAGTAGTGATCATGCAATTCTCCTCAGAAGAGCGTGGCAAGAATTACGCGCGATCCGAAGCGGACGCGCGTACGTCCGGCAGCGTGCCGGACGCGAAATAAGAAACGCGGCCGTGACGGCGCCAATCGTCGTCGGTGACGACGAGCGTCGGTCCGGCTTGGCCGCGCTCGGCGGCGTAAAAGATCAGCAGGAGGCCGCCGGGGACTTGGCGGCGGCGTTTGACGGGGCGGGAGCGATAGGTAACTAGCTGCGGCACGCTAAAGAACGTCTGCTATGCCGTTGCGGTAGCAGCACTTCATTCGTCATTTAGGACCTTGTACAAACCATTCGCCGGGTCGAAAGAGATTTGCTGGTGGACCGGTAACCTCCTCAAATGCCGAGCGAATTGATAGACCGCGAGTGAAGCCGCAATTCCAGCAGTGCAGACTAGACCTGTGGAGGCCGGCGGCCCGTGGTCGTCAAGGGCTGCGAGGTTTGTCGCGTATCGCAATCGTCCGGCGCCCTCGTTCGCGGTAAACAGGGACACGGCGTCTGCGCACATTCGGACATCGGCATAGAATCGCACTTGATCGGCCAGGGACTGCCATACCTTGCGCCGTGAAGCCATGTGCTCAACGCAGCAAAACACGTTCTCGGCAAGAATCGCACTCGATTGGAAGTCCAAGGGGACACCCGTGTAGTCCAATAATGAATGGGCCTGATGGCAATGACTGCCGACGACATCCACCTTTAGGCACCCTACTTCATGAGCGCTAAAACCTGCCAAGGCTACGTCCGCTTGCTGAACAACAGTCGGATCGACGACCGTAAGTTTGGACACGCCGAGTGCGACAAGTTGTAATGCCAATTGGCGGCCAGGCCCCCCTGCTCCGATGACCGTCACCGCTTTGGAACGCGCCAGCTTCGGCAGCAACAAATGTGGATTTTCAAATGCAAACTCTGACTCTGCCAATTCAACTCCCTCGCTTAAAACTGTCATGACTTCGCGGAACTGTAGTCAGACTTGACTCAATCTTTTTGCTGCCTTGGAGAGCGTCTTGCCGTTTTAGACCGTAGTCGTTCGGCGACGCGAACAGCGAGGAAAGTCAAAAGGCGAAATAGAGGTGTCTCGGGTAGCAACGGGCCAGCTGGGATCGCAGGTTTCGAAACGGAGCCTTTCTTCCTGGCCAAGTTAGTCCTCCAAAAGAAAAGCACCTCGGCTTGTGGCCGAGGTGCTTTGAAATTCCAGTAGAGAGATTCTAAAGGGTGGGAGGGACATAGCCCTCGAGCGGCTCGAACTTATATTTGCGATGCTTATGGCGACGCATTCGCGTATAACCCTCCGGCGGAGCCAGAATGATTTCGTAGAGCGAATCCGCGCCTTGCGACTTGACTGCGCGTTCAAGTCGAATCGCATGTTGCACCGCCGTCGCCGTCGGACTTTCTTTCCCCCGCTCCGCAATGAGCGCGGCGATGGCTTTCGGGCCGTGGCCTAAAGCACTGAGCTCGACTACATCCGAATGGATTCGTGCTCGTTGCGGTGGAACGAACAAGTCGATCGTCACGTCCCGCCGCAATAGCTCCGTGCCGCCTAGGGCTCGTCGGAGATCGGGAGCTATCCCGTCAAAAGCGAGCGTCACCCTTGCACGCGGCAATAGGCCGCCGCCGTCGCGCAAGCGAACAAGGTACACATGAAAACTTTCCACGACGTTTTGCAGCAGAAGGCCGAATTCCGGGGAATCGTGGGCCTTGCCCGCCAACTCATCGTTGAGCATGCCTCGCAGCACTGCGACGGATTCCGGCAACTGCGGGCATTCGAAGTCGTCCTCGGCAAGCTCGCGCCGCTGCGCTGCGAGACGCGCTTCGCGCGCCTCGCAATCTTTGAGCATATCTAGAACAAACGATGCACCGCCGCTTGCTAGAATCGCTGCGCGGACGTTTGCCTGCTGTGCCTTGAGTTCTCGCTCCTCATCGGCAAGGGTCTTGCGACGTCGTTCGGTAGCGGGAGCGTCGCCCGTCAACGCGGCATGCACCATCGCCTGAAATTGATCGTCGAAACCTTGCAATGTATCGAGCTCGGCAAACAATGCTTTGACGACGTTCTGAGTCGCCAGTGCACCGTTGAACCCGAAGGAGTTCCAGCATGACTGACTTCTCGCGCCGTTGCACATCAAGTTGCGGGTGCGCCCATTGCCCCCCCAAACTTCAAACCGGCCGCAGTACCAACATCGGGCGTGTTGTCCCGGATACCGCGTGCTCTTGCGGGGAATTCCAAGTCTCGAGCTGGCCCGTTCATCCGACGATTTCTTGTAGTGCAACGCGTTTTCTTTAAAAAGCAATTGCAGGTCGTCGAATTCGTCTTTGCTCAAAATGGCGAGATGCGGGCAGTCATAAAACTCCGGACCGTCCGGGTTCTTCGCAGGCTTCCGGCGGCCGGCCTCATGCTTCTTGACGTTATGCATCACTCCACGACGGGCTACTCCCATCAGCAACGGATTAGAGTAGAAGTTCTTGACCATCGCGCCGTCCCAGTCGGTTTTGCGACAGAACTCGCCAACTTTAAATCCGATTGACTTGAAATAGTCGGCCACTGCCGTGTAGTTAACACGTGTGCGATCCTTCCTGGCGCTCAGGAGCATCTTCCGCCCGGCGTGGACCGGGTCGTCGACGTCTTGGAGTTTGAACCACTCGTCGAATGACGTCGCGCCCTCGGGAGCCACCGTACTAGCGATTGGGCGACGAGGCGTCCATCCATCCTTCTTGAAGCGATTCATCGTCTTAGTCTTGACGCGCTTCGACGTTTTCTCGTTATGAGCCACGTTTTCGCTGCATGCGTTGAGGGCGTCGACCTCCCAGCTCCCGTTGTCGGTGTCGATGCCATCCTGAATGCAGACGGTGCGCGTGCCGTGATCCTTGCCGAGCCCAAGAAACGAAGCTGCATCGGCACCGCGAATGAGGCGACTCAAATCGTCAATGACGACCAAGTCGTACAAGCCGGAACGGTAAGCCTCCCGGATCTCGGCCAGTTCCGGACGGTCGCGGCTCTCTCCCTTACCGATCGTGGAGTAGACTCGATACTTGACGGGGCCTGAGTACCAGTCGCGTACTAGCTCTTTTGCCCCATCTTCCTGATCTTCAAGGCTGAGTTCTTTTTGTTTTGGGCATCCTGAGATCCGGCAGATGATCAGGACCATGAGAGTATGCCCATCACGCGGGCGAATTTCTTGACGGAATCTTTTCGACACGATACAGCTCCACAGACCGGGACATGTAATGTTCCGATCGGGAGGATGGATGCCCTGCCCTGTGCGCAGCGTGTAGCTAAAACTTCTAGCTAACCCTTAATCGCATCTGCCGTAATGTGAACGGTTTGTGCGATTGCGTGCCAAAACAGATGCAGTGCTCCAGCGTCGTTAGGAAATGGCAATCGCCGGTCGCCCCGACTCACCTTGGTGGACGAAAAACCCTCTTTAGGGCGCGAGTTCATCCCGGTATTCGAGGCCGAAGGCGTTTCAACGCCTTCGGCCTTCTTTTTTTGGCCGCACTCCGGGGTTCGTGTGGCCGATTCTCCGTCGACGGTTATTGTATCCGAATCGACAATCGCGGACGGCCTGTTGGAATGTTCACATGCCTGCTCGGCATCTTCCGGCTCGACTCGGTCCCGTCCAAACAACTCAATCGGTAGTTTTGCATCGCGGAATACAAGTACGCCGCCACGCAAGGCTTGTACCTTGCGTTTGCCTTTCATTCGCGTCTCGAAGACTAAGCCCGCTCGAACACCCAGTTGTTTGATCGCGTCTGGCCATTGTGCTCGGCTCGAAGGATCTCGAGCGATCTCCCGCAGCCAGTGCAACTTACTAAGTGCCGCATCAACTTCGACTTCGATGGAGCGTAGCGGACGTGGCGGTCGGGAAGCTGTAGCAATCAAGGCGTCTAACGACTTGATCTCCTCTTCGGCAGCTTCGTATTCGTCCTGTAATGCCTGAATAAGCCCAACGCTCGTCAACCTCTGGAGATTTTGCAGAATCGCCTGTTTCTTCGACTCCAGTTCTTTTCGCCTTGCGACGGCGAGTTCTTCTTCCAGTTCTCGGCGTTTGTTTTGGGTTGGCTGTTCCGCCGCTTTGATCCTCTCTTCGAGAACTTTGCGTAGTTGATCGTGAATGTCCGGCCTGGATGCTACCAACTCGATCTTTTTTAGCACGAACGCAAGCATCGCCTCGCCGTCGACGGTGTTGTTCCCGCAGGCCGACGAGCCGCTTTTCTGATAACGGCCGCATGAGTAAAGCGGTCGGTTACCGCTGGTTCTCGCATAGAGCAAAGAGCCGCAGTCGTCGGTCATATCCACCAAGCGACACGCCAAGGGATACTTGGCGGGATCATGGTTTCTGGGTATGCCAGCCTGAGATCGGCCGCGTGCATCAACCCCGTCTTGAATTGCTTTCCATTTCTCGGCATCGTATGCGGCCTCAAATCCTGACTTGGTTCGGATTTGAATTGATTCAGCGTTGTAAACCACGCGGGTGCCGGTTTCCGTACGGTCCGACTCATCGAGAAGTCGATGGCCGGTCTCAGATAGCCTATGATGGGCTCCCATGCTCCGACGTCCGTAGCGTTGCTCGCCAATGATCGCCGGATTCTTGATCAAATCGAGCACGGTGCGGTGATTCCACTTGCCGTCATGCACATGCGCGACACCGCGATCCTTTCGAATCCGGCCGGCGTTTGGGCTGGGAACTCCCAACTCGTTTAGCAAGTTCGCAATCCGTTTTGCTCCCCAACCCGAGTGGCTGAGATCCAGAATATGGATCCACCACTTGATCTTAGCTTCGTCCTTGGGACGGATCTGAACATGGCAACCGGGCTGCCGAACGGTTCGTCCGGGCGGCAGTTCTTCTAAGAAATTTCCCTTCGCGTCGACAAGCACGCGCGTGCAGCCGTAAGGAGCACTACCGCCCGTCCAACAACCCATAGAGGCAATTGTTCGATGAGCGTCGATAATCCGCTGGGATAACTTGCGAAGGAAGTCTCCTGACATGTAATACTCAACCAATACTTTCAAATCTTCACCAAGGTCGCCGCGCCCTTGCTCCATGGGCTCGCCGACGCCATTACTGAGGATGATGGTGACGCCGCTTTTGCGGATCGACTTTTCGATGGTCGCCATCTGCATTGCGTCTTCCGGGCGCCCAAAGCGGTCACGCATATGGACGAACAGATGTGAAATCCGCCGGTCCTTCCCGACGTCGTATTGAGTTGCCAAAAAACCGGGACGTGACATGTCCGCTCCCGAAATGGAATCGTCTAAGCGGATGTCCTTATGACTGTGTAGTCCATGCCGCCGCATGTGCTCGAGGTCGTCTACTGTCGCGTCGACAATGACGCCTTCCTCGGCCGCGCGTGCGATGGCCCATGACAATTGTCCGCCCAGGCTCAGTTCCTGGCGACCGCTGCTGCGGCGCAGATAGATCAGACCGCGATCCTTTTTGCGAATAGCCATTCCAGCACGCTCTAGTGATCGGTACGAACAAGTAGTTTAGACCAAGCAGTTTGGTGCAAGGTATGTCTAGCTCGGATGTACGTAACTTGCCTCAAAGCGCCATAGCCTTTTAGTGGCCATTATCCTTCTCCGTCCGTGCGCTTCTTTCGCCTTTTGGAACGGCGTGGCCTAACTTCGGCGCAGAATTCCTCGAAGGTAAGTTCAAGTTCGATTCCGTTTTCAGCAAATCCCGCCACGATATGGTCGTAGTCCGCGCGCAGTTCCTTAGAGTCTCGGGGACGGAAGGTGAAAATGTGCCGATCCTCCGGGGGGCCATACGCCAAGATCAGTTCGTTAAACCGGTGTTTCTTCGGCTTCGGAAGCTGAAATGGGAGCACAGCGGTGATCTTCAATGACTTCCGCACTTTAGGTCTTGGTGCTGCGGGTGCGTCTGGAAGCGAAAGTAGTACGTCGACGAGTTGCTCAATAAATACCTCATCTAACGCCGTGTCCGTCGCGATGGGCGCTTCATCAAAGCGTTGCCAATCGAATCTGCGATAAGCAGTCACGGTTCGCTCGGCGAGGTCATGGTATCGCTTAGGATGAGTCCAGAACTTCTTGGGCTCGTTTTGCAGCGTCTGTCTCAGTTCGCCAAATAGACATTCGATTGTAGGCAGCGGGGGTTCAAAGGCTTCGAGGAGTTGAGCATCTTCAAAATCGGCGAGAAACCAGAAGAGCCCAATGGCTTCCAGGAACGACCTGGGTACGCGCATGCCCGGTAAAAGCAGTTTGATGGGCGGCCGAACTCGTTCGAATTTGATGCGCGAACACCAAAGATCATCGAGCATCAAATTGCAAAATTCCACGATGCGAGAAATATCTGCGTCCGACGGAATAGTTTCCGAAATGTCTACGACGGGAGCCATGGTGTATCAAGAACGCTGCTCTAGAGGTGGCCGTCACAATTGACCCGAGCTTCAATGATACGCGGTTCTGGGTCGAACTAGAATCTCCGGTCTCCGATCCTGTCGCCGACCAGAGAAGGTATTTTTACAAGCTGAACTGCTTAGCGTACTGCCTTGATATAGTTCATGCGATAATTGGCGTCTTTGACCGCCTTTCGGCCCGCCGTAAGCTTCGCCTCACGCTGAGAACTTCACGGGTACGGACGACATTGCCATTTGAGTATGAAACTCTACACCCATCATCCTCGGGCGTTTCGCCTTGACGGTCCTGCCGACGAGTTCGACCCGACGAAGGGCACGTATTGGCGACGCTACGCCGCGTACCGAGAAGCCTTGCCCCGACTGCAAAAACGAGTCGGCACCGATAAGTTTCTTTGGTGCGAGATTGTGCCGACGTTTCAACGCATGACGGAAGCCGACGATTTGGTCGGCTGGGAATTGAACGTGCCGCACGCCGAGATATTGGCTTTCATACACGAAGCCGGAAACTGGAAGTCGCTGTTCGGCAACCGTCCGCGCGTCTATTGGTCGAAGTTGATCGCGACTCCGACGGAGGCCGAAGCCACTGGCAACGCCGAATACTCCTGTCTCGTGCATTACCCGTTTTGCGGTGCGACGATGTTTGAAATCCCGCCGAAGTATCCAACTAGGAAGTAGTTGAGCCTACCGTCAGCGACATCATGACGGAGCTGGAGGCCAGCTATGCGGCTGGCGGCCGCGCCGCTTAACTCAACGGTTACCTAGCGAAAAGCCGGTTTGCTTGACCGCGAGCGAGTCGGTTCAGTTTTCGGCTTTGTAGATTTCCCCGCATTCTTGGCGAAGTCGAAATTCGCATTCCGCTCATCCGAACCGTTCTGCATGGGCCGTCGCAGATGCTTCGCGGCTATAAGTCGTGCAATTAAAGTCAGAAGTTCATCGAGTGATTCAGGCTGCGTCACGTCTACACCTTTGGGGCTGCTAAACAATCGCGTCAATTCGGGCATATAGGGTGGAGGGCCAAGTTAGTTGCGGATGGCCCACATCGTCGTACTTCCCAAGTAACTGGTCAGTCAGAAGTCCATAGGCTCATGAAAGGGGTGGTTATGGCAAGTGTTCCGCCGAAGAGGCGGAAAGGTCGGTCGCAAATGACGACAAGATCGCTACACGACCGGAGAGTAGCGGTCATCGGGGCCACGTCAATTGGCCGGCAGGTGTGCTTACAACTAGCAGCCCTCAGCGTCAAAAGTGTGCGGTTAGTTGGTAGCGGAATCGTTACTACGCAGGACGTCGATTCAGGCGGCTATCGTTCGGCTGACATCGGTCTCCCAAAGGTAGACGCAGTCGGCGACGCGTGTCATCAAGCGAACCCTCAGCTTGATTTCGTGGATGTTTCGGCACGAGCGTCGTTGCCAAGCGCCGACTGCGAGATCGTCTTTTGTTGCGCGTCATCTGCGCTGGAGCGACGGCGCGCCTGGGCTCAATTGAAATCTTTCTGCCGACTCTGGATTGACGCACAGGCCCATACTGACATCGCACAGTTCTTAATCGCTTACGACCAAGCTACGAAGCATCGCTATCAATCGTTGTTCGACGACCGGTGGGTGTATATCAAAGCTGGGCGGCGCGCCCCGTTAGTACCCGTCTCGGCCGTGGCCGCAGGGGTCGCCGTTTATCAGTTCGTTAGTTGGACGCAAGGCCTGGAGTTACCAGCGATGCTAAAGCTCGACTTACGTTCGGCCAAGCTGAATCAATTCCGATGACGGTGATTGAGCCGCTGAGCCAGCCCCGGTACCACAGGCTGCGGACGAGATGCCGCAGCTAGTCACCTACCGATCCCGCCCCGTCAAACGCCGCCGCCAAGTTCCGGGCGGCCTTTTGCTGATCTTCTACGCCGCCGAGCGCGGCCAAGCCGGGCCGACGCTCGTCGTCACCGACGACGAGTGGCGCCGTCACGGCCGCGTTTCTTATTTCGCCTCCGGCACGCTGCCGGACGTGCGCGCGTCCGCTTCGGATCGCGCGTAATTCTTGCCACGCTCTT
>JAEUIN010000170.1 GCA_016793115.1 Planctomycetaceae bacterium
CAGCGGATAGGTCACTTGGTCTTCGACGTCTTTCGGAGAGCGGCCCGGCCATTCCGTGAAAACGATGACCTGGTTTTCACCGACGTTGGGAATCGCGTCGATCGGTACCGACAGTGCGCAATAGCCGCCAATTGCCGCCACCGCTAGTGCGCCTAGTAGTGTGAGAATTGGTTGTCGAACGCAAAACGCGATAAGTGCTCGCAGCATCATCGCGCCTCCGTTTTCTGAGGTGCGACCTGACGTTGTTGTTCTCCGGCGCCATGCTGGTGCCCGCCATGAGCGCCGTGGCCGTCGGGTGGCGACGATTTCGGCGGTGCAAACGTCTGGACCTTCTCGCCGCAGCGCAGCATCTCGCCGCCCCAGTATGGGTTAAGAAGTTCATTGTTCGGCTGGAGCCAATCACCGCCGCCGCCGGGGACCATCGGACAATAGAAATGGACATACGGTGCGGCCGCATCGGCAGCCCGCGCTTGCGCCGCGAGCGGTACAACGGCGTGGCTGATCGGCTTAAATTCCTTCCGCGCCCCCTTGAGGTCCAAGTGATGCAGGTGTTCCGATCTTGCGGCAACCTCTCCAATGAGCTTTCGCGATTCCGCAGACAGGCCGTTGTCTTGGGTGAGTTCCTTCGCCGTTCGATGGAGGCTTTGCGCCGCTTGTTCCGGCGGCGTCTTGTCCGAAGCCAGAGCCTTCTGAACGTCGAAGTAGGCCGCGTACAATACTTCCAGCTTCTTGCCGGCTTCGCCTGTAACGGGAGCGAACGCGACTTGCTTAACTTGCAGCGGGCCTTCCGACTCCTTCTGACTTGCCACCACGGCCCGAGTCGGATCGATGAGGCTCGGCTTTCCGGCGAGTTGCATCTGCGAATCGATGAGGAAGTTGCCGGCCGTTGCGACACTCTCTCCTGCTTTGAGCCCCTCCAAAATCACGATTTTGTCGCGCAGAATCGGCCCGACCTTCACGGGGCGAATTTCAAATCGCCCCGGTTGAGTCTCGACATACACCACGCTGTTGCCTCCGGCTAACAGCACGGCAGAACGCGGCACGGACAATGACGTCGGCTGCGGCACCGGCTGGTTTGTAAAGCCGTACCGCGATGTTGGCACGAGATCCATTCCGCAGATCGGGCACTGCCCGGGCTCGGGTCGAACGATCTGAGGATGCATGGGACTGATCCATTTGCCCGCCAAGTCGGCATCGTAAACCTCCCCCTGCGGTCCGATCGGCAGCGTAATTCGTGCCTCGGCGTAATCCCCGGGACGCAAACGGCGCTGTTCGTTCATCAGTTCGACGCGCACTCCGACCGTCCGTGTCTTCGGGTCGACCGTCGGGTCGATAAACGCCACGCGTCCCTCCAGCATCTCGCCGGGGCTGGATTGAACGGTAGCCTCGACGCGTTGTCCGAAGCGAATTCGTCCGGCATCTTCCGGGAACAGCTTGAGCGTCAGCCAGACCGTCGTCAGTTCGGCAATGCGATAGATGGGATCGCCGGCTTTGACGTAGCTCCCCTCGACGACAAGTTTTTCGACGACGGTTCCTCCTTGTGGAGCGTAGATCGTCAAACGCGATTGCGCTTGGCCGCTCGTTTCCAATTCAGAGAGCTGCTGATCCGTCATGCCGAACTCACGTAGACGCTGTCGAGTGTTGGCGGCGAGCGCGTCTTGGGCTTGGCGAACGCCGGCTAAACCGCCGGTCGAACCTAGGGCGCGACGAGCTTCGACGTACTCGACTTGCGCCGCGTAAAGTTGCGGGCTGTAGATCACGGCGAGATGATCCCCTTTCTTGATGTCGACGCCCGTGTAATCGGCGAAGAGCCGCTCCATGCGGCCGTCGATGTACGCCGCGATCGTCGCTTGTCGGCTTTCGTCGATGGCGATCATGCCGACCGATTGCAACACGGCGTCGATGGGACCGCTTTCAACCGGCGCCGTCTGAATGTTGGCCAGCCTGCGTTGAGCCGGTTCGATTCTTACAGCCAACTCTTCGATGTTGGCCGCGCCGGATGACGCGGGAACAAGTTCCATACCGCAGATCGGACAGCGACCCGGAGTCGGCTGCCTGATTTGCGGGTGCATGGGGCAGGTGTAGATCGTTCCCGCAACCGCGGCGGCGTTCGGCGGTGCGGCATCATGCCGCGCGATCCAGCCGAACCGCTGCGCGAGTCCGACGGAGAAGATCAGAAGAATACCGGCTGCCAGGAAGACGCCGACGGGTATGATGCGACGCAAGAGCCACGCTCGTTTGCCGGGTGGTGGTGAACCGACCTGCGGTAACGATTCGGACATTGGATTCTTTCGAGACATGGCACCACCAGGAACAAGAGGAGAATGCCGGCGTCACCCCGGCCAGAAAGAAACGCAAGGCGACGCACGGCTAGTCACGCCGGCGCGCAGCGGTAGCGCAGAGGTCTTAAATGCGCCAGTTGCAGAGTTGCGCGTGAACGGGACGCGACGACGTGCCATTGCCGGCTAGCCGATCGTGCGAATGCGATATGCGGACGTTGGCAATTTCTGCCACCGACAAATCCACGGGTACGGAAGTCGTAAACCAGTCACAGGCCTGCCGGCCGCTAGTCGCAGTTTCGCAAGGCGCCGCCGGAATTTTCGTCACGCGACAAGCACAGACGCCGGTCGCATGGCCTCGGCCGCGACAACAACACAACTTAGGAGTTGCGGTTTCAGGCCCCTCGCGACGGCATGCTTGATGAGATGGTACGCCAAGCTGCCGACAGCATGTTGTCATGTCGGGCACTCCCGACCATGCGGTGGACGCCGCAAGGATCGGGGTCAGCAGAATGTTTAAGAGGGTTTGGCGACTGATCATGACACGCCTCAAGATGCGGTCATTATCCGACGGCCGCCGGCAAATGTCTACGGCGGATCCTTCAATTCGCCATGTGCGGGGCCTGCGTTGCGTGGGTTTTCGCAGCCGCCGTTGCGAAAAGATCGACGCCGACCGTCTGCCTTATCCGAGCCAGCGTCGTCGCGTATTCTCCCAGTGCTTTATGGTAACCAAGCTGCAACGTAAGGAGTGTCCGATGGTCGCGGACAACGCGATCGAAGCTCACCATATTGTTCACCAGCGATTGCTGATCGGCCTCAAACGTCTGGCGAGCTTGCGGCAGGATCGAGCCTTCATAAAGTTCCAGCGTCCGTCGACCGGCTTCCGCCTGCTGCCACAGGTCGTAAAGCATCGAATCGATTTCCAACGTAGTCTCTTCCTCCGTTGCATGGGCGGCGTAGTGCTTACGCGTCGCTTCGGTGCTGATCGCATCATATTTTCGTTTCCAAAGCGGCACGGTCGTCGTCACGCCGAGCGTGAAGGAATCGCGTCCCGCGCCAGGCATCATCGCCCCCGGCGCGTCCATCACCATCCAGCCGGCCCCAAGAGTGAGATCGGGGCGGCGTCTGAGCCGAGCGACTTCCACGCCCCAGCGCGAAGCAGCCGTACGCAATCGCGCGGCGTTCAGCTCCGGTTGGGATTCATGGGCGACTTGTCGCAGAAACTCAAAGTTCCAATCGGTCATTTCTTGCTCGAGCGTGGTCGGGGGCATAATGGGCGTTGCGACATCACGTCCGGCCAAACGATTGATCTCCGCGGCGGCGGCCGCCTGCTCACGACCGTAACTCAGCAGCTGCTCTTGAAGATTGCCGAGCTCCAACGTCGCCATCAGGACGTCGCCCGGTTGCGCGTCACCCGTTGCAACGCGCGCACTAGCAGTCTTTACCAGCGAGTCGACCTGAGCTTTTTCCGCCTCGGCGGTTTCGATTTGTTTGCCGAGCACGTAGAGTTTGAACCAATTCGCGCGTAGCTCGCCCAGGACGCGAAGTCTTTCGGCGCGATACATGTTCTCGGCGGCCATTGCTTCAAAGCACGCCTGCCGCTCTTCGGCTCGAAGCCGTCCGAGCCAGGGGATCATTTGCATGGCCTGCAGCTCGGCCCGCTGGCGATCGGGTTCGTACATCATCGGCGGCGTGTAAACCATGCCGCCGACGGACGGATCAGGCAGCTTGGCGACGTAGCTGGCCCGCGCCCATTCCGCCGATGCCTCTTGCCGCATACGGTGCAGCGTTGGGTTGTTCGTCAAGACAAGGTTTTCGAGGTCGGCCAGAGATTCTGCCGGGGCGACGGCCACGGGCGTCGTTAAGACTTCTTCGACGTACTCGACGGGTACGACGGCGGCAGATGACTCCGTCCTTTTGGTCGATGGACTCGCAACCGGCGTTAAGGACGAGACTTCTGGTGATGACACCGATATCGGGTGTTTTGCGACCGCCTGAGCAGCAGGCTTCTCAGGCGCGGACCGACATCCTTCGCCGCACAACAGCGACAGGATCAGCAGCGGTATGAGAACGCGTTCATACGACGGGAAGTGCATCTGCTTGCCCAGAGGCGACGACGCTCGGGAAGTTGTCGGGAGTCTGCATACTTTCCGAACGACGCACATCCGTATCAATCGACACAAGCGGCCCGTTCGGTCGCTCCGAAGCAGCAAAATGCAACGAGATTTGTGATGCTAGCAATCCAGTAGCAGCAATTAGGCAAACTCTGAGGCCATGCCCCGTTTCCCGGAACACCTTCGTCGGGAGGACATGCAGTTTCAGCATGCTTCGGTCACATCGACCGAAGTAATCAAACGGGACACCAATAGCTTGCGCTCTACAGCGCAACTTCATATTTTGCTGCAATTCGCTCGACTTCCTCGTACGTTTTTCGGATTTCCTGCTCCGCTTTTTTCAGATCGCCGGCACCTCCGCTCGTCGCATCATCGCCCGTTACGGCACTTAACATTCCGGCCAGAAAAGCATCCATCATGCCTGGGATTTGGCGAATTGTCACGGCCGTTGTTCGCCAACTTTCGATATGACGATTGAAGGCCAATCGAAACTCGGGCGGGCATTCGGTCATATCCTGCTTCTCAAGCTCCACACAATATTCGTCGATCACCTTGGCCAAGTTCGTGTTCGACTGATCCACCGACGCCTTTGCATCTCGATTCTTAGAAATCTGCTTGTCGTAATTCAGAATCCTAAGGATGGCTTCGCGGTGCACGTCTTTCTGCGACGGACCACATCCCGAAGCCAAAAGTATTGAAATCGCCGTCACGCATATTGTGTTGAACTTCATGGTGTTCTGATCCTTTTGGATAACTTGAACTTTACGTATCCGCGCGGAGGCTTACGGATGTCAGCTACGGAGTCGATGGGCAGCGATTAGAGCTTGCGATTCCGTGCTCGGAAGTTGGCCCAAACTCCAAGCGACAAGACGCCTAGTGACCAACCAAGTATCGGCCACATCACTCCAAAGATTGGGGCCGCTAGAATGGCCGCAAGGCCTGCAAGGCCGACCACGCTGACAATGATTGCGCTTCCATATTTCTGCATCATCCTAGGCTCCCAAACAAAGTGCTTGCTCTCATCCCCTCGGCTTCCATTCGAGCCACACGAGCAAGTCGATGCGTACTCCCTACGAATGGAACTCGCGACATACTGCGAGAACCCGCTAGGCGGTCGCACAGTACAATGGTCGTAGCCGATAGGCGCGTTCTATGTCTTAGAGGGGTGAAGAAAAGCCCTTGAGGTAAGGCTTGCCGGCCTTTGAAGCCTGGCAGTTCGTCGCCCCACTTACGCGATGCGGCTGCATTGACAACACAGGCACTAGAGTGGGCAGAACGTACACCCAAGCAAAAGCAATCGCTTGAGAGAGAGCGATGACCGTCGACCCTCAAGTCTTCGGCCGAGCAAACAGAAGTTCGCGGATTCAGAGAAACAGCCATCGAGGCCCCGAAAGAAAAAGGACGCCGAAACTAAGGCTGTTCCCAGAGCCCCTATCACAGGGCCAACAGACCAGCACCTAGCCCGGCGCCCCTTTCGGGGCGCGGGTACAAGGCGCTGCCACTGTCGAATACAAGAGCCGTAGCTCAGGGTGATAGGTTTCTGGGAGCAGCAACTTGACGCACGCGCGTCGTTCAAAATATGTCGCGGCCCGAATCAGGCCGCCATTTTGTGGATCACTCCTAATGAAAGCAGGGCTGGCCGACGCAGCGTCAACCGGCCCCCAAGTTTACCCACCGAACCTACGGCTGCAAACGAACGGTGGGACTCAGCTATCAGGCGAGGCGTAAAAACTGTCGTTCCGAGCGAACTGAATCTACAAGCCACCATAGCCCGATGATCGACATCAGAATCCACTCCCCAATCCCCGAAACGGCCAGGCGATCGCGGAAACGCGTCGTCGTATGCAACTGGGAGCGATAGCTAAGCAAAGGCGCTGCGGCCGACGTTCCTCACCGTCCCGGTCGCCGATCTGAGGTCGCATCCTGCGACCTCAGATCATCGGCGACGGTACCTCAGCGTCTACGGCCCATGCAGTACAATAACCAACCGCCGTAAACTGCGACGGCGGGCCAAATTGATCCCATGATGGGCATGGCGACCACCGCGGCCGCTAAAGCGTAGAGCCATACGGTGCGCAACATAGGTGGTTCATCGTTACCGCGCCGCCTTAATGGTCCCGGCGCCGACGTCCGGCCGCAAAGCCGGCTCGACTGCCGGCTCGTTTGCCGGACTTGTAGACCCATGTCACGAGTGCCACGATTCCGAAAGCAATTCCCCATTCCATATTGTCCTCGGTGAGTTTTTTGTTGAGTTGGCTTAGCCCGCCCAGGCCCGGCACTGCTCTCGAAAGGAGCAACTGGGGCATTGCATCGGCGATGGGGCGGGATAGAAGGCTTGCGAGTCGACCGCGTGCCAGACTCGCTCGACGATGCGTTTCATACGTTCGATACGCCGGGCATCCACCGGCACTTCATGCAGATCGACGGTTGGTTCTTTGGTCTTGGTCAATACCGCGAACTGCAAGCGGATGCGTTTGTGCGGTGCGAAGTTCCGTACGAGTTCGTGGTACAGCAGCAATTGGCCGGCGGAGTCGTCGGCTTGGTCCCGGGTCCAGCGGCTGCGGCTCGTCTTCAAATCCGTAACAACGAGTTCGTCGGCCGTTTCCTCGATCAAGTCGATGCGGCCCAACAGGTCGGGGCAGTCGGCCAAGATGTTGCCGCGCAGCTCTTCTTCGACGCCGATGATCCGGCCGGCCGGCGTCGCCAGCGGGCTCGTCTGGAACGCTGCGAACATCTTCATCGCCAGCTTGCCTAACGACTCGACGTCGTCGTCCTTGCCAAATTGCACGGTCTGCGTGTCGGCTTCGGCCCAGTGGCGATCGTACTCGCCGATCAACGCATCGAGCGTCGGCGGCTCGTTGCCGGCCATGAGTTCGTTGAAGTGGTGCTCGACGGCCCTGTGGATCGCGGAGCCGAACACGAGACTCGACGAGACGGCCTTCTCCGGCAGGCCGGCGACGTACCGGAAGTAGTACCGCAACGGGCAGCTTTGGTAGGTCGTGATTGCGGAATAGCTTAGGTATTCGCGAGTAGATTTCGGCGGCGGTAAGCGCGACGCCGACGTCGTTCGGTCCGGTAACAGGCTGCCGATCATCGGCGGCCTCCCTGGCCGTTGCCGGCCGACTCGCCTTTGAGCTCGTCGATCAGATTGCTGGCCTCGGTGATCGTTAGGCCGGCGGGTTCGTCGATCTGGAATCGCTCGGCGAGCAGCGCGTTCAGGTTCAGCTTGCGGCGGTCCGCGATCGCGTTGAGGGCTCGCACTTGGCTGGCCGTGGCGACTCGCGTGCCGTCACGCCGACGACCGTTCGACTTTCCGGCGTGGCCGTTACCGGCCGACGGCATACCGGCGGAGCCGTTGCCGTTTCCGTTTCCGCTCGGCTGACCGGCCGCCGCGGCCAACTCTTCCTCGACCGAAGTCTTGGCGAGCCCGAAGAGTTGTCGAATCCGCTCCTTGAGCCGCTCGGCATCGCCGACAAGCGACGAATCGAGTTCGAGTTCCAGATTGACGGCGGCGCCGCGCGAGCCGTAGTTGGCCTCGCCGACTTTCTTGGTGAAGCCGACGTTGAGTTTGAGCATGAAAATCTCCTTCTTGGATTTGAGTAAGGCACGCAAAAGGTTGGTGGCTACAATCGGTTTGCGATGACCGTCGAACCTCTTGTCTAAACGTGTGGCTACATCGGAGTTTGCAAGTGGCTAGGCCTCTTTTCGCCGCCGCTCTACTGATCTCTTTGAGCGTGGGCTGCGATAAGCCAGAGCCCCGACCAACCGGCAGGTCGATCCCGACCAAAGAGTTCACGGTCGAAAGCGGCGATTTGAAGTTCGTCTTCCGCTACCCGGCGGAGTGGGAGCTAGTTCCCGAAGCGCCGAAGAACGCGACGCTCGGCAGCGCCCTTGTGCCCGCAGATAAAGAACTGGGCACACGCATCGAGTTCTTGCTTCTCGACGGCGCCGATGCCAAACAGGCCATCGCCGACTTGCCGTTGATTCCGAACTCGGCGACGACCGTCAACAAATCGCTGGTCGAAGTCGGTGGCCATCAATTTCATCGCACTGAATGGTACGGAGACATTCCGGGCACGCCGATCTACCGGCAATATGCCTGTCTCGATGGTGCCGTTGGGAATCGCTTTGTCTCGCTCCGTTGCTATACGACGGCCGCCGAAGGAAAAGGATCCGAAGCGAGCATGCGGTTTGAGACGTGGCGCAAGATTTTTACAGCGGTGCTGGACTCGGCCGTGATCGAGCCCAAGAGTCAATCGGTTGCCGCGTACTAGCCACGAACTTCGCTTTGGGTATTACTTGGAATGGCGAGCGGTCCTGGTAATCTACCGTGTGGGATGTGTTCGCGCGAGTTGATCGCGCATTCTTCGTCGCTATCTTTGCGGCATGGACGCATTTGAAACTCTCCGCCGGCAGGCGATTGAACGACGCGAAGCGGCTATCAACGAAGCGCGTCGGAAGTGCCAAGAGATTAAGCACCAGCCATATCGAGCGATTGAACCTGACGCTGCGGACCTGTCTGCGGCGGGTCACCCGCCTGACGATCGCTCACAGTAAGAGCCTCAAGCACCACGTTGAAATGCAAGCCATTTTCATGGCGTTGTACAATTTCGGCCGGAAGCACGAAACGCTAAAGGGCCGGACGCCTGCAATGGCGAGTGGCTTGGCTGAAAAGCCTTGGAGCGTCAAAGAGTTGATTGAGATTGCGGCTGCGGCTTAATAATCTAAGCAGGTCGCTATAATGAAAAAGCCCGCGGGTGATCACCGGCGGGCTAGTTTTGAGCCGTGAGGCCCGTGCCAACGCGATACAGGCGTGGTACGCCTCTCGGCTTTTTTTGCAAGCGGAGGATGCTGTGTCTGAGTACTGGCTAGCAATGAACAACGATACCAATGCAACCCTCTGCGATAAGCGACTGCTTTTGACGTGTCCGCATTGTGGCGCAAAAACGGCGGCAACGGTTATTTCAACCCCGCGATTGGAACAGGTGCATCGACACAAGCCGCAGAAGGTCATAGGCGGATTCATGTGCCAAGCCTGTGGAGAAGCCATCGCCTTGCGCTTTTGGACCAACATCACGCCAGAGGGTCGGCTGTATCTGTCAGAAGAATATGCAGAACTGGAGAGAAAAATGGAGTCATTTGACTATCAATACCTCCCGCCGTCCGTCGCCGCCGATTTCAAGGAGGCGCTAACGTGCTTTTCCATGTCGTGCTACAACGCGACGGCTGCCATGTGTCGGCGCACAATTCAAAGCGTTGCTACGGACTTAGGCGCTGTCGGTACGTCCAAAGTCTCGAAGCAGATTCTTGAGGCAAAAGAAACCGCTGGACTTGACGAGCAAACATTCACGGAAATCAATCAACTTGTGCTGGACGGTCACGACGGTGCGCATCCACATTTACCAGTTGTCACAGCGTCCCGCGCTGCCGTCGTCGTGGCGATTATGAAGGACGTGCTTGACCAAATTTATGCACGTCGAGCCCGAATCCAAAAGGCCGCAGACCTCCGCCAAGAGTCGATTGCTGCGAAGAAATCAGAATAGTTTTTTCCCAAACACAAAGTTACCAGCACCTGGCGAGCCGATGAAGTCGGTCTTCAACAAAATCGCGGTGGTAGCAGGTGATGATGAACGTGCCCCCAACACGTCACGACTAGCAGCCCTTGAGTAGTTCGGTCTCAACGAAGCCGTGCCTTTCGTCCGACCGGTCCCGGCGTCACGCCGGCCGCGACGAGGGGTTTTGCCAGCTTGCCGCGGTTCTTCAGCGTGCCGTTCTCTTTGGCCACCCAATCGGGTTCGCCCTCGTGCATTTCGCGTGGTAGGTACATGTCGAGGAATCGGCCGGCATTCACGATGAGGTTGTATTCGTAAGCGTCACCGAGAAAGCCGTAGGCACAGAAGGGCGGATGTTCGGCCGACGGCGGGACCGCCTCAGTCGGCCCGCCGGTAGAATGACCGGTGCTCTGATACGTGAAGATGAACCACGCCTCGCGCTCGTAGTGGTTCGGCGGTGAACTTCGGCGTCGGCTCATGCCGACAGACTAACGCAGACGATTGGTCCCGGCGACGCACAAGATGTTGAGGTCGGTGAACAGACGGTATACGACCGGCGTCGGGTGGGGCCGCAGCAACCCGTCTACCGCACACTTTGGACGTGGCTGCTAGGCCGCGGCTTTCTGCAGCTCCTTGAGCGACGCGAGCGTCGTGGCAACGATTCGGGCCTGCCGCTTCTGTTGCTTCAGCGCGCGGGCCAAGTCTCCGGCCTGTCGAGCCACCTCGCGAAGCATGTCGCGAAGTGCCAGGGCTTGTTCGATGGGCGAGCTAGCCGGTCGGGCGGCGGATGTCTTGGGTTCGGCGTCGTGCGGCTTCGGCGCGGTCGTTGAGGAGGAGACTTTCAGATTTGTATTGCGTGCCGTCATCGAGCCCTCAGGGGATAGAGTGGAAGCAACGTGCGGCGTCTCCGGCTTGAAGCCGCGCAAAGAGCGTGGTGTCGCCGCCGGCACCGAGATACAAACAGGATCGTCGTGCCGCGGAATTGCCGACTTCGCGTCGAGCAAGCACCATAAGAACCGGCGTCGTTCGTCGGCACAGAGCACCGGTGATTCCGGTCCGAAACAATGCAACGTGCGGAAACCGAGTCGCAAGGCGTGGGCGAGATAGCTGCGGTTCGAGTTGAACATGACCGCCTCACCGTCGAGTCGTGAGCCGGCGAGTTCCACCTCGGTCGGCTGCGACCGTCCTTCCTCGCGTGCTCGCACCAGCACGCGGCCGTTGAGGTCGAGCGTGATCGGCTCGAACAGCGGATCATCGCAGGGCAGTCGCGGGAGCACGTCGCCGAGAAACTTCGCGTCGTCCGCCGACAGCTCCAACCGCGACTTCGCCGTCCCGGGCTTCGGGATCACATCGTCGATCTTGGGATACCGGCCTTCCTTCTGCGCGGCCAACATCACAAGCCACGGCCCGGCGCAAAAGGCGATCCAGTCGCCGGCCCGGCCCACTTCGATCGGCTGATTGAGAGTGAGTGCCCGACAGCCCAGGATGCCGTTGGCCGGCAACAGGACGTCGTCGGACCACGGGAATTTGAAGCCGGCCTGCGTCAGCACATGCTTGCCGTCGGTGGCGTCGATCTGGCCGAGACCGCCACGAAGATGCAGGCAGCCGAGTGCATAGCGTGACGATTCGCGATCGGTTACGGGCACGGCGTCGCGAAGGGCCGACCAGAGTGCCGGTTCGTTCGTCGCGAACTCCGTCGGCGTGTCGGGGAACGTCGTCGGTTTGGGCAAATCGAACGACGTCTGTCGGGGCACGCCGCGATCCGTCCAACTCACGAGTGTGCGCTGTCGGCCGTCTCCATCGACGGTCACCGAATCGTGTTCCTTGCCTTCGACGGCGACGAGGGCTTCCAGCGGCAGCCGATGGATGCTGGCGATGAACGAACCGGGGTGATGGTACTGAATCGCGACTTGCGGCGAGGCACACCGAATTCGGCAACCTTCACCGTCCGCCACGAGCGTCACACAGGGCGTATAACAGGCAGTACGCTTATGCAGACCGGCTTTGCGGATGAGCGAACGAAATGTGCTCAATATCGAACGAGGGATTGAGATCAAGGTAAGCCTCCGGAAAAAAAGCACCGCTCGCCCCGTTTCCGGAACGAGCGGCGCGTGAATGGCCACGAAACTAGGAGTGTTAGGCCGCGATGGGACGCCGTACCGGCCGCCGTCGCGGCGCATAGCGTAGCGGCTCGCGCTGCTGGACTTGGTCCCAATCGACCGTTAGCGGGCCGCGATCGGGCATCACCACGAGGCTGAAACCGCGATTGCGGATCGTGCAGACGGACTCGCCGGTCGTTTCGGCCACTTCACGTTCAAAATCAGCTTGCGTCATGGCAGACTCCTCTCAAGGGAAGGAAGCGGCCGCCGTCGTCATGCAGCCGGTCCCCCGGCCGTCGTGACGACGAAACGACCGAGGGAAAGAGACTCAGTAATCAACCAAGCGGACCAACGCGGCTAGCAGGCAGCGCATTCGACATAGCCCTTGGCCGTTTTCTCGGCGACCAGCTTCTCGACGTGCTTCCGTGCGGCGGCCGGGTCCGGAAATGACTTGTTCAGTGATTGCCCGGCCGTACCAATGCGGCCGTAGCGGATCGTCACGTCGCAGCAGACGACGTTGACTTCCCAAAACTTGGCGGACGTGCCGCCGACAAATTCAAAACGACGCGTCATACGGAACTCCATATAAGAGGACGAGGTTCTGAAACTCTCCGCTCTCAGGCCAAAGCGTCCGAGCGATTCCGAAGGTAAGTCGGGAACCGCGGTAAGCCGCGCTCCGTAAGTTCCTGATAACGGAAGGTGATGATCGAGCCGATAGCCGGCGGCCGTTCACGTTCGGCGTCGGTCAATCCACTACCGACCGCAAAGCGGACGCCGCCGGGTAACTCACAGATCAAGGCGCCGAGGCGACCACGGTGTCGGCCTTTGCCCGGCTCGTGAGCGACGACCAGGACTTCGGCGTCGAAGAACCGCTTGACCTTGAGTAGGCTCGACGATCGGCCGGCTTCATACGCTGACTCCGGCCGGCGGAGCATGATTCCTTCGCCGCCGAGGCCTTCGATTCGATCAAGCTCGCGATCGAGATGATCGCGGCCCCGGCAGACGGCTTGTTCGAGCACATCAACGTAGAGGGCCGGGCACTTCTCGAAGTGTTCCCGGCAGGTTTGCAGGCGACGCTCGAACGGTGCGTGCTCCGCCGGAGCATCGAACACGACGTAACGAATCTTCTGCCAGTCGGATGGTTGATCGTGCCTTCGGACGATTGAGACCGTCCGTTGAAAGGCCCGCCGAGCCAGCCAAAGCTCGCCGTCGAGCGGAAACTCCGGCAAGTCGGCAGTGAACCAAGTCGGGGCGTGAAACACGTTGCCTTGCCGGGAGAGGAATTGCCGGCCGGTCCAGACGGCCCGCACGCCGTCGAGCTTTTCGCTGAGCCACCAGCCGGAGACGTCTTGCTCTCCGTCCCAGGTTTCGGCCAAGAGAACGGCGGGAGCTTTGATATCGGGTTTGGGCATGGGAGCGGATGAGGACGGTAGCGAGCCGCCGACCCGTGCCGCCTCAACCGCAGCACCGCGATACTGACGAAGGTGTTTGCAGGTGCGTTGTTCGATCGGCAGCGACTGGTTCCGCCAGGCCGGGCAGGAACAGGAATGGACGCCGCCGACGTTTTTGATGACGTGGGGAAGTCGAGCCGAGCCCCGAATCTCGGCCGACTCGCCGTCACGAAGATCGGGCATTTAGAGATCTCCTAAAAACGAGAGCGGCGGCCGATCCGCAGGGGACCGGTCGCCGCAACGTGGTTCAATTTCTTTAGCTTTCGGCGACGGTAGTTGCTACGCAGCCGTGATGAACTCCTGTTCGATGCCGGCCGATTGCTTCGGTGGCGCGAGCAGCTTGCTCAGCCGCATCGTCGCAAGCGCCGACTCGGCCGGAAACCTCGATTGCCGCTCGCGGCCAAGTACTTGCGTAAACGCATTGAACAAACTGTAGGCATTCCGCGGACGATGTTCGTCATGGCTCGGTTGCCGCCATTCTCGGACAACGAGCGGCAGCAGCCGCAAGCCGATGATCTTCCGTTCGTAGGCCTGCAGTAGCAGCGAGTTGGCGGTGTCGTCGCTGAGTTGCCGCACCTGCATCCGCTCGATCCAGCCAGCCGCAGACGCGCGATATTGGTCGAGCGATGCGACGGCCCGTGCCAGGCCTTCCAGATACCGGTCCTGCCCGAACCGCGTGTGCTTTCTACTCACGACAATCTCGCT
>JAEUIN010000328.1 GCA_016793115.1 Planctomycetaceae bacterium
TCGCTCGACGAGTACGTCGACGACGTTTTGCCGCGGCTCTCTCCAGTGGCCCAATTTGAGGCTCGCCGGAAAATTGTCGACGCCGCGGCTCGGCTTTGCGCGGCCGCACACGAAGGGGGCGTCTTTCACGACGACCTGCACGGCGGCAATATCCTGGTGAGGTGGGTCGCGATCGAACAAAATGGAATGACGCCGGAGCTGTACCTCGTCGACCTACCGGGCGCGGCGATTTCGGGACCGCTCGACGAAGCCCGTTCGCGCGAGAGCTTGGCGATGATCTGTGCGGGGTTTGCCCGGCGCATGTCGGACGGCGAACGCTTGCGATTTTGGCGCACCTATTTGGCAGCGAGGCCATCGCTCGACGTAAGCGACCAGTGGCGTTCCGCGTGCGCAGTCCGCGCGGCGGCCGTCGCCCACGGTCGTCGCATCGCCCGCCGGCGCGACAAGCGCGCTTGGGCCGATAACCGTGACTTTTATCGTATTCAATCCTCGGCGGGCACCGCGCATGCCGTGCGCGATCTACCGCAATCGATGGTCGAAAGCCTGTTGCATTCACCGGACGAACTCTGGCAAGCCAACGTCGCTCGGCCTGTGAAGTTGAGTCACGGCAGCCTCGTCGTCGAGGCCGACTTGGCGGTCGCGGCCGGACCGCTTCGCGTGGCCGTAAAACGGCTCCGTCCGAAAACGTTTGGCAAGGCGTTTTCATTGCTGTTTCGTCGTGGACGGGCGCCGGAAGCTTGGTATCGTGGGCACGCGCTGCTGGCCCGCGGTATTCCGACGGCTCGTCCGCTCGTCGTGTACGAACCGGCGCGAGGCGGGCTGTTTCGCGAAGGCTATCTGTTGACGGAATGGCTTGTCGGAGCTCAAGACTTTCACCTCTACGGCTGGGATCTGGCCGGACGAGATGCGCAGGCACGAGCGAACCGCTCTCGAAGTTCGGCCGAAGCACTCGGTAACTTGGTAGGGCGTTTGCACGATCAAGGCTTCGCTCATCGTGACTTAAAAGGCAATAACCTATTGCTCCGCGAACGCGGCGCGGGCGTTGAAGCGTTTCTCATCGACCTCGACGGGTTGCGGCAGCGTGAGCGACTCACATTCACCACCTGCTGCAAGAATCTCACTCGCTTGGCCACCAGCGCCGAAATGCATCCGTGGATCTCTCAGGCGGATCGCCTGCGCTTTCTTAAGGCTTATCTGCGGCAAATGGCCGACAATCGGAGCGGTTGGAAGACTTGGTGGCGCGAGGTTTCGAGACGGCTACATATCGCTTTGCGGGAAATCCGCGCCGCCGGCAAGCCGGTGACCTAGCGGGTCGCGCCCGCTGCCGACATGAGCTGAACCTTCAGAAAGAAGTAGAGCGCGGCGAAGATGAAGACAGCGAGCGTAGCGACGAGAAGTGTCGTATGCGCACGATCTGTTCGTTGCCGAGCCACGACGGCATACAGAAAATAACAGAGGAGTGCGGCGCTTCCGCAAAGGACGACCGAGTTGAGACTGATCATGTCGCGAGGCGCTAAAAGGTCTTACAAAGCGTGCCGCCGTCGACAAGCAACACGCTGCCGGTGATATAGCTTCCGGCGTCCGACGCGAGGAGCACGGCGGGGCCGGCCAGTTCGCGCGGATCGCCCCAGCGCCCGAGCGCCGTGCGATCGGCGAACGTCTTCTTCTCCGCATCAGTGAGCATCTTCCCCGGCAAGTCGGTGAGAAACGGTCCGGGCGCGATGCAGTTGCAGGTAATGCCGTAGGCTCCGACGTCCTGAGCCGTGGCCTTGCACATGCCGATCAGCGCCGCTTTCGTCGCCGAATATGAATTGCGGCCGTCTTTGCTCGCTAAGCCCATGATCGACGAAATGTGAATAATACGCCCCCACCGGCGCTGTTTCATTTGTGGAACCACCGCCCGTGTGAGCGCCATCACGCTGTTCAGATTGAGTTCGACGAGCCTGTCCCAATCGTCATCGACGATTGCGTCGATTGGTTGCGGATTGTTTCCGCCTGCATTGTTCACGAGGATGTCGATCTTGCCGAGGCGCGCCGTCGCGTCGTTCGCCAGTTTCGCGACCGCTTTACGGTCAAGCATGTCGACCACGGCGTATTCGACTTTCACTTCCAGCCCGCGGCGAATC
The DNA here is from genome assembly GCA_016793115.1 of Planctomycetaceae bacterium. GTDB lineage: Bacteria > Planctomycetota > Planctomycetia > Pirellulales > PNKZ01 > PNKZ01. The sequence continues at coordinate 2,127 of JAEUIN010000328.1, forward strand.
TCATCGGCGGCGACGCGAAGTTCCTCTTCGTGCCGGCTCGTGATGAACACGTCGGCCCCGGCCTCGGCGAATCCCCGGGCCATCGCTTTGCCCAGCCCTCGACTACCGCCGGTGATCAGCGCCGAACGACCTTGAAGACTGAACAGCGGGCTACCCATAAATTAACTACCGTCGTTGAAAGGCGAGTTCGGACGCGGATTTCGTGGCCAGTTTGGTAGTCTTAGCACGCACTGTCAACCGGTTCCCGAGCGGTGTCAGGCGATTGTACTAATGCGGTTTGGGGCGAGCCTAACTCATTACGCGTTCCGGCTTTCGAAGCCGGAATCGACAGGCCCACTTGTCGGCGGGCGTGCCGGTTGTCACGATGATTTGCAGCTTGGTTACCCCACCTTATTCGACTGCGAGGATCGCTCGGCCTGCCGGTAGTTTCGAGGCCGAACAACTTCATGGCCGTTTCTTCGCCGAATGCTTCGAGCGTCAAGGTTCCGCCCCAGGAACCGCATGCCGCTCATGGGCACCACCAGAGTTTTTGGCTCGGTGTGATGTGTTTGACGGGCGTCGATTATTTCAGCACGCTCGGTTATCAGCCTTCGATTGCTTTCGAAGCCGCCGGGCTGCTTGCTCCCTGCGCCACGGTCGTATTGGTTCTCGTCACGTTGTTTGGCGCGCTGCCGGTCTATTCGCACGTCGTGAGCGTCTCGCCCAACGGGCAGGGCTCGATTGCCATGCTCGAACGGCTAATGCGCGGTTGGACCGGCAAGGTCGTCGTGCTCACGCTATTGGGCTTTGCCGCGACCGATTTCGTGATCACGAAGACTCTCTCCGCCGCCGACGCGGCGGAGCATCTACTGCACAATCCGCTGTGGCAGGAACATGCCCCCGGCTGGCTGACCACGTGGACGCCGACCGGTCAGCGCATGGCCATCACGATGTCAATGCTCTTGCTTCTCGGCGTCAGCTTCATGCGCGGATTCCGCGAAGTGATCGGCATGGCGGTCGTCATCGTCGGCGTGTACCTGTTGCTCAACCTGATCGTGATCGGCAGCGGATTAGTGTACCTAATCGGTCACGGAGATCGGTTATCGCTCTGGTTGCATCACCTCGCTGCGGGTCCGGCGGAGTGGCACCTGGAACACGTCGAACACTTCCCCTATCTTGAGCCGGGCGTCGGATCGATCGTCGTTATCAGCTTGCTGATTTTTCCGAAACTCGCGCTGGGGCTTAGCGGATTCGAAACCGGCGTCGCGGTGATGCCTCTTATTCGTGGCGACGACGACGACACTCCGGAACATCCGCGCGGCCGGATTCGCAACGCCCGCAAACTTTTGCTGACAGCCGCCGTAATCATGTCGGTCTGCCTGCTTGGTTCATCGATGGTGACCTCGACGCTGATCGAGCCGCATGAATTGCACGGCGGCGGCCACGCCAAAGACCGCGCCTTGGCGTTTCTCGCCCACGGCGAAAGCCCGTTTGCGATTAATCCGCTGTTCGGCCCGGTCTTCGGCACGATCTACGACATTTCGACGATTGTGATTCTCGGCTTCGCCGGCGCGAGCGCTATGGCCGGTCTCTTGGCCCTCGTGCCGCGGTACCTGCCGCGTTACGGCATGGCTCCCGAATGGGCTCGCGTCACGCATTTGTTGGTGATGGTATTCACGGCGATCAATCTCTTCGTGACTTGGGTGTTCGAAGCCGACGTCAGCGCCCAAGGCGGCGCGTATGCGACGGGCGTGCTCGTACTCATGTCGAGTGCTTGTGTGGCCACGGTGATCGATCTGTTTCGTTTGCACCCCGAAAGGTTTTTCGTAACGCGAATTCCGTGGCCGTATGTCCTGATTTGCGCCGTGTTTCTCTATACGACAGGCGCCAACATGATCGAGCGACCTGACGGCATTAAGATCGCCGCCTGTTTTATCGCGGCCGTGCTCGTGTTGTCATTCGCGTCGCGGCTACGGCGCAGCACGGAACTGCGATTTGAAGGCTTTGATTTCGTCGATACGACTTCGCGATTCATGTGGGACAGTCTCAAGCATCTCGAATTTCCAGTCCTCGTGCCGCATCGGCCGGGCCGGCAAAGCCTCGAGAGCAAAGAACAGGGGATCCGCGAACAGCACCGTTTGCCGCCCGAAGTGCCGATCGTGTTCGTCGAGGCCGAACTGGGCGATCCCAGCGAATTCGAGCACGTTCCATTGATGGAAGTGATCGAAAGCGAAGGCAAGTTCATTATTCGAATCACGCGCTGCGTTTCGATCGCCCATGCCGTCGCGGCGGCGGCCTTGGAATTATCTAAAGTCGGCAAGCCGCCGGAGATTCACTTCGGCTGGAGCGACGAAAGCCCGCTGACGGCCAGTTTCAGCTTTCTCCTGTTCGGCGAAGGCAACGTCCCCTGGATGGTCCGCGAACTAATCCGTAAAGTCCAACCCGACGCAGAACGGCAGCCTCGCGTCGTAATTGGTTAAGAACCCCGTGAGAGCAGACAGGGAGATGTCCTAGGGTTCAGTTTCGCTGGGGCGTCTTACAAGCGTAAAGGTGCCGTGCTGGCCGCCGTAGCCGTAGGATTCGACGACAAACTCTCCTTCCAGCACGTCGTCGGCGGTCAGAAGTCCGCGGAGAACGACGTCGTCCTCGCCGTCGCCGAATCTGAGCGTCACGACGTCGGCCGATCCGGCCCCGCGGAAGCGAACTTGCGGGTCACCCTTCAGTTCGAGCACGATATCGCCGCGGACGAACGAGAGCTTCATCGTCTCCGCTTCGGGCGACAACTCGAACTCGTCGTACATCCGTACGTGCAGGGCATACTCGCCCGGCGACAACTGAAAGCGTGGAACGGCCGGCAAGACGGCCGTCGCACTCCAGGCAGCGGTGCACTGCCAAGCGACTGCCAACGCCGCAATCCCTGCGGCTCGTAGACAACGCATCAATTCGGCCTCCCAAGCTAAGCTTGTTTCTCGCGCCGTGTCGACGCGCGGAAGAGAGTTACCGAAATCAAAACGTAATCGAACGCAAAAAGTTAGACAAATCCGGTCTAAAGAAAACGCGGCGCGGATGTGGTAAACGACATTCCACACCGTTCGATCGCCGCCGCCGTTAGGCCGCGAATTTAATCGGACCTTGCGGGCTGCGCAGCTTGAATAGCCCGAAAATCTCGTCGTGCGTGAGCCCACTGGACGCGGCCGACGGTTCGACGTCGGAGAAAATGGAATCAAAAAGCTCTCGCTTCTCCCGCAGGACTTGATCGATTCGCTGCTCGATCGTGTCGGCGGCGACAAACCGTGTGACCGTCACCGGACCGGCCGCACCGATGCGATGGGCACGATTGACCGCCTGGTCTTCCACGGCCGGGTTCCACCAACGATCGTAGAGAAACACATAGCCGGCGAATTGCAGATTCAGTCCGACGCTTCCCGCGCCGTAGCTCATCAGCAGGATGTGGTGCCGCTTGTCATTCTTGAAGCGGCTGATGACGTCGTCGCGCTTCTTCGACGGAATCTTGCCGTGGTAGGCCAGCGGATTGAGGTGCTTGAGTCGTTCGCCGAGCACATCGAGCGTTTCGACCCATTGACTGAAGATCAGCGCCTTACGGCCGTTAGCGACGACTTCCTCAAGATCAGCTTCAAGTCGCTCAAGCTTGGCGCTTTCGCCAGAATGGGGATCGAAGTTGCAGATTTGCTTGAGCCGCATCACGAGTTCGAACACGTGTTGAATCGTGAGCCCCGGCCCCATGTCGCTGAGCCTTAGCGTTCCTTCTTCTTCCGCGAGGCGATAGGTTTCGCGCTGGTGCGCCGTGAGTTCGATCTCGACGTCGCGAAACATCTTGGGCGGCATTTCGGTGAGCACTTTGTCTTTCGTGCGCCTGATGATGTAGTCGGCGGCGAGCTCTCCCATGCGGCGCGGCTTCATTCCGGGCGTGAGATGGCCCGGCTGGAGAAACTCGAAAATGCCGACGAGATCGTCGGCCGAGTTTTCGACCGGGGTTCCGGTAAGCGCCCAACTGCGCGTGCGGCGAATCGAGCGAACCACTTCGCTCGTCGTCCCCAGGCGATTCTTGATCCGCTGCGATTCGTCGAGCACGACGAGATCGAACTTCAAGGCTTCGTCGTCGAGCACGTCGCGATCGCGGACGACGACTTCATAGTTGGCAATTTTGACCGGCGACTCCGCTTGGTGCCATTGCCAGCGCCGTTTGGCCTGATCTCCCTCGACGATCGTAAGCGGCAATTCGCCCGCCCAGGTCGTAAACTCGCGCTGCCAGTTCGTCACCAGCGGCTTGGGGCAGATGAGCAGTACGTTGCGTACTTCGCCCGCATGCAGCAGCAGACGAATCGTCGTGATGGCCTGCATCGTTTTGCCGAGTCCCATTTCGTCGGCCAGGATCGCGGCAAAGCGGGGATAGAGAAACGCAATCCCTTCGAATTGATAGGGAAACGGTATGAACGGAAAGTCGAGCGTGCCGCCGGTGAAGACGCTCTCCAGCGGCGGCTGCAGCACGTAGTACAGCCGGTCTTCGAGTTTCACTACGTCTTTCGGCGGAGCGACGCGCGTCGTCGAATTCGGCCTCCGCGGCGCTGCGTTCGCAGCCGTCGTGGCCGCGGCCGGCCTCGCTTGAGCCGCGACCTGCGCGGCGACGAACTTCTCACGCCAACCGGCCGTTTGCGGGAAGTAAAAGCTGCGCACCTTCAATCGGTCGCCGCGGATCGGCACGGAGGCGATGCCCGGGCTCCAAGTCTCGGCGGCGAGCGATTGCACGTCGATCGGCAATTCCAGCGGGACTGAGCGGATGTTCGTGCGGAGCTCCGCGAAGTCACCGTCGCTCATCGGCCGCCTCTTTGAGCTTCTTCGATGGCTCCGCGGATCCGCGCGAACGGTTCGGCCAGATCGAACTGCTCCGGCAATTGCTTGAGGCGATCGACCAGCAAGGTTTCGTCGGCGGCGAAACGCTTCGCCGTCGCCAGCTTGCGACCGCCGAAAGCGAACGGGTGCAGGCCGCGCTCGTGAGCGGCATCGACGCGGAACAGCGGCATATTGTCCGGCTCGCGCCGCTCGTCTGAGCCGACCAGTGCAATTGGGATTTCCGTCAACTCGCGCAGCGCCAACGCCGCCGCCGACTCGACGCACAGGAATTGGGGAGCGTTCGTGGCCTTCGCGAGAAGCGCCGCGCCGATTGCTTCGCCGTAGAGGTACGATTCGAGCGAGGCACCGTATAGGATCTCTTGAGCCCGGTTCGGTTTGATCGGCGCCGTGCAATGAAACTCCAGCGGTCGCCCCGTCCGGTTCAGCAGAAGTAAGCCGCCGAAGAGGCCATGTTGCTCGTGAACCACGACGGTGTAGAAGCCGCCGACGGCCGACGGCTTGTCGCCCGAACCCATTGCTGCTGCGCCTCGGTATGTCGAATCCCGGCTTGTTCGACGGTGCCAGACATCCGGTCGTCTCGGCCGCAAGCACCGCCGGCGACGGGGTTTAGCCGTCGCCTGCGGTAGTATCGGGCCGAGCCACGCGAGACTTGAAACCGCTCCGGAAACCGGCGGTGAGCTCGCTGCGGTCTTTACAGCGAACCGGTGGCAGTGCGCATCGACTAAGCGGAACGGTTCAACGCAAACTCAATCGTGCAAGCGGTTTAGTTCATCCTGGGCCAGTCGCGCACGCCCCCCGCATTGTCGGCAAATCGCCTCAAGGTTTGGCCCAAAAAAATAGTGCTCGCGAATGCCGGGTTGCGGTCACTCTGCTGTCGGCACTTTTACCGTCAGGTTTTTAAACGAAGCCGTCTTTCCGGCCACCGTCAGCCCGATGTTCGACTTGCCCACCGCGATAGCATCGTGCTTACCATTCAGCGTCAAATCGCCGACCTGAGCCTCAAAGCTCGGCCCGATTTGCTTGATTCGGGCGTGATACCACGTGCCGGCTTGAAACTTAGCCGGGCCGGCACCAAGCTGCGCGGCCTTGTCCGGGCCGGCGTGGTCGTGATCATCCTTCGTTATCCTGACGGATGTGGGCGTAATGCCAAGCCGGCTGTTGTGGCCTGCAGGATCGTTGATTGAGAGCGAGATGGCTTTCGCGCCGTCGAATTTGAAATCGAACTCGATTTCGACGTCGGTAAAGCGTGCGTCGTGGCGAGTTACCGCACCATGGTTGTCGGCCTCTAATTCGGCCCCGCGCCACGAACCGTCGATGAATTCCCATTTTCCTTTGGCGGTCCGCCAACCTTTGTCAGCCGTGGTTGCCAGAGGCTCGTTCAGCAAGATTGTTCCGGCGGGCTGAGATACGATGGGTGCGGCGGTGACAGCCGCTTTTTTCGTTTTGCCGGGCTTGGGAGCCTTGGCGCTTGTGGAAGCCGTCAGTGCTAAGCTCACGACGACGAAGACTCCAACGAGGTGCGACGTACGAAAACTCATAACGACGATGCTCCGGGTAGGTGACGTAGTGCGCGACTGCAAGAAGACTAAAATGTCGCGATCCTGCGCTCGTCGGTATTGACGTCGAAGTTGGGTAATTTATCGCGATCGTAGCGGCGGCGCGTGTACGAAACGTTGAGTTCTTACGGAGAAAAAAGGCTTTCGGCCGTTACAAATTGCTCGACAGTCGTAACCGCGTCCGCCTATACTGGCCCCGTGGCAGCCTAGGATGAGCCGCTCCGGAGAGTTCGATGTCGCACGAAAGTCATTCGCGTCCGCCAATTTATACCCAATTAGAAGTATCCGCAGGCTTGC
>JAEUIN010000229.1 GCA_016793115.1 Planctomycetaceae bacterium
CTCGGAGGCGGAGCGTTCGACGCGGTTCGTGCCGAGCCAGGTTTCGTAGCCGCCGAGGTCGTGGTGGCGCGGCGTCGGCAGGTAGCCGTAGTAGCCGTGGGCCAGCGAGACGAGGAACGAATTTTTGATCGGCGACCGCTTACGGAAGTCGAGGCCGATTTCGCAGAACACTTCGCACGGCATCGTGCCGATGCAAACGTCGCCGATGCGCAAGGCCTGCACCGGGAGGTTGCCCGTTTCGGGATACTCGGAAAGCGCCAGGGCCCGCTTGGCGTACGACACCGGCAGGATCGCGTTCTTCCCTTCCGGCGGATTGGCCAGAATCTTTTTGGCCCACGCCAAATGTTCGGCGTCCGGACGTCGCCAGGCAATCGTCGGTTCGGAGTAGCGGGCATCGAGCGTGAGTTCGCTCTTGTAAGTGAGGCCGCTCATGGCGGAGTGGACTTTGGCCGCCACGTCGTCGGCGACGTACGCTATTTGCTCGTACGGTTGCTTGCGGCCGCGCGGGTTGCGGAAGTCGATGTTGTTGATGTCGCCGCTCGTGCCGTTGGCCATCATCGCCACGAAGGCCGGGTCTTGCCGCTCGGGCGTGAGCAGCGTTTTCATCCGCTCCGAAAAATAGCCGAAGTAGTCGGCCGAAACATCGGCCCCGCCGACGCCGCCGACATAGTGCAACGAGTAAGCGGCGAACACGCTGATCGGCTTGCCGCCGGGCTCGCGCACGCTGAGAAACGAGACCGTCGGATCGGTCGGCCCGGCGGGTTCGACGAGATTCGGATTGCCCGCGCCCGGGTTCATCTTCACCATGTCCGTCTTGCCGAACGGGTTCTCCGGCATCGTGCCGGGCCGCAAAAACCAGCGGCGGTTGAACACGTGCTCGGGCACGTCGACCGTGCCGTACGCCAGCTCCGCCGGACGCAGCGTATTGACGCAGCGTTGGACGCCGTCGGCGATGCGGCGGGCGACGAACTTTTGGTATTCGTCGATTTCCGGCTCGTAAACGTAGCGGTCGATGCCCAGCGCGCTCGAGGCCGAGTGCGTATGCGTACCGCTGATCATCACGTGCGACTTCGGAATGCCGCTCCGCTCCTCGATGATGCGACGGGCTTCGTCGCTAACCAAGCGATGCACGCCGAGCAGATCGCACACCACCAAGGCGACTTTCGTTTTGCCGTCGTCGAGCACCAAACAACGGGCATTCAGTTCGTCGTGAATATGCCGCGACGGCGCAGGGCTGAAGCCGCCGATGATGTCGCCGCCGATGGCAGGCGTGATGACGCTCGTGGCCGCCGCGGCGCGGAACACCGGCTGCTTCACGTCTTTCTTCGGCTGATCGGCGGCGGAGGAGATGACGCAACGCGCGACGATCAGAACAATGAACCCTAGCGCAATAGCGCAACGACGCAAAGCGGGCATGAGGGAATCCTCGACGGGACACGGAGGCGGGAAGCTTCACAGGCAGGACGCCTATCGTGCCGCGCCGTTGCGGCGATGTCCAGCACTACCGTTGTGCCCGGCGCGATGCGTCAGCGTGTCGCCGTGGCCCGGAGGAAGAGCGGTTCCAGGGCCGCGGCGGCGACGGGTTTGATCAAATGTTCGTCGAAGCCGGCCTCGCGCGAGCGGCGTTTGTCTTCGGCCTGCCCGTAACCGGTGAGTGCGACGATGAGCGTCCGCGCAAACTCCGGCTTCTCGCGGAGGCGTCGCGCGACGTCGTACCCGCTGAGACCAGGTAGCCCGATGTCGAGGAAGATGACGTCGGGCGCGAACTCCATTGCGGCGTCGATGGCGCCGAGCCCTTCGTGGACGACGCGCGTCTCG
>JAEUIN010000319.1 GCA_016793115.1 Planctomycetaceae bacterium
CTCGACCGAATCGTTCGGCAGCGATTCGTTTCTCGATATCGTCGCCAACATGGTCGGCATCATGATCATCCTCGTGATGGTCGTCGGCCTGCGGATCAAAAATGCCGCCGAGAATCCGGTGGTCGAAGCGCCCGCCGTACCGAAGATCGACCTCGCCCCGCTGGAAGTTTCGGCCCGCGAGTTGGAACAAGACTCGCGCACGCTGCTCTCTCGCGCCGCCGAACTCGATGCGCTCGCCCAAGTTCGTTACGACGAACGCGCTCAACTCGGCCTGATCGTCGCCGCCAAGGAACAGCAACTCGAAGACCAAAAAAACAAACTGGCCGAGGCCGATCGCGGCACGTTCGACGTGCGGCAGGCGCTCTTGGTCGAAGCCGAGACGCTGAAATCGCTCGAAGCCGAGATTCAAGCTCTCGTTTACGCGCCGTCGAAAGAGGTCATCAAGATCAAGACCTACCCGACGCCGATCAGCCGCACGGTTTACGGCCGTGAAGCCCATTTCCAGCTACGCCGAGGGCGCATCGTGCTGGTGCCGCTGGATCAACTGGTCGACGAACTCAAGCACAACATCGAGAACAAAACGTTCCGTGCCAACGAACTCGACGAGATCACGGAAACCGTCGGGCCGGTCGGCAACTTCCGCATGCGCTACACGCTCGAAAAAGTGGCCGTGCCGCCGCAGATGAAGGGCAACAGCATCACGCCCGGCGGGATGATGATCCGCACGACGCAGTTCACCTTGCTGCCCGTGTCCGACGTGCTCGGCGAAACGTACGCCGACGCAATGGGCCGCGACTCCGACTTTCAACGCGTCCTCGCCGACCTCGATCCGCGCCGCGTGACCATCACGCTTTGGGCCTACAGCGACAGCTTCGACGACTACCGCCGGATGCGCGAATACCTCTACGAGCGCGGTTTCACGGTCGCGGGCCGGCCGCTGCCCGAAGGCCAACCGATCAGCGGCTCGCCGTACGGCTCCAAGAGCGCGGCACAGTAGTTTCGCCGCAACAGATTGCCTCGCTGCGACGTATTTTGGCGCTCCAGCATCGACGTAAGTGCCGAAACACTTGCGCGACTTACGACGAAAGCGCAATTCAGTTGCAATGACGAGTGCGTACTCTTTTTCAAATAAGTGCGCACCCTTAGTTCCTAGTGTCGGAGTGCGTACTCTTTCGCGCTCGAAGTGCGCACCCCGTCCCAGATGTACGCAGCGCGCGCGTCGACGTAAGTCCAAGTTCGCTTGCGGGACTTACGTCGATTTTTAGACGACGTCAAACCTACCTTCTCCCTCTTGAGGGAGAAGGTGCGGCGAAGCCGCGGATGAGGGAGCAGACCCTCTCACCAATCGCCCCAACTCCAGACAGCGCAAAGACTCCGGTCGCTCACGCTCCCGGCTCGCTGTCCGCGTCGATTAATACTGCCAAATTGCCAAAGAACCAACCCCGCATTTTCCACTTTTACGGCGCTAGTTCAAATCACTTTTTGGCCGGCCAAAAAGCTGGCTTGACTTTCACCGCTCAGGCGGAAACAAGTACGTCGATCTCCGTTGATCGCTCCTCACCCAGGACATCGCCCGCCATGTTGCGACTCGCCTCGACGCCGCTGCTCATCGCCCTACTCTGCTTCCCCGCCCTAACCCGCGGCGCGGAACCAACACCAAGCGAAGTCCCCTGCCCCGGCCGTTACAAGCAACACCTCCAAGGCGTCTGTCGCGACGACGACGGCAACCTGTATTGGTGCTTCACCTCGGCCTTGGTGAAGACCGACGCCGCCGGCAAAAAGCTCGTTGAGATACCGGTCGGCAGTCATCACGGCGACTTGTGTCACCACGACGGCCGCATCTACGTCGCCGTCAACTTCGGCAAGTTCAATCGTCCGGCCGGCGAGGCCGATTCCTGGGTCTACGTCTACGAAGCGTCCGATTTGAAGTTCGTCGCCAAGCACGCGGTGCCCGAGCTTGTTCACGGAGCCGGCGGGATGGAATACCGCGACGGTCGTTTCTACATCGTCGGCGGACTGCCCCCCGGCATCGACGAGAACTACGTCTACGAATACGACGCCGCGCTGAAGTTTGTGAGGCGCCACATCTTGGCCGGCGGCTACACGCTCATGGGTATTCAAACCGCGAAGTTCGCCGACGGCCGCTGGTGGTTCGGCTGCTACGGTAAGCCGGCGATCCTAATCACGGCCGCAGCCGACTTTTCCGACGTCCGCCGCTTCGAACAAGACGCCTCGCTCGGCTTGGTCCCGCTCGGCGAAGGGAAATTTCTGATCGCCCGCGGCTCGAAAAACGCGGAAGGCCACGGCGCAAAACTCGTCCCTGCGACCGGCGATAAAGTAAGAGGCCTACAACCAACCCTTCTCCCTCCGGGAGACTGAGTTTATTGCCTTCTCCCTTCGGGAGAAGGTGCCCGACAGGGCGGGTGAGGGAGACGCAGCCATAAGGTTCGCAATGGAGATGAGAGGGGCGTCAACTCGCGGTGCCGCGCGACCCTCACCCGCTTTTGTACGGCTTCCCGCCGCACAGAAGCCGCCCTCTCCCGAAGGGCGAGGGCTTACGTTCGCGCCGCGCCCAGCGCCCTCTGCAACGGGCACTGCACGGCCGTCACTTCGTCGCCGCGGCGATAGCGCTCGAGCAATCTCCGCGATTCGGCCGCCAGCATCCGCCGCACTTCACGACGTTTTCCTTTGACGCGCGGAATCTTCAAATTGTCGTAGGCGGTCGTTTGATGCCGCATCCAGGCGATGACCGCCATCTCGGCCCGCTGTTCGATCGGAATCCGCTCCGTCCGCGCCACCGTGCCGCTGCCGACCGGCGTCGCGTGCGCCGCGACGACCTTTGCCAACCGCCGACCGAGCGGCGCGTGCGGCGTTGCAAAATCCAGAAACTGCTCGACCGCCGACTCGAACGACGCGACGTATTCCGTTTGCACCCGCTCGCGCCGTACCGCGGCGCCGGCCTGTTTCTTGGCGTACTCGGGC
>JAEUIN010000348.1 GCA_016793115.1 Planctomycetaceae bacterium
GCAAACCTTCGTTGGTGATCGGACCGTCTTGATTGACCGAAGACATGGAAACCTCCGCAGTGGGAAATCAATAGCGCTGTTGGAACGTCGTCTGGAGCCAAGTCCGGCCGCCGGCTTGAAACCGGCGGCCTCCTTGAAAGATGATCGCGTCGACCAGCCCCGCGTTGATCGAACCTCCTTTGCGCAACGTCGTAAACACCCGCGGCTGGACCTCAAACTCCATGACTTCCGAAACGCCGCCGGAGAACTGCCCGCCGCCGCCGAGGCCGAGCAGCATAGAGACTAGATTCGGCGAATGCTGTTGACTGGAATTGACGAAGTATTGCCGCGAGCGGCCGATGAGCGCCGCGGCCCAGTCGTTCATGACCGCGTCCCCGTTGGCATGGAAGATCTTGGTGTTGAGATTCGCCAGCAACGAATCCGCCTGCGCCTTGCCGGCCTCGCCGGCCCCGAGCGTGGCGTAGTAATTGGAGATGTTCTGGGTGAGCAGCACCGTGCAGACTCTCGCGCTGCGGGCCGTCGTTTGAAACTGAAAATCGTAGTCCGACGTAAAATTTTGACTTTCGTCGGCCCAGAGAAACACGGGGCGCATGTCGTCCGCCGGCGGTCGCCGCTCGATGGCCCGCATGAAACAGTATTTCATCAGCACCTGAGCCAAGCGGCCGACCTCGCCGAACTCTTTGACCGGCAGATCGATGACCAGAATCGCGCCGTCGGCGATCGCTTCCGGAGTGATGGTCGTCGTCGTGCCGAACAACTCGCGGAGGACGCTCCGCTGGAAGACGTCGATCATCGACGTGAAGGTGCTGACGATGATCGAACGGGTCTTGTCCGAGAGCGCCGGGAATTCCAATAAGGCATAGTCCGCGCACAGTTCGAAGTCCCGGCGCCGCAGCTCCGATTTACCGGCCTGATCGGCGGCCTGGAGCGTCGCGAAGGCGAACGACTGCCGTTTCCAAGCTTCGTCGTTGACTTGCTGCGGCGTAGTCGGCAGCGACACGACCAAGCGATACAAATCCGCGATGGAGACCCGTCCCTGTCCCAGCATCAGCAAGTCGAGGCAGTTGCGGACCAATTGCCGCAGCGCCCGTCGCCAATAGCCTTCGTCCTCGCGGCCGGAGCCGCCGCCCTGGCGTTCCGCGACCGACAGGACTTCGGAAAACAAATTCACGAGGTTCTCGGTCAAGCCGCCGCCGGGACCGCAGCGCCGCAACTCGTAATCCAGAAAATTGAACGTGAACTCCGCCGAGGCGGACATGATCTTGAGATCGGCCAGCCGTCCCGCCTCGCGACAATAGCGCCGGAACTGCTCACACTCGTCCGGCTTGGCGGTGAGCACCAGCCCGCCCATTCCGGCCCTGAGATAGGCCAGGGCGATTTCGCGGCCGCTGCCGCTCGTCTTTCCGCTGCCGGTCGCGCCGAAGACCTGAATGCCTTCGCAGGCGTCGGCCAGCGTGAAGGGATCTTGATCCGTGAGATACAACAGCGGCCGCGATAACGGCCAGCGACGACTCCGCTCGGGATTTCGCCGGCGCTTGTTCCGCCAAAACATCTCAAGCCTCCTTGGCTAAGCGGGCTTGATCGCGGAACATCTTGACGAGCGTGGGTAGTTCGAACCCGCGGGTTCGTCCCCGTCGCGCCCGGGCCAGGAGCGCTTCGCTCAGACCGATGATTCGGTCCAACGAGAGGCCCGGTCCGCTGAAGGTGACGGAAGAGTCCTTGTCGATGCTGAGCGTCACGCGCGAGGGCCCGTCGTCCGGGCCGGCCGCCGGGCGCGTCTTGCTGCGCCGCGCGCCGCTGACTTCGTCCCGCGTCACCGCGCCGGTCGCCGCCAGCGCGACGAGTTCGGCGCGACGCCGGGGATCGTCGAGGCGGGCCAATTCATACGCCGTGCTGACCGGGATCGCGCCCGCCTCCACTTGCCCCAGCACCTCCGGCGGCAACGTCAGCAGCTTGCGGAGGCCGCTGACTTTCGCTTCCGAGAAGCCGAGATGCGCGGCGGCCTGCGCCGCCGTCCAACCCGTGAGCGCCATCAGTTGCTCGACGCCGCGGGCCGTTTCGCAGGGGGTGAGATCGGTCCGCTGGCAATTGGCGACGAGTTGACGTTGCAGGATCTCCGCCGCGTTCAACTCGCGCTCTTCGATCACGGCGTCAATCGTCTCGAATCCGGCCAGCCGCGCCGCCGCCACACGGTAATGCCCGTCGACCGGATCGAACAGATTCCCCAGCGTCCGCGCGCGAATGGGCTGCAACTGCCCGACCGCCTTCATGCTGGCGGCCAAGCCGGCGACCTTGTCCGGATCGAGTCGCCGGCGGACTTGCGGTTCGTCGCCGAACTGAGCGAGCGGGATTTGCCGGATCGCGGGTGACATGACTAATCCTTTCTTGAGTCGTAGGAACTAGGGAAAGTCGAGCGGCGCGCAAGCCGGGCGTTCCAGGTCCGCGTCGCTTCGAGCCGCCGCCGACGGCGGTTGATTTGTCGGCAGTACCGGACCAGCGCCGCCAGCCACAGCGCGACGAGCGCCAAGGCGACGAGTTGCACCTCGACGACGACGTCTGCGGCGACCAGTTGACGAATCAACGGTTCGACGACCGTGCCGTCTTGGTACTGCAAGCCGTCGGACGCGAGCAGCGGCTGCGGCAGTCCGTAGGCTCCGAACTCCCAGCGCGAGCCGTGATGAACGGCGAGCTTATAGGCCAGGTATGCAAAGAACGCGCAGGTTACGAGCGAATAGAGGCGGTTCACGGGCGATCCCTTGCCAAGCGGAGACGGACCGAGCGGTGAGGCGATACGCCTGGGCCCGCCGCTCGTCACGAGAAATACGCCGCGCGTCGCGCAGAGTTGTGATGAATTACGCGGCTAATCCCCGTCCGCGGTTTCCGCCGCCGCGACGAATTGCTAGGCTGATGCCAAGTATCCGCGCACCGAACGCAGGAGACGAACGATGAAGTCGCTCGCCGGGGTTTGTACGGAAATCACGTTGACCGGAAACCAGGGGGCGGGAGCGGCCCTGCAGGTCGAGCTGGAATCGGCCGGGGACGAACCGACGCCGATCGCCGGCTGCGCCCTCAGTCGCCAAGGAATCAATCTCTTTCCCGAATTCGCCGCCGGCTTTAACTTCGATACGTCCAAGATGATTGCCGGCCTGCCGCCGGACCGTTATCAGTTTCGCGTGACGATGCTGCTCTTGCACGCGGGCCGGTTGATCTACGGCGACGGAAAGAGCGAATTCCTATTACGACCCGGGCGGAAAGCGCCGTTCGTGATTCCCGTCCCGTTCCAGGCGATCGAGTACTTTCTCTCGGCCCCGCCGGAGGACGTGTTTTTCACGGTGTCCAGTCTTTCCGGCCCGCCGACGGCCGTGACCGTCCCCGGACTTCACGAGCTATTGGTCGGCATCGTCGGCCGTGGACCGCGCGTCGGGACGCGTTTCAATACGCAGTACGAATTGCTCGTGCCGCTGAGCGCGCCGCCGGCTGAGGCCGACTTGAGCAAAGCCGGTACGTTTAATCCCAAGCCGATCCGGCCGCTGCCGAACAACTAGCCGACGGCAGGTTCCGAGCAAGTTATTTTTTGCCGACGGGCACCAGCGCCACGCGGGAGAGTTCGATCGTCGCCGCGT
>JAEUIN010000358.1 GCA_016793115.1 Planctomycetaceae bacterium
TACGACCGTCAGGCGGCCGCGGCCCAATCGATTCCGGCGGGCCTCGCCGCGATCGTCGTCGACACGGTACGGCCGCTCACGGAGCAAATCGCCGCCGTCTTTAGCGGTTCGTTCGACGAGGAGCCGAACCGCGCATCGTAGCAATTCTCGCGATCGCTGCACTGCCGTTTTTGGCCGGCGACCGCGGCCTTGCGGCGCAACGACTTGGTGAAATGCGTTGCGCGACGACGGCACACAGTGAAATGAAATGAAACGAAATAAAGTGCCGCCGAATAACGACTTCGGCCAATTCATTGCGCCGGCGGCTACGGCGGATGCGGACTATTTTTCCGCGCGAATCAGAGAAAAAGTTCGCAGATCGTAGCGCTCCGACGCTCGCAGAACCTGCGGTTGCGGACCGTCGCCGTCGGCCGGCTCTTTCGTCGGCGGGTAAATCGATACGGTGTTGTCGCCGATCACTTCCAGTTCCGTGCCGCGGACGACGACCGCCGTCGCTTCGTCGATGCCGAGCCCGAGCAGTTGCGGAAACGTCCGCTTCAGCGTTTGCATGTCGGGAGCGCGGCCGCGTTGCGTGAAATGCTGATCGATCGCGGCGCCGGGGAGAAAGTTGAAGCCGCGCTCGTAGCCCTCGGCCATCATGATGGTGTTCACCACCGGACTGCCGCGAACGAGATACTCGCCTTGG
This sequence comes from Planctomycetaceae bacterium, assembly GCA_016793115.1. Lineage (GTDB taxonomy): Bacteria > Planctomycetota > Planctomycetia > Pirellulales > PNKZ01 > PNKZ01. The sequence continues at coordinate 686 of JAEUIN010000358.1, forward strand.
ATCGTGGCCCCGGCGGAGCTGCCGCCGATCACACCGCCGCGACGAAGCACGTCGTGATAGGCGTCGTAAGCTTTAGTTCCTTCATAGGCGTCGACGATCCGCCATTGCCGCCCGCCGCCGAACCACACTCCGGTCGCGTCTTGCAACTTCGCGAGCAATTCTGGCGAATTGGCTTCGGCGCGGGTACGAGCATGCAAAATCCGAACGTCCGCGACTCCAGCTCTTTGTATCCACGGCACATCAGCATCGGCGGCTAAGTCGGCCGTGGCGCTTGCTGTCGGCACCACGACGATCTTCGCTCGTTTGCCGCCGGCTAATTCGACGAACTTAGTGCGCAACGCCTCCGGGAGCGATCCTCCTCCGACGATGAACAAGCTGCCGCCGGCCACCATCGGCTTCGCAAGCTCGGGCTTCGGAAATGGATCGGCCGCGCGCGCTTTGGCGGCACGGCGAAGCGCGAGGTAATCCTCGCGCATATGCTCGCGCAATCGCAGCATTTTCTCGGGGCGCGACGCCGACGCGGGCAACAGGACGACGACCGCTCCATCGCCGACGACGCTCAGCTCGCGCCCGACGCGTACCAACGCCGTTGCCGGCGCGATCCCGACGCCGAAACACTTCGGCGCTTTTGCCAGCGCGGCTGCGAGCTTCGTCCGGTCGTTTCGTTCGTCATAGTTTCGGACCACGACGCTACCGGGAAGGCTATTTGAAAGAAAATCGGCCGCGGAACGGCCGTCGACCAATTCGACGATTCGGTCTGGCATCGGTCCGCCGCCGTAGAAGATCATCCGCCCGCCACGGTGCGGCACGCCGTCGTCGGCACCTTGTGCGGCTCTCGCCGAGAGCACACAGCAGGTTCCCACGAAAACGACGATTGATAAGATTCGCCGCACGCGTCCCACCGACATGGCAAATTACTCCGCAGCTTTATCGGCCGCTTTTCGCATTTCGGTCGGCGCAGTGAAGCGCAACAGACGTCGGGATTCCTTGAGTAGGAACTTCACGTCGCTAAACGGCTCCGCACCGACGTCCCACCAACGCATTTGTCCGGAGGCGTCGACGAGCACCGTGGCATGCAGCGGCTGGTTTTCAAAGTCATCGTACGCTCGATATCGCCTAAACGTCGATAAGTCGCTCCCTGAAACGATTGTGAACGGATACGTCTCGATCGGCGTGAGGGCCGACATTGCCGACCGCAACGCCTCCGGAGAATCGGTGCTGACGGCGACGATTTCAATCCCCTCTTCTGCAAACGCCGCTTTGTCGGCCTTGATCGCCTTCAACTGATCGACGCAATGCAAACAGCCGAACCCAAGATAAAATACAAGCAGCACGTTTCGCCCTCGATACTGCTCCAACGAAAGCGGCTGACCGTCGAGCGTCGTGATTTGCAGCGGCGGCGCTAGCGGCGGAGTCCAACGAATCGGCCCCAACGAGTCGAGCGGTGGGCGAACTCCAACGTCGCTTTTCGTCGCGGGCGGCGTGCGCCAATCGGCGGGCCAGCCCAACTCCGCAGCGAACGACGAGAGACGCGCCATCGGCGGTACGTCGAGATCCGCTTCGCCGGCCAACATGCGCAGATCGGCGAACGTCCGTTTCGCTTCGTCGCTCTTGCCGCATTGCCTTAAGACGAACGCGAGGTTGGCAAGCGGCAGCACTTGATTCTTATTCGCAGTGACCACTGAGCGGGCCAGCTTTTCCGCTTCCGGTTTATTGCCTGCCGCAAGTTCCACCCGCGAAAGATACTCGCCGCCGGTGATGCCGGCTTTCTTGAGCTGAATTATCGCTTCGACGAACTTTTTCTCGCGCACGAGTTTGCGCGCGTGTACATCGGCCAGCGCGGATTCAATGAGCGAAATCTGGCCGCGGAAAGGATTGATCGCATCGTTGCGGGCCTTGGCGACCTTGTCCTTAGCTTCATTCTTTTGTTTCGAAGCGGCTTCCGCCTTGTCGCCTGCGGCTTTCTGCGCAGTTTGCTCTTTCACTAAGAGCTCTTCCAACTCTTCCTGATATTCATTTGCGAGATCATGTCGACCGCCTTCCATTGCTGCGACGCCTAACGCCCGCAACCGCTTCACTTGTTCGCGCGGCACGTCGGTCGGCTCGAGATAGGGCGTGTCGGCAAAAGCCAAGAGTTCGTCCCACAATTCATAGCGCTGTAGCACTTCCAGAAGGCGTGCCCGCCCGTAACCCGCCGTGCTACTCTTTTTGTCGTAACTGTTGTACTTGGGATGTTGCGGCATCTCGACGAGGTTTTTGGCCAGTTCGACTCCATAATGGGCACGGCCGATGTTGCTCAAGTCGCGAATTAACCATTCATGGTTGTGCGCATAGTTGTGAATCTGGTCCGGCAAGACGAAGTCGCGACGCATGTAGGCATGGTCGACGCGAGAGGCCGCTTCTTGCTGCCACGCCGCGTCGGCATAGCGCTGCAGCTTGGAAAAGGTGTGGCCCGGCATGTGCCACATATGGGCGATGCCGGGTTGCGATTGACCGCCGAGCGCGGCTGAGCCGAGCGCGCGAATCGCCTTCTGGTCGTCCCAAAGATGGATCCGAAAGTGATGGACCGGATGCATCGGGTTTTTCTCGAGCACTTGATCGATCAACGCATCGACGGCTTGATGGCTGCCGATCGGAATCGGGCCTCGAGCTTGCCAAATGTGCAGCACGAGCAAGGCCTTGGCCTCGATATCGTCTGGGTATTCGTGGAGGATGTTCTCCAAGGCTTTGATTAGCGATTGGCGACGGTCCTTATCTTTCTTCGGATCGGCCTTATAGAAGGCGCTCCAGGCGTCGATGTAGAGTCGCTCGTGCTGGGAGACTTTTTCGCGACGTTTCACCGCTTCTTCGATGAACTTTCCAGCGCGCGAGGTATTGTTCGTGTTGGCGAGGCACATCCCCCAATACGCCATCGCGCAGTCGGGCTCGATCGATGCGGCTTGCCGGAACGAGCGTTCGGCCTCGAAGTACCAGAAGCCATGAAGTTGCCCGATTCCTTGATTGAAATACTTCTGAACCTCGGGATTTTTGGTGGAAATGGGGAAAGAAGCGTTCCCCATACCCGACATCAAATAGGCGGCCTGCCGCGGCCCTTCATTGAAGGCCTCGCCGTGATACGAATGCCCTTCACGCAGTTTTTCGTCGTCTTCATCTGCTGCGACGTTCGTCGGTGCAGAGGGCCTAGTCGATGTCGAGGGGGCCGCGGCGGAGGCGATTGTGCCGCACGCAAGGCTCATCACAATCAATCTTCGCAGAATACAGATTCGCATTGGATTTACTCTCGCTACACGGCCGCGCAGGCACCAAATCGTCGGCGGTTACGGCACAATTATGCTACGCCTACTTCGAGCCTGGGGCTCGCACCGGCAGGGGGGCGCCCAGCGTGTCTTTGTTCGGCTGGTAGCCGTCCCCGGCGACATCGATAAAAATCGGGTTCGACACGGCCGTCGGCTTGTCGTTCTTGTGTTCCGGCCCCATTACGTCGCCCAAACCGGAGCGTTCGCCGATCGTGGCCACGATTAGATGGGCGTCTTCTTTAAGTTCCAATTCCAACGTCTTCTCAAATTTCACCACGCCCCCTTGAAACGCATCGGGCCTTGCCTCGCGCGTGAAGTGAAACTTCGGGTCGGGGCGGCCGTTAACAAACAATTGTACCCGGTCGATGTCGAACCAGTTGGGACACTGAATTCGCACGTGTAGGGCGACTTTGCCGCCAGTGGCGATGAGGTCGTCCCCCGGCCCGCCGCGGCTGCGCTTCCCGCCGGGATTCGCCCTCGCCGTTACTTCGAGATACGGTCCATTGGTCATCACGATATGTCCATGCTCCGCAGCGTGAACAATGTCCTCCGTCGACACCTTCGCCGGGTCGTCTGTCGGACTTTCGACGTAGATCCGCAGAAATCCGGAACCATGGATGTTGTAATGGGCATCCGTATTGACGACGCCGCCGAGCCGATAACCTTGGTTGAGCATCTGCAACCAATTGAAGATCGTATTATTGCGGACCACGCCTTTCGATTCGATCAGAGGCGTCTTGAAGATGTTTTGCGGCGGATGCACTTCGACGACGTCAATGTGCGGCAAAGGTTTGGGAAAGAATCCGGCGTCGGGCTTTCCGTCGCCGTTCTTGTCGAAATAGACCCAACCGATGTCGGGATGATTATGCTGAATCAGCTTTTCGCTCTTGTCGTCCCACATCGCCAAGCGTGCTACTTCGACCGAAGGATCGGCGTCGGAAACTGGGCCGCCGTTGTTTTGAGTATGTTCATGCAATTTGAGCGGGAAAGCGTTGAAGTGCGACGTCGGCAGCGGTGAGTTCGTAAGCTCGATGCCGACGCAAGTTCCCATCAAATGCTCGACGCCGAGTCGTTTGAGGTGCGGAGTGTAGGTGGAAAGTCGATTGTGCTCGGTGCAGGGAGCGTATTCGATGTGTTCGCACAGCAAATTGAGCACGCGGCCGAATTGGCTAGAGACATTGTCGCCCGACGGGCTGGAATGACTATGGAAGTCCGCGCTGATAAACCCCGGGGTTTGCAAGGTGCGAATCAATTTCGCTTCAAGATTCGCTTCTCCGCCGCTCGCGACAGTCAAACGTCGTTCGACGACGTCGTATTCCGGACCGTAACTAATTAAGCAATCGTACTCGCCGGAGGGAATCGGCAGCCGAAATTTGCCGTCGTGCGAATAGTAGAGATTGCCGACGGCATGCTCCCCGGAGCGGTCGAAGAACACAGGGTCTTTCGTTTCGCCGCGGCCGCGAAACTGCACTTTGCAGGGAATAGGCGCACCCTGCTCGGAGCTAATCGAGGCGACGACTACACCCGGCCGCTCAACCGCAATGATTTGCTTGTCGACTCGCGGCGACGAGACGAGTTTCGCTTCGACCGACTGATGAGCCGGCGACGATACTATCACAGTCGCGTCTCCTTCGACTGCGACTAGGAACTCGCCATCGGCATTGGTGCGACCGGCCGTGAGAAGCTTGTCGCCTTGTTTAACCTCGACGTAGACATCGGCCACTGGAGTCGCCGGCTTCGAGTCTCGCTCGACGACAAACAGCGTTCGCGGCCGCGCGTCGCTCGCGACGGCCTCGGCAAGCGTTTGCAATTGACGAAGATCTTCGGCCACCAGCAATCGGCGCGCAATCGTTACGCTGCCTTCCACAGGCACGGAATACTCGCCCGGCCTGAGTTCTGGATCGAGATTGGCCTGGGCTTTCACGCCCGCGGGATATTGCGTCGTGTGGCCGGCGTCGACAAATCCGTAGGCGGCGTTCCACCACCGCTCGTAAGCCCACGCCAGTTTGCCGGTCGTCCCCTTGATATACGCGGTCCCGTCCGTGCGATTCTCGTCCTTAAAAGTTCCCTTGAGCGACTTCGCCGAAATGTTGACCAACTTCGTCTCGACGAGCAGGTGATCCGCGCCGTCGGCGAGCGTGTATGTCGTTTCGGCCGTGAGCACTCCTTCTTTGAGAACCGCAGTGACGAGTACGCTCACCAAATCCGCCCTCACTGCGACTTTCTCATCGCCGATCTCCGGCGCGGTACGTAATGTGCGCCAATTGGTTTCCTTGCCGAGCGGAAAGAAAGCGCTCAGTTGGTCGTTTTGTCTCGTGCGCGTGGTCAAGTCGATGACGCAACCGCCGACGTTCTTCACGGTCATATTGGCGTGGCGCGTGGGCGTCGCTTGCGCGACGACCGCGACAAGTTTGTCGTTGCGCAGCACGACGTCGCCATAGATCGCGTCGACCTCTTTACCCTGCGGCACGAACTCCGCCCATGTCTCCGGAGTCAGAATCGCCAACTCCGCGGCGGCGGCGAAATCGGCCCCTGCAAACAGTGCGACCATAACGACGGCGCGCAGTGAGGTCATGTGCATCGGTTGGAATCTCTTACGGAAGGCACGGCGGAGAAGGCGGGGGCTGCGGCAAGCAAGTGCGTCGATTTTCATACGGCCGGAGGTGCGAGTCAATTCAGCGCCCGACTGGGCGCATGCAATCCCGCCGTTTTGCGTGAGCGTTATCGGCTCGGTAAACTAGTCGCACCGCAGCCAGGACTGTCGCTAGTATTCCCGCTCCACGCCTGCCTACTTCCCTCTTCGCGAGTCTTTGCCTAATGGCTTACCGCAACTTAGTCGCCGTCGCGATCCATGCGTGCTTCCTGATATTCGGCAATCTGCCGGCAAGCGCGATCGGAGCCGAAGCGGCCTATCAAGTTGGGATCGCGCATGTCGACATCACGCCGACTTACCCGGCGCGGCTCAGCGGCTACAGCAATCGCAGCGAAGAGTTCTCGAGCGTCGCGCAACCGTTGTTCGCCAAGGCGCTCGCGATCACCTCCGGCGATCGCGCACCGGTCGTGCTGATAACCGTCGATACACTCGGCGTTTCAGCCGACATCACGGAGACGATCGCGGCGCGATTGGCGAAACGAGATATACCGCGAAATAACCTCGCGGTCTGTGCCTCCCACACGCATAGCGCTCCGGCCCTGACGCATGTCGCGCCGCTCCTTTTTCCTCCGCCAGTTCCCGAAGCCCACCGACTCCATATCGATGCCTACACCAAAGAACTCACGCGGAAGCTCGGCGACGTGGCCGAAGCGGCGATTGGGAAACTCGAGCCTGCGACGCTCTCGCTGACCCACGGCGCGGTCGACTTCGCCGTCAATCGTCGACTTCTCAAAGATGGGAGGTGGAGCGGATTCGGGGTGGTACCGGACGGCGCAGTTGATCACGCGCTGCCGGTGCTCGCCGTACGCGACGCCGCCGGGGAAAAGCTTCGCGCGGTACTCATCAATTATGCCTGCCATTGCACGACGCTCGGCGGCGCCTTCAACCAGGTCCACGGCGATTGGGCCGGCTGCGCTCAAGAACAAATCGAGCGCGAGCACCCAGGCTGTACGGCGCTCGTAAGTATCGGTTGCGGAGCCGACGCCAATCCGAATCCGCGGAGCGACGACACCACAGTCGTCGTGCGCCACGGCGACGCCGTCGCCCGTGAGGTTTCGCGGCTTCTCAAGGACGAATCGACTTGGACGACTCTCGCCGGCCCGATCACGGCGCGCGGCGAACAACTGCGATTGCCGCTGGCCGACTTACCGACACCGGCTGAATACGAGAAACGGGCTGCGACAAAAGGCCCTATCGCATGGCACGCGCAGCGGCAGTTGGCTCGCCTCGCGGCGGGCGAACCGCTCCCGACCTCGGTGCCGTACGAAGTGCGGAGTTGGACGTTCGGCGACGACTTAGCGATGGTTTTCCTGCCGGGAGAGGTCGTCGTCGATTATCAACTGCGGTTAAAGCGTGAACTGAACTCCAAGCGACTTTGGATCAACGCCTATGCCGACGCGGCCCCCTGCTACATCGCCTCGAAGCGAGTGCTTCAAGAAGGCGGCTACGAAGTCGACGGCTCAATGTATTACTACGATCAACCGCAACACTTCGCCCCGGAGGTGGAACAAACTCTAATCGCCGGCGTGCGGCGGATCGTCCCCGACGAGTACGTCGCGGCGACGCGCTTCGCGGCCGACGTCGCGACGATCGAGGCGCGGGATCGAGAAACTTCGCCGCCTAAGAACGGTATTGTGTTCATCGGGAGTTCGTCGATTCGACTATGGAATTTGCCTCAGGCGTTTCCCGACCTACCAGTCGTCAACCACGGCTTCGGCGGCTCCTATTTATCCGACGTCAATCACTACTTCGATCGTCTCGTCACGCCGGTGGCACCGCGGCAGATCGTGCTGTATTGCGGCAGCAACGATCTCTCGGCAGGAAAATCGCCTGAAGAAGTCCTCGCCGATTTCGATCAATTCGCCGATCGTATCGCCGATGATTTCCCCACTACGAAGCTGACGTATATCGCGATTGCCCCCAATCCCAAACGATGGTCGCAAATTGATAAGCAGCGGCGTACGAATGATCTCATTGCCGCATCGATTGCGCGTCGCCGCGAGATGAATCGAGCGGTTGAATTTGTGGGCGTGGAGAAACAGTTGCTTGATGCCGACGGGAAACCGCAACCTAGCCTCTATCTCAAAGACCAACTTCACTTCAACGCTGCCGGCTACGCGGTTCTCAACAAAATCGTCGCCCCGCACTTAAAGTAGGCGTGCACCAAGCTGACACGTTTGGAATTGCTCACCAGAAGCGTGTTTTGCGGGCCAGGAGAGCAGTACGACAGATTGGCCGGCCCTTAAGTTGGAGGGGACTCAACTCATTGGCGGGCAAGACCTTGGCGATCTGGGGCGTTGTCGGGGTTCGCGCGGTGTGCCTATACTGAAGTTCTCTCCTGCCCACCGCCTTCCTTTCGCCCAGCATTATGCGAATTTACGCCTTAGTCGCGTGTCTGTCGGCGTTTCTCTGCGGCATCGCCGCCGCCCAGCAACCGCCCGCGATCGTTTCGGTCGCTCAAGTGGTTGAGAGTAAGAATGTTGTCGCCGGACACTCGTTCGTCGGCACGGTCCACCCCATTCGTCGAAGCGTCGTCGGCAGCGCCGTTGACGGCCGCGTCACCGAGTTCCCCGTCAATTCCGGTGATTTAGTCAAGGCGAAACAGCCGCTGGCCCAACTGCTGACCAAGCAACTTGAGATTCAAATCGCAGCCGCCGAAGCCGATCTCAAACTCAAGCAAGAAGAACTTCGCGAACTAAAGAACGGCGCTCGGCTTGAAGAAAAGCGGGAAGCTGCGGCGAAAATGGCGGCCGCACAGGCCGCTTATGACTACACGCAGCAAAGGCTTCAGCGCACGAAAGCGTTGTTCGAGCGCAACGCCGTGAGCGAAGACAATTTGCAGGACGACGTTTCCAAGGCGTTAGCGGCCTCGCAACTCTACGAAGCGGCCAAAGCGGCCAACGATCTGGTCGTCGCCGGCCCGCGACCGGAGAGAATCGCGCAAGCCGAAGCTCGCGAGATGATAGCTCAAGAAGAAGTCAATCGGCTGCGTGATTTGCTCGTCAAGCATACGATCGTGTCGCCGTTCGACGGCTACGTCGTCGCCGAACACACGGAAGTCGGTCAGTGGATCAAGTCGGGCGAGTTAGTGGCCGAGGTCGAAGATCTCTCGCAACTCGAAATCGAAGCCCAAGTGCTGGAAAACTATTTGGACCACGTGAAACCGGGTGTTAAGGCACGAATCGAGATTCCGGCCTTGGAGAACAAGCTCTTCGTGGGCGAGGTGCAGACCGTCGTCCCACGCGGCGACGAGCGTTCGCGGAACTTTCCGGTCAAGGTCGTCCTGAAGAACCAATACGACGACGCCGGTGTTCCGCTGGTGAAATCCGGAATGTTCGCTCGCGTATGGCTGCCGGTCGAACACCGTGAAAGCGTGCTGCTCGTGCCGCAAGACGCCGTCGTGATGGGCGGGCCCGTGCCGATTGTCTACGCGGCCGAACCGGATCCGCAAAACCCGGAACTTGCCGTGGCCAAGCTGATTCCTGTGACGCTCGGCTCTGCCTTCGAGGCGTACTTCGAGGCGACCGGAGCGCTTACGCCGGGTATGAAGCTTGTCATTGAAGGCAACGAACGATTACGGCCGGGCCAACAATTGCGCATCGTCGCGGCTTCGCGTGGAGCGCCGGAAAATGGCGATCAATCGGCGGCGAAGAGTTCGGCGGCACGTTAGCTCGCCGCGCGCAAACGCGCCGGCGGAACGAATTCCATTGAGAGTGAGTAAGCTTCAGCGTGATTGAGTCCTTTGTTCGTAATCCGGTCAAGGTCATCGTCGGCGTCATCCTGGTGGCGCTGTTCGGCGGCATCGCGCTCTACAAGATGCCGATGCAGCTGACACCGGACGTCGAGATACCGACGATCACCGTCGAAACGCGCTGGCCCGGAGCGAGCCCTCAGGAAGTCGAGAAGGAGATCGTTCAGGAGCAGGAAGAGCAACTTCAGAGCGTCGAAGGCTTGCAGAAGCTCACGAGCGAAAGCATGGACTCGATGGGGCGCATCATCCTCGAGTTCGCCGTCGACGCCGACATGAACAAGGCGCTCCTGATGGTGAGCACGCGGCTCCAGCAGGTGCCCGAATATCCCGAAGACGCCGATGAGCCGGTCATCAGCACCTCGAACTTGTCGGAACGCTTCATCGCCTGGTTCATTCTCAATCAGCGCCCGCCGACGGACGAAGTCATCAATGGGTTCGCCGAGAAACATCCTCAGCTCGCGGAGCCGCTGGAGACGTCCCGACTTACGAAGAATGCCAGCCTCAAGATGCTGCGCCTTCGTGAGCTGGCGGACAAACATCCCGAAGTCAATGAAATCTTGCCGAAAGATGAAGACCTGACGACGCTCCGCCGATTCTGCGAAGACTTTATCGAAACGCGCTTCGAGCGCGTCGAAGGCGTGTCGAACGCCAACGTCGTCGGCGGTCGCGAAGAGGAAATGCAGGTCGTCGTCGAGCCGGAGCTCTTGGCTAAAAGCGGTTTAACGATCGAGGCGGTTCGCAACGCGCTCCGGGGACAAAACGCCGACGTTTCCGGCGGCGATCTTTGGGAAGGGAAGCGGCGTATCATCGTCCGCACGCTCGGCGAGTTCCGCTCGCCACAGCAAATCGAAGCCGCGATCCTGGCCCGTGTCGACGGTCGGCCGGTCTACGTGCGCGACATCGGCCACGTGAGGCTCGGCTACAAAAAGCCCGACGGCGTCGTGCGGCGTTACGGTAAAGCGGTCATCGCTCTCAACGTGCAGCGCGAGACCGGCGCCAACGTCCTCGAAATCATGAAAGGCTTGCGAACCGCGGTCGCGCAGCTCAACGAAAACATCCTGTG
>JAEUIN010000012.1 GCA_016793115.1 Planctomycetaceae bacterium
ATTCAGGGTTTTTCGTGAGCAGGTCGATAAGGCCCTGAATCGCGCCGGCCGACTGGTGTTCGTAGAGCCCCAGCTTGAAGTGCATCCCGAGAATGGAGAACTCGTCCCCCGACGTGCCGACGGAAAGTTCGAACGGGCTGCGGCCTTTTGCCGCCGGCTTCTCAAACAGGCAAAAGATCGCTTCCGCGTTGCGAAAAATATCCGCCGGGCCGACGAAGCCGCGCATAGCTCGCCGGGCACTGAGCACGGCGACTTCGGAACTGATCGCAGCCGACGCCCCTTTGGAATCGGAGAGTTGCTTGCCATGGCGGATCGCGCGGAAGGGAATGTAGTGCGCGACGACGAGGCCTACCGCCGATTCGAGCTGGTCAATATTGGCCCCGAGCATCGCGCCGTAGACGATGGCCGAAGCGATCGCCCCGTGGACGACGTGATCGATCTTGTAGGTCTTGAGCGAAAACACTTCAGCGAGCCGACCGCGGATTTCGTCGAGCAGCAGCATCGCCTTGAGCGTTTGTTGGCCGTCGGCGCCGGCGATCTGCGCGGCGGCGACGACCACGGGATAGAAGTCGTTGTGCCCAAACTCGCCGGCTGTGTGGCCGCGCTCGGGATCGTAGCCGAAGTTGGTGCCGTTGGAGTCCCATTCGCGAACGGCCGAACTATTGGCGACGACTGCCTTTTCCGGAGCGACCATCGCGCGGCTGCCGAAAAGCGTCGCACCCCGGCCATCCTTCGTCGAGTCGATTGCCACGCGGTATTCCAAAGCTTCGCGCCTCAGCAGATTCGGCGCGTTAGTGCCGTACGCGAGGGCCGACACGCCGCAGGCGATGCTATCGAGATGAAACAATTCGACCCGGTCGTAAGCGGCGTCGCTCGGTTCGGCGAACTTGCCGGTGAGAAAATCGAGCGCGTATTGGGCAAGGCCGCGAACTTGGTTGGTGTCGGGCGGCAGCGTCAGGCGGTTGGTCATGGGAATGCCGGATTTTGAGCGAATCGTGGACGGCTTGCAAAGCGAACAACGGGGCTATTGTAAAGTGATGGACAGGCGACAAAAGTCCACGGCTAGACAGTTTGCAGGTCGGGCGAGAAAATAGCTGTGCGAACCGGTCGAGAAGGCAAATGGAAACGGAGTCAGCGGCCCGGCCTCGCAACCACCGGAAGGAGCGTCGCGGCTTGGAAGCGTTGCGTGAGATCGTTCGCGAAGTTTGGGGCTACGACGAATTCCGGCCGCTGCAGGCTGAAGCCATCGACGCGGTTATTAACCACCGCGACTCCGTCGTCGTGCTGCCGACCGGCGGCGGCAAGTCGCTCTGTTTTCAAGCACCGGCGCTGTCGATGCCCGGCACCGCGGTCGTTGTTTCCCCGCTCATTGCTCTGATGCACGACCAGGTCGACGCGCTCGTGGAAGCCGGCGTCGCCGCGGCTTATGTCAACAGCACGCTCACGCCCGACGAGCGTCGCAGGGCCGCCGAAGACGTGCGATCCGGTCGCACGAAGCTGCTGTATCTCTCGCCCGAGCGTTTGACGACCGATCGCACGCTCGATTTTTTGCAGACCGTGCAGCCGTCGTTCTTCGCCATCGACGAAGCCCACTGCATCAGCGAATGGGGGCATGACTTTCGGCCTGAATATCGAATGCTCGGCATGCTCAAGGAACGATTCCCTGACACGGCCGTCCATGCCTACACGGCCACGGCGACGGCCCGCGTGCGCCAAGACATTGTTCGCGAGTTGCATCTGCACGATCCGGTGATTCACGTCGGCTCGTTCGACCGGCCGAACTTGGTGTATCGGGCCGAGCGACGCGCCGGGAAGTTCGAGCAAGTGCGCGCCGTCGTCGAGCGGCATCCGGATGAATCGGGGGTGATCTATTGCATGCGGCGGGCCGACGTCGAAGAGACCTGTGCCGCGCTGGTCGAGCTTGGTCATTCGGCCTTGCCGTATCACGCCGGCCTGCCCGACGACGTGCGCCGCCGCAACCAAGACGCCTTCATCAAGGACCGCTGCAAGATCATGGTCGCCACGGTGGCGTTCGGCATGGGGATCGACAAGTCGAACGTCCGCTATGTCGTGCATGCGGCCGCGCCGAAAAGTTTGGAGGCGTACCAACAAGAAAGCGGGCGGGCCGGGCGCGACGGCCTCGAAGCCGAATGTTGTCTGTTTTATTCCGGGGCCGATTTTCAAACCTGGCGAAAGTTTCAAGAAGAGCTGCCGCCCGAAGCCGCCGGCGCCGCGTCGGCTCTGCTCGACGGCATGGAGCGTTACGCCACGGGGCTGACCTGCCGCCATCGCTCGCTGGTGGAATACTTCGGGCAAACACTGCCGGGAGATAATTGCCAAGCGTGCGACGTGTGCTTGGAGGAAGTCGAACTAGCGGACGACTCGTTGAAAACCGCACAGAAGATCATCTCGTGCGTCGCGCGACTGCGCGAGAGTTACGGCGGCGATTACACGGCGCAGGTACTCGTCGGCAGTCGTGAGCAGCGCATCCTGGAAAAGGGGCACGACAAGCTGAGCACGTTCGGCCTGCTGGACGCGCACGACAAGCGGCAAGTGCGTGACTGGATTGAGCAACTCGTCGGACAAGGCTTTCTGGTGAAAGGGGGCGAATATGGCGTGCTCCAGATCACGGCCGAAGGCCGTGAGTTGCTCGGCGGCGGCATCGAGCCAAGGCTCGCCAAGCCGACGGCCCGCAGCGGACGTGGCGAGCGAACCACGCGCAAGAAGACGGCCAAGGCGGCCGAGCAATCGTGGGAGGGGGTCGACCGCGGGCTATTCGACGCCTTGCGCACTTGGCGGCGCACAAAAGCCGACGAACGCGGGCTGCCGCCGTTCATTATTTTCGGCGATGCGGTGCTCCGCGACTTGGCGCGTTTCCGGCCCAGCACAGCCGACGGCCTGCTGCACATTCGCGGCATGGGGCAGAAGAAGGGACGCGAATACGGCGAAGAATTGCTGGAACTGATCGTCAGGTATTGCCGCGAAGAAGGGAAATCGACCGACGTCGAAGCGTAGCGTCCTATCGTCGAGCGCAATAAAAAGCCTTGCCGCTTCGAAAAGCGGCAAGGCAACGTGTGCGTCGGTCGAACCGCCGGCGGCGAGCGTTAGCTCGAGGCCGTGGTGAGCGAGCTGGAAACCTTCGAGAAGGTCGCGTTGGCGTTGGTGCCGATCGATTGAATCGTCGTCCAGCAGACCACGACGATCAGGGCCAACATCACGGCGTATTCAACCGCCGTCGGGCCGTCTTCCGATTTCAAAAACTTCTTGAGCTTCAAAGCAAACGTCTTCATTTGTACTCTCCGCGATTTGGCAAAAGTGCCGAGCGTGTCATCAAGGGTCGAACGAGCCGTCGGCAGGCACGTCGTCGTGAGCTTGTTCACGACAGAACATGCCTCGACACGCAACCCTAGGTCGTGCCGCGAGCTTGTCAAACGAGCCCTGACAGAATGTGGGGAATTGCTTTCTCGACCCGCGACAACGTCCTCTCGAACCTCACCAAAACAAAAACGCCTCGCCGATCCGAAGAGCGGCGA
>JAEUIN010000020.1 GCA_016793115.1 Planctomycetaceae bacterium
TCTTGCGCTGGCCGATTGCACATTGGCGTCGTTGGTCAACGTCGTTCAAAGTTCGCTCGTCACCGGCAAGCGACCGCTGCGCTACGGCAACGCCCATCCGCAGATCGTGCCGTATGAATCGTTCGCCACGGCCGACGGTCATATCGTGCTGGCGGTCGGGGCCGATCGACAGTGGCAACGTTTTTGCGCCGCCGTCAATCGACAAGCCTGGGCCGACGATCCGCAGTTTGCCACTAATCCGGCCCGCGTGGCGAATCGAGAGGAGCTAACGCCGCTGGTCGCCGAAGTTTTGCGCGCGCACACAACGGCGGCCTGGGAAACGTTGCTAACCGCCGCCGATGTGCCTCATGCCCGCATCGCCTACATCGACGAAGTCGTCGCCACGCCGCAGGTCGCCGCGCGCGGCATGATTCAAGAGGCAGTCGACTCGGCCGGGCGAACGTTTCACTTTGTCGGTAGCCCGATCCATTGGCCGGAGCGACCGTCGCCCGAACCTTTGCCGCCGCCGGCCGTAGGGGAGCATTCCGAAGAAATCTTGCGCGATTGGATCGGCTACCGGGCCGACCGACTTACCGAACTACGCCGCGACGGAGTCATCGCCTAATGAACACCACCGCCGATTACGACGACTCGGACGACCGAGCCGATCCGCAACCTCCGCCGACGATGATCTCCGGCAAATGGGTGCTGATCGCCGTCTTGATTCTCAGCGTCGGCGGCGCCGGCTTCGGCTGGCTGTGGAATTACAACGCTCAGCGCGCCCCGCGCGAGTTTTGGGGGTACCATGCTTGGGTCCTCATCGCTCGCGGGCCGGTCGTGAAAGCTCGCGTCATCGCGCCGGAGCCTGCGCCGACGCCGGAAAAGCCGCTGGTACCTTGGTACGAAAAGCTCGTCGTCGTACCGCAAGGTTTGGTCGAGGGAGCCCGCTACATCGTTGCGAGTGAAGTCGCCGTCGATAAGGCGCCGGGGATTTCACTGGCCGACCAAAGCACGTCGCTCCGCGAAGCGCTGGGATATCATCGCAGCTATCTCTGGGAGTCGAAGGCCGCCGAGTTGCAGCCGCCGACCTGGCGCTACGTGCTGGAGTTCAGCGATCCGCAACATACGCTCGGCTTGGTGCCGCCCCCCGGCCTGCTGCCGAGCGCAACCGGCACCGGCCCGAAACCTTCGGAACCGCCGGCGCCGGCCGCCGTTATTCTGTTCGACGCCGAGTGCAAGTTCGTGCGTTTGCAAAGCGTCGACAAACCGGCGGCGCTCGACCCCCGCACGGCCGAGCAGTTCCGCAAGTTTTTCGCCGCGACGTTTCCGGACGTGAAGTAACCGTCACCCGAACAGAGTTGCGACGAACGGGCGCAGAGCGACTACTTCAACTGTCGCTTGGGCGGAGTTCCCGTTGCTTTGACGGGCTCCGTCGCAGGTTCCGCGGCGACTTTCTTACCGCCGTCGCTGGTCGCTTCTTGGCGATAGATCGGTAGATGCCGGTAGTACACCTCGAGCGTACAAACGGCCAGTGCCGTCATGTAGAGTCGGCCTCCCATCGTGTCGTGATGGCCCGTCGGCGTCCAACTGCCGAGTTGATGCCCTTCTTGATCTTGCATCTCGATCAACAGCGGCTGTAGCGTCTTGTTCCACTTTTCCCAGCGCGTGCCGCCGATGTGGTGCATCGTTTGCGAAGCGTAGTACCAGTAATACATATTGGCGTCGTTCATCGTCGGCAGATGATGCTTGAGCAGCCAATCGGCCCCGCGCTGGAGCGGCGTAAAGTCGGTGCGCCAGCCGGAATAAAGACGACAGAGCAGCCCTTCGGCCGTCATCGTTTCCGTGGCTCCGGAACCAGGCATGTAGCCGAAGAGCGCTTGAGAATCGCTCTTCTGGACGCTCGTGAGGAAGCGGTTGCTCTTTTCGAACACGGCTTCAGGCACGTTAAGACCCGCCATCTGCGCGCTGCGCAGCGCCATAAGTTGCCAGCCGACGACGCTCGTGTCGCCGGGTTGCTCGGGATAGTAACGCCAACCGCCTCGGTCATGCTGGGCCGCAACGATAAAGTCGATCGCTTTTTGAGCCGGGATCCGCAGTTTGGAATCGCGCGTTAGGGCATAGGCCTCGCAGAGCGCCATAGTCGCTTGGCCGTGGGCATACATGCCTGTGTTGCCGTAAACGCGCCGGCCCATCAGGCTGCCGTCGTCGCCTTGTTCGGCGACGAGCCACTTGAGGCCGTCGTCGACTGTTTGGCGGTAGTCGGTTTCGTCGCGATGCGTGAAGCCGGCGCCCAAGAAAGGCAGCAGAGCCATGCCGGTCGCCGCCGTATCCGAGGGGACGCCGATATCGGTGCAGCGGCCGCGGCATTCGTCGGTCCGCGGAAACGTATCGAGGCTCCACGAGCCGTCGCGGTTCTGATGCTTGGCGATCCAGCGCAGGCCCATCGCCACGGCCAGTTCGCTCCGCTCGTTACCCCCTTCAATATTGAGCATTCGTGTTCGCACGCGCGGATCGCGGCCGGCGAGTAGCGTGCCTGCGACGGGGCTGCCGGCACCCGCAACCGCCGACAGCGGCAAGTTTTCCATCGCCGACGCTTCAATACTCTTGCGCAGCGCCGAAAGATCGGCTTGCGGCAGCTTGAGTTCCTGCAGCTTTAATCCGGCGGCCGGCGGGGTGACGATCGGCGAAATCGGCTCGGCCCCCTTTGCGCCTGTGGTCGAGGTCTTGACGATGACTTCCGAGCCTTTGCGGCCGCCGGAATCCCCCAGCGGCAAGCTCGCCTCGATGATGACGACTTTCGGGCGAACGAGCGGCGGAAAGATGAGCAGCCCTAGCAGGATGATCATCAGCATGTTGAAGAGCAGACTCCCCAAACAGGAAATCAGATGCAGCCAGGGGAGAGAGAGCTTCGCCTGTCGCGGCGGTCGCTCAGGCGGCGGAGGGAGGCGATGTTCGACGGTCGACCAAGTCGGCGTGCGCGGCGAAGGTGCATCGTACACCGGTTCGGCGATGAGCGGCTTGTACGTGATCGGGGCATCGAGCGCGGCCGGACGACGTGTCGTCGCCGGTTTCGGCGAAGTGCCGGGAGCACGAAGTACCGGCAGCGGTCTAAGCTCGGGCTTGGCAACCGGCGGTCGTACCGGTTGCGACCAAGGTTGATCGGACCGTCGCGCTTCGGTCGGCTTTCCGCCCAGCGACTCGCCGGCTTCACGCTTTTCTAACAATTCCCGCGCTTGTCGCTCTTGTTCTTCCGTAAGCTCAACCTGGGCGCCGCACATCCGGCATTCGGCCAGCGCAAGCCAAATACGAATGCTCATTGGTGCGCCGCAATCCGGGCAAGCGCACGCCAGCACTTCGCCGTCGAGCCAGACGTTCGACGGAGCACCGCTGCCGCCGCGCGCGGCCCGAGCGTGGGAATCGCCGATATTGAGTCGATCGGTCGACGAATCGCGACCGGCTATCGACGACATGTGCGGCCCAAAGAAAGGTACGGGCGACGAGTGCGAGCGAAGTGCTCCTTTAATGTAAACGTACGGCCGACGCCGCGGCAACAAATCCGTCGGCGGAAGTCAATTGTCCGTGTCGGACAATTGGGTAAACTGAACGATACGGGCGACCAGGATCGAGGCAACCCGACCGCCGAACGAAGTCGCTGAAATGCCGCCGCCTAGCGAACGTTCGGGACACGGATTGCCGGGGCAAGTTTGACGATCGAACCGGTTTCGGAGGCCGTCGCCGCGGGCGATGGGCAGCCGTCGGTTCGTCGCGGGGAAGCTGAGGAAGCGAAAGAATGTCGCCCGAACTGCATCAGATCGTCTCGACTTTGGAAGAGAACATCAGTCGGGTCGTGCTCGGCAAACGAGACGTCGTTCGGCTGTGTACCGTGGCCCTGCTGGCCGGCGAACACATCTTGCTGGAAGACGTACCGGGGGTCGGCAAGACGCTGATCGGTAAAGCGCTGGCAAAAAGCATCGACGCTCGCTTCGCCCGCATTCAATTCACGCCCGACTTGCTGCCGAGCGATATCGTCGGCAGCAGCATCTTTAACGCGCAGACGAGCGAGTTCGCCTACAGCCAGGGGCCGATTTTCGCCAACGTCGTGCTGGCCGACGAGATCAATCGCACGACGCCGCGCACGCAAAGCGCGCTCTTGGAAGCGATGAGCGACAATCAGGTGTCGGCTGACGGGCACACGTATCCGCTGCCGAAGCCGTTCCTCGTGATTGCGACGCAGAATCCTTTTGAGTTCGAAGGCACTTATCCGCTGCCGGAAAGCCAGCTCGATCGATTTCTGCTCCGCACGAGCGTCGGCTATCCCGACCGCGAGGATGAACTGCGGGTACTCACGAGCCATCGTCGCGGCGAGCCGGTCGAGGAATTGAGGCCGGTGATCAATACGCAACAAGTCGTGCAAATGCAGGACGCCGTGCGCGGGATCGCCGTCGACGATTCCATTCACGAGTATCTTCTCGATTTGGTCGAGGCCACGCGGCGCTGCGACGAACTGCAGGTCGGCGTCAGCACGCGCGGGGCGTTGGCCCTTTACCGGGCCGCGCAAAGTTTGGCGTTCGTCGAGGGACGCGACTTCGTCGTGCCGGACGACGTCAAACGCTTGGCCGTGCCGGTGCTTTCGCACCGCGTCATCGCCAAGGGCTTCTTGCACGGCAACAGCCGTGATCGGTTGGAAGGCATCGTGCAACGTCTGCTGGGCGAAGTCGCCGTGCCGCAATAACGCTTGGCGTCGGAACGACGAAACGGTTCGTATGCGTCGCATTCATCACATGTCGATCACGCGCGAGGGACTCTTTTACCTCGCCGTGATGGGCACCATTCTCGTCGCGGCGATCATTCGGCAGATCAACCTGCTGATGCTGCTGTACGGCGTACTGGCCGGGCCGCTGCTGATTTCGTGGAGTTTGGTGCGGCAGACATTGAAGAAAGTCGACGTCGCCCGCAAGTGCCCCTCGACCGTGACGGCGGGCGAACGCTTTCGCGTCGAATTGACGGTGACCAATAATAAGCGCCGCGGCAGCAGCTTTTCCGTGGCGGCACGCGACGAACTGAAACCGCGCGGCGAGCCGAACTCGAAAATCGTCGGTACCGAGGTCTATCTGCCCTATCTCCCGGTTCGGCAGCCGAAACACGCCTCCTACGAGGGTGTTCTCGACGAGCGCGGGCTTTACGATTTTCAACCCATCAAGATTTCGACCCGTTATCCGCTCGGGCTGTTGCGCACGATGCTCCGCATCGATCGCCCGCAGCGGCTGATCGTGCTGCCGCGGCCGGGGCGACTGTCGCCGCAATGGCAGCGGTTGTGGAAGGCGGAAGATAGCGATGTCGGCGGGCCTCGCCGAACGACCGGCATGCAAGACGGCGATTTCTACGGACTGCGCGAGTGGCGCGCCGGCGATTCGCGGAGCCGTATCCATTGGCGAACCACGGCCCGACGGCAAGCGCTCACCGTCCGGCAATTCGAGCGCAAGCGGCAAATGACCGTGGCGCTGGTCGTCGACCTTCGGTTGCCGGAGAAGCCGACGCCCGAGGATCGCCGTCGCGTGGAAGACGTCATTCGTTTCGCGGCCACGGTGGTGACCGACGTCTGTCGCGAAGCGGGCCGTACGTTGTCGCTCGACATCGTGGGCCGCAGCGTCAAAAGTATGCACGCTCCTTCATCGCCGCAGGTCTTGGAAGAGGCCCTGAAGTCGCTCGCCTTGGCGGAGCCCGCGGTCAAGAATCTTCTTCCCGCGACGCTGGGGAAACTTTTTGAACGTTTGCGGCCGGGGTCTAATTTGTTGATCGTCGGTCCTCGTAAGACGACGCTCGACGACGCCGAGCGGTTTGCGGAACTCGTCGGTCGTGAAGACTTTCGGGCCTGGTCGACGCGAGCAGCAACTCTCGCCCCCGACGATGCTCTGTGGTCGCAACTCTTTCAACAGGAGTCGCGGTGATGAACGTCGAGCGCTCCTTGCAAGTTGGCATCGCGGCACTTTGCTGCATCGGTACCATTTCGCTCGGCGTCGGCGAAGACAACTATCTGATCGCCGCCCTGGCCGTCGTCGTGTCGTTCTCGTCGCTGATTCTCTGCGACCGCAAGCAATGGCTGCAGATCGGGCACGGCACTTCGAACGTTCTCTCGCTCGCGGCTCTGGCGGGCTCGCTCATCTACGCCGCCCAGAAGGGTTCGGAAGAGCAGGTTCTGATCATGGCTCGGCTCATGGCCCTGTTGCAGTTCATCCTGCAATTCAAGGCGAAGTCGCAGCGCAACTATTGGCTGTTGGCCACGGTGAGCTTTCTGCAAATGGCCGTCGCGGCGGCTCTGGAAGCCGGCATGGTCTACGCCTTTTTGATGACCATCTATCTCTTCTGGGCGCTGTTCTTCCTCGGTTACTTTTCGCTCTGGCGCGAGCAGCAGCGCCATACGATCGATGCGGCCAAGGCGCGCCGCGCTCAAACGCAGCAAGGCCGGGGCTTCGTCGCGCTGCCGACGACCGACGCCGCGCTCACCGACGCCGGGGGCGACTTCGCACGCCGCATCGTGCGGCTCGGCTTCGGCACGTTGGTGTTGGCCGGAATTCTGTTCGCAGTCGTTCCGCGCATCGGCGGGCAGGTGTGGGAAACCGGTACGATCGTCGGGCCGCGCACCGTCGGTTTCACGCCGGAAATCGATCTGAGTCGCGGCGGACAGACGATTGAAGATCCCGAAGTCGTCATGCAAGTCCGCTTCTTCGACTACAAGACGCGGCTTCCGGTACATGTCGACGGCGACATCTACATGCGCGGCACTTCCGTTATGGACTACGACAGCTCGACGGGAAAATGGGAACGCGGCCGCATTCGCACGTTTTTCCGCAACGGACTGCCTTCGATCACTTTGCTGGCCAGCGATCAAGGGTTGATCGTACAACGCATCGCAATCGAACCGTTGTCGCGCACGACGCTGTTTTCTTGCTATCCGGCGTTCACCGACCAGCCGGAGGAATCGCAGAAGTCGCTCATCCATCAATCGCGCCTTGGCCAGATCAGCCGCCAAGACGTCTTGCGCACAAAACGATTCGAGTACGAAGTCGTCACTCCGGCGTTTCAACGCAATCGACAAGGGCAGCTGATTCCGTTGCTCTCGCCGATCTACGACGGCGAGGGGGAACTCGTCGCCATGCCTCCGCAACGGGCCGACGGGAGCGATCCGCTCGCCGGCCTGAAAAGCATCGCCGCGCAGGTCGTGGCCGACGTTCCGGCAACCGACGTTCTGCTGCGCGCAAAACGGCTCGAAGCCTACTTGCGCGATTCGGGACGTTTCGAATACTCGCTCGACGGGCCGGAGCGTCCCGCCGCCGTCGATCCGATCGAAGACTTCGTCGTCAATCGACCGGTCGGCCACTGCGAGTTTTACGCCGGGGCTTTGGCGATGATGCTGCGCTCCGTCGGCATACCCGCGCGGGTAGTGCTCGGCTACCGAGGCGGCGAGTTCAACGTCGTCGGAAATTTCTACGAGTTCCAACAACTTCACGCTCACAGTTGGGTCGAAGTGTATTTGCCGCCCGACAAAGTGCCCCTCGATCGGCTCACCGACACGCCCGGCCTGATTCCTTTGGCGGAAGCGAACGGCGCTTGGTTGCAACTCGACGGCACGGCGCCCGCTTCCATCACCCGCACGGCTGTCGCCAACACGACCTGGAGCCAGATTCAACAAGTGCTCGACTACGTGCGCTTCCTCTGGGTCAATTACGTCGTCGGCATGGATTCGACTCGCCAAAAAGAATCGGTCTACGGGCCGTTGCTCACATCTTTCGGCGAGATGATCAAGAACCTTCGCGATCCGGACTTTTGGCTTACGGTGAAACGCGACATTCAGAAGATGATTTGGACCGGCGGAGAGTCGCTCGCATTCGTGCTGATCTTCGCGGCGGCCATCGGACTGGTGATCGCGGCCTTCGTTTCGCGGCGAGGCTTCAAACGAGAGTCGCGTGAGGCAGCCGCGGAGGCGAAAGCGGCGCGGCGAATGGCGCCGCCGACGGAAGAATTCTACCTGCGCATGGAGCGGCTCTTGGCGAAGATGTCGCTCGTGCGAACGGGTGACCAAACGCTGCGCGAATGGGCTTTGGCGGCGGGTGGCGAATTGGCCGAACTCCCACACACGCGCATGGCTTCGGCCGTACCGCGAACAATCGTCGACCACTATTATCGCGTGCGCTTCGGCAAGCGACCGCTCGACGACGTGCAGCTTGCCGAAGTCGAAGAGTCGCTCAAGTCGCTGGAAGCGGCCGTTGTGGCCAAGCCTGATAACAAGCCGCCGGGTTGACGGCCCTTAAGCTCGCAATGTCGCGCCGTGACGTTTGGCGCACTCTTCGACGACGCGTGTCCGTAGATCGTCGGCTTCGGTGTTGGTCAGCGTGCGTTCTGGCGATCGGAGCGTCAGCGTGACGACCAAGCTCTTCTTGCCGACGCCGATCCGCTTCTCGTCGCGATACGGCTGCCCTTTAAGATCGAACGACTCCACCAGCGCGCCACCGCAAGTTCGGACGGTCGCTGCTAAGTCGCTCCAGCGTACCTGTTCGTCGACTACGAGGTTGATGTCCCGCTCCATCGCCGGATAGGCGGGCGTCGGCGCGTAGCGCGGCACTAAGACGGCGGCCTTGAGCAGCGCCGCCAGTTTCAATTCGGCGACGATCGCCGGCTCACGCAATTCGAACTTCTTGAGCGCCGCCGCGCTGACCTCGCCGAGCACGCCGACGACTTCGCCGTCGAGCGCGAGCTCACAGGCCCGGCCGATCGCTAAGAGGTCGTGCTTCTTCGTCAAATCGCGCACTTCGAACCGGGCAGCCGGCGAAAGTGCTGCGAGCAGCGCTTCCAGCACTCCTTTCACACGGTAGAACGCTCCGTCGCCGCCGCCGCTCGTGAGCCCGAGCATCAATTCTTCCTGCGGTAGCTCGCCGGCCCGCGGCAAATAAACCTTGGCGGTTTCGAACAGTTCAATCGTCCGATTGCCGACCGCTTCATTCTCACGCCGGGCCTTCAGCAAGCTCGGCACGAGGCTGCGCCGCAACTTGTCGGCCCGCTCCAGAATCGGCATCTGCAGCGCCAACGGCGCGGCGTCGGTCCAAGGGCTGAACGATTGCGAAAGCCCTTCATCGACGACGCTGATCGTCAGCGCCTCGTCGAATCCGCAAGCAGTCAGCACCTGCCGCGCCTTGGCGAGCACGCGATCTTCATCCGTTCGCGCACTGCGCGCCATCGGCACGCCGACGTCTTCCGGAATCTTGTCGTAGCCGTGAATGCGGGCCACTTCCTCGATGAGATCGATCTCGCGTTCCAAATCGCGCCGCCACG
>JAEUIN010000032.1 GCA_016793115.1 Planctomycetaceae bacterium
TGCTTACTCGGCTTCGCGAATCGACGCGCCGCAGACGAGCCAGAGCACGGCCATTCGCACGGCCAGGCCGTTGGTGACCTGTTCGAGGATCACGGACTGCGGGCCGTCGGCGACGTCGGTCGTCACCTCGACGCCGCGATTGATCGGGCCGGGGGCGAGAATCAACACGCCGTCTTTCGCGCGGTCCATCCGTTGCCGGTTCATCGCATACAAGTGAGCGTATTCGCGAACCGACGGGAACGGCCGCGTCGACTGACGCTCGAACTGGATGCGGAGCAGATTGAGAACGTCGCAGCGCGGGATGATCTCGTCGAGATTGTGCGACACCTCGACGCCCAGCTCGCGCCACATCGGCGAGACGAGCGTCGCCGGCCCGCACACGATGACGTGGGCGCCGAGCTTCTTGAGGCCCCAAATGTTGGAGCGGGCCGTGCGGCTGTATTGAATGTCGCCGACCAAGGCGACCGTGAGCCCTTCGAGCGTGCCGCGGCGTTGGCGGATCGTGAGAATGTCGAGCAGGCCTTGCGTGGGATGCTCGTGCGGCCCGTCGCCGGCGTTGACCACGGAGCAGCGCAGATTGTTGGCCAAGAGGTGCGGCGTGCCGGGCGTGCGATGACGGCAGACGACGACGCTGATCCCCATCGCTTCGATGTTCTTCGCGGTGTCGATGACCGTTTCGCCCTTCGACATGCTGGAACTGCCGGAGGCGAAGTCGACCGTGTCGCCGCCGAGCCGACGCATGGCGAGCGAGAAGCTGGTGCGGGTGCGGGTGCTGTTCTCGAAAAACAAGTTGGCGCAGGTGTGACCGGCGAGCACGGAGATTTTGCGCGTGCAATCGTCGGTCGCATCGCGAAACATCTCCGCGCTGTCGAGGACGATATTGAGTTCTTCGCGCGAGAGGTCTTCCAGACCGAGCAGATGGCGACGCGTCCAAGCGTCGGGAATGGAGCCGATTTCCGTCACGTCGACACTCATGGCAGCGGCCTCGAAGGAGCGCCGGACGACGAACAAATCGGCCGTGCGCACACAGATTGTAGCAGTGAGGCAGGGGGTCGCAAGGAGCGGCCGGCGCGGGGGAAAAACGCAGCCCGCGGCGAAATCCAAGTATACTGAAATTCATGGACAATCAGCGCGCGACGATCGAGATCGTGGGGGACGACGACGCTTTGCGCCGCCGTCTGTCGACCGCGCTGGAGGCGGCGGGGGCGCGCGTCGTCGACGGCGAGGCGGAGGCGGACGCCGTCGTGGTCGCCGGGGCGGCGGCCGCGGCCGCCGCAACGTTGGATCGCGGCGCCGATGCGGAGCTGCCGACCGATTGCGGCGACGACGAACTGCGACGCACGGCGTCGCTGCTCGTCAAGCTTGCCGAGGCGCGATGCGCGTTGCGCCGCGCGAATCGCCAAGAGAGCGAGTGGGCGAAGCTGGCGGCGACCGATCCGTTGACGGAACTGCCGAACCGACGCGCGTGGGACGAGGCGCTGGCCGCAACGGCGAGCCGGTCGCGCGGCGACGACCGACCGTTGTGTGTCGCGGTCGTCGATCTGGATCGGTTCAAATCGGTGAACGACGAGCATGGGCACGGAGTGGGTGACGAGGTGCTCCGCGCCGTCGCCCGCGCGTTGCGCTCCGCCGTTCGCCAAGGCGACTTCGCCGCGCGGCTGGGGGGCGACGAGTTCGGCTTGCTGCTCCCCGGACTCACGGCGGACCGGGCCGGCGACGTGCTGGAGCGGATTCGGCTCGCCTGTGATAATGCGGCCGCGGGGCAATTTGGGCAAGCGGCGACGTGTAGCGTGGGTTTCGCCGTCGGTTCGGTCGGAGGACAGTCGGAGTTGCTAAAACAGGCCGACGACGCTCTGCGCCGGGCAAAACAAGGGGGCCGGAGCCGAACCTCGGCCTGAAGGCGATGTTTCTGTAGAGGCTCTGATCTAAGAAAGGCCGCTCGCCGCGGCATACCGGAGCCGGAACGCTCGCATCATCAAGATGAGCAAGATGAGTAGGAGCGTAATTTGAAAGCCGAAGTAGCCGCCGACGAGGGGCCACTCGGCGGGGCGAACCGACGCGGGGCCGTCGCCGAGATCGAGCGGTAAGTGAAACGCCGCGGAAAAGGGACTGGCGATGGTGAGCCGATGGACGATCCGAGCGGCTTCCGTCGCCGGCAGATAGGCCTGCACGAAGGCGTCGGCGGCCGGGGGGAGAAGGAAGAGGGCGACGACGGCGAGGTAGGCCGTGGTGAGGCTCGTCGTCGATTTCGTAAACACGACCGAACACGCGAGCGCGATGACCGACGTGACGGCGCAGGTTACGGCGACGATGGCAAGGTAAGCGGCGAACGTGGGGAGGTTGGCGTGGTATTCCGGCACGAATAGCCAAGCCAGCACGACCGGCCACAGGAGAAACGACGTCAAGACGCCGGCGACGCGCAAGCCGCCGAAAAGCTTGCCCCACACGATCGAGGCCGGGCGAAGCGTCGTCACGAGCAACAGATCGAGCGTGCGGCGTTCGCGTTCTCCGGCCACGGCGGCGGCCGAGAAGACCGGCCCGACGAGCATGTTGAATAGCAGCACGTAGCCGATGTACCAGGGCGCCCAAAGCGGTCGAAAGTAGAGAAACGCCCCCATCAGCGGCACGGCCAAGAGCAGACTGATCTGGATGACCAGGCGCATCATCAAGGTGCCCTGGCTGAAGAGTTCGCTGCGCAGCTCCTTGTCGAGCACCGGGTTGGCGCCTTCCGGCAAGAGATCGGTGCGCTTGGGAGGAGCAAAGAGGCGGTCGGGAAATTGATCGCGCTGAATGATCAGTCCGACCGCTTCGTGCAATTCGCGACGCTCGTCGACGACATCGCGTCCTTCGCCGCCGACGTCGGGCGGGTAGCGCAGTCGGCGTGCGACGGCCGCGAACATGATGGCGCAGGCGACGGCGGCGGCGAGCGGCACGACGACGAGAAACCCGATCAGACGATATTCGGCGCTGATGCGGTCGAGCCAATACCATAGGCCGACGCCGAGCAGCGCAGGCGGAAGGATCATGAGATACGACGAGACCAAAGCCGCGGTCGTGCGCGGAAACCAAGCGCTGCAAACGAGGCTGACCATCGTGAAACACGCGAGCGCCGCGAGCAACGTCAGGTACGCCGCGGCGACTTCGTAGACGGAGACGCCCCCCAGTGGCAAACAGAGGACCACGATCGGCAACGTGGAAACGACGAGCAGCACCGACGGGACGAACGCCCCGGCCCATTTGCCCCAGACGATTTGAGCGGGGCGCAATGCGGACGCGAGTAACAATTCATACGTCTTGCGCTCCTTCTCGCCGGTCAGCGCGCCGGCCGCAAAGGCGGGCGCCGTCAGCGACGCTAAGAGAAACTGACCTGCGAACAGCAGTTCGACTAATTGCCGGGCGGCGGAAAAGTTCGTCGCTTGTATTCGTTCCGTCGCCGGCCAGGCGACCGTGACCAGGGCGCCCAGCAGCGCGAGGAAAGCGGCCTGCAAGGCGAACGAACGCGGCGATCGCAAGTGTGCGACCAACTCGCGTTGCAGCACGGGATTGGCCATCGCTAGTTCACCGCCCCTTTGGTGACCAGCATGAATACGTCTTCCAGCGTCGGCTCGAGATCGGCGAACGAGCTATAGCGAACATGTTCGCGCGCCAGTTCGTCGACCAAGTCGGCCAATCCGCTTTCGTCGACGGCGAGTTCCGCCCTCGCTTTGTCGCCCTCGACTTGCAGGTCGACGAGGCGGGCGTGTTTGCGGAGCACGGCTTCGCCCCGATCTTGATGTTCGACAAAGCGGATTTCGACGCGCCGATTGCGCTGGATTCGTCGATAGACGTCGTCGATCGGCCCATGCAGCAAGAGCTTGCCTTGTTCCAAAATGCCTATCGACGTGCAACAGTCGGCAAGTTCCGTGAGGATGTGGCTGGCGATCAGGATCGTCTTGCCCATGGCCCGCAGTTCGCGAAGCAGGGCTTTGATCTCCAGGCGAGCTCGCGGATCGAGGCCGCTCGTCGGTTCGTCAAGAATGAGCACCGGCGGGTTGTGGACAAGCGTTTTGGCGAGGCAAAGCCGCTGGGTCATGCCCCGCGAAAGGCTGCTCACTTGCTCGTCGCGTTTGCCGGAGATATCGAGCAAATCCATGACTTCGCCGATCGTGCGGCGTCGTTCCTCGTACGGTATCTGATAGGCCGCGGCGTAGAAGTCGAGGAATTCCCATACCCGCATTCCGTCGTACACGCCGAAGGCGTCGGGCATGTAGCCGATGCTGCGGCGGACGTCCATCGGTTGCCGAACGACGTTAAAACCGTTGACGAATCCTTGGCCGGAGCTTGCGCGCAAAAGTGTGACCAGAAATCGAATCGTCGTACTCTTGCCTGCGCCATTGGGACCGATGAAACCGAACAACTCTCCGGGCGCGATCCGAAGGTTCAGATCCTCGACGGCCGTGAGGTCGCCGTAACGTTTCGTGAAATGAACGAGTTCGATCATCGTCGTCCGTCGGGTTTGAGCGGGCGGCCGCTTCGGCGGCGCGAAACTTATTGTGGTCGCTGCGGCAAATTGCGGTCGTGTTCGCGCGTGCGAACCGGGTAGCTCAAATGAACCAAGAGCCAAGCTCCCGATCGCATTTGCGACAATCTCGGCTCAATCTTTAAATCCCCGGGCGCGGTATCCATCCATGCGGTCAGGCGTAGAGCGTCGTCCCGCAGGGCGATCACCGCCCGGCGAAGCTCGCTTCTTCCGTCGGTCCTCTTGTCGTCCGACGACGCGTCCTCATCGGCCGTCGCCGGATGCAACTCGCGGCTCTCGCCGGGCGACATCGACTCGATGCGTCCGAAGAAATCTCCTTCGACGCGCACGTCGGTCAGCCGCCAGGGGGTGCCGTTGCGTACCAGATAGCGACCGTCGGCGAGCCGTTCGCAAGTTACGACTCCGTCCGAGTCGACGAACTGCTCGGCGCGATAGGCGGCCGAACTGTTGGAGTCGACGAAAAATCCGGAAAGCGCCGTGTGCGTCGCCCCGTCGCCCGCGACCGCCTCTTGCGACGGATAGACCGTGGAATCGGCCGACGTCGGCGGCATGACGTTGCAACTTGGATCGGTCGTCACAAACGAGTAGTCGGTGCCGAGCGAGTTGTAGATCACGCCCCAGCGCGAGACATGGGCCCGAGGATAATCGGGCTGCATTTCGACGACGACGATTTCCTGCGCCGAGCGGGCGAAGCCTACGTCGAGTTCCGCCGCGCGAATGATATAGATCGAAAAACCGACGGCGACGATCGGCGCGGTGGCCCACGCCCATTGCGGTTTACCAAGCCCCGCGAACAACAGCCAATTCACAGGAACGAGCGCTGCGATATAGGCGGCGACGATGCCGACGACGAACCCATAACCGGGTATCGACAGCCCAGACTCCGTACGCAGAATCTCTCGCGCCGCTTGATCCGCCGAACTGTGCTCGCGCCAAGCCGCGCGGCCCGGCCCGACAAGCGGCTCCTCGGAACGCTCGTGAGGAGCATCGCCGTCGCGTGCCGCCAGCGCGACGTCGGTCGTGCGGCGCGAGTCGAACCAATTCGTATTGTCGCTCCAGCGTGCAAACCAAGTTGCGTCTTCCCCGATCGATCCTGCCGACCAACTGCGGGCGGGCCGCGCGAGCAATGCATTGTTGATAAAGGCGTCGTAGGCAGGCCAGTCGACAAGTTCCGGCTGCGTCAGAGCGAAGGCGACGACGACGACGTGCCCGCGGCCGACCGAGCGATCGACCACGAGCGGCGGCGCGTCGTCGCGACCGACGACTGTCCGCGACTGCGGCGTCGGTGCGAGCGCGGCTCCGCGCCAGGGACGTGATCGCGCCGCCGGCGCGCCGCGCAGATTCCAATCGTCGAGGGGAAGCAGCGCGGCGTCGTCGAGCTCGCGCGAACCGCGAGATGCGGCGGGAAGATAAGGCGCGAGAAACCCGCCTGCGAGCGAGTCGAGTCCGCCGGGGCCGACGACGATCAACCGTCCACCCCAGTGCAGCCAATCCAGCATCGCTCGGCGTTGCGACTCGGAAAGTCGCGCGGCGTCGTAGCCGTCCCAGACGACGGCGGCCGTCGTCGTCCAGCCGGAGAAGTGATTCGCCAACGGAGCGCGCGGCTCGTCCGCTTCGGCGACGACGACGCGATAGTGCGCCTGTTGGTTAGGGGCGTAAGCCGACGACGCATGCGGCGCGGCCGCAAAACCCAACTTACCGTAAAAGCGATAAGCGTCCGGCTTCGCGGCCAAGACGACCAAGAGTGATTGATGATCGCGCAAGACTTCGGGCGCAACTTGCGAATCCGCCGCGACGCGCCCATTGCGCTCAAGTCGAAGCTGAAGTTGCGCCGTCTTCAGCGCACTTTCGATCGGTAAGCCGCGTAGTCGTCGCATTCCCATCTGCTCGCCGACCGGACGTAAGGCCTGGTCGTAACTGTTGGAGGCGAATAGCGAGAGTTCAAGGGCCCGCGGTTCTCGCTTGGGCAATACGATCGTTCGTCGCCGCCGGATCTGCGGGCTCAATTGAGATTCCGCGTCGGGATCGCCGCGAAAACCACCGACAAGATCGCCGCGGAAGTCGGCATCGTCGGCAAACGCTTCAACGCGCAGTTGCGACCAATGGCCTGGCTTGACGAATACTTGCGGATGCGATGCGGCACCGGGGAGAGAAATCGCAAGCGGGAGCGACAGCGCCGGGCGAGGGCGATTCCGATCACCGGCGGTGCCGCTCGCGGAAGCAGAGAAAGCCGGAGGATCGGCCGCGGTCGGCTCATCGCGTCGAGGCGACGTCCGCAAGGCGAAGTAGAGGGCAACGAGCGACGCCGCAAGCGCCGCGGCGATGACGATGCGTCGGCCGGTGGGCATGCGAGCATTCTAACAGGCGCTGGCCGCCAGGAGCCAGGCGCCAGGAGAGACAATCGACGCCGTCTGCTGCTAGTGCTCGGCGCTTGACGCTTCGCGTTATCCCACCAACATCGGGTCGAGCTGGCTGACCGGACGGGATCGCTGGATATCGAGATAGGGGCGAACATCGATGCCGTCCACTTCGACGACGTCGAGGTCGGGATAAAGCGCCAAATCGATCTCTTCTTGCGAAGGGTCGGCAAACGGCTCGCCCGAGGGCGTGCGCACGCACTGGACTTTTGGGCTGACCGGGAAGCGCGGGTTGAAGTCGACGACCACGGCTTCAATGCCGTTCGACAGCCGCACCGTCTGACCGATCGGGAAGGCCGGGATGACTTCGTAAAACGCCTGTTCGACCAGCGGATCAAAGGCCCCTTTGCACCAAGTGCGCATTTCATGCAGCACCTGCACCGAAGGCTTAGCCTGGCTGTAAACGCGCTTTGTGGTTGCGGCGTCGTAAATGTCGGCCATCGTCGCAATGCGGCAAAAGATCGGGATTTGCCGTGCGACCATCGGCGGAAACATTTGACCAGAGGCTTGGTCGGCGCGGCCGGGATAGCCCTTACCGTCCCAACGTTGGTGGTGGTTCAACACCACTTGCGCCGCCGCCGGCGGTGCTTGGCCGCGGAGCATTTCGTAGCCGATCGTGGGATGCGTCTTCATCACCTCAAACTCCTCCGGCGTGAGCTTGCCGGGCTTGTTCAAGATTTCCAGCGGAATTCGCATCTTGCCGATGTCGTGCAGTAGGCAGCCGAGACCCAGGTGACGCAGATCCTTGGCGTCTTTCGGTTTGAGCAGGCTCCGCTCTTGGATGATATAACGCTCGAGCTTCATGCCGATAAGCAGGGCCACGTAACAAACGTTCGTGGAGTGGCTCATCAAGTAGTTGTCGAACGCATCGAGCTTCTGCAGCATGACGCTGCCGAACGAGCTCGATTTCAGAAAGTGGAACAGGCTGCTGATCGAGTTCTGAAAGTGCGCGACGTCGATATCGACGACCGACACGGAACTCCGCATCACCTGCTCGAAATTCTTGCGCACTTGGCAATACAGTTGTCGCTGCTGTTCGCAAAGTTCTTCGTCGATCACGTGCTCGAGAAACTCGAGATCGCGGCAGCGAACCCAGACTTCGTGAATGCCGAGCTGTTTCAGACGAGGTTTAAGATCGATCGGGATCTCGATGTCGCGCTGCAACAAATAGCGGAACGGGTCCGTCGGCAGCGGGATCGGCCGCGCGAGGATCATACCGCGTTGAATTTTTTCGACGGCGACTCGAAGCATAGTGTCTTCCGACGGGGCGGCCCTTCCGTGGCATAGAGAGCGCGTCCGTTCTGCGACATGCGCGATGCACAGAAAAACTAGCTCACGAAGAGCGGGGCCGTTCGAATTGCAACCCCCCGCGGCGATCGAATTGCAGTCTATCGGCACCGCCGTCGGGTGGAACCGGAGCGGAGTCTACCGATCGTAACGATCCTGACGAGCGCGAAGCGCCGCGTAGTCGGCGGGCGTATCAAGGTCGCCGGACACACAGGCAGGCCCCGCATCACAAACCTGCCAGGAAATACGCTGCAACAGGGCGTTCAGGCCCTCGTCGGCCGCGAGGCCGGCCACATCGGCAGCAAACGACCAGGGCCAGACGACCGGATGTCCGTAGCGGTCGCCGTAACGAGGCCGAAGGCATACGCCGGGATGCGTCTCCGCCGCTTCGATCAACAGGTCGATCGACGTCGTGGTCAACAGCGGCAGGTCGGCCGGCGCGGTGAGCCAGATGTCATGCCGGTCGGGCCGATAACGCTCGGCGAGGAATTCCAGCCCCGCGCGGATTGAGGCCTTCATATCCGGCGGCGGCGTCGACGGAACGACGACCTCGGCTCCGGCGGCGCGGCAGAGTTCCGCCAGTCGAGCATCGTCGGGATGCACGGTGACGACGACGGCCTCGACGCGACTTGCCTTCCATGTTGCGACGACGTGTTCGACCACCGTCGCCGTACGATCTCCGCCCGCCGCAGGCCACGGCAGCAACAGCTTGGGACTGCCCATCCTCAAACTGCGACCGGCGGCGGGAAGGACGGCGAAAGCACGCATCTGTTTACACGACCGACGGTTCACTGCGCCCCGGGATCACGCCGCCGCAATTGCGGTGGGCGACCAGTTCGGCCAGGATGCTCACCGCGATCTCCGGCACCGTTTGTGATCCTATTTCCAATCCGACCGGTGCGTAGACTTTGGCCAGCGCCTGCGACGAAATGCCTTCGGCTTCAAGGTCGTCGAAAATGAGCTTGATCTTGCGCTTGCTGCCGATCATGCCGACGTAGCGAGCGCCGCGATCGACCAAATAATACAAGGCTTCTTCGTCGTGATTGTGACCGCGCGTGACGATCAGGCAGTAAGTGTCGGGCGTGATCTCGATGTTTTTTAACAGCGGCGCGATTTCGCCGCTCAAACGGCGTTCGGCCTTGGGGAAGCGTTCCGCCGAGACGTACTCGGCGCGATCATCGACGACCCAAACGTCGAAATCGAGATCGGCGGCGAGGTCGCCGACGGCTTGTCCGACATGGCCGCCGCCGACGATCAACAGCCGACAGCGGGGCAAATTCGGCAAATAGGCCACGCCGGCGACGGCCGCCGGCCGGGGACGCGTCGACAAGTTCGGCAATTGGTCGACGATTTGCGATGGAGCCGGCAGTGAAGCGTGACGTGCGGCGAGTACATTGCCCGCATCATCGAGCAAGTAAGTCGCCGTCGGCATGAGTTGCGACTTCTCCGCGTCGAACACGATCGCCTCGCACGTCGCTGCGTCCGTCGCGGAGCGCCGGGCGAGCGTTTCAAAGTAGACCGCATCGGCAAGCGCGCGGAGCGGATCGACGAGCACCTGCATGCGACCGCCGCAGATCAATCCGTCGTCCCAGCCGTAATCGCTGTTAAGTTGAAAAGGGATGATTTCCGCGCGGCCGTCGGCGAGCACGGCGAGCGCGCGGCGTTTGACTTCCGCCTCGACGCAACCGCCGCCGAGCGTGCCGGCCTGCGAGCCGTCGGAAAAGACAAGCATCGCGGCACCCGCTTTTTGCGGCGTGCTGCCCCGTGTTTCCACGAGCCGACAATAGGCGACCGGCCGGCCGGCGGCGAGCGACGAGAGCAGCGACGGAAGCAGATCGCGCATGGGGAGAAGTCTGAAGTCAGAATGCAGAAGTCACAACGAAGGAAGCCTCGGACCGTTTTCCGTTTTGTACTTTGCGTTTTCTTAGGCGGGGTCGAGTATTTGGAGTTTCGTGCCGACGACGATCGGCTTCACCTTCTCGCGGTAGGGGCCCATGTGCGGGGCGACGAGGTGCGCTTCGAGCGCTTTCAGGTCGCGCCACTTCTCGACGATGGTGACCGTGTTCTCGCGATGTGGAATCTGTGCGCCGATCGACGTGACGGCGTCGACCGTGGGCCCGTATTCCAGGCAGCCGTCTTCGGCGTGCACGGCCGGCATGAGGGCGTGAAAAGCATCGAGGAATTCGGCCCTCTTGCCGGGATGCAGTTCGATCGTGGCGATGACGTGGATCAAGGTTGTCGACTCTCTCTCAAAATGAAAGGGCGAACACGGAGCACCGGTTCATTTACGTCGATCAGCACGTGGTTTGCAAGCGGAGGAGGTGGTTAGCTAAGAGTCGAAAAGCGCCGTTGGCAACGGCGGTCGGTGCGCATCTATTCGAGCGATCGTTGCGCACCTCTATTGTCTTACTTAAATGTGCGCATCTAAAGCCGCAATAGATGCGCGGATTGCGCACCTGTTTCTGCGGAGTTTTTTCGCTCCCGCTTATAGCTTCCGCACCCCGCAAACTACCGAAGTCGGCCGCCGCATTCCAACGAGTTTTTGGCCGGTGCAAAAACGCGAGACGACCGCGGCGCAAAAAAAGGCGGCGTCGGCCGAGTACCGACGCCGCCCTAACAGGGATCATGCTTGTCGCTTAGTTGCCGCGCGGCAGGCCTTCGGGGCTTTGGTCGATCGCGATCAGCTCGATTTCGAACGTCAGCAGGGCGTTGGGGCCGATTTGGCCGTCGGGGGTGCCGCGGAGTCCGTAGGCGAGTTCGCCGGGAATATAGACCTTCCACTTGTCGCCCGGCTTCATCTTTTGCAGGATTTCCGTCCACCCGGGAATCACGCCGTTGAGCGGGAAGCTGGCCGGTTGTCCGCGGTCGTACGAGCTGTCGAATTGCGTGCCGTCGAGCAGCGTTCCTTTGTAGTGCGTCGTCACCGTATCGGTCGCCTTCGGCGAAGCGGCTTCCTGGTTCGCGCTCTTCGTCAGAACTTCGTATTGAATGCCGCTAGGAAGAGTCGTTACACCGGCCTTCTTCTGGTTCGCCGCCATAAATGCGGCGGCCTCGGCCGTGTTCTTTTCATACTTGGCCTTTTGCGCCGGATCTTGGTCCAAGGCTTGCTTGGCCGCGGTGTTGGCCATTTCTCGTTCTTTCTTCTCCTGCTGCGCCGAGAACTCGGCGATCGCGGCCTGCATTTCCGCGTCGCTCAACACCGGCTTCGCGCCGGCAAGGGCGTCTTTCATGCCGGCCGAAAAGAGATTCATGTCGAGGTCCATACCGTCGCGCTGCATTTGGCGGCCGATATTGGTGCCGATCAAGTAGCTGATCTTCGACTTGAGATCCTTGAGTTGATCGGCAGTCACCGACGCGGGGGCTTGCGCGCGAGCGGTGCCGCAAACCAAAGCTGCGACGGCGACGACGGACAGGATGCGTTTCATGATCGACCTAATAGTTCTAGGAGCGGGAGTTGCGGGAAAGACCGACCATTCTAGGGGACGCGAGCCGCGCCGGGGAAGAGGAAAGGAAATCGGAGCTGGAAACTCGCAGCGTTTAGCGTCTCGATTTCGCGCTTCCCGCCGCTTGTCAGTTTCCGCCGGGCTACGCCTTCTTGCCGGCGCGTCGCTCCGTAATCTCGATCGCCTTGAGCATGCCGCGGGCTTTGTTCAGAGTTTCTTGATATTCATCGGCCGGCACGCTGTCGGCGACGATTCCTGCGCCGGCCTGGACGTAGGCCATGTCGCCTTGCACGACGCATGTCCGCAAGGCGATGCAAGTGTCCATGTTGCCGTTGAAGTCGACGTAGCCGACGGCTCCGGCGTAGGGCCCGCGGCGGTGGGGTTCGAACTCGTCGATGATTTCCATCGCCCGCACTTTCGGCGCACCGCTCACCGTGCCCGCCGGCAAGCAGGCCTTGAGCGCATCGAAGGCGTCGCGTCCGTCGGCAAGTTGGCCGGTGACGTTCGATGTGATGTGCATCACGTGACTGTAACGCTCGATGACCATGACGTCGCTGAGTTCGACGGAGCCGTATTTCGCCACGCGGCCGACGTCGTTACGTCCCAGGTCGACGAGCATGACGTGCTCCGCCCGCTCTTTTGGGTCGGCCAGCAGTTCTTCGGCCAGCCGGCGATCTTCGGCTTCGTCGCGTCCGCGGGGGCGCGTGCCGGCGAGCGGCCGCACGGTGACGTGGCCGTCGACGACGCGGACCATGATCTCCGGCGAGCTGCCGACCAACGACACTTGCGGCAGCCGTAAGTAGAACATGAACGGGCTCGGATTCACGACGCGCAGCGTGCGGTAGAGTTCAAACGGCGGCGCGGTGAGTTTCGTCTGCAGTCGCTGGCTTAAGACGACTTGGAAAATGTCGCCGGCGCGAATGTATTCCTGGCACTTCGCCACGGCCTGCTCGAACCCCGCTTGGGTGAAGTTCGAGGTGTAAGGAAGCGTCACCGGTCCGGCGACTTCGATTTCGGCCGGCCGGAGTTCGGTTTCCGGCTGCGAAAGCTGGGCGACCAGTCGATCGACCCGCCGGCAAGCGTCGGCGTAGGCAGCGTCCAGGTCGGCCTGCGGGTCGTCGACCCGCGCCAGGGCGATGACCGTCATCGTCTTGTCGACATTGTCGAAGACGATCATATGGTCGAAGAATGCGAAGCTCAGATCCGGAAGCTTGCGGTCGTCGGTCGGCGCATTGGGCAAGCGTTCGACGTAGCGGACCGTGTCGTAGCCGGCGTAGCCGATCGCTCCGCCGGTGAAGGGGGGCAGTTCGTTGAGCACGGCGGAGCGAAGCGTTTCGACGCGCGATTTCAATTCATCGAGCGGATCCGCACTCTCAAACTCGCGCGTCGTCGGTTTGCCCTCGGCAAACGTCGTCTCGCGGACTTTAGTACCGAATGCTTCGAGCAGCAAGAACGGCCCGGCGGTGAGAAAACTATAGCGGCCGACTTTCTCGCCGCCGACGACGCTTTCGAACAAGCAGGCGCAGGGGCCGACGTCGATCCGGTGAAACGCGCCGACCGGCGTGAGCGAATCACTGAGCAGTTTGCGATAGACCGGTACGAGATGAACACCCTCGGCCAACCGGCGAAAGCGATCCAACTCGGGCTTACATTGACTCACGACTCGGCCTCGGGTGAATGACGTTGCCAGCTTAACTTCGCCGGCGGAGAGCGACAACCTCACGTGCGCGCATCCCGCGACGACGCCACAAGTTGCGACGCGACCAAGCGGAATTGACACCCTGGACCGCACTGTTAGAATTCTGCTGGAAATCGCGGGTTTGCGCCTCGATTTCCTCGCAATGCATTTGAAGTCTCCTTGGTCGGTCTCCACGGCGTCGTTCGTTGCGCGTCGTCATTCCATCGGCCGTCTTTCTCGTTATCCGTCGGCCACGCTTATGAAATGTCAGAAGTGCGATAAGCCCGCGACGTTTCATATCACGGAACTGACCGGCGGTAAGCCGAAAGAATTGCACCTCTGCGAGGAGCATGCGCGCGAATACTTGGCGGAAAATGAGACGACCGAAGAAACGGCCGCTCCCGCCGAGTCGCTGAGCCAGCAGTTGGCCGTCGGCCAGACGGTCGAGCAACTCGCGAAACTCGATAAGCAAGCCTGCCCGGTTTGCGGGATCACGTTTTTCGACTTCCGCAGCAAGGGCCGCCTCGGTTGCTCGCACGACTACGTCTGCTTTGAGAAAGAGTTGGAACCGCTGCTGGTGAACATCCACGGCGAAACGGCGCATTCGGGCAAGCGCCCGAAGCGTTCGCCCACGAATACGGATCGGCTGACCGATCTAATTCGACTGCGGAAAGATCTTAAGGCGGCCGTCCAAGCCGAGGACTACGAGAAAGCGTCGCAGGTTCGCGATGAAATTCGCCGGCTCGAAGGAGACAAGAAGTAGCGGTCGTCCTGCGATCCGCGGCGGGACACGCAGGCAAATCGAACACTAGCCCTGAGCGCAAGCGAGGGGGATCGGAAGCGCGAACGACTCGCTTCTCACTACGAAGACAACACGATCAGGCGATCGTTCGAGAACAGAAAGACTTGGCGTCTGTGGACCTTGAAGAACTAGTACGATCGACCGGCGAATGGTTGCGCGGCTCGGGCCCTGAGTCCGACGTGGTGATGAGCAGCCGCATTCGCTTGGCTCGCAACTTGGCCGACTATCCTTTCATCAGCCGGGCGACTCCGGCCGATCGGGTGGAAATCGAAAAGTCGCTCCGCGAAGGCATTCGCCGACTGACCGACAACATCCACGTCTCTTACCTCGACGTTTCGAAGTTGGAAGGGCTCGATCGGCAGTTCCTCGTCGAACGGCAGCTAATCAGCCGCGAACATGCCGACAGCGAAGGAGCCCGCGGCGTCGCCATCGACGACAACGAGCAAGTCAGCCTGATGATCAACGAAGAAGATCATCTGCGCATCCAGGTGCTCAAGAGCGGCTTCGATCTCACGACCGCTTGGGAGAAGATCAACTCGATCGACGACCTGATCGAGTCGCAGGTGACGTACGCTTTTCACGATCGGCTCGGCTACCTCACGGCCTGCCCGACGAACGTCGGCACCGGCATGCGCGTGAGCGTGATGCTGCATTTACCCGCCTTGGTCATCACCCGCCAGATCGACAAGCTCTTCCGCTCGCTGCAAAAGATTAGCCTCGCCGTCCGCGGGCTCTACGGCGAAGGCTCGCAAGCGATGGGCGATTTCTACCAGATCAGCAACCAGATCACGCTCGGCCGCACCGAGGAAGACTTGGTGAAGCAAGTGAGCGAGGTCGTGCCGAGCATCATCGACTACGAGCGCAAGGCCCGCGATTATCTGGTGCGGGAGAGCAAGCAAAACTTGCACGACCGCGTAAGCCGGGCCTACGGCATTCTGCGCACCGCGCAGACGATCTCCAGCGAAGAGACGATGCACCTGCTTTCGAGCGTGCGGATGGGCGTGAACTTGGGGTTGATTCCCGAGCTGCAAATTCCGACGCTCAATCAGCTCTTCATTCATACGCAGCCGGCTCACCTCCAAAAGCTCAGCGGCTCCGAACTCGACTCGGCCGACCGAAATATCGAGCGCGCCCGCTATCTGCGGAAGCACCTAAACGGTGCGGACGGAGCGGCGGAGAAGAACTGACGCCGTAGGGCATTCGGCTTCGGAGCCGGGGTGCCTTTGCAAACGCTGAGTCGGCGTCGTCGCTTATTTCACTTTCGCCTTTTTCTCGGCGATTTTTTCAGAGGGTGAGTTCTCGTCGCCGTTCTTCTTCATCTTCGCCCGCAGTTGCGTGATCACGACTTTCGGCACGAAGTGGCTGAGTTCTTCGTCGCCGGCAAGCGGGGCGATTTGTTTGATGAGCGTGCTGGAGACGTGGGCGAACTCCTTGTCGGCCATCAAGAGCACGGTTTCGATGCCCGCGTCGAGTTGACGATTAGCGAGCATCATCGTGAACTCAGCTTCGATGTCTTGCAGCGGCCGCACGCCGCGGACCATGACGCGGGCCCCGCATTCCCGCACGAAGCCGACGGCCAGCCCGTCGAACTTCCGAACGTCGATATTTTTGACGTGCTTGCAGGCCTTTTTCACGAGATCGACGCGCTCGTCGATCGTGAACATCGGCTGCTTGCCGACGTTGATGCCGACGCCCACGACCAGCTTGTCGACTAGATCGGCGGCCCGCTCGATGACGTTGAGATGCCCGAGCGTGATCGGGTCGAACGATCCGGTGTAAACGGCGATACGCGGCTTAGCGGAACTCATGCGGTGCGGCTCGGCGATGGCGACGGAGGGGCGGCGATGCGAGAAAGGGGCATCATCGCCTCGCCGCAGCGGAATTGCAACGAGAGCACGCTGCGACGAACGGACATCGGCGAGCGGGGGAATTGGTCCCCCGGTGCGTCTCGTCGGCCGCTTCCCTTGTGGAGCAGTCGGCGCGTGAACACTACGTCGTTTCGAGCAGCGCGTCGAAGAAGCGATCGAGATCGGCGTCGTTGTTGTACGCGTGCGGGCTCACACGGAGTTTCCCGGTACGAACGCTGACGACCACGCCGGCTTCGAGCAAGCTGCGGCGAACCATACTCGGGCTGCGCCCGGGCATTTCAAAGAGCACGATCCCCGAAGCGGCCGAGGGGCTGCGGTCGCTGACGACCACGGCGTCGAGCTTGCGCAGTCCTTCGCAGAGACGTTCGGTGTAATTGATCACGCGTTCGGCGATCGCCGTCGTATCGTAGCCGGCGAGCAAGGCGAGACTCGCACCGAGCCCGATGAACCCGCCGGTGTTCATGGTGCCTCCTTCGTAGCGGGCCGCCGACGGCTTCACGCGCCACGTGGGACGCGAAAAATCATGTTCATCGGCGACGCTGTTCCAGCCGAGCCCGATCGGGCGCAGCTTATCGAGGTGATCGCGGCGCACATAAGCGATGCCGGCTCCTTCCGGACCAAGCAGCCACTTATGGCCGTCGGCCGCGAGGAAGTCGACTCCGGCAGTCGAGACGTCGAGCGGAAACACGCCGAGGCCTTGAATTGCGTCGAGAAAGAGCAGGGCGCCGCGCGAGTGAACGGCTTCGGCCAACCGCGCCGGGTCCCAGCGGCGACCTGATGCATAGCCGACCCAACTCACGCTGACGATCCGCGTGCGCGTGTCGCAGGCGGCGAGCAGGCGATCGAGATCGGCAGCGGTACCGGTCGGCTCGACGAGTCGGCACTCGACGCCCCGCGCGGCCAGGTTTTGCCACGGAATGCGGTTCGACGGGAATTCGTCGGAGAACGTGACGACGTTGTCGCCTGCCTGCCAAGGGAAACCTTCGGCGACGAGGTTGATGCCGGCCGTGGTGTTAGGGACGAGTGCGATCTCGTCGAGCTGCGCTCCGAGCAGAGCCGCGCTTTGCCGGCGGACTTGCTCGATGCGGCGCGACCATTCCGGCCAGTGCACGTCGCCGTTGTCGGCCGCATCGCGCGACCAAAGTTGAATGGCGCTGCGGGCCGGTCCGGAAAGCGGAGCGACGGCCGCATGGTCGAAATACGCCCACTGCTTCGCGGCGGGCATCTGAGCGCGGAGGGCGCTCCAACGCGGGGCTCCGGCGGGGCGAGCCGCGCGGGTGGTGATCTGTTGCGTAACCATACTCTTCATCGTTCTTTCTTGGTCGTCCATGACTTCGTCGTCCGGCGGCGGGCGCGATTCGTACGCTGACCGCTCTCCGGCAATCGAGACGTCCGTCATCCTGACACGGTGCGGGGCGACAGGGTTATCAGAATTGTCGCAGGCCTTCAACCGGGGAGTACCCCGAATCGTCGTAAGTTGTTGCGAAAGAAACAGATAAAATTGCCTCGCCCTGTCGCTCCACTTGCGGCGTTTCTCGGTGCCGCTCGCCCCACGCCCCCCGCTTTCAAAGCTTCTAAGGGGTCCTGCGCGCGGGCCGATTGGGGGCGGAGCCGGCGGCGAAAGCGGGCCTACGCTTCGCGACGGCGGCAACTATACTGTGAACTCACGCCGGCACCGCCGCCGCACTTCATTCGCCGACCAAAGCTTAGAATCGCCCGCCCATGTCGAAGACGCTCACCATGCTCGGCCTCATCGTCGCCCTGGTCATGTTGGCCATCTTCGCGGCCGATGCTTTCGTCGGCTGGCCGTTTCGCGGCTACAGCATGGCGATGGACTACGGGTTCATCGCCGCCGCCCTGCTGCTCGGCTACATGAGTATTTCGACGTTCCGCGAACTGCCGTAAGCGGCAAGAGCTATTCGCCGCGGCGCTCGGCTGCGAGGATCGCTTCGACGAGCCCGTCGAGCGTAAACACTGTGGCTTCCGCCGCGGCTTGATAGCCGAGTTCCGCCAACGTCGCCGTCGTGATCGGGCTGATGCTCGCCAGCTTCGCGCGGCGCAGGTCGTCGCCGAAAAGCTTTACTAGCGAGCGTGCGATGGCCGAGCTGGTCACGGTGATCCAATCAATCTTGCCGGCTTTGACGAGCGCGGCGACTTCCGCCGCCGGCTCGCTGACGTCGTCGCTCCGATAAGCCACGACCTGCTCGACCTCGGCTCCGGCGGCGGTGAGCGTCTCGGCGAGCACTTCGCGGCCGCGGCTGGCACGAATGAGCAGGAATCGCTTCCGTCCGGCTTTGGCTTCCTGGGCCAGCGCCGCCGCCAGCGCCTCGGCGCGATACTCGCTGGGCACTAAATCGGCGAGCAGTCCCCGCTGGGCCAGCGCTTCGGCCGTGCCGGGACCGATGGCCGCGAGCTTCGCCGACTTCAGGGCCCGCCCGTCGCGGCCCAGCTTTCGCAGCCGATCGCAAAAGCTCGCTACGCCGTTGACGCTCGAAAACGCGATCCAATCGAACTCGCCGGCCCGTTCGATCAGAGCCTCTAGGCGAGCGCCGTCGTCGGGCGGGCCGATCCTGATCGCCGGCTGCAGGAAAACCGCTGCGCCAAGCTCTTCTAAGCGGTTCCGCGCGGCCGTGCATTGGTGCTCCGGCCGGCCTAGCACTATCCTCCGACCGAACAGCGGCCGGTCCGAGAACCAGGTCGCCGCCCCCCGCGCCGCCACGGTGTCGCCGACGATCGTCAGCACAGGCGGGCGAAGCTTCGTGGTTTGGAGGAGCTGCGGTACTTGGCCAAGCGTCGTTAAGTAGGTCTGCTGATCGGGCCACGAGCAACGGCGCACCACGGCCGCCGGCGTGTCGGCCGGTTTGCCGGCTTCGATCAACGCGGCCGTCCACTCCGGAGCGTTGGTCACGCCCATGTAGAAGACCAGTGTGCCCGGGAAGTCGGCGAGCGCCGCATAGTCGAGCTTGGTGCCGAGCTGCTCGTCGCGCTCATGGCCGGTCACCAGCGCCACGGCCGACGCATGCCGCCGATCCGTGAGCGCGATGCCCGCATGGCTGCCGACGGCGAGCGCCGTCGTGATGCCCGGCACCACTTCATAGTCGAGCCCCGCCGCTTCGATCGCCTCGACCTCTTCCGCGAAGCGGGCGAACACCGCCGGGTCGCCTCCCTTCAATCGCACGACGCGCTTTCCCGACAATCCTTCGGCGGTCATCCGCGCGTTGATCTCGTCTTGAGTCAGGATGCGGTCGCGGCCGTGCTTGCCGAGACACACGAGCGTCGCGTCGGCGCGGCAATGCTCGAGCAACCGCGGGTTGACGAGATAGTCGTAGAGCACGACGTCGGCCCGGCCGAGCAACTCCACGCCGCGGAGCGTGATCAGACCCGGATCGCCCGGCCCGGCTCCGACCAAGTCGACACGTCCGCGCGCGGGCGTCGCAGCCGGTTCGCGACGGGGCTCAGGTGCCGAAAAAGCCATGATTTGCGGGCTCGACGCGACTTCGCCGCGTTGAGTTGACGGGCCTGGGTGCTAAGATGATGCTAGTGAGTCGGCGAGCGTTCCGCGCCGCATCCCCGTCGGGGTGCCACGGGAGGCTTGTCCTCCCGTGCAAGCGCGCGGCGTATTCCGCACTGGTGGACAAGCCACTAGTGCCACTCTCTCGATGATACTCGCCGCAAGCTCGCTCGCGCACCCCTCTCCGCCTTCCTATCCACGGTTTGCCTGATGTCCACTGAAGAAAAACCGGGTCGGCAACCGCTGGCCCCCGCCGTCCGTCGTCGTCTGCAAGCTCTCTTCGAGCACGGCACCAAGACGGCGGCGTCGGGCAACTACGACTACGCCAACGAGATGTACACGCAGTGCGTGATCGGCGATCCCAGCAACCCGATCTACGTCAAGGCCTTGCTCGCGAACCTGAGCAAGAAGTACGGCAACAATAAGAAGGGGGCCAGCTTCGCCGGCCTGAAGCTGGTCGGCGCGAAGACTTCGCTGAAGAAGTCGGTGGCGATGAAGAAGTGGGACGAAGTCCTCAAGACCGGCCTCGAAGCGCTCCCGCAAAGTCCCTGGGATACAGGCCTCTTGTCCGACATCGCACGCGCCTGCGAGGCGCAAGAGTTCGACGAAGCGCAAGTGGAATACCTCAAGCAAGCGGTCGACGGCGATTCCGAAGACGCCGAGGCCAATCGCCTGCTGGGGCGGGCCTACGACCGGATCGGCGAATATCCCGAAGCAATCGTCTGTTTCAGCCGCGTGCTGAAGCAACTCCCGAAAGATGAAGAAGCGATTCGCGCGTTGAGCAATTTGGCGGTGAAGAAAACGATCAAGACCGGGG
The DNA here is from genome assembly GCA_016793115.1 of Planctomycetaceae bacterium. Lineage (GTDB taxonomy): Bacteria > Planctomycetota > Planctomycetia > Pirellulales > PNKZ01 > PNKZ01. The sequence continues at coordinate 20,343 of JAEUIN010000032.1, forward strand.
GCTACGAAGGAGCGGGCAGCTCGCGCGACGTACGGCTCAACAAAGGAGGCGCCGCCGCGTCCGACGACGAAGCTTCGGAACTCACGCCGGAGGAGAAGCTACTCCGCGCGATTCAGAAAGACCCGTCCGACACGAATCAGTACATCGAACTGAACGACCTCTATCTAAAAGACGAGCGGTTCGACAAATCGGTCGAGATCATGCAGAAGGCTCTGGAAGCGACCGGCGGCGCCAACATCATGGTCCGCGAGCGGCTCGAAGACGCCCAATTGCGCTTGGCCCGCCAGCATATGATGATCGCCGAAGAGAAGGCCAAAAAGGAACGCACGCCCGAAGCGATCGACCTCTACAACCGGATGCGGGTCGAACTTAACAACAAAGAGACCGAGGTCTACGCCAAGCGCTGCGAGCGCTACCCGACCAACCTCGGCTTCAAGTACGAACTGGCCGTGCGGTTGCAGAAGGCCGGCAAGTTCACCGAGGCGATCAAGCTCTTCCAAGAGGCCCGCAGCGATTCGAAGCGCAAAGGCACGGTGTATCTGGCCTTGGGCAACTGCTTCTATTCGATCAAGCAGTACCGGCTGGCGCTGCAGAATTTCGAATCGGCGGTGAACGAGATTTCGGAGCGCGACGCCGACAACTTCAAGCTGGCGATCTACAACGCGGCCCGCATCGCCGAGCATTTGAAGGAGTGGGAGACGGCCGAGAAGCACTATAACCACTTGGCCAGCTTCGATTTCGGCTATAAGGACGTGTCGGAACGGCTGGACAAGATCGCCCGGATTCGCGAGAATGGCGGCGATCCGGACGTCTCCTAGACCTTCCTTGGGGGGTGGCACTGGTGGCTTGCCCACCAGTGCGGCGATCGCATCGTCGATGCGTTTCGTTCGGTTCGTCAACGTATAACCGTTTGCCGGGTTCCTTTGACTGCTGCGGCGGCGTGCTCCGCGTGAGCGCGCCGTTTTTGTTTTCCGCATATCGTTCAAGTATTTCGAGTTCATTTTTTGAGGCCGACCGAGCGTCGGCGAGAAGACCATGCCCCACACTCCCAGTGCGAAGAAGCGTCTGAAGCAAAGCCAACGTCGTAAGGCCCGCAACCGTTCGGTGAAGGCCGAGTTGCGTACGGAAGTGAAGAAGGTCCGTTCGTCGGCCGCGGCGGGCAACGCCGACGAAGCGAAGTCGAACATGGTCTCGGCTCAAACGAAGCTCGACCGCGCGGCGACCCGCGGCATCATCCACAAGAACAAAGCGGCCCGCGTAAAGAGCCGCCTCTCGAAGACGCTGAAGACGGCGGCCGGCAAGAAGTAAGCTCCTCCGCGACCGCCCGTCCCAGTTCGGGTGGCACTGGCGGCTCGTCCACCAGTGCTCCGACAGAGATCGAATCACCAGCGACGCCGACGAACCAAAATCGTCGGCGTCGTTTTTTATTGTGCGCTCGGAACCCGAAGGGTTCGAAAACAGTCCAACGTTTTCGAAAGCCGACGGCGAGCGGCGGGGTTTATCCCCGCCGTCCGCCGCCGGCTTTTTGACTCAACTCGCGCATGATCCGGTTCCCTCGCCCCGACGAGCGATGTTGGGGTTTCAACGGTGTCGCTTCGGGGAGAGGGATAGGGTGAGCGACTGTGTTGATTTTCAAGTACAAGCGGCGGTTTTTTTCCACGAGCTTCGGTTGCGCAGCATGGCGTTGAGGATGATCAGGAGCTTGCGCATGCAGGCGACGAGCG
>JAEUIN010000047.1 GCA_016793115.1 Planctomycetaceae bacterium
ACGGTCGAAATCTGTCTGCATTTTTAGTTTGACGCTTGGGAGGGATGAACAACATGAACGCTCATCGCCGCTCACGCTTCCTCGCCGCCGCAATCGTCTGCCTCGCCGCGGCAGCGGCGACGAGCGTGTTGTGCCGTGCTCAGCAACCGGCGCCGGCCGCGAGCGGCGAGGACGATTGGGCCGACGCGAAATCGGCCGTGAAGGCCGGTGCAGGCGCGATCGACAAAAAAATCAGCGGGCTCGACGAGAAGAAGAAGGTCCTCCAAGAACTGATCAATCAATTGGAGCAAGCTCCCGACGACGGTCCTTCCCCAACCGCCGCGCCGCCGCCCGCCGCGCAAGTCTCGGCGACGATCGCGCCGCCGAAGAGCGAAGTCATTAAGGACTACAAGCAGCAGATGACTTGGTACGACCAATACAAGCAACAGGCGCTCCAGGCCAAACAACAAGCCCTGCAAGCGACCGATCCCAATGTCGCCCGCTACTACATCAAAGAAGCCTTCAGCAAGGCGGACAATGCCGGCTCGATCGTCAATCGTATGAGCGGCGCGGTAGGACGCAGCGTCGAACCGGCTGCGGACACGCCCGCCGCCGACGTCCCCGCGCCGCACCGAATCCGTCCCCTCGAATACGACGATAGCTCCTACCCGTTTCGGCAGCTTCTTAAGTCGTCCGGCCTGGGCGAAGCATATATAGGACGAGCGGGTATCGGAGAAGCCGCCGGTATGACGTCGGATCCCATCGATTTGCGGCCCGCAGGCACACCGACGCTCGTTTCCGACGGCGGAGTCGCCGTGAACATAGCTCCGGCGGTAAACGCCGCTGCGGACGCAGCTCCCGCCGGCGCGACTCCGCCGCCGTTGTTCAAACCGGTACCGTCGCCGAGTTCGGCCGGCCCTCGCTATTCGGTCACGCCGGAAGGGCTGCAAGCGCTCCGGGGGCCGGCGACGTCGGAGCTGCGCAATCAACCGACCCCGGGCGGCGTCGCCCTCGATGTGACGCTCGATCTCCTGGCCTTCGCCGGAGTGCCGGGCTTTCGCAACGGCGGCCCGGCGATCGTGGTGGAATCGCCGGTCGTCGTGTCGCTGGCGGAATTGCACCGCCGCCTCGCGCCCTTCGCCGAAAACGAAGCCCGCTGGAACGACCTGCCGGAGGACTTGCGCTATCCCGGTGGTTTGGAACGCGTATTCGGGTTCGTCCTCGATCCGCGCACGGACGACCTGTTTCTGGTCGGGGGCGCGGCGCGTGATCCGGCGGACCGCATTGACGTCGATTTGCTGATCGTGGCCTTGCAGTCGGTCTGGCGCGACGGCGGCGTTCCCACCGTTTCGCTCGATCCCGCGGCCGACGAGCCGACCGGGCCGGTCTACGCGCGCGTCGTCGGCCTGCCCCCCGATTGCTCGGCCGCTAAGCTGATGCTGGAAGCCGATTATGCGATGAAGCGCATCTCGCTCGGCGACTTAGCCGTCGACGTTCCCGGTTTTCAATCCGTCGTCGAATTACTGGCCGGTCAAGATCGAAAGCCCGCGATGACGCGTTCCTGGTTTTCACCGGTGCCGTTCGCCGCCAAAGACATTCATATCTCGACCACGTCGCGCACCCTTTTGTTCAACAGCCGAATCGAAGTGCTGGACGAAGGCCGGCTCTTCTTGGCGGGCGCCGCCGTCGACTCCGGACCGCCGGACGAGGCCGTCGTGACGAGCGATCGGCTCTTCACCGAGCACTACGATGCCATCGCGCGCTCGCCGAATGTCGAGCCGGCGGGCGTCTTTCTGCGGCTCCGCGGCTTGGTCGATCTCGTTTCGGTCTGTAAGTTGCTGCGCGTGACGGAAGTCGACTATCCGGTGCTGCGCGAGTTCGCCGCGTTGCCCTTCCGTCATCTCGCCGGCGCGGAGGCCGCGCCGGCTACCTATCCGAGCCTCGTCAAGGAATACGCGCGAACTCCGGTCGACGGGCAATATCGCGTGCGCTACCTAGCCGGAGGCGTGCAATTGAAGCCGCGCGCGAATCGGCGTTCGATCGACCTCTACCAAGATGCGGCGACTACGGCCTTGGAAGCGGCCGTCGACGCCTTCCCGCGCGAGTCCGCCTTTGCGGTTTCTTTGGCGACCGAACTCCTCGTGCCCGCCCCGCAAACCGGCGAGGCCGGCGGCGTCGAGTCGAAGATTGCCGCGGGCCGCGCGGCGCTCGTCGCCGGAGAATTTGAAAACGCCCGCCGGCTGTTCCGCGAACTCACCGACGACGATCCGCTGATCGCCGAGGGCTGGGCAAATCTCGCGCTCGCGCAGGCGGCGCTCGACGACTTTCCGGCGGCGATCGAAGCCGTTCGCCAGGCGTTGCTGCAAGATCCCTCGGACGACGACTTTCGCGAGATCGCTCTGCTCGTTCTGCAATTGGCCGGGGCGGAGTTCGATCCGCGGATGCTCGGCGACGCCGTTCGCCGTCAGCTCAGCGACGAGCTCTGTTGGCGCGGCTTCAACGCCGTCGTCGCCGAGCGCAACGAATCGGGTCGCAACTTGCTGGACCTCGCGCTCAAGCTCCGCGACGATAACCCGGACGCCTTCTATTTCCGCTCGCTGTCGTGGGAGGCTTTTTCGCCGCCATGGAAGCGCGACGTCGACCGCGCCGTCGATCTGTATCGCGAACAGTTGCGGCGAGGCGACCGGCACGGCCGCGACCGCTTGGCTCTGGCCTTGGCCTTTCGCGCGCAATCGCAATTGGCCGCCGCGGCTCAACTCGACGACGCCGACTTATCTAACCCCGCCAAGTTGCGCGACGTGTTCGACGCTTTAGACCGAGGCGTCGCCGATGCCGTCGAGGCTCGTCGTTTGCGCGAGAGCCTGCCGCTCGCGCCCACGGTCGAAGGGGAGTTGCGAACGCAACAAGCTTCGCTGCGGCTGGCCGTCGGGGCCGACTCCGACTACCGGCCGGCGCGGAGGCTTTTGGATCAAGTCGTCGCGCGGTTTCCCGACTACGCCCCCGGCCGGCGCGCTCTGGCCGCGGTCTTGGCTCAGCAAGACGATCTCGACGGCGCGCTCCGGGAAATGTCGGCCGCGATCCGTCTCGCGCCGACCTTGCACGGAGCGCTCTGCGAGCGGGCCGCTCTTTACGCCCTGCGGAAAGACTACGCCGCGGCCGAAGCCGATTTGGCGAAAGCCCGACAACTCGGCCTGCCGATTCCGCCGGAGATCGAACAGCTGGTGGGCAGCCGTGAGTGAGGGCGGCGTTTGCACCCGCTCAACTCACTTCAAGACGCCGGGAAAGTCGTTGCGAATCAATGCGAGGCTCATTTGCGCCGCATTGCGGACCGAAGCTTCAGGATCGTCGAGCGCCTTCGAAAGCGCGGGCACGGCGGCCGCCGCAGCCGGACCAATTTGCCCGAGCGACAATGCCGCCATCGTGCGCACCGCCGGTTCTTCGTCACCGAGGCTCTTGCTCAGCCCGGCCACGGCCTGATCGAGATGCGGCCCGCGATCGCGCACGGTTTCTCCGCCGATGTCCTGCTCTAAGATTTGCCCCAGGGCGGCGGCTGCATTGCCGCGGACTCGAGCCACGGCGTCGTCCAGCGCTTTCGTCAGCGCCGGCACGGCGTCTTTGGCAAGCAGACCGAGCGCGCCGAGTTCTTCGGCCGCTTCGCCGCGCGTGCGCGCATCGGCGTCGGCCAGCGACTTGATCATCTCGGCGATTTCCGCAGGACCCGGCGGTCCAGCCCGGTCGGCGGCCCCGTTTAAGGCGACCGGCGATGTTCGGCTTGGTGCGGCTTCAGCGCCGCGGTCCGACGTCGCCGGCTCCTCCTTCGCAAGACAACCAAGAGACGTCGCCGCCAAAAAGACGATCGTCGCAAGCTTAGGAACGTTCATGGAAAGAGCCCTCGGCAAGATCGACGTTCGACGACGCGAGCAATGAATTTGCAATTGATATGCCGCGCCTGCGGACGACGTCGTTTTCCACTCGTCGCCGGAAAGAAGCGACGCTGCGACGGTGTTTTCAGTGACGTCGCGAAGTAGCATCCGTACGCAGGCCGCGCACCGTTGCGCACTCTTGTGCCCAAATCGCACCAAGCTTCGCGGAATGTTCATGCGCGCCGACATCGTCGCGGCGTCTATTCCGCGTGGGCCGCGCCGTGCTCGATCTATCCGACGTCGCTTCCGCTTCGATTGACCCGCCGTGGCGGGACTTCTATTCTGTACCCGCGGTCGCCGACGCACACCCCGGTTGGCCGTTCGCCGTCGTCGGAGAGACGCTCGACATGTCGGATCAGGATGCTTCCGCCCCGTTGCCGCTCGATCCCGCCGCCCCCGCGCGCGGCAAGAGCCGGCTCCCTCCCTGGTTCGGCCTTGGCGCCGCCGTCTTCGCCGTCGCGCTCGGCTTATTGGCCGGCGTCGGCACCTTCACCTTCGGCTACGGCAAAGGGGCCAGCTACCTGAGCAACAACCCCGTCGGCTGCGCAAACTGCCACGTCATGCAGGCCCATTTCGACTCTTGGCAACACAGCAGCCATCACCATGTGGCCGTCTGCAACGACTGCCATTTGCCGCACAACTTCATCGGGAAATGGGTGACCAAGGCCGACAACGGCTTCTTCCACTCGCTCGCCTTCACGCTGCAAAACTATCACGACCTGCTCTGTCGAAAAGCTCTCCGCGTCTGAGGATCAGGACGTTGAGCGTCAGCGCTCGGAGGCGGAGTTCGCGGCATTGGGAATGATAGGAGCGGGCGCGTAGCGCGGAGCCCAGCAGCCGCTTGAGCATACTGTTGA
>JAEUIN010000096.1 GCA_016793115.1 Planctomycetaceae bacterium
CGTCGCTTCGATCCTCGTGATCGGCGTCGTCGCCGGTCTCGCCAGCCTCCGCGACTCGGTCGTCACCGAACTCGCCGACTTGGCCCAAGCTTTGGCCAACGTCAACCAGTCGTACAGCTACAGCGGCGTCCAAGGTCACCACGTGTTCAACGGCGGCGGCGTGTTCATCGACAACACCGACTTCTGCGACATCGCCAGCCTGACGACGTTCCAATCGTCGAAGTGCGTCGTGATCTGCTCGACGGGCGTCGCCCCGGTCGGCACCGACGGCACCAGCCCGCAGTAAGACCCATCGCGGTCCGACGTCGCCGGCGGCACAAGCCGGCGACGCCGGGCCCCAAGCCAGCGAGGCCTCGTCGGGTCGTAACACCGGCGAACCACCTCGTTCCGCAGGCCTCTTGGGGGTTCGCTCCCCCAAGAGGTCTTTTTTTTGGCGGGCGCTAGGCGCCCGATGCTAGGCGCTAGCAGAGGGCGCGACGAAAATTTCGCTTGTTCGTTAACGCCTGTAACAGTTCCCGTTTCTTCTTATCGGCTTTCGATGAGTCATCGCGTCGCGCTCACGGCTCTAGTCGGTTTCTTGTCGCTAGGGCCGCTCAGCATGCCCGAAGTCGGCCGGGCGACGCCGCCGAGTCGCGAAATCGTCACCATTCGGCTCAGGTCCGCCGCCGACGGGCGGCTCCGGTCCTTCCAGGTCGATTGGAATCCGCCGCAAGCTTGGCCGGCCGCGCGCGAGAGTCTGCAAAAGCAGATGCGGGTCAAAATTCTCATGGCCCGCAACGCCGGACAAGAGGAACCGGAAGTCGCGCTGCGGATCGACGACCGACTGCAGTTTCAAGACGTGGCCGACGTGCTGCTCGCGGTCAGCCGCATTCAAAGCGGCGACCGACTGGAGTGGCTCATCACCGACGTTCGCCTGCGGACGCTCGATACCAAGATCGGCCCCGGCGCGGATGATCGGAAGTATCTCGAAGCTCAGGGCGCCGACCGACTGAAACTCGGTCTCGACGCACCGGAGCGGATGCCGGAAGGGCAGACCATTAACATCGGGCGCTAGTCGCCCGCTTGCAGCGGACAGGCGCTCGCTCAGAGAGTGCCGCTCTTCGCGGGCGCGTCAGGGTTTCGCTTGCAATTCGGCGATCAGCGATTTCATTTCGTCGATTTCGCGCCGCTGGGTCGCGATGATCCCGTCGGCCAAGCTCCGCACGCGCGGATCTTCGATCTCCGCGCGCTCGCTGGTCAGGATGGCGATCGAATGATGGGGAATCATCGCCCTCATATAGGAAATCTGATCGACCGTCGCTTGGCTGCGCACCAACCAGAGCGACGTCGCAAACACCACGGCGGCCGCAAGATAAACGGCGGCGTTGAGCCGTCGATCGCGATACATGCCGAGCATAAAGCTCAGCATCACGACGGACATCGCCGCCCCCATCAAGAGACTCATGTAGAGCCGCGTCTCGCTGAAAAAGACGTGATCGGCTTGATACGTGTTGACGTACGTCAGGCCGAACATGACGGCGGTCGACGTCGCGATCATCGCCGCGAACCGAAGATAGGGTGATGTCATCGGAAAACGCTCCGCTGAGACGTGAGGGGGCGAAAACAAGGGCCGGCGCCGGGGCGGAAGGCTTGCAACGGCCATACCATCGCACCGACGCGAAGCCGATCCGCGACCGCAGTCCGTGCGGCGTTTGATCGCCCGCCTTTCCCTCTCCGCACCCTAATTAGCGCCGAGGGCCTGCCGCCTAGCGCCTGAACCCAAAGCCCCTCTTGCGGCTCTTGATGGCGTCGCCTGTCGGGTTGCTTTGCTTTGAGGCCGGCCGCGGCGACGAATCTCGCTCTGGGTGGGCGCGATGCGATGCCCTCATTGCCACGGCCGCGGTCGCGTCACGAGTTGGCGGCCGACGGCGATCTACGAACACGGCTACGACGGCAACCCGGAACAGGGCTCCTGGTCGGAGCGGCATTGCGCGCACTGCGAAGGGACGGGCCACGCCGCGGACGACCGGCCGGGCGCCGCAACGCTTTGTTGCTTCGGCGCGCTGCTGCTCGCGCTTGTGTATTGGTGGACACGCTAAACGGCTGAGCGCCTAGCTCGGAATCGCAAAGGGATTCCATCACGGAGCCCGGAGTCGCGGCGCCTGATACCGAACGCGCACTCAGGGCCCTCTCTTCGTTCGACTTCCACAGACAAGTCAGTTCTCCCTCTCCCTGAGACGTGCTTTCCATGGGAATGAAGCATGTGTCAGGGAGAGGGCCGGGGTGAACATCATGTGTTACGACGGTGAACGCCGCCGCCAACTTTCTATCAATTTCCCTCTCCCTGAGACGGGCCTTCTTTCGCAAGCGATCGAGCGATCAGGGAGAGGGCTAGGGTGAGGGTTTCTCGCTGCGCTCGTCGCACGCGCGCTGAATTCTCCGCACGACCTCCTCAAGGGCTTCGTAAACGTCCGCATTGCGAAATCGCAGAACGGCAATCCCGCGCTTGGCCATCCAAGCGTCACGGACAAAATCATGACGTTTGGCCTTCGGGTGATTGTGCGACGCCCCGTCGAGTTCGACGACGAGTTTCGCCGCGGCGCAACAAAAAATCGGCGGTGTACGGACCGAGCGGATGTTCACGACGAAATCTCGCGCGACCGCTGTGACGGCCGCGCAGTCGCTGCCAAAGCAACTGCGCAGCTTCGTTCATATCGCGACGAAGTTGCCGCGCCCACTCGCGTTGCTCGTCGTCGTAACGCATGACGCTCGCCCCCGGCTGTCCGGTCCATTCCAGCCGATAGCATATCGCTTTTGAGGAAGACAAACCGGAAGCGCTCGATGACGCGGATTCGTCGAGGCCTCGGTGCCGTCGTCGATGCGGAGAGGCGACGGCGAAAACCCTCGCCGCACGGAGCATTTGCGGAAAGAGATTTAACCCTCACCCCGGCCCTCTCCCTGACACCACGGCTGATCGCCATGGAGCGCACGTCTCAGGGAGAGGGAGAACTGTCTGTGTAGTAGACAGAGTAGAGGGCCGGAGTGCGCGGAGTCTCGCGCCGTAGCGATCCGTAAAACCCTTTCAGGGTTTTTCGCTCGATCAACTTTGTAACCCGGAGTGCGCGGCTTACCGCGACTCCGGGCTTTTTGTGGAATCCCTTTGGGATTCCGGACCGGAGTCGCAGCGTGTTGGGAATCGCGCGTGTTTTGACGATCTGCGAGGGGGAGAAACCCTCACCCCGGCCCGCTCCCTGATTGCTCGATCGCTCGGGAAAGAAGGCCCGTCTCAGGGAGAGGAAATTTGTGGACGTTGGTAGCGACCCCGGCTCAGCGCTCGTCGAAGTTCGCTAACTCTTGTGCGGCGTGATATTCTAGGGGCGTTGTTCCGACTCGGCCGCAATTCCACCTTACGCAACCGCGATTTCCTTATGTCTACCCGATCTTTAGTCGTCGCGCATGGGTTGAACATCGCCGCTTGGGTTTGCCTGGCGGCGACGCTCCCGGCGTTCGCTTGGTTCGGCAAGCCGGCGCTGTGGGGAGCCGTCTTCGCCATGCTATTGTTCGCGCTGAGCTTGCGGGCCTGCAACAGAGCGGCGAAGGCGAATGCGGCGGGCAATGAGTGCCCGCCCGGTGCGGCCAACTCAGCCGGCTTGTAAGAACTCGGCGCGAAACTTGAGCATTGTGCGGAACACGCGCCGAGCTTCGGCTCGCGTTCGGGAGCGATCAACACCATGGACGCCGGTCTTTGTCCGCTCTGCGGCGGCGCGTGGGAGCGCGGCGAGGCGGCCGTGCACGGGTCGTTGTGGTCGGCCTGGTTCGTCGGCTTTTCTTATCAGCACCTCTGGTTTCGCGATGCGGCCGGCAAGGAAACCGCGGTGGTGAAATCCGGACGGGCGCGCGAGGCTTGGCGCTGTCGGCAATGCGGCTTCGTCGGGATTGCGCCGGGCCGGGATCGAGCCGGCCGCGGTCCGCTCGGGCACCTTTAGGTCGGTGGACCGGCAGCGCTGACTGCGGCGCCCGCTTATCCGCCGCGGGAGTACCGAGGCACTTTCTCCCTGCAAAGAGAGAGGCAAATGAAACAGCTCCGCGCCTCGGAGAAGAAGACTGAAGAGCGTTATTGCGGCAGCGTGTAGACGGCGCCGACGTCGTCGGGGACGCGGGCCTGGACGACCATGTCGAGCAGCCAGTCGGGTGCGCGGCGGCGGATGTGGTCGGAGAAGAGGCCGGCGACGACTCGGCCGGCTTCGTAGCCGCGCGTCGTGCCCGTGACGACGAAGCCGGCGAGGTCGGTCACGGCGTGCGTGCAATGCAGCGCACCGCCTTGATGCGTATAAGCCCGCCGACGCCGGAGCGGTTCGAGCAATTTGTAGGCGACGCAGCCGGAGTTCAAGAACGCGATTTGCGACAAAGCGCGGTTGTAGAGACACTCGTCGATTTCGTACGGCCCCCAATGGCAGACCGGCAGGCATTGCCGCGCGGCGAAGCCGAGGGTTTCCTGCAGCGAGTGATTCTTGCCGCATTTCGTGAACCAGCCGAGTCGCATCGTCCGAGCGAAGTCGGCCGGCAGCCAACTGATGGTGTGCTGCTCGACGACCGGACGCGCGCCGGGCTCGTCGGCCAGCTGCAGCTTGACGAACGTGGCCCAAGTGTGCGTCTTCTGCGGCCGGGCCGTCGCGTTTTGATAGGCGAAGACGATCGCGTAGTAGCGGGTTTGAGCGGCGGGGATCGTCGGCGCGACCACGAGCGGCGCAGCCGACTGCGGAGCGGACGACTGCGGAGCAACGGACTGCGGCGATTGCGCTCGGCCGGCGACGGCGGCGGCCGCAACGAGGCCGACGGCGAACAGAACTTGGCGCAGCGAACGCATCTCGTCACCCTCGGGGCGTGGAAAGAAAGGCCGATTCAACTTACCCCGCAACAACGCGGTCGACGGGCAAAAGAAAAAAATGCCGTTGGATCGCGGAGCGTTTGTCGGGCCGCGGCTCACAAAGCACCGCGCGTGGTCGAAAATCAATCAACGCGCCGCCAGAATCTTTCGCACTTGCGCTTCGAGCGCCGCCGCGCCGGAGGGTGTGAACGCGCGGGCCGCGGCGGCGGCGGCCAACTCGTTCGACGCCGGCAGCGGTTCCGATTGCGGCAGCTTCGTCGACGTGAAGGCGTCGGGTTGCGGCGCGCCGAGCAGCGAGATCTTCTCGCCGTCGACGTGCATCTCCCAATCCATTTCGTGGTTCGGCGGCAACAAAAAGACGGAGTCGCCGTGGAATCGATAGCCGGCTTCCGTGGCGTCGAGCACCCAATACACGGTGTCGAAGTCGCCCGAGGCGGGATCGACGAGCGACATGTAGCGGACGACGATCGGCGTCGGCTTGCCGTCGCGGCGGAAAAACATGGAGAATTCGAACAAGACCATCGTTGGGGACGAGCCGGGCGAGCGGACGGTGGCGAGCTCCTTTTCGCGCTCGGAGAGGAGCTTCCGCTCGAACACGCTCAGGCTGACGCCCACCTTCGAGGCCGTGTCGCGCGTGACGACGACGTCGCCCTCGGCCGCCGGTTTGCCGATGCCGATCCGATACGCGCCGCGGCGAAATTTGCCGGGTTGAGCCGGATCGGGCTCCGCTTCGACGACGACAAGCGTGGTGAATTCCTCCAGCGCCGAGCGGATGGACTTCATGATTTTCTTGGCGTCGCCCGACGTGAGCTTCGGTTGACTGCGAAACACCAAGTGCGTGCGCTCGGGAAGCGACTTGGGATTGATTCGCGTGCCCGGCTCCAGCGGCGGAATGGGCGTCGGATCGGGGAGGGCGTCGTCGTGCGGCGGTTCCGGTATCCGGGGCTCAGGCGCTTGCGGGCCGCAGCCCAACACGGCGACGACAAGCGCGGCGGCGACCATGAATCGCGAAAGTTTCCCTGGTCGCATCAAACCACTCCGTTGCGTTGCGCGGGGGCGCGTTGCGTTGCGCGAGGGCGCACTGTGCCGGCGCGCCGTTTCCCACCCTTTTTCTCACCATATCGGCGGCTTCGAGCATGGTCAAACGCCGGCCGGCCGCGGCGCGGCACCGAGCGAGGCCGCCGGCGGCAAATGATTTATTTCGCGGCGTCGGCACTGAAGATGCTCTCGACCAGCGCATCGACGGACGCCCGGAGAACCGTTCCCCCACCGCCTGTCATGCGAACAACATGCCTAACTTATTTGACATCGTTACGAAACGCTTGCTCGAAGCTTGGCGGAGCGACGAGGCGGGCGATCGCCGGCAAGGTTACCGCTGCCGCTGCGGCCGGCCGGTCTATTTCTTGAACAGCGTGTGCTTGGCTTGCGGCGCGGAACTCGGCTTCCAACCGGAGTTGCGCGAGGTGCATGCCCTGGAACCGGTCGCGAACGGCGATCGCCGGCGGCTCGACGACCCGGCGCTCGACGACCGGGAGTGGCGGCGCTGCGCGAATCTCGCCACGGCGGCCGGCTGCAACTGGCTCGTGGCCGCCGAGGAGACGACGCCGTTTTGCATCTCCTGCCGGCTCAATCGCACGATTCCCGACCTCACCGATCCGGAAAACGGCGAGTTGTGGCGGAAGATCGAGAACGCGAAGCGGCGCGTGGTCGCGCAGTTGCTGCGGCTGGGGCTGCCGGTGAAATCGAAAGTGAACGAGGACGTCGAACACGGCATCATGTTCGATTTTCTGCGCTCCCCGCCCGGCGCGCCGCGCGTGCTCACCGGCCACGACCAAGGTCTGATCACGCTCAACGTGGAAGAGGCCGACGACCCGACGCGCGAACAAATTCGTAAGGAGATGCGCGAGCCGTATCGCACGTTGCTCGGCCACTTCCGCCACGAGATCGGCCACTATTACTGGGACCGGCTGATCGCCGAGACGGCGTGGCTCGACAAGTTTCGCGAGTTGTTCGGCGACGAGCGTGAAGACTACGCCGCCGCCTTGCAGCGCAACTACGAACAAGGCCCGCCGCCGGATTGGCCCGATCGCCATATCACGTCGTACGCGTCGGTGCATCCCTGGGAGGATTGGGCCGAAACCTGGGCCCACTACCTGCACGTGGTCGACAGCCTCGACACGGCGCTGCGGTTCGGGCTCAGAGGGGAGGACGTCGAAGCGGCGGTCGAGCCGTTTTCGATCGACGACCTCTACGATCCGGCCGCGGACGACGCCCAACAGGTGATCCTGCTCGTCAACTCGTGGCTCCAACTCACGACGGTGCTCAACGAACTGGCCCGCAGCATGGGGCAGCACGATTTCTACCCGTTCGTGATGTCGCGACCGGTGCTGAGGAAGATGCACTTCATTCAGATGGTGGTGAAAGACGCGCGGGAGAACTCCGCCGACCGCGCGCGCGCCGCGCCGCCGGCGGCCGCAACCGCGGCGGCGAGCGGCTGAGCGCAGGCTAGTTCGCCAACGCGACGCACACGATGCGATCGCTCATGCGCACGTAGAGCCGATCGCCGACCAAGGCCGGGTGCGAGAACAGGCCACTTTCGTCGGGAACGAGTCGCACGCGCGCGAGCGGTTTCCAGGCATCGCTCGTCGCGTCGGCGAGAATCGCTTCCGCGTACTGCGTCACGACGAGCAGCCGCGTGGGCGAAGCGATGAGCGACGCATAGTCGGTGAAGGCGTCGTCTTCCGCCTCGTAGAGGAGTTGAAGCGTGGTCGCGTCGAGCGCGTAGAGCCGGCCGCTCCAAACGCCGAACAGGCGCTCGCCGACGACGACCGGCGTGTGGGTGTCGGGGGCGAGATCGTCGAAGCGGGCCAGCGGCGTTGCGCGGATGCGGCCGTCGGCGGCGAAGCCGTAGAGCCGCGTGCCGTTATTCTCGGTCGTCACGAGCAGCTTGCCGGCGAGCGGAATAGGCGTCGGCACGTTGAAATCGTCGGCCTCCGGCGGAACCAGCTTCCAGAGGGGCCGCCCGGTCGCGACGTCCCAGCCGCCGAGCGATTTCTCGTCGTAGCCGACGATCTGCCGCACGCCGCCGAATTCGCCGACGACCGGCGAGGCGAAAGCCGCCGGATCGCCCGGAGTTTGACGCAGCGTCGCGCCGGTGCGCGGGTCGAGCGCGACGAGCGACGCCGCCGGCCCGCCGGGCTGCACGATGAGCGCATCGTCGACCAGGAGCGGCGAGCCGGCGAAGCCCCACACGAGTTGCTTCGTCACTCCGAACTCGCGCCGCAGATCGCGTCGCCAGAGAATTTCGCCGGTCGCGAGCCGCGCGCAGGTGAGATGTCCGAACGCGCCGAACAAATACACGCGGTCGTCGACGATGAGCGGCGTGGCGCGGGGAGAATTGCCGTAATCGAGATTCCCCGGCGCGGGATAGCGGAGCACCCAGCGCTCCGCGCCGGTCGCGGCGTCGAGGCAGCGGAACACGTCGCTCAGATCGGCCGCGTCGCGATCGACGACCACGACGTGCTCCCCGGTCGCGGCGACGCCGCCGAGTCCTTGATTGGCGAGTTTGCGCTCCCAAAGCAACCGCGGCTTCGGCGGCAACGCGTCGGGCAGCCAAGCGACGACGGCGTCGCGTCGCGGCCCGCGCCAGCCGGTCCACGGCCCGTTATCGGCCGCTACTTTTTTTTTGCGGCCTCGGCGTCGGTCGCCGTTCCGACCGCGAGCGGGCTCTCGTCGACGAACCCGCGCTTCGTCTCCAAGGCCAACTTCAGCTCCGGGTTCGCGTCCACGGCCAGCAGCGCGGCGCGAATTTGTTCGCGTCGTTCCGCCGCGAGACCGTCGGCGACGAACGCGGTGACGAACGGCACCCGCCCGGTTTCGGCGACCGTGCGAATCGCTCCCTTCGGCACGGTGCCGCAACCCTCCAGGAGCGGGCGCGCGTAGCTGCTGATGACGGCGGCCCCCTTTTCGCCGGCCGGCATTTCCAAGATCGCGGTCGCGCCTTCTTCGCAGCCGGCCACAGTCTCAAGCTTCGGAGGCAACGCGACGCCGCCGGCCTTGAGCAACGCGACGGCCGCGGCGTGCTTCTCCTCCGCCTCTTCCGGACCGAAAAAGATCTTGTAGCCGGCCAAATCGGCCGCGCTTTGCGCTTGGTCCCCCGTGCGCACGACGATCAGGCCGTATTGCGTCGTCAGGCCGTCTTTGCCGGTGAGCGACGCCGCGTAGCGGAGGCCGACGCCGGCGCGCTGCGCGTCGTACTCGACGACCGAACGCTTGCCGATCACGATGTCGACCTGCCCGTCGGTGTCGTTTTTCAGCGCTTTCACGAGCGATTCGGAGAACGACACGGCGACCGGCGCGCCGAGCTGTTTCTCCAGGTAGCGAGCCAGTTGCAGATAGTCGCGCTGCGCGTAGCCTTGCACGCACGGGCACGACAATTCCTTCGCCAGCGGGTCCATGACGATCAGCCGCACGGTCGTCGAGCCGGCCGCCGACGAGGCCGGTTCGGCGGCGCATGCCGCGCCGACGAGCGTTGCCAGGCAAATCGAGACGAGCAGCATCCGCATAACGGTTCTCCACTGAGATAAGCCGAGCTCTGTCCTGCTTCGGGCGAGCTTCGTCGCGTCTATTTGCCGTTCGTCGTCGTCGCCGCCGGGTCGGGCTTCGCGGCCTCGGCCTGCGTGAGAATGATGATCTTCGAACCTTGCAGGTCGTAGAAGTAAATGCGCCGCCCGTCGGCCGATGCGGCCACGGCCACGTTCTTGCAGCCGCCGCTCACCTTGGCTTTGCCGATCAATCCGAGGAAATCGCCGGCCGGAGAGAAGCGTTTGACGAGCCCTTCCGATTCGGAGGTGACGACGTCGCCGCCGCTCAAGAAGCAGAGATTCATCGGATTGCAACAGCCGCCGAAGCCGCCCCCTTCGCCGTCGCGATCGCGCTTGCCCCACGCTTCCAATCGTTTCCCTTCCCGATCGTAGCTGACGACTCGATGCCGACTGTTCTCGGCGACGAAGAGTTGCTCGCCGCGGCATTGCACGTCGATCTGGCCGCAGCATCCGCTGAGGCCGGAGATGATCTGCTTAGCGTCTTGAAAGTCCTTCGTCATCCGCCACACGGCGTACCCGTAGCCCTTGGCCATCGCCGTCGCGACATACACTTCGTTCTTGCCGACGGCGACGCCGTGAATGCGTTGCAGCCGCGTCGTAATGTCGCGCATCACGTCCTCGATCGTCCGCTTTTGTTCGCTCTCCAGCATTTGTCGATAGGTCTTCGACATTTGCCGCATCATTTGCAACTGTTGCGCGGCGTTCGATTCCGGTTCCTCGGCGGTCGGCGCCGCGCCGTCGCTAAAAATCGAGAAGATCGCAAACCCGGACGTCGTGCGCTTTTTCGCGCTGTTCGCGTTCTTGCCCGCGCCGTCTTTCTTCTTCTCGGCTTCGTTCGCCGCTTCTTCCTTTTTGATTCGTGCTTCGAGTTCCTTCGCTTGCTCTTCGAATTGCTTGAGTTGTTCGGTGTAAGATTCGATGGAGCCGCGGTGCTGTTCTTCGGCCGCGGCCCGCAGCGCCTCCTTGTCGGCGAGCACGGTCGCCAGATGGGGCGACTCGGCCGACGCGAGCAACTTGCCGTCGGCGGCGAACCGCGCCAGCTTGCCGCTGCCGCCGACGACGACGTCTCCCTCGGGTCCGGCGCCGAGGCGCTGCGGCGCGAAGTCGACGCTCCAACTCCCGAGCGTCTTTCCGTCGGCGTCGAGAACGCGCACCTCTCCGCCTCCGGAGCTCCGCGCCGCTTTCTCGGCTCCGTAGCTCACCGGCTGGGCGAGCAAGGCGAAGAGCTTGCCGTCGGCGCCGAGGCAAAAGGTTTGCAACGTTTCGCCGTGCTCGCCGCGCACCACGACGTCTTGAGTTGTGGAATGGGTCGCTTCGGCGGCGGCAAGCGGCCGGCCGAAGCCCAAGGCGGCCGCGACGATGAACAACGGCCAAAACGCGCGGAGAGAGATACGCATCGCGATGCTCCTCGCCAAGAAGTGAGACCTCCGCTCGAAGCGGAAGCGTGACGTGGATTCTATCGCATCCCACGAAAATGCAAAGAAATCCTCCGGTCCGCTGTTGTTAATAAGCCGTCGCGGGGCTTAATTCTCGCGGAGAGTGCGTTAATTGCCGAGTTTACTGAGCCAAGCGTCGTAGCGAACCGACCCCAGTCGCGGCTTTCCCTCGGGCCTTAAGGAGCGGTCGTCGATTAACGCACCGAAGTAACGGGCCGCGGGGTCGGTCGTTACCCGGCGACCGTCGTGTTTGGCGTTGAAATAGCGGCGGACCAGATCGTCCATGCCGATCGGCTCCGGTCCGGCGACGTCGATGATGCCGTTCACCGGTTTTCCGACGGCCGCGAACGTCACCGCCGCCGCGACGTCTTCGGCCGCGATCGGCTGCATTTTCGCCGGCGGCAGGCGAATCTCACCGTCGCTCGTGCCCGAGCCGGCGATGGCATCGACGAATTCGAAGAATTGCGTGGCACGGACGATCGTGTACGGAACGCGGCCGCTTGCGATCAGTTGTTCTTGCTTCCATTTGGCCCGCATGTAGCCGCTGTCGGGGAGGCGATCGGCCCCGACGACGGAGAGCGCGACGAAGTGCCCGACTCCGGCGGCGGCCGCGGCCGCCGTGAGATTGGTCGTCGACTTCGTGAAGAATTCCAGCACGTCGTCGTCGGCGAACGACGGCGAATTGGAAACGTCGACGACGACTTGTGCGCCGGCGAGAGCCGCGGCGAGTCCTGCCCCGGTGACCGTGTCGACGCCCGAACGGGGCGATGCGCTCGCGGCCTCATGTCCGACCTCGCGCAGATCGGCGACGACTTGCCGGCCGATGAGTCCGCTGCCGCCGATGACGACGATTTTCATAACGCGACCTCCGAAGGACGATCGCTCGGGAGCATGCGGGCTGGAATGCCGGGAGACTCCGAGCGCAAGTGGTGACGGACGATTGTGACGTTTTCCGAAAGGCGTCGCCCATTGCGGATTTACCCCAAGGTCGATCTTTGCTCTCGCATTCCACTGGTTGCTTTTCGATCAGCGTCGCGCAGGCTTGCCGAATCGACCGTGAGCGCCTCGTTTCACGAGTTTACGACCGGTGGTGATACAATACCGGCCTCGATCGCCCCGCTTCCGGAGCCCCCCATGATTTGCTTGCGACCGATCCGCCTGCGACGACTGCCGGCGCTCTCGCTCTGTTGCCTGCCGCTATTTGCAGGGAATTCCGCGTCCGCCGCCGAACAATTCGCGGCCGACGTTTGCGTGTACGGCGCGACGCCCGCAGGCATCGTCGCCGCCGTGACCGCGAAGCAGGAAGGGGCTTCGGTCGTGCTCATCGAGCCGACGCGGTTCGTCGGCGGCATTCTCGGCGCAGGCATTAAGCCGCTGCAGGATTGCCCCGAACCGCGCTCCGTCGGCGGGCTCACGCGCGAGCGCATCTTCAAGCTCGGCAACTCGCCGCCGGAAATCCGGGCGAGCTTCGCCGCTTGGCTGAAGGAAGCCGAACTCCAGCCGGTGTTCGAACACCGCGTGAGCCGCGTCGAGAAGGATGGAACGCGCATCGTGCGTTTGCATCTCGAATACGCTCCGCCCGACGAGCGCGGCATTCCGGCCGCCGCGGCCACGCCCGGCCGCGAGATCGTCGTCGCCGCGAAGATGTTTATCGACGCCTCCTATGAAGGCGATCTCATGGCCGCGGCGAAGGTGCGTTACGCGACGGGCCGCGAGCCGCGAGCCAAGTTCGGCGAAGAACCGGCCGGCGTCGGTCCGCCGACCAATTGGCGACCGATCGATCCGTATGTCGAGCGCGGCAATCCTAAGAGCGGGCTGTTGCCGCTCCTCGACGCCGACCACGGCAAGGCCCGCGGCGAAGGAGACGACTACACGCAGGCCTACAACTTTCGCTTCTACGTGACCGACGATCCGGCGCGCCGCGCCCCGATCGAAAAGCCGGCGAACTACGATCCGAGGCAATACGAACTCGTCGGCCGCTATGTGGACTACATTCTCTCCTGGGCCGGCGGCGATCTGAAGAAAGCCGAGCCGCGCCTGGCGAGCATCTTTCCCGGCTGGCGCAATTCGGGCGAATACAACTACCAGCGGAACGCACTGGTGACGATCGCCCCGTTGGGTCGTAGCCGCTTCTATCAAGACGGCGACTGGAAGACTCGCTCCGCGGTTTGGCGAGAGCACGTCGACTACCTGGCCGGCTTGCACTATTTTCTCTCGACCGATGAGCGGGTTCCTTCCGAGTTCCGCGCGCAAACGGCCGCGCTCGGACTCGACCAAACCATGCACCCCGATACTCACGGCTGGCCGCATCAGCTTTATGTGCGCATCTCACGGCGCATGGACGGACGCTACACGACGACGCATGCCGACGTGTTGAACAAGACCGCGCCCGACGACGCCGTGGGGCTCGCACTCTACGGCGTCGACACTTATCCGGTGCGGCGCTACGCCACGGTCGATCCCGAAGGCTCCGGCCGCATGGGGGTCGCGACGGAGGGGAACATGTTTATCGGCGGCGCCCGCGGCACGGGAAAACCGTATCCGATCGCGTACCGCGCGATCACGCCCAAGGCCGAAGAATGCACGAACCTCTTGGTGCCGGTTTGTTTCTCGGCCACCTACATCGCCTATGCCTCGGCCCGCATGGAACCGGTGTTCTGCGTGCTCGGGGAATCGGCGGCCGTGGCGGCGGTGCAAGCTCTGGCCGAAGCCAAAAGCGTGCAAGAGATCGACCCGACGAGATTTCGCGAGCGATTGCTGGAACGGGGGCAGGTACTGGAGTGGAAGGAAGAGAACGGAGCGCAGCGCAATTAGAGCGAGCGGTCATTTCCAATCGTCGCTTCGGAAAGGCGACGCCGGCAGGCCGGCGGCGTTGACGAGATTGCCGAGCGGGTTCGCTGCCCAGCCGTAGCGAACGGCGACCGGCTTCGGCACTTCGTCGCTGGAAACGACGACCGCGCCGTCGACGACGCGGGCCGCGGCCCAATGAAACTTCCGATCGTCGCCGGCGACGGCGAACCCGGCGAGTTCGCCCGAAGCGGCCCGCAATCCGTCGGCGTGGTCGAACTCGACGACGAGCGTCTTGCCGTTGCGGCGCAGCGTGCGATAGAGAGGCCCGCGCGCCGCGACGTCGCTGCGGCCGTACACGTCGTGCAGCAAGAGCGGCGTGACGCGTCGGGCGTAGTCGAGCTTGTTGGTCGGGTGTCCTTCCTCGGAGCGCAAGTCGATCGTCACCGCCATTGCGGTGTGCGGCACGTCGAGCGCTTGCCGCTGTCCGTCGCGAACGCCGACGCCCCAGCCGTTCGGTTCGCTCGGCAGCCGTTGCTTGCCGAGGAAGCCGGGCAATTGAACCCAGGCGAAATAGAGTTCCGGGTCTTGCCACTGCTTGCGCCAATCGGCGACGAGCAGGCGGAGCTGCCGGCCGTATTCGTAGGTGAACGGGCCGGCCGCGTTGCGTTCGCCTTGATACCAGACGACGCCGCGCACCGTGTACGGCGCGAGCGGCGCGATCATGCCGTTAAAGAGCCCGCCGGGGAGCGACACGAGCGTGTTCTTGAACGCCGCGGGGGCTCTCGGAGCGGGCTGCTTTCGCTTTTGCGCCGCGGCCCGCGCCTGGAGCCAAGCTTTCTTGGCGACTTCGAACTCGGCGAGCGCGCGGCTCGAGTCGTAGCCTTGCGCGCGCTTGGCCCAATCGTCGAGCAGCGGCTTCGAGGCGGGATCGGCTTGCTGCGCGGCGAGACTGGTCCACGCTTCGATCGGCGTGCCGCCGACGGCGCTGTTGACGAGCCCGACGGGGCGACCCAGGGCCTGCTGCAAATCGCGGCCGACGAAATAGCCGAGCGCGGTGAACCGCGCGGCCGTGGCCGGCGAACAGACGATCCACTTGCCCGGCCGATCGGCGAGCGGCTCCGCCGGCGGCGCGTCGAGCTTGTAGATGTCGTACGGCGCGTCGTGCACGAACATCCTGATGAGCGGATGCTCGGCGGCGGCGATCACCGCGTCGGCGTCGTCGACCGCGCCGTGCAGGCCTTTGAGTTGCATCGCCATGTTCGATTGGCCGCCGCAGAGCCACACCTCGCCGACGAGCACGTCGTCGACCGTGAGCGTGTTGCCGCCGCGCACGACGAGCTGCCGCGGCCGCTCGTGCGGCGGCAGCGGATCAAGGACGATTTGCCAACGACCGTCGACGGCCGCGGCGGCTTGCTTCGCTTGGCCCGCGAATTCGACGACGACCGTTTCGCCGGGCGCGGCCCAGCCCCACACGGCCGCCGGCTTTTCGGCCTGCAGGACCATGTGGTCGGAAAAGATCGCGGGAAGGCGGACCTCGGCGGACGCCGGCGTTAAAGTCGCGCTCAAGCCGGACGCGACCAGTGCGGCGGCCGCGAGCGCGTGAAGTCTGTTCGTCATCAGGAATCTCGCGCGAGACGGGTGCAAGACACGGCGACGGCAAACGTCGCCGCGCACGGCGGAAGTGACGATTCTAACAGCCGCGTGAGGTTCGGGTTGCGTCAATTTCTTGACCGAGGTGCGAGGCGCCACTAAGGTGAATTGCATGCGAACTCCTTCCCTTGCGATTTCGCTGCTGATGATCGCGCTGGCCGCGACGCCGCCCTATTGGTGCTGTGCGATCGATTGGGGACGGCATGCGCCGGCCTGTTGCCTGCGATCCGAGTGCGCGACCGAAGCTCCTTGCGCGGCCTGTCGAACGAAATCGTGCTCGCCGCAACGCGGGTGCGAATCGCAAATGGAGCCGTGCGATGTGCTCTCCCGCAGTTCGCCGGCCGACGCATGCCCCTGTTTTCATCGCTTAAGCGGGGCGATCGCCAAGGCTTGGGAGATCCTCTGCTTCGACTTCGCGCTGCCCGCGAACTCGGCCGGCGACGCCGCCCTGGATTTCGACGCCGGGGAGGCGCGGTCGTCGTCGATCGTGTCGTCGGCGCCGCGGCGACTTCAAATCTTGTTCTGTCGTTGGACTTGTTGATTCCGAGCGCCGATCCTCGACGCCGTTTGGAATTTCAAGGCGGCTCCCCGTGGGAGCCGGCGAAACGCGAGTCGGGCGCGCCGACTTGCGGGGAGTCTCATCAATTTCGACAGTTTAAGGAGTCTTGTCATGAATCGAATCTTGCTCGGTCGTCGGCTTTGGTTGGCGATCGTACCCGCCCTGCTCGGCTTGTTCGGGCTCAACGTTCTCACGGCCGCGGCGGCCGAGGGCAAAGTGGACAAGGCGTGCGCCGCGAAATGTCGGGCGTGCGCCGAAACGTGTGAGAAGTGTTCCGAGACTTGCGACGCAAGCGGCGGAGGCTGTTGCGCCGACTGCAACGCTTGTCACCACCTGTGCCTGGCGTGCGCGGCGAGCGTCGAACAAGGCGGGCCGCTAGCGGCCGACGTCTGCGCGCTGTGCGAGAAAATGTGCCGGCAATGCGCCGCGTCGTGTGAAAAGTGCGACAAGGAATGCTGCAAGAAGTGCGCGGCCTCTTGCAAGGAATGCGCCGAGGCCTGCCGAGCGGCTCGCGGTTAACCCGACTCCGCGTCGGCTTTGCGAGGCCTGCGCCTCCGAAGCCGACGCCGGCGCGGTCCGATCTTAGCGCTCGGCGACGGACGTTGCGCCGGGGAGCGATTTGATCGTCGTCAGCGCGTCGTCGAAGATTTCGGTGAAGCGCTCGGCGCCGATCGCCGTTTGCAGCCAAATGCCGTGCGACAGGATTTGCCGAGCGATTTCGACGAGATCGCTCGGCGAGAGTTCGAGGGCGAGGCATACGCGGCCGACGAGCCGATCGACGGCTTCGGCCCGCGCGAGCAAGGTGCGATCGAACTTCTCGAATCGTCCGTGCCGCTCCGCCAAGAGTTGTCGCACGATTTCATATTCGCGGCCCAATACGCGGTAGCGCAGCGCGTTGAGCTGTCCGAGCGTGAGCGTCGGTTCCGGACGGCGGCGGAGCGTGGCGATCGTGAGCACCGCGGCATGGGCGCGCACGTTGAAACGCAAACCGGCGCGGCGATGCAGATCGTCGGTCGCGGCGTAGTGGGTCGCGGCTTGCGCGGCGACGTCGTCGAGCAGCGCGAGCACGGCGGGATGAGATTCGGCGGGCGAAGGTTGAGGCATATCCCAACTCTATCGCGACCGCGGCGAAGTGCCGAGACGAATCGGCGGCGGGAAGCCGTCGCTTGCGGGTTTCTGACGGCGCGCCTCCGTTCCGCACGCCGCAGCGGTCGTCGGTGTCGTGCGACTTGCTAAAGCGATGCGTCGGCGAAGTCGAATTCGTCGGGCCGACGCGTACGCGCCGCGCCCGGGCGTGCCGCGATCAACCAGGTTTGTGCTGCGCCGATGAGGAAGACCGTGCAGAGACCGTAGAACGGCCAGCTCATCACGGCCACGGTCGCGGCGGTCGAGATCGTGTCGCCGTTGTGTTTGGCTACGAGGCGAAACGCCACCAGTGGGTTGAGCCAGAACGTGAACAGGGCGACGTTCAGCAGCCCGCGCGTCGCCGAACCTTCCTCGGTGCGCAGGGCGAAGTGGGTGAGCGCCGGCATGAGCAATAGAAAGTAGTGATCCCAGGCGATCGGGGCGCAGAGCAGCATCGCCGCGCTCGTGAGGGCAAAGCCGCTGCGGGCCGTCGCGGAACTCCCGCCGCCGCCGGCCTTGCGGCCGCGCTCGAGGCACAGCGCGGTCAGCCCGGTGACGAGCAGCAGCGACAGCGCGGTGAGCGCCTGAGCCGCGGCCGGCGCATAGAACCAAGGCGCGGTTTGCTTGCTCGCGCCGTCGAAGAGCTTCGCCCAGTGGCCGGCGAGCGTGTAGTTGCCCCACCAGGAGCGATATTGCAGCACCTCGGGGAGCGACAGTTCGACCCAGTCGTGATAGGCGGCGAAGCCCAATAGCCCGAGCGTCGCGGCGTGGCAGGCGACGAAGGTGAGCCCGCCGATGACAAGCGCGCGCCCGTTGCGGCGGACGAGGAAGTAGAGAAACAGGTAGGCGGGAAACATCTTGAGCGCCGCGGCCGTGCCGACGAGCGCCGCCGCCCGGCCGGAGCGACCGCGGGCCTCGCACGCCGCCGCGGCCGCGATCAGCACCAGCAGCGGAATCGTCAACTGACCGAGCATCAAATGTTGCAGGAGCGGGTTACTTAGTACGAGCGCGGCGAGCGCCGCCCAAGCGAACGTTTCGAGCGTGCCGAACTCCAGCTTCAAGACGATGCCGGCGGCGACGGCGACTCCCGCGAGCGACAACACGTTCCACAAGAGAAACGCCTGCGCATACGGCAGCTTGCCCAGCGGCAACGCGAGGAGCACGCTCGTCGGCGGGTGGCCGTTGACGCGGCAAAACACGGCCGCGGGGCTTTGCTCGGGCCGGTAGCGCAGATAGCGCCAAGCCGTCTCCTCTTGCGGCGCGTAGATCGGCAAGCCTTCGAAATAGTTGCGGGCCGAGGCCCACTCTTGGAAGAAGTCGCCTACGCGCGTATGCGAGCCGAGCGCGGCGGCGAAGCCGGCGCCGTAGACCCAGAGCGTGGCCGCGAGCGCGCAGCTCCAGAGCACTTTGGCGCGCGTCGACATCGGAGCGGCGTAGTCCACGGGGTTAGCCTTTGCGATAACGCCAGATGCAGCGGAGCGCGCTGACGCCGTCGCGCCAGTTGATCTTTTTGCCTTCGGCATAGGTGCGGCCGCGGTAACTCACCGGCAGCTCGAAAATCCGTACGCCCGGGATGCGCGCCGTGCGGGCCGTGAGTTCCGGCTCGATGCCGAATCGGTTTTCACGGAGCTTCGGCGCGAGCGCGCGAATTAGGTCGCCGCGAAACGCCTTGTAGCAGGTTTCCATATCGGTGAGGTTCAAGTTGGTCGTCAGGTTCGAGAGGAACGTGAGGAGCCAATTGCCCAAGCGATGGCGGAAGTAGAGCACCCGCGCCGCGTGGCCGCTGAAGCGACTGCCGAACACCACGTCGGCCTCGCCGGCGACGATCGGCTGGATGAGCCGGCGAAATTCGGCCGGGTCGTATTCGAGATCGGCGTCTTGCACGATGACGACGTCGCCGGTCGCCGCTTGAAAGCCGGTTCGCAAGGCGGCCCCCTTGCCGCGGTTGCGCTCGTGGAAAATGATTTGTAGATCGGGCGCGCCGCGCCAGCCGGCGAGCAGGTCGCGCGTGCCGTCGGTGCTGCCGTCGTCGACGAGAATGATTTCCGTCGGCACCCCGCAGCCGCGAATCTTCTCGACGACTTGCGCCACGGTGTTGAGTTCGTTGAACACCGGCACGACGACCGACAAGCAAAACCCCGGCGGCAGTTCGTAGACGCCGAGTTGCCGACAGAGGCTGCGGCCGAGCAACCGCTCGAGTTCCGCAGGCGTCGGCTCGACGACCGGCTGCGGAATCGACGGCGCGAGCAGCGGCGACGTCGCCGCGCCGGCAGGCGACGGGAGCGATGTGATTTCCATGACCGAGCGAAACCTCGACGCGCGAAACGAACGACTGGAAACGACTAAGGGGGCGCAAAGCGCCGCGCCCACCGTCAGGTCTCCAAGCCTAGGTCACGCTTCGGCCGTGGTCCGATCGTAGCGACGGTGCGGAATCTGCAGGCCGGCGAGTCGATCAGAGCGCCTGCCCGCCGTTGACGAAATGCGCGAACAGTTCCCCTTTGCTGTTCACGTCGAAGCGGCGATAGATCTGCTTGACATGGTCGTTCACCGTGTGCGGACTGATTTCCATCTTCAACGAAATCTGCCGCTGCGTGTCGCCCGCCAGGAGGAAGAGCAACACCTGCCGTTGCCGCGCCGAAAGCTCCATGACTTTGTCGTCGGCCGGAATTCCGGTGCCGTGGCGATGCAGCCAGCCGACCTGTTCGAGGACCAATTGCACGATGGCCCGCTCGCGCGGCCCGAAATCGGGCGCCGGCCGGCGACGATGCAAGCCGAACGCGCTGAACGCCGTCGGGCTAAGCGGATAAACCGCGACGAGCGAGTCGGCGAGGCCCGTCTTCGCATATTCCCGCAGGGCCTCGTCGCGCCGCTGCGGGTCGAAACTTTCATCGCGGCCGACCGTGGTCACTTGTTGGGCGATGAAGCGCCGCATGATGCCGATCTGCAGCAGGTCGAGCTTCGTGGCATCGGTGAACGTGCACAACACGCGGGCCTGCTCGGCCGAGTCTTTCCAGCCGCCGCTCATTTGATGCGTGGCCGCGGCGTCGCCGGGATGTTCCGGCGGATTGGCGATGCCGACGTTCCAAATCCAAACATCGGCGCCCACGAGTTGCGCCACGCCGTCCATGAGCAGCCGTTTGCGTTCCGCCGCCGCGGCGGGGAGTTCCGGATCGCACGCCTCGGCCAACAGTCGAATCAACTGAGCGACGTCGTCGAGCGGAAGCGAATCCATAGAAGCTCACAGCAAACGCACCGTAGCGAATTACGCAGCCGATGCTACCGACTCGCGCCAATCGTCGCCACGCCGATCGGCGATTATGGCGGATCAGCGCCGAGTGCGTAGTGGATTTCCCCATGTGCGGTTGCGCCGCTCTTGAGGTCGACGACAACATTCAACGCGGGCCGCGACGTCGCGGCGCAAAGCACACGAGCAGCGACGGGAGCATGATCAGGTCGGCGACCATGGCCGCGGCGATCGCGGAAATGGAGAGCGCGCCGAACGTGCGAATCGGCGGAATGCGCCCCGTCGTCATCGGCAAGAGTCCGGCGATCAGCACGACGCTCATGACGATCATCGCCTTGCCGCACACGGTCATCGCCGCCGCGGCCGCGGCCTGCTTGCTTTTCCCCCGCTCCATCTCCTGGCGAAAACGAGCGACGAAGTGAATCGTGTTGTCGTCGGCCAGACCGAGCACGACGCAAAACGTCATCGCCGCCGACAGCCGCAACGGTTCGCCCAGCAGCACCAGCCCGGCCGCGGCCGCGGCCAGGGGAAACATCGTCGGCACGATGCAGATCAGACCGAGACGCACCGAGCGGAAGGCGATCATCATCGTGGCGAAGATCACCAGCGCCGAGAGCAGCAGTCCGTTGGCGGAGTCGTATATGATTTGGTACACGTTGCGCGACGCCACGACCGCGGTGCCCGTCAGGTGCAAGCGGAAGCCCGGATGTCGCCGCTCGACTTCGACGAGTTCCTCTTCGATCGACGTGAAGACCGGCAGCAGCCGCGCCGCGCCGACGTCGGGCACGTGAACGCTGACCGCGGCCCGCCGCAGATCGGGGCGCACGAAGCGCGCCAGCGTTTCCGGCGGCGCGCGTTGGAGTTGCTGCAGCGCCCGCGGCGTGGCGGCGCCTTCGCCGGAGATTCCGGCCGCGAGATTCAACAGCGAGAACGATCCGCGCAGCGGCGGGCGGCGGGCGAGCAGGTCCTGCGTTTCTTGGAGCAGCGCGACGACCTGCGGCGAGCGATAAGTGTAGCCTTCCGGCCACTCGACGACGACGTAGGCGAGCAGCGAGCCGCCGATCGCTTCGT
This sequence comes from Planctomycetaceae bacterium, assembly GCA_016793115.1. Taxonomy (GTDB): domain Bacteria; phylum Planctomycetota; class Planctomycetia; order Pirellulales; family PNKZ01; genus PNKZ01. Next base: position 21,347 of record JAEUIN010000096.1, read on the forward strand.
CGCACAAACGCGTGGCGCGGGCCGTGGAATTGTCTTCGGGCAGCATTTCCATCCAGCGGATGTCGGAGCGCAACCCGCCGGCCACGACCGCCAGCGCGCCCGTGACGACGATCGAGAGCGTCGCCGTCAGCCGCGGATAGGCCACCAGCGCCCCGGTCAGCGCGGTCAACGCGCGCGTCAATCGATCGTTTGCGTCGGGCTCCGTCGGCGCGATCGTTTTGCGACGCGCGGCCGCGAAGTCGCCCAGGCGCGAGCCCAGCAGCCAAGGCATCACCGTCTGCACGGCCGCGAAACCGATCGCCGTTCCCAAGGCGCTCAGCAGACC
>JAEUIN010000103.1 GCA_016793115.1 Planctomycetaceae bacterium
GCTCGACTTCTACCTCGGCCTCGGATTCACCGGCGTGAAGCTCGGGGCCGGCAGCTTCACGAAGGGGAAGGGGGGCTACACGCCGCGCACCGCGCCGGAAGCCGCCGAGTTCGAAGGGAGCAAAGTCGCGTTCGCGCGCAAGCATGTCGGCCCCGACGTGCGGCTGATGCTCGACGGCCACATGGGCAACGCCTCGCGCTTCACGTGGGATCTCGGCATCGCGCAGGCCGTGATGCGCGCGGTCGAGCCGTACGGGCTGTTCTTCTTTGAAGAGCCGCTCCACTACACCGATCCTTGGGGCTATGCCGAACTGGCTCGCGGGACGTCGGTGCCGATCGCCGGCGGCGAGTGCCTCACGGCGATGTACGAATGGCGGGTCTTTGCCGAGCGCGATTGCTTCGACATCGGCCAGCCCGACGCGGCCTTCACCGGCGGACTCGGCGAATTTATGCGCGTGGCCGCGCTCATGGACGGCCGGGGCAAGCACATCGCCACGCATGCGGCCGGGGCCGGCGGCGCGCTGATGCAAAACATTCACTGCGCGTTCGCCGCTCGCAACTGCGTCATCTGCGAAGTCCTGCCCGCGCTGGGAACGATTCATACCGATATCGCCGGTGATTCGTTCCGCTTCGATAAGGGAGACGTCCTGCCGCCGGAAGCGCCGGGCCTCGGCATTACGCTCACCGACGAGATCAAGAACCGCTACCCGTTTGTGCCCGGCAGCGGCGAGTTCAACAGCGTGCCGGGGAAAATCCTTACGGATTAAATGACCAATGACCAAGCACCAAATTCCAAACAAACACCAAACATCGAATGACCAAAAGTTGGTTGGAGAAATCATTGGACTTTTGAACATTGCCCGTTGTTTGGAATTTGTTGCTTGATCATTGGAATTTGCGAGCCTCGCCGAATGCCTCACATCGTCGTCCAAGTCAAAACCGAACCGGCCGCGCTCGCGAAGTTGCGCGCGATTCCGGACGTTTGCATCACGGAGATCAAGTCGCTGGAACTGATGGCCGCGCCGCAGCCGTTTCCCGACGACGTCGCCGCCGATGCCGACGTGCTCATCTGCACGTTGCCGCCGACAAACTTGGCCGACATGCCGAAGCTCCGCTTTATTCAAATTTCCTCCGTCGGCTACGCGCAGCTTTACGGCAAAGGGCTCGTCGAGCGTGGCATCCGGGCCGCTAACGCTCGCGGCGTGTTCGACACGGCGATCGCCGAGTGGAACGTGGCGATGATGATCAATCTGGCCCGCGATCTTCGGCAAATGATTCGCAACCAGGAAGCGTCGCGCTGGGACAACTCCGGCAAGGCGTTTCAGTACGAGATTCGCGGCAGTACGGTCGGCATCTGGGGCTACGGCGGCATCGGCCGCGAAACGGCCCGTCTCGCCAAGGCGCTCGGCCTCACGGTCCATGTGCTCACGCGCTCCCCCGTTGGTCCGCGCGGCGACGACGTCTACTCGCTCGCCGGCACGGGCGATCCCGACGGCACATTGCCCGACCGCAAGTTCACCGCCGGCCAAGAACTCGAATTTCTGGCCGGCTTGGATTTCTTGATCCTCGCGATGCCGATCACGCCTGCCAGCCGAGGGCTCGTCGGTGAGCGCGAACTCCGCGCGATGAAGCCGACGGCGTTCTTGCTGAATCCGGCGCGCGGACCGCTCGTGCAGGAAGAGGCATTGCTGCAGGCCTTGCGGGAACGTTGGATCGCCGGCGCCGCGCTCGACACTCATTTCAAGTACCCGCTGCCGCCGGAACATCCGCTCTGGCAAATGCCGCACGTGATTCTGACTCCGCATATTTCCGGCAGCGACAAAGGCCCGCACTTCCTGCCGCGCTTCTGGGAAATCGCCGTGCACAACGTGACGAACTTCCTCACCGGTCGGCCGCTTTGGAACGAACTCACGCCGGCGCAGTTGAACGAGGGGTAGTCGACTACGACCATGATGCCGCTCCGCTCGTTGCGCGTGCAGGGTTACCGCTCGATCCAGCGCGTGTTCCTGCGCCTTGGGCAAGTGAACGTGATCGTCGGTCCCAACGGATGCGGGAAGTCGAATCTCTATCGTTCGCTTTACCTGCTCGCGCAAGCGGCCGACGGACGATTGGCAAGAACGCTCGCCGACGAAGGCGGGATGCCTAGCGCCTTATGGGCCGGCGAACAATACAAAGGCGATCCGCGGCGCGTGTCGATCGATCTCAAGTTTGATCGATGGTCGTACAGTCTCAGTCTTGGTCTGCCGCAGCCCGAGCGGTCGCTTTTTCAACTCGACCCGGTCATTCGCGAAGAGGAGCTCTGTTGCCTCGACGGCGGGCGTTCGAGCATCATTTGCCGACGGAAAAACGGCTCGGCCCGAGTGCGCGACGACGAGGGAAAGCTCGTCGACTACCCAGGCGACTTGAACGAATCCGAATCGATCGTCTCCGAAATTCGCGAGCCGCGACGATTTCCGGAATTAATGGAACTGAGAAGCACTCTGCTCGGGTGGCGGTTCTATCACCAGTTTCGCACCGACGTCGACTCCCCTTTGCGACGCCCGCGCGTCGCCGTGCGGACTCCCGTGCTCAGTCAAGACGGGGGCGACCTGGCCGCCGCGTTGCGAACGATTCAGGAAATCGGCGATCACGAGGGGCTTGCTGCCGCGGTCGCTGACGCTTTCGCCGGAGGTTCAGTCGACGTCGATCTGACGGCCGGCGGCATGGAAGTGCAACTGCGTACGCAGGAGTTTAAGCGACCGTTCGTCGCCGCCGAACTTTCCGACGGCACGCTCAAGTACTTGTGCTTGCTCGCGGCACTGCTGAGCCCGCGGCCGCCGACGCTGCTGGCCATCAACGAGCCCGACGCCAATTTGCACCCACGGCTCTTTGAACCGTTGGCAAAACTTGTCGCTCGGGCGGCGAAGCACTCTCAACTCTGGATTACTACGCATTCCGAGCCGCTGGCCGAGCTTCTTCAGCACCACGCGAATGCGTTGCTTATCCGCCTAGAAAAGCAAGCCGGTGCCACAAGGGTGCTCGGAGTGCAAGCCGACGGCCGCCCGGAAGCCGACGACGGCGAATCCCGCTCGCCGAATGCAGACTCCGAGTAACGGATAGCTGATGGAAACAAGAATTTGTTTTTGCTTCGCCATCTTGGAAAATATCGCCGCACCAATTTTTGACGGAGACGACCGATGATGCCGCGTGTGGTTTACTGGGTTTCGACCGTGCTCTTGTGCGGCGCTTACGGAGTCGGCGGGTATTTCGACGTGGCCCAGCCGCCCGACGTGATGGCTCAGGCCGCGCATCTCGGGTACCCGGCGTACTTCTTC
>JAEUIN010000108.1 GCA_016793115.1 Planctomycetaceae bacterium
GGCGCCGTTAGCCGCCACTCCGCCGCCGACGCACAGCGTCTTATATCCAGTCGCTCGCAAGGCTTGCTCGGCCTTACCGATGAGCACGTCGATCACCGCCTGCTGGAAGCTCGCCGCGAGATCAGCCAACAGTTTCGAACCGGCCGGCGGCGCTACCAGTTCGGTCCCCTGTGGAGCGATCGCATACCGCACGGCCGTCTTCAAGCCGCTGAAGCTGAACTCAATGCGGTCTTCGTTCAGAAAAGTTCGCGGGAAGCGGTACGCCTTCGAATCGCCGCCGGCCGCCGCCTTTTCAATGTGCGGACCGCCGGGATACGGCAACCCGAGCAAGCTGGCCGTCTTGTCAAACGCTTCTCCCGCGGCATCGTCGAGCGTTCCGCCGAGCACGTGAAACTCTAAAGGCGACTCGCAGCGAAAGAGCGTCGTATGTCCGCCGCTCACCACATAGCCGACACAAGGAAACACGTCGACGCCCGCCGCGACGCGGCAGGCGTAAACGTGCGCATGAATATGATTCACGGCGACGAGCGGAACGTCGAGAGCGACGCAAAGCGCCTTCGCCGCCGAGATGCCTACCAGCAGCGATCCGGCAAGTCCCGGCGTATTGGCGACGGCCACCGCCGAAACGTCGGCGAGCGTCGCGCCGGCCCGCTTCAGGCATTGGTCGATCACGGGCAAGATTCGTTCGACGTGCGCCCGCGACGCGATCTCCGGCACGACGCCGCCGAACACTTGGTGCAATTCGTCCTGCGTGGCGACGCTCGAACCGCGCACGTTCAAATGCTCGTCGATCAAGGCGGCGGCCGTTTCATCGCACGTCGATTCGAGAACCAAGAGCATGGCTAAGCGTTCATCTCCGCGGCTTCTTCCCAGTGTTCGTAAAGCTGAGCGATCGAAACTTGCAAGGTTTCGATCTCGGCCTGGCATTGTTTCACGAGCCGGCCGTCGCGCACGGTTTCCGGCAAGATCAGCCGTGCGTGAGCCGCTTCGAGCTTGGCCTCGTGCTCTTGAATATCGGCCTCGATATCGGCCGTCTTGCGATAGGGGAACTTCCGCTTGCGCCGTTCTTTCTTGCCGTCGTCCGCCGGTTTGGCGACGGCCGCCGCTTTTCCGCCGCCGCTCGATCTTCGTTCGGCCGCGGCTCGCGCGAGTTCGGCGTCTTCCTCTTGCCGCCGCCGCACCATGTCGAGATATGTTTCGTAGTTCCCTTCCAGCACACGGAACCGATCCGGCTCGACGACCAGCACATGGTCGCAGATCCGATTCAAGAAGTAACGGTCATGGCTTACGAAAAGCACCGTGCCGTCGAAAGCCCGGATCGCGTTTTCGAGCGAATCGCAAGCCCACAGGTCCAAGTGGTTCGTCGGCTCGTCGAGGATCAGTACGTTCGGTTCTTCGACGCTCAGTCGCGCCAACGCCGCGCGGCTTCGCTCGCCTCCGCTCAGGCTGCCGACCTGTTGAAAAACAATGTCGCCGGTCAGCCCGAACTTCGCCAAGAAATCGCGCCGCTGCGGTTCGTTGAACTCCTTGAACGACGGCCGCACCGTTTCGACGACTTGCTCATCGTCGGCGATACCTTGCAGAAGCTGATCGTAATAGCCGACTTTCACGCCGGTCCCGAGCACGGCCCGGCCTTCGGTCGGCGGCAACTTGCCGACGATCACCTTCAAAAGCGTGGTCTTGCCGGTGCCGTTGGGACCGAGAATTCCCCACCGCTCGCCGCGGAGAATGTCGAACGTGAGATTCTTAAAGAGCGGTCGATCGAACGCCTTCGACAGGTGTTCGACCCGCACGACGATGTCGCCGGTCCGCGAAGCCGGGGCAAACGCCATCGGCGGCCCATGAATCTCGCGCGGAGCTTCAATCCGCTCTACCCTTTCGAGCTTCTTTTCGCGATCTTTGGCCTGTGCCGATTTCTGGCCGTAGAAATTCTTGCGAATGAACTCTTCCGTCTTGGCAATGAATTCCTGCTGCTTCTCGAACGTTCGGGCCTGCACTTTGACCCGCTCTTCCTTTTGCATCCAGTAGGCGGAAAAGTTGCCGACGAACGAATCAACCGTCCCGCGGAAAAGCTCTAGCGTGCGGTTGGTCACTTTGTCTAAGAAATATCGGTCGTGACTGACGACGAGTACCGCTTGATCGGACGACGCTAGAAAACCTTCAAGCCATTGCGTGGCTTCGATGTCCAAATGGTTCGACGGCTCGTCGAGCAGCAGCAAATCGGGCTCGCGCAGTAGCGTCTTAGCCAGCAGCAGTCGGTTAAGTTGGCCGCCGCTCAAGACCCCCAGCGGCCGTTGGTAAGCGTCGGGCAGAAAGCCGAGGCCATTGAGCACGCGCTCGATTTTGTAGTCGAGGTTGTACGCGTCATGTCGCTGGATTTCGTGCTGGAGGAAATCGTAGCGGGCGGCGAGTTTCGCATGTTCGGCGTCGTCGCGCACGGCGGCCAATCGCCCGGCCACGGTTTCCGCTTCCTTCACCAGTGCGGTAATCGGCTCCAACGCCGTAACCGCTTCTTCCCACAACGTTCGACCCGGCTCAAACGTCGGCTGCTGCTCGAGGTAATCGATGCGAGCCGTTTTGTGCAGTACGATCTGGCCGGCGTCGGGCTCCATTTGGCCCGCGAGAATCTTCATCAAGGTCGATTTGCCCGCACCGTTGGGGCCGACCAACCCGATCTTTTCGCCGGGGCGTACCTCGAACGTCACGCCGTCGAGGACCGGATCGGGCCCGAAGTGCTTCACGATTTGTTGCACGTCGAGCAAGATCATCGGTTCACCTCTTCCAGCGGCGCGTAACGGCCGATGATCGACCGCGCGGCCCGGAGTCCGTCGACCGCGGCACTGACGATTCCGCCGGCGTACCCGGCGCCCTCGCCGATCGGATAGAGCCCTACCACGCCGGTGCTTTCCAAGGTTTCATTATCGCGCGGCAGTCGCACCGGCGCGCTTCCGCGAGCTTCCGGACCGACGATCGTCGCCTCGGGAATGAACCGGCCTTGCCAACGCTGATCCAGTAAAGGAAGCCCACCGCGCAAAGCTTCGGCCACTTGCGGCGGGACCAAATCGGCAACACTCGCGGCAACCACGCCTCGCTTGTAGCTCGTTCGCGGCGATCCTTGCGAAGTGCGGCCGTTCATGAAGTCGCGAGCCCATTGAATCGGGCACCGGTATTGCTCGCGTCCGCCGACTTCGAACGCCTTGGCTTCGAAACGCCGTTGGAGTTCGACGCCCGCCAGGATGTGGTCGGAGCCGAAATGCCGCGGATCAAGCGTAATCATGAAGCCGGAGTTTGCGAACGGACTGTCGCGTCGCGAAAGGCTCATGCCGTTGGTGGAGAAATAGCCCGGCTCGGAGACGCTCGGAATGACTTGCCCGCCGGCGCACATGCAGAAGCTAAAGAGATCGTGCGGCCCGTTGGCGATGAGCGTGTAGTCGGCCGAGCCGAGCCGTTGCTCTAGTCGCGATTCGCCGTACTGCACGCGGTTCACAAGGTCCTGGGGATGTTCGATCCGCACGCCGATCTGAAACGGCTTCTGTACCATCGGCACGCCGCGCCGCAGGAGCATCGCATACGTATCGCGGGCACTGTGACCGATCGCCAGCACAGCGACGTCAACTTCCATGCGGCCGGATGATGTCGAAAGTGCAGCGATGCGGCCGTTGCCAAGTTCAACGTCTTCGACGCGACATTCAAACCGAAACTCGCCGCCGTAGCCTTCCACGCGTTGCCGCAGAGCCTTCACGACCGCCGGGAGACGGTTGCTTCCCAGGTGCGGACGGTGATCGTAAAGCACCGAGGCCTTGCCTTTGCACTCGGCGAACAGTTCCAGCACGCGGCGAACTTCCGGACCGG
>JAEUIN010000144.1 GCA_016793115.1 Planctomycetaceae bacterium
CCCCCCCCCCCGACGCGCTGATGTCGTCGCGACAAGCGTGCCGATTGCCCGTCTCCGCCCCCTCATCCGCCTTTCGCTTCGCTGCAGGCACCTTCTCCCCAAGGGGAGAAGGGAGCGGCGCCGTTCGCACCCTACTCCGCGCTTCATGCCATGCCCGACTGGTCTCGCATCTTTCCCGCCGGCGATCATCGTTGGACGATGGGGTTGCGCCCCGGCGACCTCGCCGACGACTTCGCCCCGCGCGATCCGACGGGCGAAACGCTCCGCGAGCGTGCTCGCTGGCTGGCCGCCGAACCGGAGAAGTATCTCGCGCTTCTGCCCGCCGGGCGCGCGAGCCTCGACGACACGTCGGCGCTCGCACGACTGCTCGGCGCGCCGCTCGCGACGAACGACCCGGCCGACGAGCGGCAACGGCTGGTCGCGCTCGGCTCGGCGCTCGAGCCCGACTTGGTGTGGCTCCTGCCCGACGCGGCCGGCGTCCATCGGGTCGTCGGCGGCATCGTTTGTTTCCCGAGTTCCTGGGCGCTCACGGAAAAGCTCGGCCTGCCGATCGCCGACGTGCACGGCCCGGTGCCGGAGCTCAACGCCGTGCTCGGCCGGCAGATCGACACGTTCTTGCGGAAGCTCGCGGCCGGCGACGTCTGGACGCGCGAGAACTGGAGCTTGAGCCGCAGCGCGGAGCGGAATCAGCACACCTCGCGCCCGCGGCGCGCGCTCGACGCCGACGTGACGATCGCCGAAGTCTATATCCGCCTCGAGCATCAATTGCTGCTGCGGTTGCCGACGAGCGGCGGCGTGCTGTTCGGCATTCGCATCGAAATCGTGCCGCTTGAAGAACTCCGCCAAGATCGCGACGCCGCCCAGCGCTTGGCCCGCCTCATCACGACGATGTCGCCGGAGATCGCGCACTACAAAAACTTCGCCCCGGCCCGCGAGCGCTTGGCGCAGTTGTTGACGTAATCGCTCGATCAACGCGACGAATTAACGACGTCGCCTCCAGATCCGCGGATCTCGATGTCCGTGAACGATCGCGAGAATTTCGACTCGATTCGGTCGAACGCGAAAGTAGATCACATAGGGAAATCGAACGGTCATCTTCGCGCGAACGCCGCGGAACAAAATCGGATAAGACTCGGCGTCGTCGGCCAAGCGATCGACCTCGGCGGCGACCGCCTGCAGAAATTGTTCGCCTAAACCGGCAAGTTGTCGTTCGTACCAGCGAAAGGCGTCGTCGACGTCCGTTTTGACTTCGGGACGATAGACGATTTCGCGGCTCATGACTTGCGCCGAACGTGATCGACGATCGCGCTCCAATCCACGACGTCGTCCGGATCGGCGTCGAGCGCATTGAGCCGTGCTTCGATCTCGCTGCGAACGTCTTCGGTCACCGCGGGAGAACTTTTAGTGATCGCGATGCGATCCCAGACGTCTTGCGCGAAGTCCAATTGCTCTTGAGGACTCCAATCCCGCATTTGTTCAAGAAGTTGTCGTCGATCCATGGAATTCCCCTTCGGGCATCAACCGCCGATTACCGATTCTAGACCGTCGCGATGATTCGACAAAGCGAGAACCCACCGCACTCTCGGCAAACTCTATATTTCTGGCGTCGCGCCCGTGGGCATCTATAATCGGCCCGTCGCTTTCTCACGCTCCCGAGGTGTTCACCGATGACGATTTTCTTCCGCCTCTTGGCTTCGCTTTTTCTCGCGCTCGCAAGCGGCGCGGCGTTCGCCGCCGACCCGACCGATCTCCCGAAAGCGACCATCGACGGCACCGGGCCGGGCTGGCGCGAGCTCTTCAAAGACGACTTCGTGCCGGTGAACGGCGACGACGACACTTGGACGTTCGCCGACGGCCTGATCCGCTGCAAAGGCCTGCCGGTCGGCGTGATGCGCACCGCGAAGCAATACACCAACTTCGAACTCGTCGCGCAGTGGAAGCATCTGGAGAGCGGCGGCAACTCGGGCATCTTCGTTTGGGCGACGGAAGAAGCGCTGAAAGACTTGCCGAAGGGAAAGCTCCCGCCCGGCGGCATCGAAGTGCAAATTCTCGACCACGGCTACATCAAGAAATATGAGGAACGCCTGGGCGACAAAGCCAAGAAGCCGTATTTCTTCTCGACCAACGGCGACGTCTTCCCGGTCGGCAAGAGCACGATGACGCCGTTTCCGCCCCTTTCCCCCACCGGCCAGCGCAGCTTCCCGCGCAAGGAGTTGAGCAAGGGGCACGGCGAGTGGAACCACTACTACGTGCGCGGCATCAACGGCGAAGTGCGGCTGTGGGTCAACGGCGAAGAGGTGTCGGGCGGCACCGATTGCAAACCGGCGAGCGGCTACCTCTGTCTCGAATCGGAAGGCGCGCCGATCGAGTTTAAGCACATCCGCATCCGCGAACTGCCGTAGAACGTGGAAGCGACGATTGCCGGGAGGGCGAGGCTCCCGCCGAGCCGAATGTCGCATCCTGTAGCGACGAAGGGACGGTGATCGCTATGCAACCGTCGGAAGATGAAACGGCCGTGCGTCCGACACGCAAGCATCCTCGGCATGGCGTGATCGAGCCGAAAGATTTCCCGGTCGTCGTCTTTCTCACGGTTTGCTCTAAGGACCGACGACAGTGGTTGGGGTGCGCTGAGGTGCATCGGTCGTTGCACACCATCTGGAGCAAAGCTCAGGCTTGGCGTGTCGGCCGGTACGTCATCATGCCCGACCATCTCCATTTGTTCTGCACGCTTGGCAAGCCCGAACTCGAACTCGACGCTTGGGTCCGGTACTGGAAATCGCAGTTCAGTCGGAGCTGTCGAGTAAGTGACCGCCGTTGGCAATCGGACCACTGGGACTATCGGATCCGCAACTGGGATCAATACACGGAGAAATGGGAATACGTCCGACACAATCCGGTTCGAAAGAACTTGGTTGCGCGCCCGGACGATTGGCCGTATCAGGGACAGGTCTTCGAACTCTACTAGGCACTGACGAAGGGAGGGCGAGGCTCCCGCCGAGCTGAATCATGCATCCTTCATCCGAAAAGCTTGCAGCGCCGCGGCCACATCTACGGAAACTTGTCGCTGCGAAGCGAAACGCATTCGGCTCGGCGGGAGCCTCGCCCTCCCGGTCTGATCGATTTTTGCGCATCTAACGGCGCTTTTCCTCGGAAAATCGCCGTTTTTCTTGCCGCCTCGCTTGTGTGCGGATATGCTCAACTATTCCCGCCCGCCGCGGATTTCCTCCGCTTCGCAAGCTAACTTCCCGCCCGTTCACCAATCATCAGTTTCGGAGACCTCGGTCATGACGCGCTACGGTCGTCGTCGTTTTCTTGAGAACAGCATGTTCGCGGCGGCCGCCGCCGTGTCGGCCGGGCCGATCGTCAATCTCTACGCCGACGAGAAGCAAAGCTCGAGCCCGAACGAGAAGCTCAACACGGCCATCGTCGGGGTCAACGGCCGCGGCAACAGCCACATCGCCGGCTTCGGCGGCCGCAAGGATACGCCGATCACCTGGATCGTCGATTGCGACGAAGCCGTGGGCCAAAAGAAAGTCGAATCGATCGCCAAGAAGCAGGGCTTCGCGCCGAAGTTCACCACCGACATCCGCAAGATGCTCGAAGACAAAGAGGTGAACATCGTCAGCATCGCCACGCCGAACCACTGGCACGCTTTGGGCGCGATCTGGGCCATTCAAGCCGGGAAAGACGTCTACGTCGAAAAGCCGGTCAGCCACAACGTCAGCGAAGGCCGGCGCATCGTCGAAGCCGCCCGCAAGCACGACAAGATCTGCCAGACCGGCACGCAATGCCGCTCGATGCCCGGCACGCAGCAGGCCATCGAATACATCAAGGCCGGCAAAATCGGCGACGTGAAGATCGCACGCGGGCTCTGCTACAAGCGCCGCAAGTCGATCGGCGAGCGCGGCACGTACGAAGTGCCCGCCTCGGTCGATTACAACCTCTGGGCCGGCCCGGCGCCGATGTCGCCGCTCACCCGTCCGAAGCTCCACTATGATTGGCACTGGCAGTGGGAATGCGGCAACGGCGACTTGGGCAACCAAGGCATCCACCAAGTCGACGTCGCGCGGTGGGGCCTCGGCGTCAACGAACTCTCCAAGGGCGTGATGAGCTACGGCGGCCGCCTCGGCTACGTCGACGCCGGCGAAACCGCGAACACGCAAATCTGCGAGTTCGACTACGGCGACAAGCGGCTCATCTTCGAAGTTCGCGGGCTCGAGACCGACAAATACCTCGGCGCCGCGGTGGGCAACGTGTTCCACGGCACCGAAGGCTACGTGGTGTTGATGAGCTACGACACCGGCGCGGCCTTCGATCCGGAAGGCAAGCTCGTCGTCGAGTTCAAAGGCAAGGGGGACCAAGCCCACTTCGACAACTTCGTGCAAGCGGTGCGCAGCCGCGACCACAAGCAACTCACGGCCGACATCGAAGAAGGCCACCTCTCGAGCGCGTTGTGCCACTTGGGCAACATCTCGCTGCGGCTCGGCCAAACGATGGCCATCGCCGACGTGAAGGCCAAGCTCTCCGGCGAAGCCTCGCAGGAAACCTACGATCGGTTCGTGCGGCACTTGGAAGCCAACCAAGTTTCGCCGGGAACCGAAATCCTCTGCGGCGACACGCTGGCCTTCGATCCGAAGACCGAGACGTTTGTGAACAACGCCAAGGCCGACGCCATGCTCACCCGCGAATACCGGGCTCCGTTCACGGTGCCGGCCGCGGGGCAAGTTTAGGAGCAGGCGCTAGGCGCTCGGCGCTAGTCGCTAGTTCAGAAAAAAGAGCGGGAGCCGATTTCGGCTCCCGTTTTTTTGTTGCGCTGCGATATCTCGAGTAGCGATCGAATCACTTCGCGTCGTCTTCTTTCGCGTCGTCGAGCTTCTCGATCTTGCCGAACAAGTGGCCGCCGTGCCCGGCGCCGTCCCAGGTGCCGGCGTACTCGCCGCGATACACCACGACGCGGGCCGTGAACTTGCCGAAGCCCGGCACGAGCATGTCGGTCAGTGAAATCACCGGCGTGTCGCCGGCCCACTTCACGGGCAACGTCAGCGGCAGCGTGGCGTCGTGGTTGCCGTATTGAATGCGGACGTTGAAGACCCACAAGTCGTCGGTCTCGGGAATCTTTTTGACGCTGGTGATCGTGTACTTCTCTTCCTTGAGACCGCCTTGTTCTTTGCCGCGCTCGGTGAAGTAGCCGCGGAAGACGGAGCCCGACAGGCTCTGCTCGAAGCCTTTTTCCAGTTCGGCTTGCGAGAGGCCGGCCGCTTTCTCCGGCCGGGCCGCTCCCTCGGCGGCTCGCGCCGCAGGTGCGAAAGCGAATGCGAACAGCAAAGCCGAGGCGAAAGCGAACGTGCGCATAGCGAAACTCCCGTTTGAACCGCGTCGCCGCCCCGACGCGCCTACCTGACTCGCAGAAACCGGCGGCGGCTACAACTGCGCAAGGTACTGCACCGCTTGGCCGATTTCCAGCAGCGGATCGTCGGCCGCTTCGCGCTCGACGCTGTAGTAGCCGCGGAAGCCGCGTGTTTCGAGCGTTCCCAACAGCGTCGGCCAATCGACGCTGCCGCGCCCCAACTGCACTTCCAAGCCCCGCTTGCGCCCCAGATCGCGCACGGCATCGTGGGCGTGCACATGCCGCACCAAGTCGCCCAGCGCTTCGGCCGCTTCTTGCGCGGAAAAGCCGTTGAGCAGCAAGTTGCCGGGGTCGAGTGTGGCAAACATCGCGCCGGGAGGCAGCGCATCGATAAGCCGGCGCAAATCTTTCCCCTCTTCGCTCCCCGTCTCCGCGGCCAGCCACGCGCCGGCATGTTGGGAGTAGAGCCCGAGATCGCGCAGCGCTTCGACCATGGTCCGCCCCTCGCTCGAGTCGAGGTCGTCGGGCACCTGGCCGACCTGGTTCACGACCAAGTCGCAGCCCAACTGGCGGGCCATCTTCATGGCGTCTTTCGTCGCCTCGATCCGCCGCTCCAAGTCGTCCGTCGCGCCGTAGCCGCGCCGCGTGTGAAACTCCACCGCGCAGACCCGCAACTCGTAGTCTTCCAGCAGCTTGCGCACTTCGCGGACCGCGGTTCCCGTGAAATCGCGGGGGCGTATCGGGCCGCGGGCGTCCCACTCCACGGCTTGAGCCCCCATGGCTCGCACCTTGGCCAAGGCCTTGGGCAACGGCAGCGGAACGTGTTTCAATTGGACGGCGATGCGCAGCGGCACGAGCAAATCCGACATCTGTAAGAGACCGGAACCATGAACCAGCTACCAGCTATCAGCTACCGCCGCCTCGACCGATTCGGCCGACTTTGCCGCCTCCGATCGCAGTTCGGAGCGCGTTCCGTCGATAACCAAGGAAAGCGCTTCCGTGTCGGGAGACCTGCGCCGCCATGCCGTTCTGGTTTTGCCTGCTGATTGTAGCCGCCGCCGATGAGCCTATCGAGACCCGCTATGCGGGCGCGGTACCGCTCTACGCTTGCGACTTCGAAGAAGCGTCCGACGACGACTTCGACGGCTGGCCGCAAAACTGGGTGCGCCGCCGCGGGCCCGGCTATCCGCACTTTCTACAATTGAAGATCGCCCGCGAGCCCGCGCCGCAGGGCGCCTATTGCTTCAAGCTCAATCTCGACGGCGCGGCCGCGGCCGTGACTTCGCCCCCGCAACCGTTCGACGCCGGCAACGAATACGTCGCCGAAGTCTTCGTGAAGACCACGGGGCTGGTGCACGACGAAGCCTACCTGGCGCTCCGTTTTCTCGACGAGAAGAAGCAGGTCGTCGAGACGCACGCCTGCCCGCGCTTCCGCAAGGTCGACGACTGGACCAAAGTCCGGCTCGGCCCCTTCTCCAGCGACAATCCGGCCGTGAAGTTCGTCGATCTCGAGGTTCACCTGGGGCCGACGAAGGTCGCCGACTTGCGCGGCTCGTTGGCGATCGACGACGTCTGGATCGCGCAACTGCCGCGCAAGAGCTTCGGCGGCGGCCGGCCGTTCAACGTCTTCCCCGTCGGCGAGCCGGTCGAACTCTCGCTCACGCTCACCGGGCTCGACGAACCGTCGGTCCGCGCGGAGTTGAAGCTGCACGATCTGGAAGGGCGCGAAGTCTGGACCGAAGAGCGGACGTCGAAGTTCGACGAGCGCCGCCCGCGCGACCCGCGGCAATTCGTCTGGCAACCGAAGCTGCCCGGCGTCGGCCACTATCACGGCCTCATCAGCGTCTACGGCAAGCAAGGTCTGATTCAAGAGGAAGCCACGTCCGTCGCCGTCGTCGAGCCGCTCGAATCGCTCCGCGGCTCCGAGCCCGCGCCGAGCGCCGCGTTCGGCTGGAGCATCGTCGATCCGAAGCATCTGCCGCACCACGACGAACTGCACACGCTGTTGCACGTCACCGGCGTCCGCCGCCTGAAATATCCGGTCTGGTACGATCCGGTCGCCTCGCCCGAGGCCTCGATCAAACTCAAGAAGTTCATCGAGCGGCTGAATGTGCAAGGCATCGGCGTGATCGGCACGCTCACGCCGCAAACCGCCTCGCTCGACGCGCTCTACGGAGCCGAGGGCATCTCCGCGGCCCAAGTGTTTCGCCAAGAGCGCTCGCAGTGGCTCCCGACCATCGAGCCGGTGTTGCTCGACCTGGCCTTCAAGGTCCGCGCTTGGCAGTTGGGAAGCGATCTCGATCACGGCTTCGAAGCCCTGCCGGGCGCCGTCGACCACGTGCGTGCGGTGAAGGAAGAGTTCGATCGCATCGAGCAAGACGCGCTGGTCGGCGTCGCCTGGTCGTGGATCAACGAGCCGCCGGCCTCGACGCGGCCGGCCTGGCGCTATCTGGCCCTCTCGGCCGATCCGCAGCCCACCGCCGACGAGCTCACCCTCTTCCTCGAATCGCAGTCCACGCCGGGCGTCGAATCATGGCCGGCCGTCCAAGCGCTGCCGCGGGGCGACTACTCGCTCGGCGATCGCGCGGCCGATCTCGTCGAGCGGCTCATGGTGTCGAAAAGCTTCCCGGCGACGGCGATGTTTCTCGTCGAGCCGTTCGACCCGGAGACCGGCTTGTTCGATCGCGCCGGCCGGCCGACGGAGCTCTACTTGCCGTGGCGCACGATGACCGCGGCCCTCGAAGGGGCCGAAGCGGCCGGCACGCTCCGGCTTCCCGGCGGCAGCGACAATCGCCTCTTCCTCCGCGAG
The DNA here is from genome assembly GCA_016793115.1 of Planctomycetaceae bacterium. Classification (GTDB taxonomy): domain Bacteria; phylum Planctomycetota; class Planctomycetia; order Pirellulales; family PNKZ01; genus PNKZ01. The sequence continues at coordinate 8,157 of JAEUIN010000144.1, forward strand.
CAAGACGCCCTGCTCGTCATCAGCCGGCCGACGCCCGGCGTCGAAACCGCCGAACTCGCCGGCGTCCGCTATCTCGACCTCTGGGGCCGGCCGATCAAGCCCCGCGTCGTCGACGGCCGCGCGGTCGTCGACGTCGGACCGACCCCGATCCTCGCCCTCGGCCTCGATCGCGAAACGTTCGTCTGGGACCGCGGCTGCAAGATCGAGAAGCCCCAACTCCGCGAAGTCTACGGCGAGCCGCAACCTTGCTCGCTTTCGATCGTCAACAGCTTCAAGCAAGCGGTGCAAGGCAAAATCACGATCGTCCCGCCCGAAGGCTGGCACATCAAGCCGCTCAGCTTCGACGTCGCGCTTGCCGAAGGGGAACAAACGAGCCTGCCGTTCGAACTCACGCTCCCCGTCACCGCCGAGTCGGGCCCGCAACTCTTGCGCATCGTTCACGACCTCAGCGGCGAGCGCCGCCGCGAGTTCCAGCTTTATCGCCAAGTGCAGGTCGGCGACGGCCAAGTGGTGCTCGAAGTCGAAACGCGGCTCATGGGCGACGAACTGGAAGTCGAGCAGCGACTCGTCAATAATTCCAATCGCAGCGTCAGTTTCCGCTGCTACCTCTACGCCCCCAACCAGCGCCGCATGCGGGCCCAGGTCGTCGAACTCGCCCCCGGCACCGACGTCCGCAGCTACCGCATCGCCGACGGCAAAAGCCTGCTCGGCAAAATGCTCTGGTTGCGGGCCGAGGAAGTCGGCGGCGATCGCATGCTGAGTCGCCGCTTTATCGTGGGAGAAGGTTCGTGACGCTCGTCGCCGATGTGGCCGAATTTTTGGAGACGTTCGCGCCCCGCGCGCTCGCGGCCGATTGGGACAACGTCGGCCTCTTGCTGGGCGACGAAGCGCGGCCCGTCGCCCGCCTGATGACCTGCCTCACGCTCACCGCGGCCGTGGTCGAAGAAGCGGTCGCCGAGCGCGTCGATTTGGTCGTCGCCCATCATCCGCTGCCGTTCAAGCCGGTGCGCTCGCTCTCGACCGCGACGTTCGACGGCCGCCGCCTCTGGCAACTCGCGTCGGCCGGCGTTTCGGTCTATTCGCCGCACACGGCGTTCGACTCCGCGGCCCGCGGCATCAACGCCCGCTTCGTCGAGCGGCTGGGGCTGGTCGACGTCGAACCGCTGCTGCCGGCCGCGCCGTCGAGCGCCGCCGCCGCCGACCCGCCGCTCGGCGTCGGCCGCATCGGTCGCTTGCCGCAACCGCTCGCGCTCGACAACTTGGCCAAGCAAGTGAAAGCGGCCGTCGCCGCGACGAGCGCCGCGGTCGTGGGCGACGCGCAGCGCAAGGTCACGAAGATCGCCGTCGGCTGCGGCAGCGCGGGCGACCTCCTCAAGCCGGCCGCCGCACGCGGCGCCGATTGTTTCATCACCGGCGAAGCGAACTTCCACACGGCGATCGAAGCCGAAGCCGTGGGGACCGGCCTGATCTTGGTGGGCCACTACGCCAGCGAACGCTTCGGCGTGGAACTCTTAGCGGAAGAACTCCAAGCCGCCTTCCCGAACCTCACGATCTGGCCCGCCAAAAAAGAAACCGACCCGCTCCGCGCGGTGTAATTTGTAAGGTGGGTCGAGCAACGCGAGACCGTCTATTCCCTTCTCCCACTGGGAGAAGGTGGCCGCAGGCCGGATGAGGGCCGCGCCGCACAAAGCTTGGCATCGCGCATCCGATCGCGCCGCAGCGCCGCATCGTAGGGTGGGTCGAGCGCCGCGAGGCCCACGCGGAATGCTCCTAGGTTGGAACAACGCCCCACCAATTGATCGAAGGCGCGCGCAGACGCTCTCGTTCCCAGGCTCCACCTGGGAACGACCCGACCGAAAACCCCGGCACGCGCCGCGTCGACCACCGTCCCTACCGCGACGGCGGTCGAACCGCGCCGAATTCATTGAGGGAGACGAAACGAGCGGGTAATCTGCCTGAATCCTTGAGCTCGGGGACAATGAGACCAGACCCCTTTTTCTTCTCCCCCTTTTTCTTCTCAGACTCCTTTCATTTTGTAGCGGATGGGCTACGAGGTTTATTGCGGCAATGCTCCAGTCACCTGCGCGACACGGCAGTATCCAAACAACGATGGCCTACTACGTGAAGCACAATGCTAGAGATATTTGCTCCAACTTAAAATGATCGACGCAGATGGTCGCAACCCGAAATTGACCTAGGATGTGATTGCTATGGATCCCAAGAATTTTTACGACTACTTCGAGGAACGACCGCTTTCGAATGTCCGTAGCAAGCGATTTCGAAAGACTTCAGCGGTTGGAGATCCGAAAGGCATCTCGGATTGGAGAACGCATCACCGCGAGTTTAAGTCGAGCCATTACGTCATCTGGTACTACGGGGGCCTGGAAGGACCAGAGCGATTTAAAGAGGGTGACCATCGCGAAGCGGCGTGGTCAATGACTGCAAAGCGTATTAGCAGGTTCGTTGGAGACCCGGGTAGCGAAAGAGTGCCGGAGTCCACAAGCGAAATTCGAGAGCGGCTGGATAGGGGCGATTTGCCGCCGTCGCCAGACTCGCTGGGAATGCGTGTTCGCACACATCACTATTACCGGGTCTTAGATGCAAGCGAGCTAGTTGTTGCTAGTCGAAGCGGGGCTGTTAGCGTCTCGGTTGAACTGACGGAAGAATGGCACCACCCGGATGACGGCATCGTCTCACCGATCGGGCCAGAAAGTGAGATTCTCGGAACACACTGCGTAACAATGGTTCATCCGGATTTGGCAAAGCGAGTTTTTGGTCTCGACTACCCTCGGGCAAAAGGGTTGATTGTGCTCCAGAATTCATGGGGATACTGGGGGCATTATGGATTTGGGGCCATTTCTCCGGCAGATATAGATCGGTTCATTGTAGAAGGGTATGGACTCGGGCCGCTCGGTTGGTTTCCGCCTGTTCAAAACAAAAAAGAAAAAGTCATTCTACTTTGGAAAACGTCGTACGACGGAAAGGAGATTCATGGTCGAGAGATCGTTGATGGCGCCAATGGAGAGCGAATAGGTTGGTGCTTTCTGTCTCGTCGCGGCCGGTTTCTCGATATTGAAGAGCTCTTTGTGTGGCCAACTTATCGGGGGCAGGGCTACGGCAGTCTGTTGGCGAAGCTCGCAAGAGAAGCTGCGAACGAAATGAAGTACGAGTTGCGCGCGCTTGTGGGGTTTGTCGACGCGTACCCCGTAGACCGAACCCGGTTAGTTAAAATAATGTCGCGGCTTGGACTCACCCTGCATCCGTCGCATTATCGGAGTCTTGCGTTTATTGGGTTAGAGTCCTGTCGAGTTGGCGAGTTGGTCGAACCGCGTTTTCCCCAGAAACCGGCGGCACCGATGTACAAGCTCGATCCCGCTACTGCAACCAGACAATACACAGTCTGGTTCGGTACGAATCGAAAACCGAATGATGTAGCCGATCTTGCGTTAGGCTTCTCGTCAGAGCGCGATAGTCAGGTTCATTATGGTTTTTGCCAAGTGGCAATTCCGAAATCGCACCAATTTGGATCGGTTGGATCGCGCTGGTATGCACGATGGGCACGGCTCAAAGACGATCGCCTACGCCTCACGCAATGCGTTGGATTAGACGAGAACGTGTTCTGGCGAACGATCGGCGAGAAGCTCGTAGAAGCGGAAGTTGGGCAGCGACAGGGGTTAGTCTTCCTTCACGGGTATTGCAACACGTTTGAAAGCGCTGCAGTTCGTGCTGCTCAAGTCGGGTATGATTTGCGATTTCCGGGAGAAACGGCGTTTTTTAGTTGGCCGTCGCAAGGTTCCTGGGCGGGTTATCCGGCCGATGAGGCCGCTATTGAGGGCTCTGAACGTTTGATCGCGCAATTCCTGATCGATTTTGCCAAGAGGGCAAATGTCGAGAAGGTTCATCTGATCGCGCACAGTATGGGCAACCGTGGTCTGCTGCGCGCACTTCAAAGAATTTCAAACACCGTTGTCGAGCATGGCGTTCGGTTCGGACAGATTGTGTTGGCTGCTCCGGATCTCGACAGTGATGTCTTCCGCGACCTAGCACACGTTTACCCTACCCTTAGCGATCGGACGACCCTGTACTTATCGCCAAAGGATCACGCTGTAGGCGCTTCTCGATGGCTTCATGGATTCCACCGAGTAGGGCTTAGCCCGCCGGTCACCGTCGTTGACGGTGTTGATACCGTTGAGGTTCCAAAGTTCGATTTTGGTGACCTTTTAGGTCACGGCTACTTCGCAGAGGCAGCAGAGCTATTGCACGATATTTATCAACTCATCCGGCACAACCAAAAACCTGCGGAACGACAGCGGTTACTTCAAACTGCTACCGCCGACGGCAAAACCTATTGGGAGATGGAGTGTTAGCCGGAGGGAAGACAAAAAGGGGAAGAGAAAAAAAGAGAAAAAGGGGTCTGGTCTCGATTTCCAACGCCGCAAACCTAGCCTAGTTTTTGACTCCCGCATTCCGCGTGGGCCTCGCCGGGCTCGACCCACCCTACTTCGCTGCGCTTCGGCTTCCTCAATCGCAGGTCTTGGCGACGAGCCATTTCCATTTCTCTAACCGGCAGAGTTTCTTCGGACTTCGTGTCGATGAATCCGGACCCGAGAAAAGGTGCCTGACACCTTTGTCGTCTCCAGCAATGATAGCAGGGAGAACGTCGGATTGTCGACTTACTCAAAGATCGCTTGCCATGGTCCATTGGGGGACAGCGGGCAAGAAGAAGTGGTCTGGCAAGAAAAAGAGAAAAAGAAGAGAAAAAGGAAGAGAAAAAGGGGTCTGGTCTCGATTCCTTAAACGCCGCGCCTAGTTTTTGGCTCCCCCCTTTCCCGCATTCCGCGTGGGCCTCGCCGGGCTCGACCCACCCTACTTCGCGGCGCTTCGGCTTCGTCAATCGCAGGTCTTGGCGACGAGCCATTTCCATTTCTCTAGGACCGGTAGGATTTCGTCGGACTTCGTGTCGATGAATCCGGGCCCGAGAAAAGGTGCCTGGGCCCGAGAAAAGGTGCCTGACACCTTTTTCGTCGCTCTTTTTCGTCGCCGGCGGCGTTCCGTCGCATCGAATGTTCTTGATCTTGTGCGGTTCGACTCGCCCATCATGAGAGCGTCAGCCCGTGGAATACCGAAGACATGAAGTGCGACGCGAACTGCGGCTGTGCCCGAAAGCTCGTTATCGCGCAAAAATGCAGATGGTTGATTGCGACTTTGACTTGCGTGGTTATACAGAGGCGACCTTGAGGCCCGCGTGTCTTTCACAATGTCTTCACGTCTTGCGCTCTCCTTATGAGCAACAACAATTGGTGCGTCGTGGTCTCGCTCGCCGACGGGCGGCAGGTATACGTGGGGCAGGACTTCAATGCTGCGGAAGCCGCCCAAACGCCAAACACCGCGCTATTCTGCGCCGCCGGTCGAGCTGAAGCGTTGGAGCTCGCCGCTGTTGCAGCGCGGCGTTACGCGACCCACATGGGGACGGCTCCACACGTTAAGCCGCCGTTGTCGGCCTACGCATCGTCCGGCGGAGCGTTGCCAGCCGAAGTGGGAACCAAATCCGACGGGGACCTAAGAAGAAGCGAGTCAGCGCGCCTATCCACAAGTAGGAGCTAGGCGGACCGACGATTCACAAACAAAGACGCGTGAAGAACAGCACGGCCGCATCACTCACTTTCCTCCGGAAAGAAAAAGGGGGAAAGAAAAAGGGGGCTGGTCTCGATTTCTTAAACGCCGCAGTCTAGTTTTTGGCTCCCCCCTTTCCCGCATTCCGCGTGGGCCTCGCCGGGCTCGACCCACCCTACTTCGCGGCGCTTCGGCTTCGTCATTCGCAGGTCTTGGCGACGAGCCATTTCCATTTCTCTAGGACCGGCAGGATTTCTTCGGACTTCGTGTCGATGAATCCGATCGGGGTGGCGCCGGCCAAGTCCATGAGTTTCCCGCCGGGGATCGTACCGCCGAAGGAATGGGCCCGAGAAAAGGTGCCTGACATGCCTGACACCTTTGTCGTCTTCTGACACCTTTGTCGTCTTCTGACACCTTTGTCGTCTTCTTTGTTGGAAGGAAGATGAGCAGGCTCGTGGGGCGGGAACTCAGGTTAAAGTGCTTTGCCGCTTGCCAACACGGCCTGACACATCACGCCGCCTTGTTCGGCGAATCGGGCAGCACCGGGCAAAACGAACTCGCCCCGGTCGTTGCGAGTGGAGTGCCGCTTGATCCAGTTGGCGAGACGTTCGTACCACGCCGAAAACGCTTCGCTCTTGTTGATGATCGTCGCCGGGTCTTCTCGCCGCCATCCAGTCATTTCGGCCCAAATGCGCCCACGAACAAGTCGCCCTTCGTCCAAGCCGCAGCGATGGAATTGAATAACTTCCGATTCAATTTCGTTTATGCAGTAATGCCCCTGTTGCTTGATATAAGTGGATGACGGTGATGGGCAGTGGTCTTTATCCCAAAAACACAAAGAAAACCAGAATGGCTCGCCGCGCCGGGGTAGTTCAACTAAATCTGTAACTTCCATTGTTGGAAGCACGGACTTAAAGACGGCAACATTCCTGTCGCTGCGAACGAATTCGACAAACTTCTGCTCGTCGTCGGCGGTCATGTAGAAGTTGACTTGCTTACCCACTGAAGCCTCGCTATTGGTAATCGTGGAAAAGTCGCTTAGCATCGCGGAGTTCCGGAACGTAGCGTACATCTCGGAATGCTGCTCGTTCACGAGATACGGGCACCATCGGATCGGATTTCAGAGTCCGTCCAACTTGATGAATTTCAACGACACGACCTGTCTGTCGATGATACGCCACCACGTCCATAAACCGAACGCCCTTCTGCCCATTGATGGTGTTGAACGACACCTCCTTGACAGGTTTCAGGCCTCTCGCTTCGATGTCAAAGAAAACTTCATCAACTTTAGCTCGGAGAGAAAAAGGAGACAAAAAGGGGTCTGGTCTCGATTTCCAACGCCGCAACCTGGCCTAGTTTTTAACTCCCGCATTCCGCGTGGGCCTCGCTGTGCTCGACCCACCCTACTTCGCGGCGCTTCGGCTTCGTCAATCGCAGGTCTTGGCGACGAGCCATTTCCATTTCTCTAGGACCGGCAGGATTTCTTCGGACTTCGTGTCGATGAATCCGATCGGGGCGGCGCCGGCTAAAGTCCATGAGTTTCCCGCCGGGGATCGTACCGCCGAAGGAATGAATGTGCTGTTCCGTTTCCGCCGGCAAGTTCATGAGGAGCGGAGTTCGCTCACGGTCCGAGAACGGGCTGAGGTCCGGCGAAATGAGGCCCGGCGGCGCGTTGAGAACCTCGGTTTTCCAAGAGCCGACGATCTCCGTGACTTGCGCATCGAAACCATGACGTTGGTCGGCGATGTCCGACATCGGCAGAACGAGAATCGTCAACCTTTGATCGTTGACTCGAATCGTGCCGTTTTGAAAATCGATGTCGCTGTTCGCCATTGCGGCGCGGCGACCCCTGACAAGTGAAAAAGAAAATAATTGGTGGGGCGTTGCCCCACCCTACTTGCTAGCGCTCCGAGTTCGGCAGCGGGTCGGCAGGCTTGGGTGCGTCGAGTTTCGGCTCATCCGGCTTGAGTTCCGGCTTCGGTTCCTCAGGCTTCAATTCGGGCTTGGGTTGAGATTCAGCCGGCTTTACTTCCGGCTTGGGTTCGTCGGGTTTGCGTTCCGTCTTGGGTTCTTCCGGCTTGACTTCGGGTTTCGGTTCGTCCGGTTTGATTTCGGGGCGTTGTTGCGGAGCGCCGGCGAGCGACGTCGTTTCGGCCGTTCGCTCTTCCGGTTTCTCCTGGTCGGCGGCGTTCGGTCCGTCGTCCGCCTCTGATTCTCCGATGGAGCGAGTCGTCGCGCCGGCGTCGGGCCTCACGGCGTTGCGTTCGCGCGGCGCCTGCGAAAACACGAAGATCAGCATGCAGACGCCCGCGAAAGCGACCATCTTGAACCAGACCCGCCATAACAGCCCGAGCGCGGCTCCGACCAGCAGCGGGCCTCCCGGGGCGACGTGCTGCATGTTGGCCCACATGCCGACCAGGACGGCGCCGACCAACGCGCCGCGCCAACTCAACTCCCAGGCGGGCGACGGCTGCGTTCGCAAGC
>JAEUIN010000176.1 GCA_016793115.1 Planctomycetaceae bacterium
ACGCGGCATCGCTTGGTCAGGCTTTCGCCCATTGCCAAAAATTCTCGACTGCAGCCACCCGTAGGTGTCTGGGCAGTGTCTCAGTCCCAATGACGCAGGTCGTGCTCTCACACCTGCTACCCATCATCGCCTTGGTGAGCCGTTACCTCACCAACTAGCTAATAGGACGCAGACCCATCCTCGGGCGGAATCACACCTTTGATCCGGAGATGTCATCTGGTATTACCCACAGTTTCCCGTGGCTATCCCAGACCCGAGGGCAGGTAGTCTACGTGTTCCTGTCCCTTACGCCGCTGGTGTATTGCTACACCCGCTCGACTTGCATGCCTAATCCATGCCGCCAACGTTCATTCTGAGCCAGAATCAAACCCTTCAATAAATATTTGCTTAGACCGAACCCCGCTTGCGCGAAGCCGGTTGATAAACAGATTTCAGAGGAGCCTGACTCGCTATCAATTTCGGTCGTCATCCACAAACGCGTCTTGCGACCCGTCCGCAGAATTCAACCGGGTACAGTCTGTACCGGCTAAAATCTTGAAATCACTACCAAATTGTCAAAGAACAAATACGTCGTCCGTGAACAATTAGCCGTGGCCAACTGCCACAAACGACTCGTGTAATGTATCGGATTCAGGTTTGGTGTCAAGCAATGAAAAACAAAAAATCGGCGAATGATTTAGAAACGTAGTTTTTCTCGGGATTTTGCCGGCTTTTTGCGGATCGAAGACGCCCGGTTTTCCATTGTGTGGACGCCCGCCACGCTTTCTGGTTTTACTGCCGGCGGGAAATCTCAGCACTGCCGGCGGGCCGTTCAAGTTCAGCGTTTCCGCAGCCGACATCGCGGAGTAACGCGGAATTGCGCGGAGAAGATCGAAAATCGACGCGACTTCGCTCCAAAAACCGGGCAGAATCTAGAGACTTCCGCCCCTGCGGCGGCAACAAATCACTCAGAGCGACGGGTTTCGACCGGCGACGGCCGACGACTTCGCTCCCGTTTACTTTCTTGGGAAGCACTTTTAGACATGCGCACTTCGAATCCCGCCCTCAACGACAAGACGTTCGCCGCCGCGTTCGGCTACGAAACGCCCGCCCAGGCGATGACGTTGCAGGGAACCGTCGTCAAGTCGGGCGTCCTGCTCACCGCCGCGATCGTCGCGGCCGCCTACTCCTGGCAACAAACGCTCGTCAATCCCGACACCGCTCGAATGCTGATGTTCGGCGGCATCATCGGCGGGCTCGTCGCCTCGCTCGTCATCATCTTCAAGCCGACGACGGCCGGCTGGTGCTCGCCCATCTACGCCGTCTGCGAAGGCCTGTTTCTCGGTGCGATTTCGTCGATCTACGAATCGGTCTACAGCGGCATCGTCATGCAGGCCGCGCTGCTCACGTTCGGCACTCTCGGCGCTTTGCTGCTCGCCTACACCACGGGCGTGATCAAAGCCACGGAGAACTTCAAGCTGGGCGTCGCCGCGGCCACCGGCGGCATCGCGATCGTCTACCTACTCACATTCGTGCTCGGCTTCTTCGGCATCAAGATGCCGTTCATTCATGAATCGGGCCTGATCGGCATCGGCATCTCGGTGTTCATCGTCGTGATCGCCGCGTTGAACTTGGTGCTCGATTTCGACTTCATCGAAACCGGCGTCGCCCGCGGCGCGCCGAAGTATATGGAGTGGTACGCCGCGTTCGGCCTGATGGTTACGCTCGTGTGGCTCTACGTCGAAATGCTCCGCCTGCTCGCGAAGCTCAACAGCCGCGACTAAGCGAGCGTCGAGCCTGCGGCGGCGTCGATCGATCTTGGAGCCGCGCGACGAGAAACGTCGCGCGGCTTCTTTGATTTCCGGCGTCGAAATCGTGCCGCGAAGCGTAGCGGCGTCGCTAGTCATCGCGAACCGCGGTGTTAGAATTCTGGGAAAATCCCCGTAAATTCCGGAGATGCCGAGATGCCGCTCAATCCCACCAAGAACGATCTTGCGGTCGACGCGCGGACAAAGATCGTCGATCTGCTGCAAGCCCGACTCGCCGATTGCGCCGATTTGCAATCGCACGCCAAGCAGGCCCACTGGAACGTGAAGGGGGTCAACTTCATCGCCTTGCACAAGCTGTTCGACGAGATCTACGAGCAGGTCGGGGAGTTTATCGACGAGATCGCGGAGCGGGGCGTCGAACTCGGCGGCCTCATGAAAGGGACGGCGCGGGCCGTCGCGGCGCAAACTTCGTTGAAGGAATACCCGCTCGGCGCGACCGCTTGGCGCGATCACGCGGCGGCGATGTCCGACTCGCTGGCCGCGTTCGGCAAGCTGGCCCGCGCGGCGATCGACGAGTCGACGAAACACGGCGACGCCGACACGGCCGACCTGTTCACCGAGATTTCCCGCGGCATCGACAAATCGCTCTGGATGGTCGAGGCGCATCTGCAGGACTAAAGTCGGAAGGCAAAATGCAAAAGGCAAAACTGCCTCATTTGCGACGCCGCCCGTCCGGTTTCCCGCTATTTTGCCTTTTGCATTTCTACTTTTGGCTTTCCCTCTCATGGACATTTTCTCCGCGATCGAGCAGCGCCGCAGCATCAAGAAGTACGACACGACGCACAAGATGACGCCCGAAGAAGAGCGTCGCTTGCTCGAACTCGCTCTGCTTTCGCCGACGTCGTTCAACATCCAAAACTGGCGATTCGTCGTCGTCCGCGATCCGGAATTGAGGAAGCAGATTCGCGCCGCGGCCTGGAATCAGGCCCAGATCGAAGAATGCCAACTCACGGTCGTGCTCTGCGCCGATCTGCGGGCGTGGGAAAAAGATCCGCACCGCTATTGGCAAAACGCCCCCGAGCCGACGCGCAACGCCTTGGTGCCGATGATCGGCAAGGTCTACGCCGGCAAAGACGAACTGCAACGCGACGAAGCGATGCGCTCGATCGGCATCGCGGCGCAAACGCTGATGCTCGCGGCGAAGGGGCTCGGCTACGACAGCGGCGCGCTCGTCGGGTTCGACTTCGCCAAGGTCGCCTCGCTCATCAATCTGCCGGCCGACCATGTGATCGGCATGATCATCGTGATCGGCAAGCGGCTGCACGAGCCCTACTCGCGCGGCGGGCAACTGCCGTATGAAGAAGTCGTTATCGAGAATCGCTTTCCGGACGCGACGGTGAGAAGCTAGCGGCGAGCGAACCGAGGAGCTTTGGGCATGTATGTCTCCTCTCGTTGTTTCCCGGCCGCCGTGATTTCGACGACGCTCCTTCTCGCGACGGCCGGTTGCTCTCGCGAAATTCCGCCGCTTTCCACGAACTCGCTCGACGGCGCGAATAGCCCGTTCGAGATTTACTGGCCGCCGCGCGATCCGGAAGAGGAATCTTCTGTCAAAGTCAATCCATTATTGCATGGTGATCTAACCGTCGCCGCCCGGCCCGCGGCCGATGGACCGGCCGAACTGCAACTTTACGTTACGATCACGCGACCGTCCGCGGAGCCCGACCGGTTGTTTTGGAACTCGCAACTCGCGTTCGCCGACATCGCATGGATGGGCGAGGTTCGGGTCTGGGACGTCGACAAAAAGTGGCTTTGGCCGAACGTCGTCCACCTGTTTCGGCTGCCGGGCCGGGAGCGAATCGAACGCTACGGCGGCGTTGATCCCGGCAAAGGCGTCGACAACGATTTCGCCGCAGTGCTCATCCGCAAGTATGCGTCCGACGGTTTGACGGAATCGCCCGCTACGCAAGATCGTCCGCTCGTCTCGGCGAACTGGCGGCCGGTTGCTGAGGGCGAGGTCGGCGGGCAAGCCGTCGTGCACCAAGCGCGTTCCGACCTGTTTCACTTGCGCGTCGGCGAGGTCGGTTGCGATGCTCGTGGGCAGATTAAAGTTTGGTTGATCTATGCCGACTTTCTCGGCGCGAAACCTCCGCGAAACTGGCCGCGCGATGGAGAATGGGCGGGTGGCATCCTGGCGTATTTTGAAATCGATTGGTCGACGACGCCCGCCGGCCGCTGCCTCGGAGTGATTCGACGCAAGAAGCCGGCGAAGGGAACCGGTTTCGATTGGGAACGCTGGGTTGACCATCGACCGGGTATGGAACAATCCGCCGCCCGAATGCGTCTTAGCGATGATGATCCGTGAGATACAAGGCGATTGTTTTGCAGCGGCGGCGAGCGGACGTTCAGCGTTTGCCCTGCGCCCGTACGAAGTCGATCAACTCCGGGCACTCCTTTACGCTGCATGCGCCGTCGTTATCCGAATCGTCGCCTGGCGCCGCCGACGACAATTTAGAAGAGCCGGATGAACCGGCGGACGCCCGCTCGCCACCGGCAGAGTAGGCTACGTCTCACATTAGTTCGGCGGAAAGCGACAGACGAGCCGCCGGCGAAGCCCCAATTGGACTAAGAATTATTTCGTTCCGGCCCGGATGCCCGGCAAGGCAACATGCAGAGGCTCCACTAGCTATGTTCGGCTGTGCACTAAGCACTGGTGGACAAGCCACCAGTGCCACCCAACGGAAGCGAACGCTAGAGCGCCTGCGGGCCCCGAAACAGCAGATACGTTTTATAGCCGCCGCCGATATTGGAGGCGGCGTAGCCGCGCTGCCGCAGAATGCGGGTCGCCAGGTAGCCGCGTTGGCCGACTTGGCAATACACGGCGATCTCGCGATCGCGGGGCAATTCTTCGAGCCGCGCTCGCAAGTCGTCGACCGGGATGTTCACCGCGCCGGGGATGTTGCCGGCCGCGAATTCCTGCGGCGTGCGAACGTCGAGCAGCAGCGGACGCTTGCTCTCCTCGCTCGCCGACACGGCCTCGACGTCGACCTGCGGATGATCGCCGCGCAACAGGCCGGCGGCGACGAAGCCGGCCATATTGATCGGGTCTTTCGCCGAGCCGTACTGCGGGGCGTAGCAGAGTTCCATCTCTTCCAGATCGAACACGGTCATGCCGGCCTGCAACGCGACGGCGAGCACGTCGATGCGTTTGTCGACTCCCGCTCCGCCGACCGCTTGCGCGCCGAGCAGTTTGCCCGTCTCCGGGTGGAACAGAATCTTGATCGTCATAGGTTCCGCGCCCGGATAATAGCCGGCGTGGTTCGCCGGATGCACGTAAGCCTTGCGAAACGGCCGCTGTGCGCGGCGCAGCGCTTTTTCCGAAGCCCCGGTCGCCGCCGCCGTCAGTTCGAACACGCCGACCACGGCGGTTCCCTGCGTGCCGCGAAACTTCGCCGGCCGGCCGAAGATGTGATCGGCGGCGAGGCGCCCCTGGCGATTCGCCGGGCCGGCGAGCGGCACTTGCGTCGCGTCGCCGGAGACAAAGTCGCGCACTTCCACGGCGTCGCCCACCGCATAGACGTCGGGATCGGCCGTCTGCATCTGTTCGTTCACGCGAATGCCGCCGCGCGGGCCGACTTCCAGCCCCGCTTCGACCGCGAGCCGGTTTTCCGGCCGCACGCCGATGCCCAAGATCACCAAATCGGCCGGCAGCCGCTCGCCCGATTTCACGCGGACCACGAGCCCGTCGGTCGCCGCTTCAATCGCCTCGGCCGATTGCTCCAGCAATACGCTCACTCCGTGCTTACGCAGCGTTTCCAAGATCGGCGTCGTCATTTCCTTATCGAGCGGCGGCAGCACTTGGTCTTGCAACTCGACGACGGTCGTCGCCACGCCGCGCCGCACGAAGTTTTCGACCAACTCCAGGCCGATGAATCCGGCGCCGACGACGACGGCCCGCCGCACTCCGGCGTCGACGCGTTCCTTGATCCGGTCGACGTCTTGCAGATTGCGAAGCGTGAAGATGCCCGGCAGGTCGATCCCCGGAATCGGCGGGCGCAGCGGCGCAGCGCCGGGTGCGAGAATCAGCTTGTCGTACGTCTCGTTGTACTCGCGGCCGGTCGCCAGATCGCGGACGCGAACTTTCTTCGCCGCGCGGTCGATCGCTTCCACCGACGAGCGCGTGCGGACGTCGAGCTTGAAGCGTGCTCGCAGCCGCTCGGGCGTCGTGACGAGCAGTTTTTCGCGCTGGGCGATTTCGCCGCCCACATAATAAGGGAGGCCGCAATTGGCGAACGAGACGTCGGGCCCGCGCTCGAAGACGATAATCTCGGCGTCTTCCGACAAGCGGCGGGCCCGCGCCGCCGCCGAAGCGCCTCCCGCCACGCCGCCGACGATCAACAGCTTCATCACTTGGCTCCTCCTTGATGGATGCGAATCTACGCTACGACTTCGCCGCGGCCAAGACGAAGTCGACCAATTCGCGGCACTCGAAGAACGACGGCGACACTTTGTGCCCTTCGCCCTTGATGACTTTTACTTCGATCTTGCCGCCGCCGGCTTCGTAGCGCTCGCGCAAGAGCTTGGTGTTGTCGTCGTACGGCACGACCAAGTCGGTATCGCCGTGCACGACGAACACCGGCACCTTGTGTTTGAGCAACCCGTCGAGTCGCTCGATCGGGTTGAGCTGTTTCAACTGGGCGACGATCTCCTCCTCCTTCATTCCGAAGTCGGCCAGCGTCTGCGGTTTGGAGTTTTTCAGCGGCCAGCTTGTGAGGTTGAGCACGGGATAGATGCCGACGAAGGCTCGCAGTTTCGCGGGGTTTTCCACGGCCCACGAGAGCATCATCAGGCCGCCGCGGCTCTGGCCGAGGAGAATCGGCTTGGCGGACCAGCCGCGACGGACCATCTCGTCGTAAAACTTCGTGAACTTCGCCGTACTGCCTGGTGCGCCGCGGACTTCGCCGAGATCGAATCCGGCCACGCCGATGCCGGCCTTCATCAACGGCTCGTAGTAAGCCGGCCGGCCGACGAGCGAGATGCCCTTGAGCGTCGGCGCGTACCAGACCCACGGCTTGCCGGCGGCCGGCTTGGGTGCGGCATAGACGAACGCCTGATGCCCGTCGACTTCGAAGGTTTCCTTCGCCGGATTCGGCTCGGCCTGAGCCGGAGCGACGGACGCGAACCAGAGCGGCGCGAGTAGAGCGATCGAGCGGAGCGGCGGGCGAAGATTCATAAAGCGTTGATCTCGTCGAGCGGCATGGTGCGGGTGCCGCTGGTGGCTCGTCCACCAGGGCTGGAGTGGTTTCCGATTCTCCGCCGCCGCGATGCCGATTGCAACGTGTGCGTGGAAGGGCGCGGCGAACCATCGTCGAGCGGCGCGCAAAACTTCGCGTAACGTTTGGTCGACTTCGTTTCGCGCGTTACGCTAAGAAGCCCGCTTGGCCGGACGACAACGCCAAAATCGCATCTCCGCAGGAGCGCACTCGATGGAAATCCGACCCGAACACCTGTTCCACAAATGCACGGCCTGCGGCGGCGACGGCGTGATGTCGCCCGGTCGCGACGCCGGCATCCCGGCCACGGCCGAGAAGAGCGTGAAGTGCGATCGCTGCGGCGGCAAAGGAATGACGCTGACCGACACCGGCACGGTGCTCCGCGCCTTCTTTCAAATGCTGCAAGACGGCAAGTTTTAGGGCGCAGCTGAATAGAATAGAAAAAAGGGTGCCACTGCCGGCTCGCCCACCAGTGCTTCGGCAAGGCGTTTTAATCACTGGTGGGCAAGCCGGCAGTGCCACCCGAACTGCGGCGCCCGCGACATGAGCCCGATTCGCGGCGCTAAAACAATTCCCGAATCGCCCGCCCTTCCACCAGTCGATACGGCCGGCCGAGCGGGTCGCGCAGCTCCGTCTCGGGCGAGATGCCCAGCGCATGATAGATCGTCGCCAAGATGTCTTCCGGACCGACCGGATCGTCGATCGGCACGGCGGCGTGTTTGTCGCTCGCTCCATACACGTTGCCGCCGCGAATGCCGCCGCCGGCGAACACTACGGATTGGCACGCGCCCCAATGATCGCGCCCGCCGTTCTTGTTGATCTTCGGCGTCCGGCCGAACTCGCCGTACATCGCCACAATCGTGTCGTCGAGCATTCCGCGCCGCTCTAAATCTTCGAGCAGCGCCGAGTAGGCCAAGTCGAGCGGCGGCAGGCAATACTTCTCTTTGAGCATCGCGTAGCCGGTGATCCCGCCGAGCGCGCCGGTGCCGCCGTGGTTGTCCCACACGTTGGCCACGTCTCCCTTCGGCGTGATGTAGTCCCACACCACGGTCACCAACCGCACGCCCGCCTCCACCAAGCGCCGCGCCATCAAGAACGACTCGCCGTATTCGTTGCGCCCGTAGCGCTCGCGCGTCCGCTCCGCTTCGTGGGCGAGTTCAAACGCCTGCCGCGCGCCGTGGCCCGTGAGAATCCTCGCCGCCTGCTCGCGAAACGCCGACAGATTCGCCGCCGAGCGCCGCACTTCGTCGTCGAGCCCGCGCCCGGTCGCTTCGAGCTGCGCGAGCAAGCTGAACCGGTCGTCGAGCCGCGTTTGCCCGAGCCCGTCGGGCAGTTCGAAGCTGTGCACCGGCGGCGCTTTCACTTCGCCCGGCGACTTCAGCTCCATCGGGTCGTAGGCCGACCCGAGGAAGCCGGCGTTGGTGCCGGAGTAGACGACGCCGTCGTGCCCGATCGGCCGCGGCACCGTCACGGTCGCCGGCAGCGTGCCCGGCGCGGAAAGCTTCGACACGACCGAACCGATGCACGGGAAATCGGTCCGCCGCCGTTGTCGCAACGCGCCTTGCAGCGTCGGATCGTTCCGTCCGGTCAGCGTGTGGTAAACGCTGTGCACATGGTCGTTGCTCGGGTGCGTGAGCGAACGGACGATCGCGAACTTCTCGGCCTGCTTCGCCGTAAGCGGCAGCTGATCGCAAATCCGCAGGCCCGGCACCGTGGTGTCGATCGGCGCGAACTCGCTGCGAATGCCGGCCGGCGCCTCCGGCTTGAGGTCCCACATATCCTGCTGCGGCGGCCCGCCCCAGAGATAGATGAGAATGCAGGCTTTCGCGCGGCCGCCGTCGGCCGAGGTCTTCCGCGCCGCGGCCGTCGCGCCGGTCGAAGCGTTGCGCGTCGCCGCGCGGGCCGCCTCAAGTTCGCACAACGCAGGCAGCGTCAGCGCCGCGCCGCCGAGTCGCCCCAGGCGGAGCATGAAATCGCGACGAGCCGCAAGTGACGAAGCGGGAAAACCGGCGGGCACGCGACGCATAAAAGCCCTCCTATGCTTGCCGCGAGCATAACTCCGGCGGCCGACGGGAGGCAAACAATATCAAGTCGCGCCCCGCAGCCGCGCGCTTCCCGCTCTTGCCGCTGCGTCTGCGTCAAACAAACTTGTCGCGCTCGACCGGCGACATCATGCTGCAACCGTGACGCCGCTTGCGGCGCGAGCAAGTTCCCAACCCAGGTCTCACGTGACCGGACAGCCGACTTCCACAAGCGATCCCGCCGCACCGCCTCGCCCGGCCTGCGGCCTCACGACGGCCGAAGCCGAGCGTCGCCTCATCGAGCACGGCCCCAACGAGCCGGCCGCGGCCGGCGGACGGCGCTTCATCGAAGCTTGGCAGCTGTTGACCAATCCGTTGGTCGCCGTGCTCGTGATCGCCGCCGGCATGTCGGCGTTTATGGGCGACGTCGTCGCGGCGACGATCATCGTCGTCATCGTGGTCGTCGGCGCAGCGCTCGACTTCGTGCAAACTCGTCGCTCGCAGATCGCCGTCGCCCGTTTGAACAGCCGCACCGCGGCGACGGCGACCGTGCTACGCGACGCGATGTGGCGGGAAATCGATCGCCGCCTCGTCGTGCCCGGCGACGTCGTGCGATTGAGCGCGGGCGATTTGATTCCCGCCGACTGCCGCCTGCTCGAGGCCAACGATCTGCACGTGCAGCAAGCCGCGTTGACCGGTGAGTCGATGCCGGTCGAGAAATCGCCCGCCGCTTCCTCCTCCGCCGCCGACGCGACCGGCGCCGGTTCCGCCGACTTGTTTCTCGGCACCTCGGTCGTCAGCGGAACCGCGACGGCCGTGGTCGCCGCGACCGGGCGCAATACGGCGCTGGGCGACATCGCGGCCCGCCTCGCCGCGCGTCCGCCGGAGACGGAGTTCGAGCGCGGCACCCGTCGCTTTGCGATGCTGATCTTTCAGGTCACGGTGTTTCTCGTGCTGTTCGTGTTCTTGGTCAAGATTCTCTTGCGGCACGACGCCTTCGAGTCGCTGTTGTTCGCCGTCGCGCTCGCCGTCGGCCTGACGCCCGAATTTCTCCCGATGATCATGACGATCACGCTCGCCGCCGGCGCCAAGCGGATGGCCGATTGCAAAGTGATCGTCAAACATCTTTCGGCGATTCAAAACTTCGGCGGCATGGACATTCTCTGCAGCGACAAAACCGGCACACTCACCGGCGGCGAGATGACGCTCGAGCGCCGGCTCGATCCGCTCGGCCGCCCTTCCGACACGGTCTTCCTCCCCGCGTATCTCAACAGCTGCTTCGAAACCGGCATCAAAAGCCCGCTCGACTCGGCCATTCAGCGGGCCGAGCAACCGAGCGTCGCCGGCTATGTGAAGCTCGACGAAATTCCGTTCGATTTCGAGCGCCGTCGACTGTCCGTCGTGCTCGGCCATGAGGGGCGTCGCCGGCTCGTCATGAAAGGGGCTCCCGAGAGCGTCGTCGCCGTTTGCACGGCCGTTCGCGTCGACGATGCGACGCTCCCTTTCGACGCCGACTTGCACGAGCGGTGTCGCGCCGCCTACGACCGGCTCAATGCCGAAGGACTCCGCGTGCTCGCCGTCGCCGAGCGCGAAGTGCCGGAGCAGGCCGCGTATCGCGCCGCCGACGAAGCAGGCCTGACGCTGCTCGGGTTTCTCGCCTTCAGCGACCCGCCGTTGCCCGACACTCGCGAAGTCTTGGCCACGCTCCGCCGCGACGGCGTGCACGTCAAAATCCTCTCCGGCGACAACGAACTCACCGTGCGGCGCGTCTGCGAACTCGTCGGCCTCCGCGCGGCCGAGCCGATCACCGGCGCCGACGTCGAACGCATGACCGATGCCGCGCTCGGCCGCGTCGCCGAGCGCCACGACGTCTTCGCCCGGCTCTCCCCGAGTCAGAAAACCCGCGTCGTCCTGGCGCTGAAGCGGCGCGGGCACGTCGTCGGCTTTTTGGGCGACGGCATCAACGACGCCCCCTCGCTGCACGCCGCCGACGTCGGCATCTCGGTCGCCGCGGGCGTCGACGTCGCGAAAGAAGCCGCCGACATCATTCTCTTGGAGCGCAACCTCGGCGTGCTGCACTCCGGCGTGATCGAGGGGCGTAAGGCGTTCGGCAACGTCTCGAAATATCTGCTGATGGGAACCAGCTCCAACTTCGGCAATATGCTCACGATGGCCGGGGCGTCGCTGTTTCTTCCGTTTTTGCCGATGCTTCCCACGCAGATTCTGCTCAACAACTTTCTCTACGATCTCGCCCAGGTCACGATTCCTTCCGACAACGTCGATCCCACGTTCCTCCGCAAGCCTCGGCATTGGGACGTCGCCTCCATTCGCCGCTTCATGCTCTTGGTCGGCCCGATCAGTTCGCTGTTTGATTGCCTGATCTTCGTCGTGCTGTGGACGATGTTTCACGGTGCGGAGCGGGCGTTTCAAACCGGCTGGTTCGTGGAATCGCTGGCGACGCAGACGCTCGTCCTGTTCGTCATTCGCACCGCCGGCAGCGTGTGGCGCAGCCGGCCGAGCAAACTGCTGGCGACGACGACCGCGGCCGTGGTCGTCGCCGGCATCGCGCTGCCGTACTCGCCGTTGGCTCCGATGTTCCAGTTCGTTCCGCCGCCGCTCGCCTTCTATCCGTTCCTCGTCGCCGTCGTCGCCGGCTACTTGCTCACGGTCGAATTCGTCAAACGCCGCCTCTTCCACCGCCTCTTCCGCTGACGGCTTCCTGAGGTCGCCGTAGGGTGGGGCGCCGTAGGGTGGGTCGCCGTAGGGTGGGTCGCCGTAGGGTGGGTCGAGCGCAGCGAGGCCCACGCGGAATGCGGTCATGCACCGCGCCTCAACTTGTTCCAGCCGAGGCAGCGGCGGTCGCAGCGACCGGACGCGATCGCGGGTTCGACTCTTCTTCGCGAGGTTCTCGCCGGCTCAAACCGATGCCCGCCGACACGCGCGCCGGCGCGCGGCGCTACTCGCACACGTCCTTGCGAAACACCTTCGCCATCGCGGGGAAAAATGCGATCGCTCTCCTGAGCGTTCGTTTCGTAACGCCGTCGCGCAGCTCCAAGTTCAGTTCCAGCTTGGCCAAGCCGTCGGCCGTGAGCGTCGCTTTGTGCGCGGTCGACGATTGATTGAACGCGTTGATTTTCTCCAGGGTCGCCGCATGTTCGCGTCGAGCGGTCCCGAGCGTCAACACGCCCGTCTTGACGAAGAAAAAGGCCATGAACGTCTCTTCGTCGTGCCGCATTTTCAAGATGATTTCGCCCGGTTCGGCGATCGGCACCGGCTCAATGTCCCGATAGCCGGCCTCGGTGCAGAGGCTCGTGATCTGAGCCGCCGACGGCGCTCGCACGATTTCGTCGTCGTCGGCCCGCCGTTCATCGCCGGCTCTGACGACTCCTGCCGCGGCGATCAACATCACGAGCGTCGACCAACGAACTGTAAAACACATCGAGCGACACCTTTAAGCTTTGTTGGACGGGACATTCGCAGGTCCGCGGCGCGTACCGTCCGCCGCCGCGATAGGACACCTTGCGACCGATGGTCGCCGGCTTCATTCCTGGCGCAAAACGAACTTCATTTCCGGCGCAGGGCCGGCGGCCGTCGGCGGCAGTATCCGGCTTTCCGGCGCAAAAGTAAAACGGAAATCAAACGTGCCTACCTGCCTAGCACCGCCTCTTTTCCCGTTCACTCCCTCGCAGAGACGGCGCCCCAACGGACGCCGCATCACCATCAGGGAGAGAACCGCGGTGAGGGTACGAACATCTTGCGCAGACCGGTCGGACTCGCGTTCACGCGAGATACAACTCGGTGATATATGCCTTCGCCGGGTCGGCCGGATCGAGGGCGATCTCGACGACGTCGTTCGGCTGGAGCGCCAGAGTTTGTCGATTCTTCATGATCGCGGTTCCCGTCCGGTAGGTCTGCCCGCCGTGCGCGTACTCGAATTCGACCCTCCCGCGATCTTTGAAGAAACTGACGTCGAGAATCGTGGCTTGTTCGCGGTTGCCGTTCGCCAAGACGTGTTTGATGTGGGCGAAGCGACGGTAAAGCACGAAGAAGAGCACGATCGCTAAGATTGACGCGCCGATGAGCCAGGGCAAGTCGACGCCGTTGGCAACGATGACTTCCCCGCCGCGCGCCGCTCGGCGTGGGATCGATCCCGTCACCGCGACGTATCCTCCGATTCCCAAGGCGACCGGCCCAAAGATCGCGGCCAGAAGAGCGAGATAGTCGTTCTTCAACAACTTCCAAAGCGACGGCTTCACAAAGGACTCCTCAGGGAAGTTAAGCAGGTCGCCGCCCGAGCACTATGTCGCGGCTCCAGGCGTTGCGTGACCGGCGTACCGAAGTTCATAAACGAAAACCGCCGCACTTGCCACTTGAAAAATGTGAATTATCCCGTGTTGGATCATGTTGATTATCGCTGCAATGCAGTCACCTGTGTACATTATGCCTCTCTGCGCGATTGTCGATTGGGGGACAGCGATGGTAACGTTCTTCGGCTTTTTGTCAGTGCTGCTCGTAGCTGCGCTAGGCGTATGCATTTCCATTCTGTCTCTGCAAAAGGCAAAGAACCAAGCCCTTGCTTCAGAGGCCAAGAATACATCCGACGCGCTGGATAGATGTAAAGAGTCGTACGCGGCTCTAACTGTTAAGGCAGAAGCAGACGTCTCTCGATTGCGTGAGACGAGCGGTAAATATGAGTCCGCGTATGGTGATCTCAAAGCGAAGGCCGAGGCGCAACTTCGAGCCCTTATGCAAAAGGTAAACGAAGAGAAACTAAAGGTTGCGCAGTCTGAGCAATCGCTGGCGATTCAGCTTGAGAAAATGAAGCGTTGGCAACTCTTGCTGGACACGGAAGCGGAGGCGCGGCGAATTTTGACCGAAGCCGAATCGCAATCCGAAATGATCCGGCATCAAGCTCGGCAGACTCTTGCTGACGCAGAAGCGAGGGGCGCGACCGCCGGTAGCCAAGCCGAACAAACGCTGATTCAAGCCAGGAGGGAGGCCGCCGAATTGACCTCCGGCGCGAAAGCTCTTCTGTCGCAAGCCAAATCACGAGTCGACGTGATGATTGCCGACGCGGAACAGAACGCGCGTTCCATCGCCGGAGAGGCGTATGAGGTTCGAGACAATATCGGGAAGTTTGAGCGACTTCTCAGGGCGATTAGAAACCAAATTGACGGCTACGGCGACGAATACATCGTACCGACGCAGAGCCTTTTGGATGATCTGGCCGAAGAAGTCGGCTACTCGCAAGCGGGTCAGGAACTCAAAGCCGTTCGAAATAAAACGAAACAGATGGTGAAAGACGGTCAGGCCGCCGTTTGCGATTATGTCGAAACTAATCGTCGTGAAACGGCCGTTCGTTTCGTCACGGACGCTTTCAATGGGAAAGTCGATTCTATCTTGTCTCGCGTAAAGTCGGATAATTTTGGGAGGCTTCAGCAGCAGATACAAGACGCATACGCATTGGTGAACGGAAACGGAGAAGCGTTTCGAAACGCTCGAATCACACCGGATTATCTCGACGCGCGACTGACCGAACTCAAATGGGCCTGCATTGCTCAGGAGATCAAGAAGCAGGAATTAGAGGAACAACGTCGAATCAAGGAGCGAATTCGCGAAGAAGAAAAAGCTAAGCGGGAATTCGATCGCGCCATAAAGGCGGCCGCCAAGGAAGAAGATGCCATGAGGAAGGCGGAGGCTAAGGTTCGTGAGCAAATGGAGAGGGCCGCCGTGGAGGAGCGTGAACGGCTCGCAAGAGCCTCGGAAGCGGAACGCGTGCTGCTTCTTAACGCTTCGGCGGAGCAACGTGCTCGATATGAGGCCGAACTGGCGGCTATTCGGGAGAAGATGCAAGAGATTGAGGAGCGAGGGCGGCGCGCTATGTCCATGGCCCAACAAACGAAGAAGGGCAATGTCTACATCATTTCGAACATCGGCTCGTTTGGTGAACACGTCTATAAGATCGGGCTGACGCGCCGCCTCGATCCGCACGAGCGAATCAGGGAATTGGGCGACTCAAGCGTTCCCTTCGAATTTGACGTACATGCCTTAATCGAATCCGATGATGCTCCATCGTTGGAACATCGTCTGCACAAGCACTTTGTTTTACACCAAGTCAACAAAGTGAATCATCGAAAGGAGTTCTTTCGTTGTGAACTTGCGACGATTCGGGAGGAAGTGGAATCATTGGGTTTGACGGCCGCTTGGACCATGGCGGCGGCGGCGCAGGACTATCGAGAGACATTGGTAATTGAGAAACGCATCGCAGAAGATCCGCTGGCGAAACAACAATGGATTGAACGGCAGTTAGATCTTGAAGATATGGAGGAGAGCACGCCGTCTGAATTGGTCGGCGCAACCGCCGTCGATTCTGACGACGAGTAACTGTTTTTTTGTCGCTACGCAGCGAACCGGCGAAATCTCCAACAGTCGCCAACTAGATGGGCAATTCCTCTCAGTAGTCGCGGCAAATCGGCAACCCAGGTTTGACAATGTTGTTCGCCTCCAACTTCGGCGGTTCCCCGGGGCTCATCGTTGTCGTCTTTATTGTCCCGTTACTGCTCCTATTGCTCGGGCTTGGCGTCGCCGGCTCTTTTTTTCGGATGTCGGCGTTTGCGAAATGGCTCATTTTGGGAATCGCCGTAGTTCTGGCGCTGATCGGCCTCTGGCAACCTTAGACGCCGTGCAATTCGAGTGCGCTTGTTTTCCGCGTGGGCCTCGCTGGGCTCGACCCACCCTACGATGCGGCGGGCGTGGGTGACTTGGGCGTCGGCCACGATTAGGATGGCGTCGCGGCTCCGTTTCTCCGGGGCCGCCGTCGTTCCCGCCCTCGAGGAAGTCACTCCTCGAACATTTCCGCCTGCGAACGATTCCCACCTCGATTCTCCGAGCGAAAAACCATGTCGATGATCTCCCTGCCCGCCGGCGCTCGCCGTGGGTTTCTTGCCGGCCTAACGCGCAATCTGGCTCAGTTGCTGAGCGCCCTCTTACTCGCCCTCGCGGCGACGGCGAGCGATCCCTTGCGCGGGGCCGCGGCCGACCCGCTTACGTTTGCGGTGATCGGCGACATTCCGTACGACGAAGAGGAGTTTCCGCTGTTGCGGCGGCAAATCGCGGAGCTCGATGCGCCCGTCGCTTTCTTGCTGCATGTGGGCGACATCAAACGGAGCACCGTGCCGTTTCGCGAAGACGACTATCGACGCGTGGGGGAAGAACTGCGGCGCTCGAAAGTCCCCGTGTTCATCACGCCGGGCGACAATGAATACAACGACGCCCAGGATCCGGCGTTGGCCTGGAGCTACTGGAAGAAGCACTTCGGCGACCTGCCGGCTCCGTGGCCGGACGCCCCGCCCTATCGTCGCCAAGCCGAGCGGCCGGAGAACGTGGCGTTCGTGCATCGCGGGGTGCTGTTCGTGATGGTGAATCTGGTGGGGGGCCGCTTGCAGAGCCGCCAGGAGTGGACCGACCGCATGGCCGACGACGCCCGCTGGGTGCAAGACGCCTTCGCGCGCGACGGGGCGGCCGTGCGCGCCGCCGTGGTCGTCGGCCACGCCCACCCGGTCGGCTTGCGGCAGCCGTTTGCCGACGTTTTCCTGCCGGTCGCCGCGAAGTTCGCCAAGCCGGTGCTCTATCTCCACGGCGACGGTCATCGCTGGATCAAGAACCGGCCGTTCGCCGCCGCGCCCAACGTGTTGCGCGTGCAAGTCGATCAGGGAGGCATCGCCCCGCCGGTGCGCGTCACGGTCGCCGAGTCGGGGGCGGACGGCGAATTGTTCGAGTTCGATCGGCGCCTGACGGAGGAGTATGACGCGCGCCGCGCGGCTTACGACGCCCGTGCCAAGGCGCAGCGCGCCGGTAAAGCGGCCGCGCCGGTTTCGCCGCCCGCGAAGCAGCCGGGCAAGTAGTCTGGCCAAGTAGGGCCGCGCGGGCCGCAGGCGGTGCGGGCGGGGCAGGTGGGAGCTTCAAGCGATCGGGACAGGCGGGCTTGGGAGTTTGCTGCGTTGTTTTCCGCGTGGGCCTCGCTCCGCTCGACCCACCCTACTGCCGGCTTGTGAGACGGTGTTGCTTTTGCAATGCGATTGCAAGTGATGAGGGCGGGCGGGTCCGAGCCCGGCCGGCGGGGCCCGTTCGCTGCGAGAACAGGGCTAGAGCCGAGAAGGCCTCGCGGCGGAGGGCGGGGGGGCCGGGGTTGATCGCGAAACACCGGGAAAAGCGCGGGTTTTGAGCCCGGCCCGGTCCCGAGCCGCTCGCTCGGAGTCGCACTTCTCTAGAGGCTCCGAGCGAACGCCCGCGCAGCGGTTCGGCGGCGGGCGGCAAAACGATGGGGGCGGAGGAGCGGCGGGCCGTGCGCTGCGGCTAGTCGCGAGCCAAACCGAGCCGTACGCGAACGTCGTACTCCTGCTTTTCGCGGACGATCGTGAGCGTGACCTCGCTCCCCGGCGGGTGCGATTCGATGATCGCGAGGAAGTCGTCGGCCGTTTTGATCCGCTCGCCGTTGACCCCGATGATCATGTCGGCCGCGCTCAAGTCGAGCTTTTGCGATTCGACGGTGAACGGGCCTTGGCGGCGGCGTTGGCGGATCATCTGCGGCCCGCGGAGCCCGGCCTTCTCGGCGGGGCCGCCGCCGGTGAGGGCGGCGATGAGCAAACCGGCCTCGGTCTGATAAACGCGGGCGATGCCGATATCCGGCCGCACGACCGCGCCACGCTCGATGAGCTGCGGCACGACGCGGGCGATGGTGGCGACGGGAATGGCGAAGCCGACGCCCGTGTTTTGGCCCGTTTTGCTGGCGATCGCGGTGTTCATGCCGATCAGGCGGCCGCGACTATCAATGAGCGGACCGCCGGAGTTGCCGGGATTGATCGCGGCGTCGATCTGGATCATCGACTTCATCGCCCGCCCGCTGCGGCCGGGGAGCGAGCGATTAAGGCTGGAGACAATGCCGGTGGTGAGCGTGCGTTCGAGCCCGAACGGGTTGCCGATCGCGAACACGGCCTGGCCGACTTTGAGCTTGGTGGAGTCGCCGAAATAGATGGGGAACAGCGACTCGGCCGGGGCCTCGATCTTGATGACGGCGACGTCGTTGGTGGGATCTTTGCCGATGAGCGTCGCCGTGTAGGTTTCGCCGTCGAAGAGCGTGACTTGGATTTCCTGGGCGTCGTCGATCACATGCAGATTGGTAAGGATGTGGCCCGCTTGATCGATCACGGAGCCGGAGCCTGCGCCTTCGGAGGGAATGTCGAAAAAGAGCGACTCGGTGACGACTTTGGTGCTGATGTTGACGACGCCGCGGTTGCAGTTTTCATAGACGGCGATATTCACACGTTCTTCGGGAGTGAACTCGGCGAGCGGATCGGCCGCGGCCTCGCGCGGCAGCGTCGGCAGCGGTTGGGGAACGGCGCGCGGCGCGGGGCCGCTCACGGCCGGGGCGGGGGGCGCGAACAGGTCTTGCGCCTGAACCGGAGCCTGCTGCCAAGCATCGCGGATGAGCAGTGCGCCGGCCGCACCGAGCGCGCCGGCGAGCATCGAGCCAAAAACGACGGATTTCATCGCACGAATACCGAAAAACCGTGGTGAATAGCGGACGGAACGAACGACCTCTTCGAGCGGCACAAAATACGCAAACACGCAAAATGGTTCGAGAGAGAGTTTACCGGTCTTGCCGGTCGCGGGAACCTGCGAAAGTTTGAGCCGGGGCGATGTGCGTCGGAAGCTCGGCAAAGTCGACGTCGGACGCAGCAGGTGCCCCATCAACAGAATTAGATCGCACAACGCGAACTTCGCAGATTGCCCAACAGACTCCCCGGCGGGCTTCCGATATCGAATGCTAGCTGCCACATGCTCGCACCTTATCGACCCACGGCAGACGTGCTTCGGCACGAGGTCGCCCCACCTGGAGGAGTCGGCGGGAAATGAATCGCACGCCTTTCGCTTTAATTACGCTGCTTTGTACTTTGGCCAGCTCGATCGTCGCCGCAGGCAACGCAGGCCGGCGCGCCGGAGCGGACCATATCAACGACAAATCGCTGGGCGACGAACTTGCCATGACGGCCTTCGTCTTCACGTTTGAAGGGCCCGCCGAGCCGATCGACGATGCAGGATGGATGTCGATCGACCTCGACCGCGTGCGAGCCGGACTTGAGCGGCAACTTTCGCTGGCGGCCAAGAGCGTGGCGAAGGTTCACGCCGCCCAAGTCGCGGCAAAGGCGAAGCCGGCGACCTTTGTGAAACGGCAGCCGACGACGTCGGTGATCGGATCGTGGGTGGGGCAGTTGCCATCGACGCAAACGTGGATCGGCAACTTCGGCAGGATCGACGGTTATCGCTCCGTCGCCCCGATCATCGCCTCGGTCGGCAAGTTGGCGACCGCGCAGCCCCGCGTCACGAAGTCGGTGGCCGTCGCTCCCCGCTGGGAACTGCCGATCGGTTCGCCGCTGCGGGGAACGGAACCGGCGAGTTGGAACTGGCAAAGCGTACGTACCGTTTCCGCGGGCAAAGTGACGGCACTTCCCGCTTACGACGTCGGTCGCCAAGCAACCGCTGGCACGACGGTGACTTTGAACCGTGCCGAAGGCAACACTGCGGTGAAAGCCTCGGGCATCTTCCACCTCCAAGGCTGCTGGACGCCGTCGCTCCATGTCGCCGATAGCGGTAAAGCGTTGCTCGGGTCGTATTACGGCGCGGCAACCGAGTCGAAACCGGCGATCCAGGCGACGAAGCGCGGCGATGAGGGCCGAATGAAATCGGCCGCCCGCAAGCTGGGGGCCGTCATCGAGATGATTCCGGAACTTCGATCAGCGGCGATCAACAACTATGTCGCCGCGGTCTGGAACTGGGACCGATCGGAAAAGGCCCTCGTGCAAAGCGCCGGCCGGGCGGTCGTGAACCAGAAGTAGCGAATTCCTTATGCAAAGGAATGACGTTCGGGTGGTGAACTGGTGTCGGTAGCCACGTCCTGCTGGGCGGTCTGCCCCGCTAAGTCGAATAGCGGGGGGCGAATCAGCGGCTGTCGCGCAGGATAGTCGGGCAGCGAATTCCGCACTTTCACTACAACCCCAATTGTTTCGCTTTGGCGAAGTTGTGCCTATGACCGTTTGGAGACCTAAACCGGCCGGCCGCCGAGGTTAAAGGCTCCAAATCGGTGTTTTTGTTGGCACCGACCAGGAAAGCTGCGTAAAGTAGAGCTGTCCGTCTCTGAACGAACCGGCGAAGTTTTTGCCCCTCCATTTGGGAGGGGTTAGGCTTCGATCCGCCCATCGTTCCTGCGAACGCTCAAATCGCATCTGCCCAAAAATCTTCGCTTGGCTTAGGGGTTCTTGATATGTCGACGAGCCGCTGCTCGGTATCCGGTTTGGGGTTCTTTGCCGCTTGGTGCGTGTTGTTCGGCACCTTCGGCCAAGCTGGGGCGCAGTCGCCGAGTGCGACGGCCCGTATGGAGACGTTTACCAAGGCCGATGGTACGGAGTACTTCGCCCTAGCCGTGATGCCCGACGCAGCGCTTCGACCGGCTTCCATCGCCGGTCGCGATGTCGTCGTCCTGTTCGACACCTCCGCGAGCCAAGTCAACCAGTTCCGCGACAAGGGACTGGAAGCCTTGGAGTTCTTTCTTGGTTCGCTGAAACCCGAAGATCGCGTTCAGTTGCTGGCAGTCGATATCGACGCCGTAGCCCTGACCAAGTCGTTCGTCGCTCCCGGTTCACCGGAAGTCGAGCAGGCTCTGGCCGAACTCCGCGGCCGTACTCCGCTGGGCACGACGGACATGCTGAAGGCGCTTGCTGCGGCTTCGGCTTCGTTCGGCGATGCGGCTCCGACGGCCGATCGGGTTCGTTCGACCGTCTACATCGGGGACGGCATGAGCCTCGGCAACCTCGTCGGCGGCAGCGATATGCAAGCCGAGGTCGATTTGCTGACGTCGCAGCAGATTTCGGTGAGCAGCTTCGCGGTCGGCCCGCGTGTCGACACCCAACTGCTTGGCGTGCTTGCGAATCACACCGGCGGCATGATGCTCGTCGACAGCGATAACCTCAACGGCAAGCAGTTCGGCAACTTCCTTGTCGAAGTCGTCGGCGGTACCGTCGCCTGGCCGACGAAGGTTTCGCTTCCGGAATCGATTGCCGAAGTCTATCCGAAAAAGTTTCCGCCGTTGCGGTTCGATCGCGACACCGTGTTGATCGGCGTCGGCAAGCCGGTTGCCGAACTGACCGTTTCGGTCGAAGCGTCGCTCTCCGGTAATCCGGCGGCGCTCACTTGGAATATCGCACCGGTCGCCGCCGCCGACGATCAATCGTATTTGCCGGAACTGATCGACTTGGCTCGCAAAGACGGCGGCATTTCGCTGCCGACCGTCGGTTCGGCCGGCTTGAAAGATATGCGTCGTTTAGTGTTCCGCCAGGCCGATGCATTGCTCAAGCTCGGCAAGCAAGCCGTGGCGATCGGTAGCTACGATCAGGCCGAGAAGCTCGTCGACGAAGCTTTGAAGCTTGATCCTGCGAACGGTGAAGCGAAGGCGATTCGCAACGCCGTGCTCACCGCTCGCAAGGAAGGCAAGGCGGGCGGTACGCACGATCTGCGAATGGTGAACTTCCAACCGGCCGGCGGCGATCCCGCCGCCCCGGCAGCGGCAGGTGCGGAAGCCGTTCCTAATGCACCGGCCGCGTCCGGCGCCGCTCCCGCCGCGACCGACGAAGCCGCGGCCGGCAGCATGCTTGGAGAAGCCGGACGTCAGACGCAAGTCATTAAGCAGATTATTACTACGGAAGTCCAAAACGGCTTGAATCAAGCTCGTGCCGTAATGGGCCGCGATCCCGACGCCGCTCGCGCCGCGCTCAAGTCGCTACGCGATCGCGTGCTCGGCGTTCCGGAACTCGACGGGGCCGTGAAGACCCAATTGCTCGAACAGGTGGAAACCGGTCTCCGTACGGCCGACCGCCAAGCGAAGATCGCCGAAGAGTTGCGGATTCAAAAGGAAGCGGTCATCGCCAAGCAACAAGAAGAAGACCGCCTCTATCGCGATTTGATCGTCGGCCAACAGCGGGCCGAGCAGTTGATGACGCGGTTCGAGAGCTTGATGGACGAGCGTCGTTATCGCGACGCCGAAGCCGCGGCCCGACTTGCACAGACCGACGTGCCGAATGCGGCGTTCGTGCCGAGCGCCGTCGGCTATGCCCAACAGGCGGGCGCTTACGATCGAGCCATGACGACGCGGGCGGCGATTTGGGAAGGTATGCTCGCCAACCTGCAATCGATTGAGCGTTCGGCTCCGCCGTTCGACGATAGCCAACCGATTCTTTATCCGGCCCGCGATACTTGGGAACTGTTGACGGAAAAGCGCAAGCGGTTCGATCGCGTGAGCTTAGCGCAGTCGAACGAAGCTGAAACGAAAATTCTTGACGAATTGGAGCGACGCACCGAAGTTCAGTATCTCGATACGCAACTCGGCGACGTCGTCAGCGACTTGGAGCTGCGGCACAAGATCAACATCGAACTCGACTTAGCCGCTCTGACCGCCGACGGTAAGGGGAGCGAAACCCTGATCAACAAGTCGCTCAAAGACCTCACTCTTAAATCGGCTTTGCGACTCATTCTCGATGAGCAAGCTCTGACGTACGTGATCGAAAACGAAGTGCTCATGATCACGACAAAGACCGCGGCCGAGACCAAGACTCCGACGCGCGTCTATCCGGTGGCCGACCTCGTCATTCCGATTCCCCAAGGCGGTCTCAGCGGCTTCGGCGGCTTGGGCGGCGGCATGGGCGGCGGCATGGGCGGCGGCGGCATGGGCGGTATGGGCGGCGGTGGTATGGGCGGCATGGGGGGCGGCGGCGGCGGCATGTTCGCCGTCGAAGACGACTTGCGCCTCTCGGGCGGGAAGCCGACGACGACCACGATCGGTGCCGCTCCTGCAGTGCAGCCTGCGGCGGCGCCGCGGCCTGATGTTGCCGTGGAAGTGAAGCCGATTCAGATCACCATCGAAGAAGGCGCCGATCCCGCTCAAGTTTGGGATGCCCACTTCGCCGCTCATTCCGAGGAGCCCGCCGTCGTGCGTGCCACGGTTCGAGCCTTGTTCAAGGCTCAGAAGCCGGAGCAGGCGGCCGCCGTCATTATGTCGGCGCTCAAGCATCGGCAGGCCCAGCCCTGGATGTATGAAGCTCTCGGCCTGGCGATGGAAACTCAGGGAGCCCGCGTTGCGGATATCGAACGAGCGTTGATGTCGGCCGTCGACTTCAGCAGTCAGCCCGACGATCTGCTCAAGGTCGCCGACTACATGCTCAAATCGAATTTCGGCAACGGTGCTTTGCAACGCCGAGCGCTCGACTTGTATCGTCAAGTTTCCAAGATGCAGCCGACCCGCCCGGAGCCGTACGTTTACGGACTCGGCGTCGCCGAGCGGTTGAACGATCTCGACGGCTTGAAGTGGACCTCGCTCGGCATCGTTTCACAGGCCTGGCCCCACGAACAGCGTGAGATTTACGACATCGGTTACCGTACGGCTCAGGCCGTTGTGCAGCATTTGAAAGACGAAAAACGACCGGCGGAAGCCGAGGCGTTTCAAGCCGCGCTGCGCGACGCCATGGTTCGTGATTGCGTCGTCACCGTGTCTTGGTCTGGCGACGCCGACGTCGATCTCTTGGTCGAAGAGCCGACCGGCACGCTCTGTTCATTTCGCAATCCGCGTTCGACGGCGGGCGGCATGCTGATCGGCGACACGTTCGACAAGACGACGAACTTGCACAAGGAAACGTACGTCTGCCCGCAAGGCTTCAACGGCGACTATCGCATGCTGGCGAAACGCGTGTGGGGAAAGGTCACGGCCGACACGATCACCGTCGACATCGTCGCTCACCAAGGCGCGAAGAATGAACGCCGCTTTCATAAGCAAATCGCGCTCGACGGCGACCAAGCCGTGATGGCGTTCGACTTGCAAAACGGTCGTCGCAAGGAATCGCTGGAAGAAGTTCAGGTGGCGAACGCCGTGCAAGGCCAGATGGCTTTGGGCAACCAGATCTTGGCTCAGCAGTTGAGCGCGTCGAGCGACACGAGCGTGCTCGACGGCAACCCGTACCTGAACCCGGCGCTGTTCTTGCGCGGGGCCGTCGGTTATCAGCCGGTCATCATCACGTTGCCGGAAGGCGTGAACATGTCGGTGACGTCGGTTGTCTCGCACGATCGCCGCTACGTTCGCGTCACGGCCCAGCCGATGTTCTCCACGATTCCGCGCGTCAACACGTTCAACTACGTGTCGGGCTCCAGCGGTTCGAGCGGCGGCGGCACCGGTTCCTAAGCGGTTTGCTCCGCCGAAAGGCGGACCCTATTTGCCGAATCACGCGACGAAGGAGGCTTTCGGGCCTCCTTCGTCTTTTCTTGGGTCCGCGATCGCAGTACCGTACACGGCATCATGACGCGACCGACGCTCGGTCTCCGTCCGCCAGGGAAGGTCCGTATGCTGCGAACGCTAAAGAACTATGTGCGCCGCCGGCGTTTGACGAGCCGCGGCATCGTTCCCGAGATTCGGATTTCGACATGGACGGCCGGCGCACGATCCGGAATGTGGACCATCGCGACGGAGTCGCTTGCGGCCGACGGCGTCGTGCTGTCGTTCGGCGTCGGGGATAATCTCGCCTGGGAAC
Source organism: Planctomycetaceae bacterium (assembly GCA_016793115.1). Classification (GTDB taxonomy): domain Bacteria; phylum Planctomycetota; class Planctomycetia; order Pirellulales; family PNKZ01; genus PNKZ01. Next base: position 24,666 of record JAEUIN010000176.1, read on the forward strand.
TAGCGCTCATCGAACGGTTCGGCGTCGCGGTTCATGCCTTCGATCCGACGCCGGCCAGCGTCGCTTGGGCGGCCAAGCAACAACTCCCCGCCGGCTTACGCTTCCACGCGATCGGACTTGCGGGCCACGACGGGGAATTGACGTTCACGCTTCCCGCACGCGGGAGCCGCTTTAATTTTCGTCCGCAGGACTCCGGCGATTCGGCGGTCGGCGGCGTGAAGGCTCCCGTTCGTCGACTCTCGACGCACCTCGAACACCTGGGATTGGATCGCGTCGAGATTCTGAAGCTCGACATCGAAGGGGGCGAATATGCTTCGCTCGACGAGGTTTATTCCGGCCGCATCGCGCCGCGACAATTGCTGCTGGAGTTTCATCACCACTTCCCCGGCGTCGGCATTCCGCGGACGGAAGAAGCGGTCGCGAAATTGCGCGCCGCAGGCTACCGCATCTTCCACATGTCGCCCCGCGGTCTCGAAATGAGCTTCCTCCGCGACGAGCGGTAACCCGCCGATTCGGTGCGCGTGAGAATCAAGTTGCTACTAACGTTCCAGGCCCGGCACCACATCGAGTTCGAGCGACTCGACAAGACCGGCCCGCAATCTCTCCCAGGCGATTGCGCCCATCACGGCGTTGTCCGTGCACAATTCTCGCGGGGCGATGTGGAGCCGCGTTCCTCGACGTCGCATGCCTACGGTAAGTTGTTCGCGAAAGGCCCCGTTCGCCGCCACGCCGCCGCCGACGCAAAGCACGTCGCGCCCGGTACGCCGCAGCGCGAGTTCCACCTTCGCGAGCAGCACGTCGATCACCGCTTGCTGAAAGCTCGCGGCCAAATCGGCGAGGAGTTGCGAATCGGCCGGCGGCGGCACGACTTCGCTCCCCTGCGGAGCGATCGCATAGCGGACCGCGGTCTTCAGCCCGCTGAAGCTGAATTCCAAGCGATCTTCATGGATGAAGGTGCGAGGAAAGCGAAACGCTTTCGGGTCGCCGCTGCGAGCGACTTTCTCGATCGCCGGGCCGCCGGGATAGGAGAGCCCGAGCAAGCTCGCGGTCTTGTCGAACGCCTCGCCGGCCGCATCGTCGATCGTGCCGCCCAGCACGCGAAAGTCCAGCGGAGAAGCGCAATCAAACAACGTTGAATGGCCGCCGCTGACAACGAAGCCGACACAAGGAAAGACATCCTCTCTTGAGGCGACGCGGCAGGCGTAGACATGTGCGTGAATATGATTGATCGCCACGAGCGGGACGCCGAGCGCGAGCGCGAGCGACTTTGCCGCGGCGACCCCGACCAACAGCGAGCCGGCGAGACCGGGAGTATTCGCCACCGCGACGGCCGAGACGTCGGGAAGTGACGCCTCGGCCTTGCGCAGGCATTCGTCGATCACCGGGAGGATGCGTTCGACGTGGGCCCGCGACGCGATCTCGGGCACGACGCCGCCGAAGCGTTGATGGAGCGCGTCTTGGGTTGCGACGCTCGAGCCGCGAACGACGAGTCGTTCGTCGATCAGCGCGGCCGCGGTTTCGTCGCACGTCGATTCGATCACCAGCAGCATGCGCTTAGCCGCCCCACTTCGCGAGTTGGGCGGTGCGATAGGCCTTGTTGCCTAGATGCGCGGCGTACACGGCCGACACGCCCGCCTCGGCCGGAGCGACCGGCTTCGCCCGGCTCCGCATGCATTCGACCCAATTGGTGAGGTGCAGCAACTCGCCGTCGGGCTGGTCGTAGAAATCCGCGCCGCGCGGGCCCGTGCCGAGAATCATCTCGCTGTAAGGGACCGTGCTCTTGCGTTCGGGGTAGATGATGTGCCCGCCGCGGTCGGCGTAGAGCGTGGCCTCTTTGCCCATGATTTCGATCATCGACGCATTGCGGGCGTTGACGAACGTACCTTCGAAATAGACCTGCACTTTGCGATCAGGATAGCGCACGAGCGTTTGGATCGTGTCGGGCGTTTGCCAGATGCCTTCGGTTTGGAAGTGGTCGCCGATCGTCACGGCCGATTCCGGCTTATCGAGGCCGACGAGCCAATTGGCGACGTCTTGCCAGTGGACCATGAGGTCGGTGAGGATGCCGCCGCCGAAATCCCAAAACCAGCGCCAGTTGCGGAACTTGTATTCGTCGAACGGCTGCTCCGGCGCGTTGCCGAGGAAGTCTTTCCAGTTGAGCGAGTTGGAGTCGACGTTGAGCTTGTTGATTTTGTGTCGCGGCGCGTTGCGATTCCACGTGAGATGCACTTTGTGGATTTCGCCGAGCGTGCCCGCCTGAATGATTTCGGCCGCCTTCTGCAAGTGGGGCATGCTGCGCTGCTGCATGCCGACCTGCACGACGCGCTTGTAGTTGTTTTGAGCGTCGATCACGGCTTGGCCTTCGCTGAGATCGTGCGTGAGCGGTTTCTCGACGTAGACGTCTTTGCCGGCCGCACAGGCGTCGACGGTCATCGGCACGTGCCAGTGATCGGGCGCGCCGATCAAGACGGCGTCGATGTCTTTGCGGTCGAGAACCTCGCGATACGACTTCGACGTGATCGCTTGCGGGTCGGCCAGTTGCTTGGCTTGATCGAGATGGACGTCCCAAATATCGCAGACGGCGGCGATGCGGACGCCGGGGACTTTGACGAGCGACTCCATCAGTTTGCGGCAACGCCCGCCGGTGCCGATGCAGGCGACGTTGATCGTTTCGTTCGCGAAGAAGCCGCGGCTCGTCGCGGTGAATCCGGCCGTGAGCGCGGCGGTCGTCGCGGCGGCCGAAGTCTTCAGGAAGCTGCGGCGATCGAACGGTGCGGCATGAGACATGGCGGAAGATTCCGGGAGTGTGTGCGGCGGGGGAGGGGCGAATGCGCGGCAAGAGTCGACGAGGCCGGCGACCGCCGTATTCTGGACGCCCGCGACTACGAATTCAACTCGACGGCCTCTTCCCAGTGTTCATAAAGCTGCGCGAGTTTCGCGCGCAGTGAATCCATTTCGGCTTGGCATTGCTTGACGAGCCGACCGTCGCGCATGGTGTCGGGCAGGATGAGCTTCGCATGCAGCGCTTCAATTTGGGCTTCGTGTTGGGCGATGTCGGCTTCGACGTCGGCGACTTTGCGATAGGGAAACTTGCGCTTGCGGCGTTCTTTCTTGGCGGCGTCGGAGCGCGCGTCGGACGTCGGCGCGGGAGCAGGCTTGCGCTTGGCTTCCACAGCGGCGGAGTCTTCTTCCGCGCGGCGCCGCTGCATGTCGAGATAGGTTTCGTAGTTTCCCTCCAAGACGCGGAAGCGATCCGGCTCGACCACAAGAATGTGATCGCAAACGCGGTTCAGAAAGTAGCGATCGTGACTGACGAACAACACGGTGCCGTCGAACGCGAGCAGCGAGCGCTCGAGCGAATCGCAGGCCCAAAGATCGAGATGGTTCGTCGGCTCGTCGAGAATGAGTACGTTCGGCTCGTCGACGGACAGTTTCGCCAGCGCGGCGCGGCTCCGCTCGCCGCCGCTCAAGCTATCGACCCGCTGGAAGACGATTTCGCCGGTGAGCCCGAACTTCGCCAGCAGATCGCGGCGTTGCGGTTCGTTGAACTCTTTATGCGTCGGCCGGACGACTTCGACGACTTCGGCGTCGTCGGCAATGCCTTGCAGCAATTGATCGTAGTAGCCGACTTTCACGCCCGCGCCGAGTACGACGCGCCCTTCCGTCGGCGGCAGCTTGCCGACGATGACCTTCAAGAGCGTGGTTTTGCCCGTGCCGTTGGGACCGAGAATGCCCCACCGCTCGCCGCGCAGCACGTCGAACGAAAGGTCGCGAAACAGCGGCCGATCGAAGGCTTTGGAAAGATGCTCGGCGCGGACGACGATGTCCCCCGTGCGCGACGCCGGAGCGAAGCCCATCGGCGGGCCGACGATTTCGCGCGGCGCTTCGATGCGCTCGACGCGTTCGAGCTTCTTCTCGCGATCTTTGGCCTGCGCGGATTTCTGACCATAGAAATTCTTGCGGATAAACTCTTCGGTCTTGGCGATGTATTCCTGCTGCTTTTCGAACGTGCGGGCCTGCACCTTGACTCGCTCTTCCTTCTGTTGCCAATAGGCGGAGAAATTGCCGACGTAGGAATCGACCGTGCCGCGATAAAGCTCGAGCGTGCGGTTGGTGACTTTGTCGAGAAAGTAGCGGTCGTGGCTGACGACGATTACCGCTTGATCGGCCGACGACAGGAACGTTTCGAGCCATTGCGTGGCTTCGATGTCCAAATGGTTCGACGGTTCGTCGAGCAGCAGCACATCGGGCTCGCGGAGCAGAGTCTTCGCGAGGAGCAAGCGGTTGAGCTGGCCGCCGCTGAGCACATTGAGCGGGCGACGGTAGGCGTCGGGCGTGAAGCCGAGGCCGCCGAGCACGCGCTCGATTTTGTAGTCGAGGTTGTAGGCGTCGTGGCGTTGGATTTCGTGCTGCAGGGCGTCGTAGCGGGCGGCGAGTTTGGCATGTTCGGCGTCGCCGCGCGTTGCGGCGAGCTTTTCGGCCGCGGCTTCCGCTTCCGTGACGAGCGCCACGATCGGGGCGAGCGCCGTCTTGGCTTCGTCCCACAACACGCGCCCCGGATCGAACTGCGGTTGCTGCTCCAAATAGTCGAGCCGTGCGGTGCGATGGAGCGATACACTGCCTGCGTCGGCCTCCAATTGGCCGGCAAGGATTTTCATCAGCGTCGACTTCCCCGCGCCGTTTGGGCCGACGAGGCCGATCTTTTCCCCCGGGCGGAGTTCGAACGTGACGCCGTCGAGCACCGGCTCCGGCCCGAAATGCTTCACCACTCCTTCGACGTCGAGCAAGATCATCCGCGCGGTCCTTCCAGCGGTGCGTAGCGAGCGATAATCGAGCGGGCGGCGCGAAGGCCGTCGACGGCCGCACTCACGATGCCGCCCGCATAGCCCGCCCCTTCGCCGATCGGGTACAAGCCTGCCACGCCCGTGCTTTCGAGCGTGTCGTCGTCGCGCGGGAGGCGGACCGGCGCACTGCCGCGGGCTTCGGGGCCGACGATCGTCGCCTCCGGCACGAAGCGGCCGCGCCAGCGCTGGTCGAGCAGCGGCAGGCCGCCGTGCAACGCGGCAACTACCTGCGGCGGCACGAGATCGGCGATCGAGGCGTTCACGGTGCCGCGTTTGTAGCTGGTGCGCACCGCGCCGCTCGAAGTGCGGCCTTGCAGATAATCCCGCGCCCATTGAATGGGCACGCGGTATTCGCGCCGGCCGACTTCGAAGGCCTTGGCCTCGAAGCGACGCTGCACTTCCACGCCGGCCAGAATGTGCGGCGAGCCGAAGTCCTTGGGTTCGAGCGTGATCATGAAACCTGAGTTGGCGTAGGGGCTGTCGCGGCGCGAGAGGCTCATGCCGTTCGTCGAGAAGTAGCCCGGCTCGGAGACGCTCGGAATCACTTGCCCGCCGGCGCACATGCAAAAGCTGAACAAGTCCGACGGGCCGTGTGCGATGAGCGTGTAGTCGGCCGAGCCGAGCCGCTGCTCCAGCCGCGACTCTCCATACTGCACCCGGTTTACCAAATCTTGCGGGTGCTCGATCCGCACGCCGAGCTGAAACGGCTTCTGCACCATCGGCACTTGGCGACGGAGCAGCATCTCATACGTGTCGCGCGCGCTGTGGCCGATCGCCAGCACCACGCAGTCGGCTTCGATTCGGCCGCTCGATGTGGCGACGGCGCGGATGCCGCGGTCGACGATTTCGACATCCTCCACTCGGCACTCGAAGCGAAAATCGCCGCCGAACGCTTCAATGCGCTGCCGCAACGCCTTCACGACCGCCGGCAAGCGATTGCTCCCCAGGTGCGGACGATGATCGTAGAGCACCGAGGCTTTCCCTTTGCACTTGGCGAAGATTTCGAGCACGCGGCGGACGTCGGGACCGGTGTTGCGGCAGGTGAGCTTGCCGTCGCTGAACGTGCCCGCCCCCCCTTCGCCGAACAGGTAATTGCTCTCCGGATCGTGGGGGCCGTTCTCCGTTTCCAGGGCGCGCACATCGTGAATCCGCTCGCGCACGATTTTGCCGCGCTCCAGCACGATCGGCCGGTACCCGCGCTCGGCGAGAAAGTAAGCGGCGAACAAGCCCGCCGGTCCGGAGCCGACGACGAGCGGCCGCTCGCGCAGCGGCGCGGTGCCGGCCGGCGGCATCTCAAACGGGGGCTCCGCGAACAGCTCCGCTTGGATTCCGCGCCGCGCGGCCTGGCGGGCCCGGCTCAGGCGTGCGGCCTCGTCGTCGACGACAAGCTCCGTCGAATACACGAACGCGATGTCGCGTTTGTCCCGCAGGTCGAGGCTCTTGCGCAAAATGCGCCAGCGACGGATTTCGTCGGGCTTGAGACTCAGCGCGCCGGCCATTTCCGCAGGCAGCGCGGCCTCGGGCGCATCGACGGGTAAACGAAGATTCGAGAGTTTGATCGGCATGGCCGGCGCGGAGTTAGGCGCAAGGCGACAGTTATGAAGGACCGGTCGATTATATCATCGAGCCTGCGGATTCCGTAGACGCGATCGCGCGGCCAGCAATTCTGCTGCGCTCGCTATTCAGCGCCCTTTAGTTCGTGCCCGCTATTCCGTGCCCGCCGCAGGAGTCGGCTCAGAAGTTTGTTCAGCCGCCGCGGGAACGACGTTCCTCGCTCGCGGGCCTTTCGCCGATTTCTTGTCGCCCCCTTGAATTTCGTAGCTCACCGCTTGGCCCACCGTGAGTTTGCGAAAGCCGTGGCTCGGGCAGGCCGCGTGCGGAAAGAAGACGTCGGCCCCGCCGTCGGCCGGCGCGATGAAGCCGTAGCCGCGATCGTCGACCAGGATTTTCACGGTTCCTTGCGGCATAGATTGGGCGACGGTCGTGAACTTGCTGAAGGTACGAAACGAGCCCCAAGGCTACGTCGAGAGTCCCTCGTCGACAAGACCCGCGGTGGCTTGCCGGCGGGTTACGCGAACCGGCGAGCGGCGGTAAACTTGGTCCCGTTTCGTTCGCTGCTTTCCCAACTCGCCCTATAACCATGACTTCCTTCGCCGATCGCTTGTCCGCCGCTTGCCGCAAGTTCGCCAGTCCTACGGTCGTCGGGCTCGATCCGCGGTTCGAGCAGTTACCGAGCCCGCTCACGCAGGACGTCGACGCTAAGAATCGCGCCGCGGTCGCCGCAGCTTATGCGAAGTTCGGCTGCGAGATCATTGACGTCGTCGCCGCGCTCGTGCCGGCCGTGAAACCGCAGATGGCGTTCTACGAGCAACTCGGCGTCGAGGGGATGCAGGCCTTGAAGCAGGTCGTCGACCACGCGCGCCGCGCCGGGCTGCTCGTGATTCTCGACGGCAAACGCAATGACATCGGCACCACGGCCGAGGCCTATGCCGACGGCTTACTCGGCGCCGACAGCCCCTGGGGGGGCGACGCCCTCACGGTGAGCCCGTACTTGGGGAACGACAGTTTGGAACCGTTCGTGAAGACGGCGGCGGCGCGCGATGCCGGATTGTTCGTCTTGGTGAAGACGTCGAATCCGGGGAGCGGGCAGTTCCAAGATCGCAAGTTCACGGGCGACGGCGGCGAGGCGACGCTCTATCGGCTCGTGGCCGCGGAAGTGGAACGGATGTCGGCCGCGACGGTCGGCGCTTGCGGCTACGGCCTGGCCGGCGCGGTCGTCGGCGCGACGTACCCGCAACAACTCACGGAGCTCCGGGCGGCGATGCCGCACACGATCTTCCTCGTGCCGGGCTACGGGAGCCAAGGAGGGACGGCGAAGGATTGCGCTCCGGCGTTCGACGCGAACGGACTCGGCGCGGTG
>JAEUIN010000271.1 GCA_016793115.1 Planctomycetaceae bacterium
TTTCGACGTGAACAACGGCAAGAGCAGACGGCGGGGATAAACCCCGCCGCTCGCTATAAATCACACCAAATTGCCAAAGAACCAACCCCGTATTCTCCACTTTTCCGAGGTCGGTTCAAATCACTTTTTGGCCGGCCAAAAAGGGCCCTTGATTTTGGCCACGCCGCTTCCCAAGTGCGGGCGGCGATGAACTCGCTCGCGTGGCCGAACGACCCCCATCAGCCGTCGGAATGGGCGCGAGTTCGCCCGTCCCCCTATTCCTGCGTAACAGTCGCCAGATGCGTCTCTAGTTCCGCCCAAGCGTCAGCGACCCGTCGCTGCCCGTCCGTGTCGAAGCTGAACCGACGAATGTTCTGCAGGACGAACGCCGACAACGCAAATACACGTTGTTTTAGATGCAGAACATGGTGAGCCGTCTTTGAGCAAAATTGCATCTTGATGCAATGCGCGAGAATCCATGACTCGTGGTCCTCCCCGTCGCTATTGGAGTCGGGGACCGTCGTTAGGTGCCGTTCAAGCACCGGAAAGTAATAGGCGAATGCTTTCCCGCCCATGAACATGAAGTCTTCCTGGTAGTACAACGGATTCTTGCGGAACTTTGCGTGCGCCTCATCGAGCGTGAGTCCGCCGAAGTGCTCCCAAGCACGTTGAGCGTCGGCGTCGCCGCTTAACGGGTCAAAGTCACGTTCGGTCGGCAACAATTCGTATGGGATCACAGGTCTTTAAGGCGGAACCGAATGATAGGCGAACAGGTATGCGACCGTCGAATTGCGGCAGAACATTACCGAAGAGTGCAGCCGAGTAGGATTCGTGCAACTTGATAGGTGATACTGCGACACGGTTGCGACGGATCGCCCGCTCCCCCAAGCCATACGATGCCGCCAAGGGGCTTTGCTAGGCCACGGTCGCCGCCGGACGAATTCTATCGTCTCCAAAAGATCGTTGCCACGCAGTGGCACGTTCAGGTCGCCCAGGAGAAGAGTTTGCGAACGGAGTTAAACGCCGCAGGCGTTTCGTATCAAAGCTCGGGGTTCGCGCAGCGTACCCCGGGTAACGTCTCGAAAATGCTCCGCCCAGAACATTTCCGCGAACCATTGCGGTGCATCTGCGTATCAACGCCTCATGATCTGACGAAACGGCAAGTTTCCGCCGACCCGATCGCGGCGCCGTTTCGCCGGCGGCACGGATGCAGGCCGCGAAACTTTCGCTACAATCGCGCACGCTGAAGCCGGTCGGATTGCCGGGTCGTTAACGCCGGGGCTTCTGTTTCTTTTCGGAAGGAATACGTCATGGCCAATGAAGGGGTCGCGAAGCTCGACAAAGAGAGCATCGAGCAATTGGATCAGGTGCGCAAAGGAAAGTCGCGCAAGTTCGTCATGGTCACTAAAGGGACGAACATTCTGAACCTGATCGTCTTCAAGAAGGGCACCTACGAAAAGTATCGCAAGCAGGCGCTCTCGGCGGGGCCCGGGCAAGTGTGCACGGGAATCGTCGAAGGAAAGGGCCAAGACATCACCTTCAAGATCGCCGAGACCGACGGCTTCAGCAAAGAGCCGGTCAAGGCGCTGACGATTCGCACCTTCCTCGAAGAGAAGGCCGACTTCAAATGCAAGCCGAGCTTTCAGGTCGTGCCGTCGCATGATCCGCTGCTCGACGAAGACGATCCGCTCGTTCAGCGGTTTTTGGCTCTGCGTAAGCAAGCCGAGCAAATCGCCCAAGCCGATGCCTCGCGAGCCTCCGATCTCCGCAGCTTGTGCAAGCAGATCGCGGTCGACCTCGACCAAGATCAGGACGAGGCCGCGACGGCGAAGCTAAAAACCTTGGAGCAAATGCTCGGAACGCCGGCGACGGCAGCGACGACCGCGCCGACGACCGCGCCGACGGCCACTGCGACTGCAACGTCGGCTGCCCCCACCAGCGCTGCGACCGGCGACGCCAAAGTCGACTTCTTGAATCGGCTCAAGCAACTCAAGCCCGGCATCGATGAGTTGAAAGGCCAGGCCTCGCCCGACGGCCAAGAGGTGGCGACGCTGGCGGGCCAAGTCGGCGATGCGGCCCGCGAAGGTCGTTTCGCCGAAGGCTTGCAACTCCTCGAACAACTGGAAGACGTCCTTGAGCGGGCCGATGCGGGCTCAGGTCAATCCGAGCCCGAGAACTCGATCCCCCTTCCGCCTCCACCTCCGCCGCCGACGGCCCCCGACAAGAAGCTCGCCGCCGCCTTGCGGTTTCTCGCTCCGAAGATCACGCAAACTCTCCGAGCTTACCCCGAGCAAAAAGCCGCGATCACGGCTCTCAAGGCCGACGTCGAAAAGGCGCTCGCCGCCGGCAATCCGACCGCCGCCGACACGGCCTTGAAGTCGCTGGAAAAACTCTTGAGTTCGTTGGGGAGCGTCAGTCCCGAAGCGGCCGATGCGTTCCACGACCAATGGGATGCGGCCGTCGACGCTTGGGACGACGCCGTCGCGAAGTCGCGCGATCAACTCGCGCAGCTGCAGTCGT
>JAEUIN010000349.1 GCA_016793115.1 Planctomycetaceae bacterium
TCATCCCAACACCCCGGCACGGGGAGCCGCAAACCGCGAACTCCTCGTGCCGGAACCGTCTCCGGCTCCGCCTGCCGGTAGGATCCGGTGCCCGGCGACGACCTCGGTCGTCGTCGGCACCGGGTTTTTTTATGCGCTAAACTCATTTAGCCGCGGAGCTCGCCTCCGCGCTCAAACCGCGAAATCGCCTACTCCGGCACCGCATCCCCGCGCCGCACGAGCACCCCTTCCCAAATCGCCTCATCCTTCGCGGCATCATAAGTCAGCACACGCGACTTACTCCCCGGCGCCGGCGGCAGATCAATCTTCGGCAACCATTTCTTGTGCACGGCCACGACGTCGGCATACTTCGAATCGCCGACGACGTTCGTCCACTCGTTCGGATCGCTGCGGTGGTCATAAAGTTCCTCGGTGCCGTCGGCGTACCGGATATAGCGGAAGTCGCGACTGCGAATCGCGTGGTTCCCTTGATTGTGGGTCGTAATCGCCGGACGCTCGCGCACGGTCGCCGCATCGCGCAACTGCGGCCCGAGCGATAAGCCCTCCAAGTCCGTGCGCGGCGGAAGCCCGGCCAACTCGACCAACGACGGATACATATCCAGCAACTCCGCCGGCTCCGCACATCTCTGTCCGGCTCGCACGCCCGGGCCTGCGAACACCAGCGGCACCCGTGTCGACCGCTCCCAGAGCGTGTTCTTACCGGTGATGGCCTTTTCGCCCAAGTGCCAGCCGTGATCTCCCCACAGGACGACGATCGTGTCGTCCTCGTGGCCTGTCGCCTTGAGCGCATCGAGCACGCGGCCGACTTGCGCATCGGTGAAACTCACACAAGCCAGGTAAGATCGCACAAGATTCCGCCACTGATTGTTCTCACGCACCCACTTCAGCCGCGGTTCCGGCAAGTTCCAGTGCAAGTACCAAGCGAACCGCGGCACGTCGTCACGATCGTCGTCCTTGACCGCCGGCAGAACCGAGTCGTCGTCGGGATAAAGATCAAACCACCGCTGTGTCGCGTAGCACGGCACATGCGGCAGGAAGAACCCCGCCGCCAAAAAAAACGGCTCGTCCTTGGGCATCTGCTCCAGCTTTTGAATCGCCCAACTCGCGACTTGATAGTCCCCCTTATCTTCGTCCTGGTGCGGGAACACGCCCCAATCCATCAGCGGGTTGTTCCCCATCGGCGTAGGCGGAATGAGTTTCTGCGTCGGCCGTATGCCGACGCCGCCGGCGTCGCCCCAGACGTCGAACTCCTGCGCCTTCAGCTTCGGCCCGCCGACGCCGCCGTGATAAATCTTGCCGACGGTGTACGTCTTGTAGCCGTGCTCATGAAAATACTGCGGCAGCGCGACGCGGTCTTTCAGCGCATCGACCGTACGAAACCACGGCGACAATCCGTAAACGCCGGTCGTCGACGGCCGCAGCCCCGTCATCAGGCTCGTCCGCGACGGATTGCAAAGCGTCATCTGGCAATGCGCGTTGGTAAACACCGTGCCGCGGGCCGCGAGCCGATCGATGGTCGGCGTCTTCACGAGCGGATGACCGCCGAGACAGCCGATCCAATCGTTCTGATCGTCGATCGCAAGAAACAGCACGTTCGGGCGCTTCTTCGCCGTCGCATCGGCCCCGGTTGCCGCAGCCGCCGTCAACGAACATCCGATCAGCGCGCAAAGAATCAACGTTGGACGTTTACCCATCACTGCCGCTCCGTAGAGTGAGAGAACCCGGCGACTATTGAACAGGCTTGCGACCGCCGGCGCGGCTATTACG
>JAEUIN010000370.1 GCA_016793115.1 Planctomycetaceae bacterium
TCTTTTCGCCGATTCGGCCCGCGCGGCCGACGTCTACCAATATGACGGCGTCCACTCGTCGATCAGCTTCAAGGCTCGCCACTTGGGCATCAGTTGGATACACGGCCGCTTCAACGAAGCGGCGGGCACCTTCACGATCGACCGCGAATCGCCGGCCAACTCGAAGTTCGAAATGACGATTCAGGTCGCTAGCGTCGACACGGCCAACCAGAAGCGCGACGAACACCTGCTCGAAGCGGACTACTTCGACGTGAAGAAGTATCCGACGATGACGTTCAAAAGCACGAGCGTAAAGCCGATCGCAGGCGGCTACGAAGTGACGGGCGACTTCACGATGCACGGCACAACGAAGCCGATTACGTTCAAGCTTATCGGCGGCGAGGAGAAGGAGTGGAAGGGGACCAAGCGGGTGCCGTTTTCGACGGAACTGACGCTCAAGCGCAGCGACTTCAACTTCGACCCCAGCGCAATCGGCCCGATCGGCGACGAAGCGGTGATCATGATCGACATGGAAGGGACACGGATGTAGTAAGTGAGGGCGTGACGTCGAACTAGCATTCCGAACAACTTTAGGCGGCCTCGGCGCGAATGCGCCGAGGCTTTTTTTGTTGAAAGCGACTTACTCGACGCGATGGCTGACGGCGCTCAGTCAAGTTTAGTTTTTGGGCCGGCCAAAAAGCGGTTCGACGTCGCTCGGCGCGCCTGCTACGGTGCAGGATGGTCGACACTTTGCATGCTGCGGCAGGACGGAACTGATGCGGAGAACCGGTTCACGAGCGAGCGTCGCCGGGACACGGCGTGCGGCGGCTTTTCACCACCGCATCCGACTCCGACACAAACGAACTTACATCAATCTCCGTTGCGCAAAGTGCGCATCTATTTTCAGGTTAGATGCGCACATTTAAGTAAGACAATAGGGGTGCGCAACTATCCGACGAATAGATGCGCACCGAACGCGTCGGAGAGCGACGTAAGTTGCTTCAATGGTCATGGCGTGAGCGACGAGGCGAGGCGACGGTCGCCGTGATGCGACTCATCCGTTCGCTCTACATCGTGCCGGCCAATGTCGCCGCGCGGCGAACGCGGCCGATGCCGACCATGTAGGCCGCCGTCCGCATGTTGGTCTTATGCTCTTTGCCCACGTCCCAGACGTTTTGAAACGCTTCGCCCAGAATGTGGTCGAGCTCTTGGCGGCAGCGGTTCAGGCCCCACGAATAGTGCTGGCGATTCTGGGCCCATTCGAAGTAGCTGGCCGTCACGCCGCCGGCGTTGGCCAGAATATCCGGCACGACGAAGACGCCGCGTTCATAGAGCAGGTCGTCGGCGTCGACGTTCGTCGGTGCGTTGGCCGCTTCGACGACGATCGCCGCCTTGATCTTCGGCGCGTTCTCCTTCGTGATCACGCCGCCGAGCGCCGCCGGAATCAGCACGTCGCAATCCAGCTCGAAGAGTTGAGCATTACTGATCTTCTCGCCTCCCGTGAAGCCTTCCAGCGACCCGCGATGTTCGGCCGTATGGCGCAGAGCCGCGGAAATATCGATGCCGCCGGCGCGATAGTACGCTCCGCTCACGTCGCTGATCGCCGTGATCTTGCACTCAGCTTCGGAAAGAAACTTCGCGGCGAACGTGCCGACGTTGCCGAAGCCTTGAATCGCGACCCGCGATTGTTGCGGTTTGCGATTCAATCGGCTCAGCACCTTGAGAGTGATAATCGCCACGCCGCGGCCGGTCGCCTCTTCGCGCCCCGGCAACCCGTGCATCTCGACCGGCTTGCCCGTCACGCAGGCCGGCGAAAAGCCGTGGTACTTGCCGTATTGGTTCATGATCCAGGCCATGACCTTGTCGTTGGTCCCCATGTCCGGCGCGGGAATGTCGATGTCGGGACCGAAGATGTCGTGGATGCCGTCGATAAACTTGCGCGTGACCGCTTCGAGTTCGCGCGAGCTGAACGTCTTAGGGTCGATCGCCAAACCGCCTTTAGCGCCGCCGTACGGGATGTTCACGACGGCGGTCTTCCAGGTCATCAAGGCCGCGAGCGCGCGGACCTCCTCGAGATCGACTTCGGGGTGATAGCGAAACCCGCCTTTCATCGGTCCGCGGGAATTGTCGTGTTGCACCCGATATCCGACGAACGTGGCCAACTCGCCGCTGTCGCGTTCGATGGCCACCTGCACCTGGACTTCCCGCTTCGACGTGAGCAGCAGCTTACGAATGGAGTCTTCGAGCCCGAGGCGATCGGCGGCGCGGGTGAAGTAGAGCTTCATCGACTCATAGGCGTTCATCGAAAGACCTCGCGACTGGAGCGCATCTTGTTTGCGATAAGAGACTTAAGTCGACACCGGACCGTCGCCAATCGATTACATAAGGCAGGATGATACAGAGTATTTATCGACGACGGCAACCGCTCCGTCCGCTTGGCACCAAGCGCGATCGAGGAACTTGCAAACCGAATTCCACGTCTTAAAGCGTCGCGGGCTACAGAACGTTACCGCACGAAGACACCTGCCGACGCCGTAACTCGGGAAATAGCCGGGAGATTGGGTGGCGGAAAACGCCTGCTGCCGGCAACAATTTCCCTTAGCGCTTCTGCCCACTCTCGGCTGTTGCAGTTAAATTGAAATACTCGCAAGGCGGGATCTCCGAACTCTCGTCTCCCTCGAATTAGGTACTACCCTGGTCTTTTGAAACCGTAGCTCTGAGCTGCGGACGCGAGCCCGCCGTTATGTCGTTTCCCGTCGAATCGTTCTGGCGTCTAGTCGTCGAAGCTCAATTGATGACGCTCGAGGATTGCCATCGCCACCATGCCGCCTGGCTCCAGCAACATCCCCAAGGGGGCGATGCGCAAGCCTTGGCCGAGTTTCTGGTGGCGACGAACGTCATCAGCAAATATCAGGCTTCGATTCTGCTTGCCGGCCGGGCCGGGCCGTTCGTCTACGGCGACTATCGAATCTACGAGCGCATCGAGACGGGCCGCTTGGCCGGCATCTTCCGCGCGTTGCACATTCCGACGATGCATCGCGTCTGTCTGCAGTTTCTCACGCCCGAGCAAGCGGCTTCGCCGGAAACCGTCGGCTACTTGGCGCAGATGGCGGCGTTCGTCTCGCGCTCGAGCGCCGGCTTTCCACACTTGCTACGCTGTTATCACTTGGTCGATCTCGGGGCCTTCAAGTTCTTTGTGCTCGAAGATTTGCTCGGCAAGCGCGTCGAGCGCGTGCTGCAACAAACGGGCGCACTCAAGCCCGGCGAAGCCTGTCGTATCGCTCGCCAGGCGGCGTTCGGCCTCGGTCGGCTACATGCGATGCAGCAGGCCCATGGCGACGTTCGACCGCAAAATCTGTGGATCGATCAGAGCGCCGGTCAAAACAACACGATCAAGCTGCTGCAATTCCCGCTCTCGCGCGACCCGCTGGCGCCGCCGATCGACTGGCGTCAACTGGTCGCCGCACCGTCGGAGAAGATCCCGGTCGAAGCTGATTACGTCGCCCCCGAGCTCATTGCCGGAGCGAAACCCGACGCCCGCAGCGATCTCTATCAACTTGGTTGCAGCCTCTACCAGATGCTGACGAACAAGGTGCCGTTTCCGGCCGATACGCTGCGCGGCAAGCTCGAAGGGCATATGAAAGGGCAGCCGACGCCGATCGAAAAGCTCAATCCGCGAGTTCCGCCGGAGCTGACGAAGCTCGTCGCTTATTTGATGCAGAAGAAGCCCGACATGCGCTTCCAGCAAGCGGGCAGCTTCATTGAAAAGCTGTTGCCGTTCATGTCGCCGGCGGAAGCCCAATCGCAGCCGCAGCCGGCCTCGCGTGCCGCCCAGGCCTACGACGCTTGGCTGATGCAATTGCTGCAGAGCGGGACGGCGGCGCCTCAGCCGGCCGCGCAACAAGCCTTCATCCAGCAACCGGCGGCGGCCGTGCAAAGCTATGCGCAACAACCGTTCGGTGCGCAGCCCGCCGTCGCGGCTCATCAGTACGTCGGTATGCCGAGTCCGGGCGCGGTCGGGCCCGCCGTAGCCGCAGGTCCCGTTGTAGGCGGATCGTCATCGTCGCTTTCCGAACGGATCGCCGCCCGAAAGCAGAAGCAATTGATTAGCCGCGTAATCATGCTCGCCGTGCTCGCCATCGCCGGATTCGTCGGCTACGTCTTCAAAGATCAAATCATGGAGATGATCAATAAGCCGTCGCAGCCGGTGACGGCGAATCCGATGCCGACGGCCACGGCGACCGCAACGGCTGTGCCCGTCGCGACGGCAACCGCGACGGCGTCCCCGGTCGCGGGCGCAATCAACTTCCCCAAACGCGATGCAATCTTCGGCGTCGGCAACGATCCGATGTTCACCTCGCCGACGGCGGGCAAGACGCTTAACTTAGCGCATCTGACACCGGGTGTGCAATTGATCGTCGCGCTGCGCCCCGCCGAGATCATGAAGCATCCGGAAGCCGCTCAACTCTTCGACGCAAAAGTGTCGGGGGAACTCGGCACCTGGATGACGACGACCCTGCCGCAAATGGCCGGCGTGGCCGGTGACAAGATCGAACAACTGCTTATCGGCGTACTCGACGGCCCCAGCGCCGAAGCGGTGCGCTATGCGTACGTCGTCCGCCTCGTCGCACCGATGGGTGAGGCCGATCTGGCCGCAGCGTGGGGCTCGCCGCCGAAGGAGAAAAGCGGCGACGCGGAGTTTTATGCCAAAGGCCCGACGGCGTATTACGTGCCTAAATCGGAGGCGGGCAAAGTGTTCGCGATTCTTCCCAAAGAAGAGATGCCGAATCTGCTGAAGTTTCAAGGCGCACCGCCCACCTTGCGACCCGGGCTCGACTTCATGGCGCTCGAAACGACCGACGCCGACCGGCATTTCACTGCGCTCTACGCTCCCTACTTCTTGGAGACGGGCGGCAAGAGCCTCTTGGCGGGCTCGGGCGGCAAGCTGATGACGGCATTCAATTGGCTGATTACCGGCGTCGGGCTTCCACCCCTGGCTACGGCGGGCGATGCCGCGCCGTCGGCTGCGACTCCGTCGACGGAAGAAGCCCCGAAAGCGGTCGTCGTTAGCGCACACCTCACCGACTCCTTCTTCTACGAGGTGCGCATCTGGAATGGCGCGGCGACGGCCTACAACGACGCTCCCGTACTACCGCTCGCTACCCGCGTGAAGGAAATCCCGCAGCGCGTCGACGACTACACGGTGTCGGTCACGACTTCGCCCTACGGGCGCCGAATGTTGCGCGAGTTGCCCCGCATGGTTAAGTTTGCCGGAAACTACGCGCGAGTCGGAGCAGCCGATCGGCAACTTGTGTTACGCGGCTACGTGCCGGCCGTCGCGGCGCATAATCTAGTGCTGGGAGCCAATCTCTGCCTCATCGAATCCGCGGGCGGCGGAGTCGCCGCACCCGGAGCGACGCAAACCGCCGCGGCGGGCGGAGCGGCCGGGCCGAAAGGCGTTCTCGACCTGATTCGTACCAAGAAGATGGCTCTTTCGTTCGACCGCAACGACTTGAACAAGGTTCTGGAGATCGTCAGTACGGAAGCCGGGGTGCCGATTGAGATGGTCGGCACCGACTTTCAACTTGCCGGCATCACTAAGAACCAATCGATGGGCTTAATGGAGCCGGAGCAAACGATCGACAAGTTGCTGCAAACGATCCTGATGAAGGCCGACATGGCCGGCCGGCTCGTCTATGTGATCAAGCCCCGCAATCCGGGAGAGGAGGAGATGATCTTCATCGCCACGCGGGCCGGCGTTGCTCAACGGGGCGAAAAGCTCTTACCGGAATTCGAGCAAGCGCCCGGAGCGAAGAAATAGCGTCGTTTCGGCTCCCGCCCCAAGCGACACAAATAGGCTAGACTGAAAGGGGAGTATCAAAGATTGGCAGCGTGAGCGGCATGCTCGTCGGGGTCGCTCATAGGTATTGAGCGTAGAAGCGGGAAGGCTGGAAGCGTGGAACTGTTTTCCGTCGCGTGCATCACGTGTCGCGCTAAGATCAAGGTGCAGAGCACTGCGGCGATCGGCCAAGTCTTAGCTTGCCCGCGTTGCGGCGCGATGGTCGAAATCGCCCCGCCGCTCGGTTGGAAGCCGCCTCCGGCGGAAACTCAGGCCGGTCCGACCAAACCGAGAGAGGTTCCTCCCGCCCGTCGTTCGCAATCGGTCGCGTCACAACAAGGACAAACGAAGCCGGCCGCGAAGAGCGTCAGCGGACCGGTTAGTGCGACTAATGCACGAGCAGGCACTCCGGCGGCCGGTGATGCGCAGGCGAGCGGCTATGTCGCTGAAGTAGTGGACGACGATCCGTTGGCCGACGCGGCCCGCCGCGCGGCCGAGCGTGCAAATGCTCTGCGACGTCGCTTGCTGATCGGAGGCGGAGCAGTGGCCGTGCTGCTCGTAGTCGGCGTCGCTTGGTCGCTGCTCACGCGTCCGAGCGAACCGGACGCAATGACCTCCGCCGGGGGCGATTCAGCCGAATCTCAAGCGACGGCGACGACCGCGCAGCCGACGTCAACGAAATCAATTCTTGTTCCAACCAGTACCGCAGCGCCGATAGCGATTTCCTCGGCGACGCCGAAGGTCGCGCTCGCGGCAACCGCATCGGCGACCTCCGGACCGCCTTCTAGCGCAGTGTTACCGTCGCCGGCCGCAACCGGCTCACTTGTGCAAACCATGCCTTCCGCAAACCCTGCGAACGGCACGGCGCTCGCTTCGGCGGCCCCCGTCGGAACTCGCATTCCCGCACCACCGACGCCGCCCACTCCCGGCGCCGCCGGCCCACCTGTGCCCTCCACGGCCAAGGTCGCGGAGGCGCCGACTGCGACGATCACATCGCCCCCGGAGCCGATGCCGCCGCCGATGGCAGTCGCTCCGCTAATCGATGCCGCGGCGAGGCTCAAGCAATCGGTCGCCGGCGTGCGATTCGAACGCACGCCCCGCAAGACGGCGCTCCGCGTGATCGCTCAACTGGCCGGAGTGCCTATCGACTACGATTGGGATGCGATCTCTCCGGCCACGGTCGGATTGTACGACCCGGTAACGATCGACGCCGCGGCCACGGTCGGCGAAGCGGTGGAAAAGGTCTTGGCCGGACGCAATTTGAAGTTCTCGGCGGGCGAAGGTCGCATCGTGATCGTATCCGACGCTCCTCCGCCGGCCGCGCCGACGAGCGTTCCCGGTGCAACCCGCCGCGCGCGTGCGACGACCAAACTACAAACGCCGGTCACGCTCAACTTCCGGCCTGCGGCCCCGCTCGCTCAAGTCGTCGAACACATCGAGAGCGTTTCCGGGACGACGATCACGATCGATCACGCCGCGTTGGCGGAACAAGGAACCGACGGCGAGGCGCCGGTCGGCGTCGCCGCCGACAAAGCGCCGCTTGAACAAGTCCTCACGGCCGTTTGCGAACCGCGGGAGTGGGCCTGGCGGATCATTGATCCGCAGACGTTTGAAATCACGACTCGCGACGCCTTACGTCGGCGAGTGTACGAAGAAGCGTATGATCTCAAACCGCTTCTAGTCGATGGGACGTCGCCGCAGCAAGCGGCAGAGGATTTGCAATTGAAAGCAGAAAAGCTTTACGGCGTCGTGCCCGGCGCGTTCACTCTGGATG
The DNA here is from genome assembly GCA_016793115.1 of Planctomycetaceae bacterium. Taxonomy (GTDB): domain Bacteria; phylum Planctomycetota; class Planctomycetia; order Pirellulales; family PNKZ01; genus PNKZ01. The sequence continues at coordinate 7,593 of JAEUIN010000370.1, forward strand.
CGGCCGCGTCGACGCTGCGAGTTCGCCTGCATCAGGAAGCACAACTTCACGTTGAAGCGATTTTGCGCGAAGCGGCCGCGCGGAGCGTGCCGGCTCCCGCAGCCACGACGACCGGCACCGCGCCTACGCCGCGACCGGCCTCGACGTCCCCGCCCGGATTACCCCCCGCCCCGCCCGCCGGCTCGTAAAGGTTTCTCCATGACCAAAACATTGCTTGCGATCGGCGCTCACTACGATGATTGCGTCTTCGGAGTGTCGGGCATCATGCTTCAGGCCGTCGCGAAACATTATCGCGTCGTGAATCTGTCGCTGATCGGCGACTACACCAATTGGAAGCCGGTCGCCGGCCGCGAACGCAAGCTCTTGGAGGGAACGGCGGAGATCGGCCGGCTCTACGGTGTCGAAACGCGCTACCTCGACTTTAAGTCGCACCTCTTCGACGTCAACGAATCGACGAAGAAAGCGGTCGCCGCGGCGATCGCCGATCTCCAGGTCGACGTCGCCTTGATTCTCTGGCGTCAAGATCACCACGACGATCATGTCGCAGCGTCACAGTTGAGTTCCATTGCGCTGCGGAACGCCGCAGCCCTGGTCGACGCGCCGAAGTATCGCCCTCCGCGCCGCATCTATCTCTACGACAACGGGCCTCGTCACACCATCGGATTCGAACCGGATACGTTCGTCGACGTGAGCGACGTTTACGCCCGAGCAAGCGAATGGCTCGGCAAGTACATGGCCTTGGTGCGCGACGCCGTTTACGACCCGCAGAGTCCGGAGCCGGCCCAGGCGACGAAGGAAGCGCTGGCCGTGTATCGCGGAAAGATGTGCGGAGTGAAATACTGCGAAGCGCTTAAAGCGATGAATGCCGAGCCGCGCGAGATCCTTTGATAGTCGATCGATCCGGAATCACGCGAATCATTTATTTTCGCCGTCGCGTCGTAGGACGAACGCAAGATAGCGCACGCCGGTCGGTTCATCGACGATGATCGTACCACCGGGGGCGTAGTATCGCTGGAGCACCTCGACGGACGGGAGCGGACGATCGGCGAGCGCCTGCTGAACGTCGCGAAAGAAGGCGTTTTTCTCTGCGCCGCGTGCAAGTTGTTCCTGAGTTCGCTCGTTCACCGCGAGACCGTGCAGATAGCGAATTTCTTCATCCGGCCGAGTGAAACCGAAGTAGCCCGTTCCTTGTTCCCCCGCGTAGCGTTTCGCTTTCGCGAGGATGAGTTTGTACTCGAGCGACGAGCCGAGGCGACCCGCGCCGCCGCCCGCAGTCGCCAGCGCCTTCTCCATCACGCTGGAGCCGTCACCGATGAGCAGGCAATCGTCGACAAGACAGAGCGTAACGCGCGGTCCGGGACCCACTCGGATTTCCACGGCGTTCGGTCCGGCCTTTCGCTCCTCGCGTCGCGCGGCTTGGTAATAAGTGGTGCCCGCGTAACTCTTTTTTTCCAGCTTGTCGCCTAACTTGGCGACGAACTTATCAAACACCGGCTGAAACTTCTTGCCGTCCTTTAAATGAATCCCCCACAGCTGGCAACGGCTCATAATCGAGACCGGTTGCTCGATCCAAACCAGAGCGGAGGCGCGACCGTCGAGTTGCGGCAACAGATCGGCCTCAATGTCGACGTCGACTTCTTTGATCGCCGCTTCTCGCACCCGTCGCCCGAAGCTGCCTTCGCCCGCGAAACTATCGATGATCGATTTCAATTTGTAGTAGGTGCGTTCGACGTCCCAGGTAAACGTATGATACGCCGCAACCTCTTCAAACACCCACGCCTCCGGCTCCGTTTTCGTGGGTTGCAGCGCGATCAACTCCAGCACGCCCGCGCGCGGCACGTCGAGCAAGAGATACGCTTGGCCGATGATCTCAAACGGCCCGCGGTTGAACGTGAAACTCCCGCCCAGAGCCGTCAATCCGTCGAGTCCCAAGGCGGGCAGCATCGCCAACCCGACCTGCGCCGAAACGTTGCCCTCGGCCAATGCGCGAAACAAATTGATCGGGTCGATGAACCAAGAAATTTGCGCCGGCGCTCCTTCGGCGCGACCGATCAAGCGGTCGAGCGTCGTAAAGGCCGGCTGCTCGGCCAGAGTGCCGACTTCCGCGCCGGTCCACAGCGAAATCAGCTTTTTACAAGCGTCGATGTCGGTGCTGATCACCAACACGCCTTGGTGTCGCAAGTAAATGACCTTTTCCGTTTTGCCCGCCCCGCGCCGCAGAATCGTCAGTTTGACGTCGCCGACTTGTTCCGACTCTTCAATCCAGCCCCCTTCAAGCGCCGTCGCTCGACCGCGTTCGATCAACGTGTCGACGCTGCGATCATTTTCCGGAGCTTCGACGAACAGCAGCACGGCCGGAGGCGCGCCGGTGACGGGCACGACGGCGAAACCAAGCTCTCCTCGCGGCAAGGTGATCAATTCGTTGATCGACAGTCCGACTTTCTCTTTGGCCGGCTCAAACGCCTTTTCTAAAGCCGCGAAGAGCTGATCCCAGAGCGGTTTGAATTGGGGATCTTGCGCCATTTGGCCGGCGGCCGTTTCCCACCAATCGGCCCGCACTTTTGGCGCATCGACGACGCGGACGTAGGCCAAAGTTTCCGGCGGTAACAAGCGGGCAAATTCCGCGCGCCCGTTCGCTCCGACCACCGCCGGTTTCGTCGCCGCGATCTCCTCCGATGCCTGCCCGCGGGCGCGCTCGCTCGTTACGATCGTTAGAGAGAGGAAGCAAGCGGCGAGCGCGAGGATATTTCGTCGATACATAAAGAAGCTCCGACGTTACGGCACGCCGCATGAAACCGGCGCTGGATCGAACGGAATCAACGACGTCAATTTCGGCGGTTTTTTCCGACCTTGGCGATTGTAGTATACTGAGTGTCGTCGCCGTTTGTTTCAGGAAGCGACAGGTCGGGCTTTACCGAACTAGCAACGTCTGCTGCGAGCTTCGCTCATGAAACAGCTTCTTATTCGGCCGACTCTTGTCATTCTTGGCCTCTCGTCGTTAGTTTTCTGCGCTGAAGCCTCGGCTCAGTCGTCGAGCGGCGCATTCGGCAGCCGCTCGATGGGCTCCAGCTTCACTCCGCGGAGCAGCGGCTTCGGCGGCACAGGAGCGAGCGGAATGCCGGCCGGGTTCGGAGGCGTCGGAATGGGCGCGGGCGGCGGTGTTGCTGGGACCACCTCGCGCGGCGACAGCACCGCCGGACAAATCACCGGCAGCGAACGGTTCATCCGCGGAGCGCGGCAGCCCGGCCAGTTCGTCGGCTCCGATAGTTCCGACGCCCGCAACTTTATGAGCCAGATGTCGACCCTCGCCGCGTTCAGCCAACAAAACCGCGGGAACAATAGCGACGCGCAAAATGCGAATCGACAAAGCGGCAATTCCCGCAACTCGCGCCGCACGCAGCCGCGTGTCGAGACGACCGTCGGGTTCGATTTCACTCCGTCGCAGCCGGTTTACACCGGCACGTTGCTTCAGTCGCGGTTTACCTCGCCGCGGTTGAACAAGCTGGGCGACATTACGGTGAGGATGGAGGGGCGGACGGCGATTCTAAGCGGGGTCGTCCCCACGGAGCATGATCGCGCTCTAGCCGAGCAATTGGCCCTCCTAGAGGCCGGAGTCGACTCGGTCCGAAATGAGCTGACGTCGTCTGCGGCGCCGCCGAAGCTGCCGCCCCCGGAAGCGCAACCGCCTGCGGCGTCGCCCCCGGCCGTTCCTCCTGCGGGGGTTTTGCCTCGGTAGCGTCCCCGACTAGTGATCGGCCGTCGCCGCGTACCGCTTGCGTGAGCGCCGAACTTCGTCGCTGTGCCGGCTGGTTCGGCAGCGCAATCGTCGTCGTGGTCATTCGCCGTGCATTGTTCGTCGCGGTCGGCGATGGTTCCGAGTATGCCGTTCGTGTTGCGTCGTTGTTCGATTGCTCGTAGTTAGCCAACTGCACCGCTTGTGAGCTCGCCGCAGCCGCGGCGAGAGCCCCCGGCGCCGGTGCCGCGCGGCTCGCCGCTTGGTCCAGGAGCAAAGTCGGGTTGCTCTCGCGCGCTCCCGGCAAATGCTGCTTCGCAGGCTCTCCGATCACGCCGGCTCCGTTCTCCGGTTGGAATTTCACCACGAGGCTGATTTCGCGAAGCGGCCCGCCTGCGGCGTCCCACGGCAGCCAAACGCTGTAGGAATGCCCCAGCGGCGACTTGCTGTAATGCTTTTCGAACTGCTCCGGCGTAAAAACATACTTGCGGTCCGGCTTCGTCGCTTCGACATCGCGGCCGGTTTCATCAAACGCATACACGATCAGCGTGCCGCGCACTTTGACCGGCTTGCCGCCGTCGACGGCATAAAACATCAGTCGACCGCCGAAGCCCCGCGTCGAGGCCGCCATGCCCTGGCTCATCACCGTGTCGGTCCACACGGCCACGACCTTCATCGGGGCCGCAAGTTCGCCGTCTTTTCCGGCCCCCCAAGGAATTCCCTTGTTCAAATCGAAATTGAATTCCGTGCAGCCGGCCGCAAGCGCGACGAAAAACGCCGCCGCTAAGCCTAGCCTCGACGAGTTGCGGAACGCGGTGATCATCAGCGGGCGACTCCTTGCGTCGAGGCGGGGTCGGTCGGCATGTAATACTGAGCGGGAACCACCAGTGGAGTATTCGGCGGCGGCGAATGCGGCGGACTCGGATAGCCTGACACCTGCGGCGGCGTTTCGCCGGGAGGCGGAAACATCTGTGTCTGTGCGGCTTGGTCGACTGGAATCGGCGCGACCGAACTTTGCGGGCTCGCATCGGGCAACTGGTCGGCTTGCGGCACCTCGGCCGCGGGCAGCTTCGCCGGCGCCTCCGGTGCGCCGGCGGGCGGGTTCGGCATCGGCGGCATCGGTACCGCGGGCGGCGTCGGGCTCGGCCCTTCGATCGGCGACGATACGTCGGGCACGCTCGGAACCAGTTCGCCCGTGGGTGAGACGTCCGGATAGATCACCATCGTCTCGTCTTCGCTGAAGATATCGTCGCGCGAGTACAGGCCCGCATTGCCCATCAACGATTTTACGTCGCCCAAGCACCACGACATTCGGGCCGACTCCACTTGTCGCAACCGCGTCGCATCGCGTTCATCTTTCACGATGTGGGGCGTCATGATGATCAAGAGTTCCGTGCGCTCGCTGGAGTCGTTGTCGTAGCGAAATAGGTTGCCGAGAATCGGAATATCGGAAAGGTAGGGAACGCGGCGCTTGACGACGCTGTGGGCCTTGGTGATCAAGCCGCCGAGCACGACGGTCTGCCCGTTCATCGCGCTCACGGTCGTTTGGGCCGTCGTCGTATTAATGAGCGGCTGACGAACGACTTCTCCGGTCGCCGAAACGCTGATCGGCACACCTTCGATTTCCGGTCCGAGGGCCGACTTCTCCGCGTCGATTTCCATCACGACCAAACCATCGGGGCTAATCCTCGGCGTGACGCCCAGAATCAAGCCGACGTTGACGTCGACGACGTTGTTCACCTGTCCTGTCTGGTTAATGGTCACGCCTTGCACGCGCGGCACTCGCGAGCCGACCTGCACGAACGCCGGCTGGTTGTCGAGCGTCATCACCTGCGGACGGCTGAGCACGTCGAGCCGGCGACTTTCCTGCAAGGCTCGGATCAATACGCTCACGCTCTCGCTCGAGGCCGAAAGCACCAACCCGCCGAACCCGAGGTCGGCGTTCGTGCGACCGACGGCGAAATTCGTCAACCCTTGCGAGCCCACACGACCGGAGTTGGCCAGCGCGTTGGTGGCGCCGCTGTTGCCGAGCGGCGCGTTGTTGAAGGCGTAGCCGGGCGTATTCGTTGCGGCGACCACGTTTTGATTCGTCGTCGTCACGACCGTGTTGCCTTGCGGCGTTTGCGTCGACTGAGTAATCGTCACAATGTCGCCCAGTAAACTACGATCGAAAAGGATCGAATCTTGCAATCCGACTTCGACGCCGAATTCGTCGGTGTTGTTGAGCGAGACTTCCGCGATCAACACCTGGATCATCACCATCGGCGGCCGACGATCGATGTCTTCCACGAGCTTGCGGATCTCCTCGAAGTAGCGCGGCGTACTGCTCACGATGAGACTGTTGCTCACCGGCTCCGGTACCACCACGACTTCGCGCTCGATTTGTTCAAACGGACTGATCAAACCGGGCGTCACCTGCTGCACTTCCCGTTCGCTGCGCAGAAACTCGTTGATCGCGGTGGCGACGTCGGCCGCAGGCGCATTTTTTAAGCGGTAGACGATGCTCTGCCGCTGACGAATGTCGCTGTCGTCGAGCCGCAGCAGGATCGCCTCCACGACCGTCAGGTCTTCTTCGCTGCCGGAGGCGATGATGCTATTCGTGCGCTGATCGACCGAAAACCGGAGCGGAACGAGCAGGTTTTGCGATTGTTGCTGTTGGGCCGCGGCCCCGAGTGCGCCAAAGCCGCCCCCGGCCGTCGAAGTCGTGCGACCAAACAGCGCGTTCAGCATTTCGACGAGCGCGGAAGCGTCGCCATTGACGATCGTGAACACTTTGATCTGTGCTCTCGCCGCCGGCACTTCATCGAGCTGCTTGATGAGAGCGGCGATCAATTCCATGGCGTCGGCCGGAGCCGAAACGACGATCGAATTCGCGCGGGCATCGGCCGTGATCCGCACTTCGGTCAGGATGCCCGAGCGATATTGTTTGTGACCTTCGGAGTCGATCGTCGAGAATTTGAGCGTGGCCGCGCGCGCCCCGGGGGTCGCAGGCGCCGTGGTCGATGGGGTCGTCGTCGCTCCAGGGTTGATGAGCGACTGCAGTGCATTTCCGCCTGCGCCCGCATTCGCGGCGCCGCCAAGTTGGGTGTTCACGGCCTCCTGCAGCACGGGCGCGAGTTCGTCGGCCAAGGCGTTGGTGAGATGAAATACGCGTAGTTCGTTCTCGGCTTCGCCGCCGGCGACGTCGAGTCGCTTGATCAATTCCCCCGCTTCGACAAGGTCGCGTGGGCCTGCCCGCACGATCAGCGAATTACTGCGAATGTCGGCGATGGCCTGCACCTTCGGACCGAGACCGGGTCGTTCGCCGAAGAAGTTCTGCAATGTCGCCTGGACGGTCGCCGCCGAGGCATACTTCAACGGAAATACGGCGAATTGCGATTGCGGCTCGACCGGTTGATCGAGCTTCGTAATCAGTTCCTTCACGGCCTGCACGCTTTCGCCGCGACCGATGAGCAACAGGGCGTTCGGCTTCACCAGCGCCGTGATGCTCACGCTTCCTTGCCGCGACGATAGAACCGACGTGTAGATCTGCGACACGATCGCGGCCAGGGCCTCGCCCGACACGTGTTCGAGGTTGACGACTTCGATCGTCGGCTGCGTGTCGACGCTGAGCTTTTCAATGTCTTCGATGATCTTGAGCACGCGTTCGACGTCTCGGTCGTTGCCGCTGACGACGAGCACATCGAGCCCGTCGAGGTATTCGATCTGCACGGGCCCTACAAGCCCGGCGACCGAAGCTTGCGCCGCGGCCGCGGCGGCGACGTTGGGATCGATACCGGGCGCGACTGCTTGGCCGGCCGGGGGTGCCGCGACGCCCGGTTGGTTCACCGGCGGGCGATTTGCACCCGGTGCGGCTTGAACGGCCGGAGCCGCCGGGACGACCGGCGGCTGTGCTTGCGCGACCGTCTGAAACATCTGACCGACGAGCGGCACGGCGCGCGGCAGGACGGGACCGGCGGTATCAGTCGGATTCGTCGATGGACCGGCGTCGGCCAAACGATGCGACACCGTCATCGCCCGGCGGATTGATTCCTGATCGGCGGCGCGAAGCGGCACGACGTGCTGTTTGCCGTCCCCTTGGCCACGATCAAGGGCGATGATCAGCCGGGCCGCCGCTTCGACGGCCGACGCGCGCCCGAACACCTCGACTTCGCGCGACGTCGGGCGATGCACGATGTCGAGAGGTTCGGTTCCCGCGAGCGAGAGTCGAGCACGAACGCCGCCCTCGGCCTCGCTCGTCGACGCAAGCCGCGCACCGTAAAGTGCGCGTAAGCGCGATTCGATTTCGGGCCAGTCCGCGCGACTCAGCGCTACACGCCGTGTGGCAATTTCATTCGACTTCGCCGGCACGCCGGCCGAGGAAGTCGGTGACGGTGGTGATGCGGCCGACGCACTGCGAGCCATGACATGGCTCGCCACTTGACGTTGCACGTCTGCGGTGCTGACGACGAGCACCTGACCGGTTCGCGGATCGCTAGCGGCGCGCGCTCCGAGCGGCCCAAAGCGTTGCTGCAGTTCCGCGGCCAAGGCTTCCGAAGGCACACCGGGAAGGGTATAAGCCGCGATGGTTGTGGGCGCGGCGGCCGGAGTCGCGACGTTCGGCTGCGGCTGCGGTGATGCAGTCGGCTGATCGAGAGCGTTGAGCGACTGAGCTACGAGGGCCTGAGCGGTCGCGGTCCCGCCGACAAACAGACGATTCGTCGCGGCGTCGGCGACGATCTCCGCCGCTTCTGTGCCCGCGAGCAGCCGCTCGAGTTGCGGCTTGACTTGCTCGGCGTTTGCGTAGCGCAGCGAATACGCCTGATAGCTCGCCGCCGCCGGCGCGAAGCCGCCCGGGGGCTGTCCATAGACGAGGTTCGCGCAGCAAAGGACGACCAAACACGTCCGTGCGCTAGTCCGTCGGCGAAATCTCGAAGTTCTCACGGCGATTGTCGCAAAGCGGGAATGCCCCCCCGCCGGTCAATCGTAGAAGCGCAGTGCCTGCGCACGTGCTTCGTCGCCCATCTATCGGTAAACCCCGCCGGCGGCTGTAGGTTTTCCTTCCCGAAAGAAGAAAAAGGCTGTGCCTGCTCGCCGGCATCGCAAGCGCCGGCAGGCCGCATTGGGCCTCGCAATAGCAGCTCAACCGGCGGCGCCGCGTTTAGGTGCCCGCCGCCGGGAGTTCGACGGCCTGATCGAGACTCTTTCCCAGCGCGACGACGCGGCGTTTGCCGTCGGACTCGATCTCAATTTCCTTATCCGCGATGCGGACCAGTTTGCCGCTAAACTTGCCGACGGTGATTCCGTCCCCCACGAATAGACGAAGCGTCTGCTTTGTCGGCCGCACATTGAGCCAAGCCTGCGGACGCGAATCGACCTCGATGATCGACGTCAGATAAGTATGTTTGGCCGGATCGAATGCCGGCGGAGGCGGAGGCGCGGCGACCGTGGTCTCGCGGGGTCGCGGCGGAGGAGGGGGCGGAATATAGGGCGCGAACAAATTCCGTTCGACGATCGCGGCGACCGCATCGCCCGCCGTCTTCTCGGAAACCCGCTCGCTCGACTTAGTGCTAAGAGCGTCGCGGCGCGAAGCGTCTCCCAACGAGAGCGATTCGATCGTCGCCGTCAACTGTAACTCGCCACCCTCGGCGAGCGGAGTCAGCGTCAGATCGCGAATCTGCTGCAAATGGTCGGCCCGATAAAAAGCGGCCAGCCAGCGAGTCACTTGCTCAAGCGAACCGCGAGCCCGCACCGTGAAGGGAAGCTTCGTATAGACGTCGCGCAGCTGCGTCCCGCGTCCCGGTTCGACGGTCACTTGCTTCAAACGCAGGCGATTCAACTCCGCAACTAACCAGTTTTGATAGAGCGAGCGAGCCATCTCTCGATCGCGCGGCAATGATTGCGAATCGAAAGCGGCAAGGCGATCATTGGCCCGCGCCGCCCGCAATAGAGCCTGCTGTTTGTCCGTCAGCTCCTTCATCGCGGCGTGGCGAGCTTGTTCCCGCCGGTCGACGGCTTCACGGTAGGTCAATACGCCGAACCAGACGACGAGCAAGACGGCAAGCGCCGCGACGGCCGCCGCCAAACGCTGCTCTCGTTGCGACAATGCCATCAGCGGCCTCCTTGCGCGACCGGCCGAGTGCCGGTCGCCGTCGCGGCGGGCTTCACGACGACGTTGGACTGAAAGCGCCAGGGATATTTCGGCAGAGCGCCGTCTTGCCGGCGCCCCTTGCCTTCGACGGCGTGCCTTGCATCACGAAGCTTTTGCTCCAGTTCGTCGACGACGCTCGGCTCAGTGACGACTCCGGTCAACTGCACCTCTCCTCCCTGCGGAGAGGTCGACAACCGGAGCATCGTCAGCTGAACTTGTTGGTTAGACGGCGCGAGCTTCGACGTTCGCTCCAGTTCGCTCAACCACACGACGTCGGAACGCCGCCAAGCGTCAATTTCGTCGGCCCGCTTCTCCAGCGCTTGCGACGACTTAACGATCGGCGTTAGAGCGTTCGACTGCTTTTTCAACTCGGCGATTTCTTCGTCGAGCTGGGCGAACCGCCACTGCACGACGAGCCACACTAAAGCGAACACCACGGTCGCAGCGAACGCGCCGACGATCGCTTGCTTGCGCCGATTCGGCGGTTCCGGCGCCCGCCGAGGGTTCAAAAAATCGATTTGCGGCGCGCGCTGCCCGGCTTCGTCGGCCAGCGCACCGAGTACGGCGGCGAACCGGCCGCTCGTCTCGATGCCTGCCTCCGCTTCCAGATTCGCGGGGAGCGGATTCCAAGCATCGACGACGTCGACCGAAACGCCGAGATCGGCGGAGAGTTGCGCGGCCGGTGCGTTCCAATCGGCGGCCGAGCCGCAAAGTTCGATCGCCGCGACGCGCCGACCTGCCAATTGATGGTGCACCGAAGCGAGCGTGCGTTTCAGTTCCGCGGTGAGGGCGCGGCGGTAGTCGCTCGACGTCGGATCCGTAGGCATGCGTGCGCTGCGCAGCAGCACGACATTGGTCCCGGCCAGCGCGGTCACCTCGACTTCTTCCGCCCCGGGATCCACCAGCAGGCGCGGCTCGCCGTCGCCGCCGACGCGCCGCAGCGTGAGCGATGCCGCGGCGCACGGCCGCAACTCCAGGCGTTTCAAACGCAACCCGGCGGCTTCCACGACCTGCTTGACTTGCGCGGCGGACGACGGATCGACGGTCGCCGCCAGCACGATGCGAGGTTCCCCCGCCTCGGCGGGCGTCGGCAAGAAGTCGAGCAGCCACTCAGGCCCGAACGAATGAAACTCGCGCTGCGCGAGAAACCGCACCATGTCGGGAAGTTCGGCGTCGGGTGCCGGAGGCAGCGAAAGTTGCTTCAGTTCGACGACGGCGCGGCCGATCGTGACGACGGCGTCGCTCTTCGCCAGGCCGCGCGACTCAAGCGCCGCCTTCAGCGCCGCGCCGCGTTGAGCCGTCGCTTCGGCGTCGAAAGTCGCGGCACCGGGCCAGGCGACGCGAAAAACATGATCAAGGCGCGCGCGACCGCCGCGCAACGCAACTGCGGCGACGCGAGCTTCGCGAACATCCCAATCGACGGCAACGAGAGTCGGCATGGCTTTGAAAGCTGCTGAGAATTCCGGCAACCACGACTAAGGGCCCGAGGCGCCTAAGACCGCGGTCGGAAAGCCGCGTCCCAAGTGTGAGATCTCTCTCCAGAGTAATCGCCGCGGGGTGGTCCCGGTAGCGTCGAGCACGACTTCCACCCGAGCCGCCGGGCCGGATTGCTCGTAATAACCGACAATCTGAGCGCGGTAGACCGCGCCTTGGGCAGAAACCAGCGGGAAGATGGTCTTCATCTCGTCGAGCGTGACGATCCCTTGCGTAAAGATCCAGGTCGAATATTCCGAGCCGGGCATCTCTTCGCTCGGCTCGGGATAGCGCATGGCTATGATCTGATCGACCTGCTCTTCGGTGAGGCCGGGGATCGATATGAGAAGCTGTCGCGCCGCCTGGTTGAGGTTCAACCTGCCGCGGACGACTTCGTCCGCCGACGTCGTCAGGCGGTCCATGGCCAACGGAAGCGTCGTGCCTAGCTGCACCGCGTCGTTCGCCAGCGGAGAATTGACGCTCCGCGTCGTGCCCGCCAGAGTGATGCTCGTCTTCGAGCCGATCAGATCAAGCACGGTGGAAAACGTGTAGCGAGCCTCCTTCGTAAAATCCATCGACGCGGCCGAGGCGGGGAGCGCCGAACCGCTGCCGGTATACGGCCCGCTCTGACGATAGAGCACGACGAAGTTCGCCAAGTCGGGCTGCGCCAGCGCTTGCAACTCCGAGTACAACGTTTCGAGATCGTCGCCGTTGATATTGATCTTCGGAGATCCGTCGGCGCTGCGATTGGCTTCGCCGCTGTAAAGCGTGAGATAGCCGAGCCAACCCCGGTCGAAAGAGCCGTCGGCGTTGTCGACGCCTTCGGGCAACAGCGCATCGGCCTCCGCGCCGTCGACGATGCCGTTGCGGTTGGCGTCGAGCCCAAATAGCAATTGCGGCGTCACCCCTTGCACGAGGAGTAGTTCTTCGAGCGTATCGAACGAGCCGTTCTTGGGCGCGTAAGCAGGAGCAAGGCCGGAATAATAGTCGGCCTCGGCCCCAAACTCGCGCGGCTCCGCGTCCTCGTCGAGCCAATCGAGAATGGAATCCGCCGTCGTCTCCGACATTCCGGGAACGCCCATCAAGCGCGTCCGCTGTTCCGTCTCGTCTTCGTGTTGAGAGAGCAGGGCGTTCAGGTTCAGCTTGGCCGATTCGTCTTCCAATCCGTAACGGAGGGCCGTCGGTGCATCGGGCTCGTAGAGCGGCGCAATCACGGTAAAGCGAGCACGCTCGGCGGCGACGGCGCCGTCGACGACGGGAATCCCCTGCAGTTCCGCCGGATTGTCGTACACCCCGCCGCGGTCGCGCAGCGAGAGCGAATCCAGCGACAACAACAACATCAACTTTTCCACGGCGCTATCGCAGACGACGCGGGCTTGTAACGCTTGCCCGTGAGCATCGGCGGCGAGTTGCTCGGCGTACATCATTTCCGTGTAGGCGTAGGCGGCGTACGATAAGAGCGCTACGACGACCAACACGACGACCAGGGCGACTCCCGGACGCGGCGACGAACCACCCGCCAACGCGGTGCTCATGGCGCGGCCTCCGTCGACGACGACATTGCCTCTTCTAGAGCCGCGGCGCCGGCCGTCGAAGCCTGCCCGGCCGGCAAGTGCACCAGAAGTCGATAGGTGTTTTCTTCCGGCAGGCCTCCGGCACCGAGCAAAAGCGTCGAGCCGACGGCGTCCGTCGGCGGCGTCGTGCGCATCGTCAGCACGATCTCCACGGCCACCGGCACGGCTTGCCTGTCCGACGAGTCCCAAGAGGTGAGCCATTCGGTGCCGTCGAAATAACGGAACTCGATCGCCGTCGCCTCAGGAGCCAACACCTGCTCGTTCGTATCGGTCGCCGCACCGCCGTTGAGCGTCTCGAAATTGACGATCGAGCGATCGACTTGACGACGTATCAGACCGCCGGCCGGTGCCAAACCGGCGGCCGCAGCGGGATCGTCCGCAGCGTAATACGCCGTGCCGGCGGCGGAGATGTAGTACGAAACGGTCTTCACATCGCTCGGCGGGTCGCCGGCCGAAGCGGCATCGGTCGGCGGAATCATTCCCGTGAGCGAGTCGATGCGATCCGTGCGCGGCAACCGGCTCACGTCGATCTGCAGATCAGACTGGCTTCCATAAACGCCCAGAGGAGGCGCGGCGACTGCCTCCTCTTCTCCCGTCGAATCCTCGGAAGTCGAGCCGGAATTTGAATTCGAACCGCCCACGGACCCTGCACCCGACGACGACGTTCCTGAGGAAGCGCCGCCGGAGGAGCCGGCCGACGAACCGCCGGATGTTCCGCCGGAACTGCGCCCCGCCGATGAACCGCTCCCGGAGCTCGCACCGCTCGAACCGGTGCCGCTTGAGCCGCCGATGTTCGTCACGCCCGTCGAGCCGGTGATATTGGTGACGCCGCTCGTGCCGCCGGTGCTCGACGTTCCGCCGCCGGAGCCGCCGCTCGTCGAACCGCCGCCGGCCGACGCCGCCGCTCCGGCCTGCGAGGCCGACGTGGCCGCAGCGGCCGCCGACGAAGAAAGGGATTCGCCGCCCGAGCTATCGACGACGATCGGAACCGCCGAGCGGAGATCGTCGGCAATGCGCCGTAGCAGCGCTCGGGCCAACTGAGCTTGCTCGACTTCCGCACGTCCGGCTTCGACGGCGCGCAGATAGATGTTGATCGCCGCGGCCACGGCCGTGACCAGAACCGACGTGATCAAAAGTACTAACAGGACTTCAAGCAGCGTATAACCGCCGCGACGACGAGGGCGACTCATGGCGTAGTCGCTCCGCTACTTTCTTGGGCGGCCGCCTCGGCTTCCGCGGCGGCCGCCGTCTGCGGATCGACCATCCAACGCGTGAGCGAGAATTCGACCGGGCCCTGCTGAGGCGGCAGATTTTCAACGACGGTCACGCGCACGGCCAAGAGCGACGTATCGACCGTCGGCTCGACGGCGACGCTGTACAGCCAAGCTTGATCGACGTCGAGCGGAGCCGACGACGTCGCGGCGGGAGCGACGATGCCCGCGGTGATTTCGGCCAATTTGCTCTCGCAATAGAGCTGCGCTTCGGCCATCGCCGCGGCTCGATGAGCGTAACTCATTCCGATGCGCGTCAGTTCGCCGATCGTCGCCAAACTGCCGACCAAAATAGCGAGAGCCAGCAGGACTTCGAGCAACGTAAATCCGCGCCGGCCTCGAAGCCGAGCGACGCGACGCGACAATGCCGGCGAGTCGATCATGGCGACGACTCCGACGTGAGCACGTCGCTCTTCGCGACGACGCCGGTCAGCCCGCGCAGCTCGACGCGGACCATGAGACCTTGCTCGTTGACGAGCGTAAATCTCGCCGATGAAGTGGTACCGTCGGGATGAAAAAACACGGTCGACGTCGTCGACGCTCCGTCGGTCGGCGCAGGCGGCAGCGAGAACCCGCCGGCCTGCGGAGCCGGCGACACGTCGTCGACGGCTTCGACGGCGGCCAATGTAATGCCCTCAGGCAAGCTATAAGTCTGCCCGGCCGCGGCGAGCGGGTCGCTGAACATCGGATCGAACCCGGCCGAGGAATTCCCGGCCATCGCGTCCGTCACGGGCGCAATGTGGTACGACGAGCGTACGACAGGCAGGGCGCCGCGACCGTCGTCGACCGTCGTCGACGAGGTGATTGTGAACTGCTGCGTGCAGCCGGTCCGAATCGCCGTGGCGCGGGCTCGCGTAAGATCGGCGTGCAGTTGATCGGCCGACTTGCGCAGATGCTGCGCTTCGAACGGTTTGCTCAACTGCGGCCAAGCCAACGCGCTCACGACGACGAACAGCGCCAGCACCAGCATTGTTTCGAGCAACGTGAAGGCACGGCGCGGCCGAGAAAGCAGAAATTCGGAAGCGGGCGGTTGCGACGAGCCCCTTCGCAGGGCAAACGCCTCGCGACCGAGTCGTCTTTCCCCGTTCCGACTTCCCGCTTCCCGCTTCATCGCTAATCCCAATTTCCCACGTCGTCGGCCGTCCCCGGGACGCCGTCGGGGCCGTTCGACCAGATATCGACGCCGTTCGGGTTGTGCGTGCCCGGCGCCGCAAACTGATAGTCGTTGCCCCAGGGGTCTTTCGGAATCGTTCCGGATTGATACATCGGAGCGATCGTGTTTTGCCACTTCACCTGATCGACTTCCGGGGGCGGCGACACAAGCGCCTGCAACGACGACGGCCATTGTTTGAAAGTCTGCTGGTAATAATCGACCGGGGTCTTAAACAACCCGATCTGACTCTTCGCCGCTTTCACGTCGGCGTCGCCCATCACGCCGCGAAACGACACGGCGGCCAGCGAGCCGAGGATCACCAGAATGGCCAACACGAGCAACACTTCCATCAGCGTGAAGCCGGCGCGCGGGCGGCGGCGGAAACGACGATCGGACGGTCGGCGAACGGAGCAAGACATCGACGAATCTCCCAAGGTTGGGTCGAACGTTAAATCGCGGAACTCATTTTAATCACCGGCATCAAAAGCGCCACGGCCAAGAACAACACGACCAGAGCCAAAAGCAGCAGCATCAGCGGTTCCAGCAACCGCACGAACAGGTCGAGCTGTCGCCAAGTGCGGCGTTCCAACCCGTCGGCGATGCGGACCAAGACCGTATCGAGCGTAGCCGATTCTTCGGCGACGGCGATCATTTCCACCACCGCCGGCGGAAAGAATCCTCCGGCCGCCAGCGGCTTGGCGAGCGATTGGCCGGCGGAAATGTTTTCCGACGCCTTTCCCACGGCGGCGGCGAGCACTTTATTGCCGGTCGCCGATGCGCTAATTTCCAGCGACCGGAGAATCGGCACGCCGTTGTGCAACATCGTTCCCAGCACCCGGCAGAATCGCGCCACGGCGAAGTTGATGAAGATCGGCGAGACCATCGGGATCTTAAGTTTCCATTGATCAAGCTTCAGCCGGCCGGCGTCGGTTTTGAGCTGCATCCACAGCCAGGTGCCGAGCGCCGCCGCGACGATGAACAACGGCAACCACCAGCCGCGCAGGAAGCCGCTGAACGCCAACAGCCAATCCGTCATCGCAGGCAATTCGCCGCGCTGGCGGAGCCGCGCGAACAGCCCCTCGAACTTCGGCACGAAAAACACCAGCAGCACGGCGACGACGGCCGCGCCGACGACGCCGAGGAACACCGGGTAGGCCAACGCACCTTGCGTCCGGCCGCGCAACTCGTCTTGTTTTTCCGTAAACTCGGCGACGCGTTCGAGCGCCTCTTCCAAGAACCCGCCTTCCGTTCCGGCGCGCACCATGCTTACGGCCATGTCGCCGAACACCCGCGGATGCCGCGCAAACGCTTCGGCGAGCGGTTTGCCGTCTTTCACGTCGTCTTGCACCCGCGCCAGCACTTCGACGAGCGCCGGTTGCGAGGCCTGCTTGCGCAAAACTTCGAGAGCCCTCAACAGGGGAACGCCCGAGCGGAGCAAATCCGCGAGTTGCCCGTAGAACGTCGTGAGCAACGCCGTTTTTACCTTGCGACCGCGGCCGGCGCGCACCGTCGCCGCATCGGCCTCGACGCTGAGGGGAAACAATTGCTGCCCGCTCAACAGCGCGAGGGCCTCGGCCTGAGTTCCGGCCGAAAGCTTACCGGCGACCTTACGGCCGCCGACGTCACGCGCGATGTAGGCAAATTCGGGCATTGGTATCTTGTTCTGCGTCCATATCCATCGCAGTGGAACAGGCCTTCACAGACGGCGGACCATCGGCCGGCCGTTCTTAAGCGGGGATTTCGGCTTTCGTCACGCGCACGACCTCATCGATCGTCGTACGACCTTCAAGCACCTTCTTCCAGCCGTCTTCGCGCAGCGTGCGCATCCCCTCGGAGACCGCCAGTTGTTTGATCTTCCAACTTCCGGCGCGATTCTGCGCGAGCTGGCGAATGCCTTCGGTGGTGACCATGAGTTCAAATAAGCCGAGGCGTCCGCTGAAGCCGGACTGGCGGCAGAGGCGACAGCCGACATTTTGGTAGAGCTTGCCTCCGCCGGCCTTGAACCGATCGACCGGAAAATCGCGGGGAAGTTCTTCCGGCTTCGGCGCATATTGCACCTTGCACTCGGGGCAGAGCCGCCGGACGAGCCGCTGCGCCATCACGGCTTCGACCGTGCCGGCGACCAGAAACGGCTCGACGCCCATATCGATCAAGCGCGTGTAGGCGCCGGCCGCGTCGTTGGTGTGCAACGTGCTGAACACCAAGTGCCCCGTAAGCGAGGCCTGAATGGCGTTCTCGGCCGTTTCCAAGTCGCGGATTTCGCCGATCAGCACCACGTCGGGATCATGGCGCAAAATGCTGCGCAATCCGGCGGCGAACGTCAGGCCGATCTTCGGATGCACCTGAATTTGGCTGATGCCCTCGAGCTGGTACTCCACCGGATCTTCGGTGGTGATGATCTTCGTTTCTTCGTCGTTGATTTCGATCAGCGCGCTGTAGAGCGTCGTCGTCTTACCGGAGCCCGTCGGCCCGGTGACGAGGATGATGCCGTGCGGTAGCCGGATGAGTTCGCGGAACGTTTGATACTGATCTTCCTCCATGCCGAGCTTCCGCAGTTCGAACTCCATGCGCCCCTTGTCGAGCAAGCGCATGACGATTCCTTCGCCGTGGATCATCGGAATGACGGAAACGCGAACGTCGACCTCGCGGCCGTGAACCTTGAGTTTGATGCGTCCGTCTTGCGGTAATCGCTTTTCGGCGATGTTGAGCCGCGCCATGATCTTGAGCCGGCTGATGATCGCCGCCTGAAAACGACTGATCTCCGGAGGCATGGGCTGCGTTTGCAATAGCCCGTCGACGCGATAGCGCACGCGCAATCCCGACTCCTGCGACTCGATGTGCACGTCGCTGGCCCGCGCCTCCACGGCTTCGAGCAAGATTTCGTTCACCAACCGCACGACCGACGCTTCTTGCGCCATCTCGGAAAGTTCCGAGCCGTCGGTCTCGATTTCGCTCAGCAACTCGACTTCGTCGTCGTCGGCCGCCGATTGGGCGATCAGCCCCTCGACCGTTTCGCCGCCGACGCCCAAGTGAGTCTTGATCAACTTCGCCAGCTCGCGCCGCGAAGCGAGGACCGGCTCAATCTGCAGATTGATGCCCGACGCCAGTTCGTCCAGCGGATACAAATCGAACGGATCGCTCGTGGCGACGACGAGCGTGCCGTTGTGACGACGCACGGGAAACAACGATTGCCGATAAATGAATCGCTGCGGGAACCCCTGCAACAGCGAGAGATCGACCGGCGTTTCGGCCAAATCGATAAACTCCAAACCGACGGCGTCGGCCAAGGCCCGCAGCGCTTTTTCTTCATTGACGATACCGAGGTCGACGGCGGCCTGATCGGCGCGCACGCCGTCGCGGGCCGCCGCGGCGCGGACGCGCGGCAATTGGTCGGGCGTGAGCAGCCCCTGCTTCAGTAGGATCTCACCGGCTTCCATTTCAACTCGGTCGGCTGGGCGAACGGGGTGGGGCGGGGAGCACTAAGCGGCGTGGATTCTTAAGGCGGGTAGTAAACGGCGGAGCGATGCGCCGCTCCCGGACGGCGCACCGCTCGCACATTTTCCGACCGGGGCGGCGAGGAACGTCTAACACGTACCTCTCGTCCACGGCCTAAGTTTCTTGGTTCGTGCGATCTCCTTCCGGCCTCCGATCTCCTTCCGGTCGACGATCCCCCTCCGGCCGGCGATCGTCTCCTTCCGGTCGACGTCCGCCAGGGCCTCCCGGGCCACCGGGGCCACCCGGGCCGCGTCCGCCGAATCCGCCGAACATTTGCGACCGATCCAATTCGAACTTCTCCCCCTTCATCTTTTCGAATTGGTCGCGCTGTTCCGGCGTGAGCACTCCGAGAAGTTTCTCGGTCGCTTGATTCTGCATCTCCTGAAATTTCGCACGCATGTCTTCGCCGCGCCCCTCGCCGCGATTAGCGAACATTTCGCGCATCTTTTGACCTACCTCTTCGCGCGCCGCGGCTAACTGCTTCTTTTGATCTTCGGTAATCTTCAACTCCGCGGCGACTTCCGCGTCGTCGAGCGCGCCCGGCCCCCGAATTTGAATATTGATCTCTTTCAGACGGTCGACCTGATGAGGCATCAGCACGCCGTAGATCTGCTCGCGCATCTCCTTTTGCGCCGTTTCTAACTTCCCGCGCATCTCCTCGAATTTGGCGCGGCGTTCTTCCTCCGGCAAATCACGCAAACCGCCGAACATGTCGCCCATCTTGGCTCGTTGTTCTTCGCGGAGCTTCTCAAAGTCTTTAATTTGATCGTCGATCAATTCGAGTTCTTTTTGCACCTGTTCGTTGGCGAGCAGCATGAGTTCGCCCCCTCCGAAACCGCCGCCGGGCCCGCCGGGACCGCGGCCCATAAAGCCGCCGCGTCCACCGCCTTGACCGCCTGGTCCGCCGGGGCCGCCGAAGCCGCGCCCTCCCGGTCCGCGATCACCGCCGGGGCCGCGATCCCCCTCACGTCGCTCACCGGGACCTGGCTGCTCACGCGGAGGGTCTTGCTGGGCGGCGGCTTCGGAAACTAGCCCCGCCAGGGCGCCCGCGAACAGGAGGCCGCGAAGCCAAGAAACAAGCTGCATCGTAGTATTCCCGTAGAAGTGATCGGAAGCGGAAGTGTCGGAGAGCCGTCCACGTCGTCGGAGGCTCCGGCTTAATAAACCCCGCCGGTCCGCGGAAGTTTCGTTCGCGGTAAGCCGCCGGCCGCTCCACTTTGTCGGCTGTCGGAATTCCCTACGTAGCGGCATTTCGGCGGTCGATTTATGATAATTGATACGGCACCATGCGTCCCGGGTTTAATCGCGAGTCGGGCAAATGATTCAAAGTCAGGTTCGCTCCAGCGTCGCTTGGTCGCCGGCCGGCATCGGTTTGGGAACGTGGCTGCTTTGCCTCGCTCAGGCCTTCGGACAGCCGCCGGGCTACTCGGGCGGACCGCCCCGTTTCGACCCGAAAGAGATCATCGACCGCCTCGACGACAACCACAACGGCCAGGTCGATCCGGACGAAATGAACGGCCGCTCGCGATACTTCCTCGAAAGCCTCGCTCGCGACAACAATCTCGACCTCAGCAAGCCGATTCCCAACAACAAACTTCACGACTTGCTGAAGGCCCGCTTCGGCGGCGGCTCGTCCGGTTCAGCATCGAATCGTTCGTCCGGTTCGCCCTCTGCGACCGCGTCCGCCCCCCAAGCGTTCGGGGTATCCACGTCGACCACGACCAAAGTGCAGGGTTTCGGCGCGGCGAGCGGCATCGAGAGTTGGGATGCGATCCGCAAAAACTACGATGAGCGCGTGGTCGAGCGGGTTGAAGAGTCGATGAAACGCTACGATCGCGACAACGACGGCCTGCTCAACGCCGAAGAACTTAAGGGGGGCGATTGGCGCTCCGGCAATCCGCTCGACTTCGATAAGAACCGCGACGGGAAAGTTTCGCGCGGCGAGATGGCCGAACGTTACAAGGCCCGCTATTCCTCCGGCGACTATGGCCGCGGCGGACCGCCGAGCTACGGCGGACCTCCGGGAAGCTATTCCGGCGGGCCGCCGAGCGGCAGCTACGGCTATCGAGGCCCTCCTCCCGGTTCATCGACCACCGTGGTCATGTCGGCGACTTCCGGTTCTTCTCCGAGTCCCGGCACGTCATCCGGATCAAATTCGCGACCGGGGAGTTCCTCGTCCGGCGGCGCGTCGCCGAGCGGATCCTCGTCGAATTCCGGCGACGATCGCGTAGCTCGCTACGCCGAAGGCTTGCTTAAGCAATACGACACGAACAAAGACGGCATCCTGCAGCGCGACGAATGGAGCAAAATGCGCGGCGAACCGCAAAAGGCGGATCGCGACGGCAACGGCTTGGTGACCAAAGACGAACTCGCCGCTCAATTGGCCGATTATTCGAAAGGGCGCAGCGGCGGCTCTTCAGGCTCGTCCGGCGGCGGATCGTCGGGCGGATCGAGTTCCTCTCGCTCGTCGACCGGTTCGTCGTACCCGTCGTCCGGCTCATACGGTTCGCGATCGTCTTCCAGCGGTTCGCCCGCGGCGCGCGGCACGGTGAAGACCTATCGCTTCCTCTCACCGCTGGAGCGTTTGCCGCAAGGCTTACCGGATTGGTTTACCCGCAACGATGCCGACGGCGACGGCCAAATCGCGATGGCTGAATTCGCAACCTCGTGGGACGACGAGCGCGCGGCGGAGTTCTCTCGCTGGGACCGCAACAACGACGGCCTCATCACCGCCAAGGAAGCGGCCGGAAAGTAGGGAACCGCCGAGCAAGGCCGGGCGTTTCGTCGCCGGCGTCGCCAAAAACGAACGGGTCACCGAATCGCCGCGGGTTGCGCCATCATCGTCGATCGCGGCCGCCGTCTCGGCCTCGATCGTCGCCGCCGCGTGAACCGCCGAAGCCGCCGTCGCGGCCGCCGCCCGATCCACCGCCGGAGCCGAACGCTCCGCGCATGTTGTTGAACATTTCCATGCGCTGACGCATCATGTCTTGAAACTGCCGAGCCTCGGCTTCTCCCATCCCCGGCGGCCGGCCGCCCGAAGACGTTTGCGCCGCCTGCGAAGTTTCGCCCGTCGTGGTCGACGTCGACGTTTTTTCCGTCGTCTTCACTTTCTCGCCGACGATCGCCGTCAGAGCTTTCTGGATCGTCGCCGGATTGCTCCGCTTCAACGTGACGACGCGGATCGCTTGATTCGATTCCGACGTGGCATGGTCGAGCGTCGCGACGAGTTGCTCGATCTCTTCGTAGAGCGCCTGCGGCGCGCTGATGATCAACGAATTGGTTCGCGCATCGACCCCGATCGAGACCTTTTGCGTTTCGGCCTGCGACTTGCGATTGGTTTGCTGCCCGCCGCGACCGCCGCGGAGCATCTGCATGAACTCCTCGGGCGACGGCTGGCGTTGCCGGCTCGAATTAGCGAGGCGATCGGCGTAGACTTCGCGCAAGATTTCGGCGATTTGCGCAGCGCCCGTGTTGCGAATCGGGATCAATTTCGGGCGCGGATTCACCGTCGACTCCGGCACGTCGAGTTGATCGACGACGCGGAGCAATTGCTCGATCAGGTCCAAGTCGGTCGGCGTCGCCTGGACGATCAAGGCATTGAGTCGCGCATCCGGCACGATCAGCACCGATTGGCCGCTCAGAATCGACGACGGCGCGCCGCCCCCTCCGCCGCCGAGCATCGCGCTCATAATGCCGCCGCTCGTTCCGCCCCCTAAAGCCATTCCGGCCAGGTCGCCCAAGAGCGAGCCGCCGCCGCCCGTCGCCCCGCCGCCGAACACGGCTTCCAGCGTTTCCGCCGCCGCCACCGCTCCGGCGTTCTGCAAATAGAACACGGTGAACTCTTTGCCGCCGGTCGCCGTGCGGCTCGCCAAGTTGCTGAGCAACGTCTCAAACTGATTGAGCGCCTCGATATCTTCGCTGGCGATCATCACGCCGCCCGGCCCCGGCGCCACGACGATCGGAGCCGGTTCCGCACCGCTCTTGCCGGCATCGCCCCGCGCGACCGCGCCCTGCGCTCCGTCGCCCGCTTGCGGCTTGGCGTCCGTCGCTTCGTCGCCGGCGGCGCGCCTAAGCACGACCGATTGCACGCGCACCCCTTGACGCAGCGCTGATTTCTCCGGCGGAGCCGGCGTCGCGGCCGGCGCGCTCATCGGCTTCGCCTCGGGCTGCGGAACGGGCGCAGTCGGAAGCGATTGCGCCGGCGCCCCGCCCGGCGGCACGGCCTGCTGCCGATCGATCGCCGCGGGATACGACGACGGAATCGTCGCCGACGGCATCACGACACGAATTTTATTCGATCGCATGGTCGGCCAAATCGTTTCCAGCTGCTCCAGCGCCGAGCGAACCGTGCGCGGCGACAGAGGCAGCATCCGGACGTTCGTATGGTCGGTCTGCGTCGAGCCGTCCTGACCGTCGCCGACGTTCTCTCCCATCTTCGTCAACAAGTCGCGAATCTGATCGATCTGTCCTTGCGAGCCGCGCACGATGAGTTGCCGCGTCACGGAGTCCGCCTCGATCTTCGGGGCTCCCGCCGCCGCCGTGCCGTCGGTGCCGCCGAACAGCTTGTTGATCGCCGTCACGGCCGCCGACGGGTCGACGAACTGCAAACGAATCACTTCAAACTGCCTCGCTTCGCGCTGCATCTGGTCGATCACGGCGCGAATCGTGGTATGTTGCGCCGGACGAGCCATGGCGACCAACTTGCCGGTCGCCGGATCGGTCGTAAGTCGCACGTCGGAAAAGTTCGCCATCAGCGTCTGCAGCACGGCTAAAACCGAAGCCGGATCCGAAACGCCGACGTCGTACACCTCAAGCTGCGGAGTCTCCACCGTACCGCTGCCGGCGGGCGCAGGAATATCGACCGCCTGCATGATCTCCGCCACCTGCGCGACTTTTTCCGGCTTCCCGCCGACCAACAGCTTCCCGGTTAACGGATCGACCGCGAGCCGCACGCTGCCGTCGGCCGCGGCGTAGGCGTCCGGGGCGATGTCGAGCAGTTGTCGCAATAGCGGCAGCACGTCTTCGAGCCCGACGTGAATCGGTTGAAACGCGCGGACCGTGCCGGCATCGGCCGCTTGCAATTGGGCCGACGCTTCGAGCACGGAGCGGACCAGCCGCAGTCGGCCGGCCGTCTCGGTGACTTGAATCTGACCGGATTTCGGCAGCACGACGACCGCGCCTTGAGGCCCCAGCAATCGCTGCACTTCCGCTTGAGCTTCCTCGGGCAACATCCGACCGAGCCGAAACAGCGTCGTCGCCAACTCAAACTCGCCGAGCGCGTCGAGTTTGTCGCTCGCCACAAACGGCACCAAGTTCGGCGGGATGCCGTCTTCCAAATTGACGACCATCAGCATCCGCTCGCGACGCACGAGCGTGTAGCCCTTCGTCAGCAAGACGCCGTTCATCAGGTCGATCGCTTCGGCCGGCGTATACTCGCGACTGTCGCTGTAGTTGAGCGTGCCGGGGGGCGGAGCGTCCATCACGAGCGACAAGTCGGCCTGCTGGGCGAACCAATCGAGCACTTCGCCCCATGGTTGAAAGCGAAAGTTGAACTTCAGCTTCACGTTCGCTTGATCGACCGCGGCGGATTTCGCGGCGGCGGCGGGCGGCGCGGTCGTCGTTTTTGCGGCGGCACCGGGCGTCGCCGCCGCGGCGGGAGCCTGGTCGCCGCGGTCGACAGTCGCCGCGGTCGGCGAAACGACCCCGGCCAATTCGTCCCACTTCGCTCGCTGCTCCGGAGTGAGCAATGCAAACGTGCGCTGCTCGAAGGCATTGCGCAGCAGTTCGTGTTGTTGCCCGGTGACGCGCGCGAGTTGCTCGCGCCGCTCCGCGTCGATCTTGGCCAACATGGTGCGTTGTTCGCCGTTGAGTTGCAACTTGTCGACGACGCTCTGTTCCGTCAACGTCGCGGCGCCCGACCGGCGAATTCGCACCTGCTCCAACTGCGCGCGTTGCTTGTCGTCGAGAATCTTCAATCCCGCCGCTTCCGATTCGCGGCGAAACGGCGCCAGCGCGGCTTCGCGTTCCGCGAGGGGCGCTCCGCGCAGCTTCAGCGCGATGTCGAGCACGTCGCCTTCGCGCCGCTCGATGACGTCGAGCAGCTTCTTTTTCTGGTCTTCGGTGAGTTGCAATTGAGCGGCGACGTCCTTTTCGATCGCCAACGCCAGCACGCCGACGAACTCTTGGTCGGCGGCCGCGGCCTGCCGAGCCGCCGGCGAAGCGGCCGCCGCTACGAACAGCAGCACCGTCGCGAACAGATTGCGTTTGCTCATCCCACTCATTCTCTCCGCCCCAAAATCCAATTTCTTCCACTACTCATCAAACCGCGGCGCCCGGCCGTTAGACCGGTCCATTATGGCACGCCGCCGCCGAAAACGAGAAAAAGGTGAAAGTAGGCACCTTGGTAGACTTCGCCCCGCAGGCTCACGGACGACAGAATGTTTTCCAGAATTCCGATAACTCTTTCCCTCAATTCGACTTAATTCGCACACTTCCGCATGCCCTCCCTCCTGTCGCAGTGGTTCTTCGCGCTCGACTTTGTCAAATAATCGCCTCTCCGGCCGCGTCAATCCTCTGCCGGCAAGGCGTCGCACCGCCGGACGTAAAATAAAGCCGGAACGATACTTCTGACATTTTTCTCACCCGCCGGAATGGGAAGCTTCATGCCGTTTGCTCGTCTTGCCGCAACGACGTTCTCCAGGTGGCGATTGTCGCGCCGATTTCTGCTGGTCGTATTCGTCATTGCCGCGTCGCCCGGTAGCCGTTCGCTGCTCGCCGCCGATGCCGCTCCCAATCAAAAGGCTCGGCAAAAAGCGCAGGTCGAATTCTTTGAAACGCACGTCCGTCCGGTCTTCGTGAAACACTGCGTCGAGTGTCATGGGCCGACCAAGCAAGAGTCGGGCCTGCGACTCGATTCCCGCGAGGGATTGTTGAAAGGGGGCGACGGCGGAGCGGCGATCGTCGCCGGACGACCGGAAGAAAGCGTGTTGATTGAAGCCGTGCGGCACGAAGGCTTAGAGATGCCGCCGGAGAAGAAGCTCGACGACAACGTCATCGCCGCACTCGAAAAGTGGGTGCGCGACGGCGCAGTCTGGCCGGCAGGCGACAAACCGAGCGCTCCGGCGTTGGGG
This sequence comes from Planctomycetaceae bacterium, assembly GCA_016793115.1. Lineage (GTDB taxonomy): Bacteria > Planctomycetota > Planctomycetia > Pirellulales > PNKZ01 > PNKZ01. The sequence continues at coordinate 33,552 of JAEUIN010000370.1, forward strand.
GATCAATCCGCGATCTTTGCCCAAGCGAAAGCGCATTGGGCATTTCAGCCGCTCACAAAGCCCGTTCCTCCCGCGGTCGACGCCGCCGCCCGGTCGCGCTCGCCGATCGACGCCTTCATCGGTGCCAAGCTGACAGAACAAAACTTGCAGCCGTCGCCGGAGGCCGACCCCGCCGTACTGTGCCGGCGGATCTACTTCGATCTAATCGGCATCCCGCCGTCGGCCGCGGAAGTCGACGAGTTCGTCCGCGCCTACACCTCGACGAACAAAAACACGGCCGAGCAAGCCTACGTCGCTCTCATCGATAAGCTCCTCGCTTCGCCTCATTACGGCGAGCGCTGGGGGCGCCACTGGCTCGACGTCGCTCGCTACGCCGACACGCGCGATTTCGTCGCCGCCGGCAACGATCGCCGCTACCCGTTCGCGTACACGTATCGCGACTGGGTCGTCAAAGCGTTGAACGACGATCTCCCCTACGACGAATTCATTCGCCTGCAACTCGCCGCCGATTTTTACGCCAAGGACAAGAATTCGCCTTCGCTCGCCGCGCTCGGGTTGCTCACCGTGGGGCCGCGGTTTGGCAACAACCAAGTCGAGCAAATCGCCGACCGCATCGACGTCGTCACGCGCGGCTTTCTTGGGTTGGCCGTCACCTGCGCACGTTGCCACGATCACAAGTACGACCCGATCCCCACGGCCGATTACTACTCGCTCTACGGAGTGTTCGCGAGCGTCGAAGAACCGGCGGAATTTCCCCTCATCGCCGGGATGATTCCGCCGGCCGATCTCTTGGTCGATTACGAAAAGACCCGCGATGCCAAACGCAAAGAGCTCGCCGACTACGCCGAAGGCTTGAAAGACGCGGCGACGGAAGACCTGCGCAAGCGCGTCGACCAATACCTGCTCGGGTTTTGGGAAATGAACGTCACGAAGAAGGAGTCGATCCGCGGGCTCGTCTCGAATCGGAAGTTGAAGGAAACGGCGATGACGCCGCTCGCCGCGAATTTGGAAGCCGCGAAAAAGGTCGCGAAGAATTACGACGAGCCGGTCCTCGGCCCGCTGCTGCAAGTGCTGGGTACGGGAGACAGTGCCTACGCAAATCGTCTCCGTCGCTTGCTCCGCACGGGCAAGACCGACGGCGACCGACCGACGCAGCTCAACGCCGAGGTACTCAACGCTCTCGAAGCCGCGCAACCAAAAACGCGCAAGGAGTTCGTCGATGTCTATGCCAAGCTCTTGGGCGATGCCGCACGACGATGGGACGCTCTGCGAAAGCAAACGCCGACGGCGAGGCGACTGCCGGACGCCGCCTGGGAAGAAATCCGTTTAGCTTATTCCTCCGACCAAGGTCCGTTCGCCCTGCAACCGACGGCTTGCGTGCAAGCCTCGCGGTTATTCGGCACCGGGCGCACGACGCTGGCCAAGCTCGAAAACGCCATCAAAGAAGTCGATCTGACGCACCCCGGTGCGCCCGCCCGCGCGTTCGTGTTGACGGATAAGGCCAAGCCGGTCAATCCGGTGGTTTTTCTCCGCGGCGATCCGCAGCGTCGCGGCGATCCGGTGCCGCGGCAATTTCTCGAAATTCTCGCGGGCAAAAATCGCAAGCCGTTCGCCGCCGGAAGTGGTCGGAAGGAACTCGCCGAGGCGATTGCCGATCCCGAGAACCCCTTGACCGCGCGCGTGTACGTGAATCGCGTTTGGCAACATCATTTCGGGGAAGGCCTCGTCGACACGCCGGCCGACTTCGGCTTGCGAAGCAATCCGCCGAGCCACCCGGAGTTGCTCGATTGGCTCGCGGCGACGTTCATCGAACAAGGCTGGTCGACGAAGAAACTTCATCGCGAGATTTTGCTTTCCAAGACTTATCGCCAAACTTCCGAGTCGTCGCATAACCCGACGGCGAAACAAGCCGCGGCCGTCGATCCCGACAATCGGCTCCTCTGGCGCGCCAACCGACGCCGGCTCGAGTTCGAAGCGCTGCGCGACGCGATGCTCGCCGTCAGCGGCAAACTCGACGAATCGCTCGGCGGCCGCTCCGTGGAACTCAGCAAGCAACCGTTTTCGCCGCGGCGCACGATCTACGGCTTCGTCGATCGCTTGAACCTCGACCCCGTCTTCGCGACGTTCGATTTCGCTTCTCCGGAAGTGAGCACGCCGGAGCGGGCCGTGACGCTCGTTCCCCAACAAGCGCTGTTCGGCATGAACCATCCGTTCGTCATCGAGCAGGCGCGGGCCCTCTGCGCGCTGCCCGAGTTCGCAGCCGCGAAGTCCGACAATGAGCGCGTCGACGTGCTTTATCGACGCGTTTTCGAACGTCGACCGTCGGCACAAGAACTAACGGCGACGCGCGAATTCCTGGCCTTCGCCGAACAAGCGGAGCAGGGGAGCGGGGGCGTTCGCCGCATCTGGCGCTACGGCTACGGCCCGGTCGACGCCAAGCCGGACGACCCTGATCGCTTTCATGACTTCAAAGTCTTCGACGGCCGTTTTTATCAATTCGGCGAAGTCTGGCCGGAACCGACGACGCCCGGCCATATTCGCTTGTCGAACGTCGGCGGGCAACCGGGGCGCGACCTGGAACATGCCGTGATTCGACGGTGGACGTCTCCCGTCGACGGCGAGATCTCGATTTCCGCCACGCTCGCGCACCTCCGCGACAACGGCGACGGCGTGCGGGCTCGCATCATCGCGTCCGACGGCAAGGTGCTCGGCGAATGGACCGCGTTCAACGAAAAAGTCGAGACGAACGTCGCGCGACATCCGGTTCGAGTCGGCGACGTCGTCGATTTCGTCGTCGATTGCCGCACGCGAGCTACGGCGGATGCCTTTACTTGGGCTCCGACGATCCGCTCGTCGGAATCGACCGGCGACGGCGCAAAAAAACCGGCCAAAATCTGGAGCGCTTCGCAAGATTACGCCGGTCCCCCGCCGCCGCTGCTCACGGCCTGGGAACAGTGCGCTCAAGCGCTGCTGCTAACCAACGAGTTTTGGTTTGTGGATTGATCGTTCCGCGGCCGCCGATGCCGCCGATAAAACTTCACCACGCAAATGTTTAAATAGCCTCACCATGTCACAATGCGCTCCTCGTTCATCGCACATCGCTCCGTCGCCTTCGCTTCCGGCACCGCCGTTTTCGCGGCGCGATTTAATGCAGCGCTGCGGCTTCGGCATGGGCGCCGTGGCCCTCAGCAGTTTGATGAATGAACTGGGTTACGCTGCGCCCGCCGCGACCGCGGCAAGCGGCACGGTCGAAACCGGCCTCGATGCCGGCTCTTCGCTGGCACCTAAGCAACCGCACTTCGCTCCCAAGGCGAAGCATGTGATCCACCTCTTTATGAACGGCGGGCCCTCGCAGATCGATTTATTCGATCCCAAGCCGATGCTCGCGAAATACCACGGCAAGGTGCTGAAGAAAGATCTCGAAGGCGACAAACGCGTCGGCGGCGCGGCGTTCGCCTCGCCGTTCAAATTCAAGAAGCACGGACAATCCGGCATCGAGATCAGCGAACTCCTGCCGAACTTGGCCCGGCACGCCGACGACTTGTGCGTCGTTCGCTCAATGCAAACGCCGGTTCCCAATCACGAGCCGGGGCTCTTGATGATGAACTGCGGCGACATCAATCGCCCGGTGCCGAGCATGGGTTCGTGGCTGCTCTATGGATTGGGCACCGAGAATCAGAGCCTGCCCGGCTTCGTGGTGATGTGCCCCGCCGGCTTGCCGACGGCTCAAGGCAGCAACTGGCGCAACGCCTTCTTGCCCGGCATCTATCAGGGAACCTACGTCGACTCGCAAGAATCGGAGGCGGCGAAGCTCGTCGCCAACATTCGCAACGACGCGATCCTCCCCAAGCAACAGCGACGCCAACTCGATTACCTGCAGCAGTTGAACGCCATGCACCGAGCGCGCCGCGCCGACGACGAACAGCTCGACGCCCGTATTCAATCGCTTGAGTTGGCGTTCCGCATGCAGCGCGAGGCCGGCGAAGCGTTCGATATTTCGCGGGAGCCGAAACACGTGCGCGATTTGTACGGCGACACCGTACACGGCCGGCAAACGTTGATCGCCCGCCGACTGGTCGAACGCGGCGTGCGCTATGTGCAGCTCTACCACGGCGCCGGTCAGCCGTGGGACTCCCATGCCGGCGTGAATGAGCGTCATCCGAAGCTGGCGGCGGAGTGCGATCAACCGATCGCCGCTCTGTTGGCCGATCTCAAGCAGCGCGACATGCTCAAGGACACGCTCATCATTTGGGGGGGCGAGATGGGACGGACGCCGACCGTTCAATTGCCGGTCGGGCCGAAACCCGGCCGCGATCACCACCACGACGGCTTCACGGTTTGGATGGCCGGCGGCGGCGTCCGCGGCGGTTACACGCATGGCCTCACGGACGAGTTCGGACTTGCCGTCGCCGCCGATCCCGTTCACGTGCACGACTTGCACGCCTCAATTCTGCACCTCATGGGCTTCGATCATGAGAAGCTCACGTTCCGTTACGGCGGTCGCGACTTCCGGCTGACCGACGTTCATGGCCGCGTGATCAAAGAGCTGTTCGCTTAAGCTTCACATTGCGGCACGTCGCTTGCTCCATGTTCCGATAATCGCCGACGCGTACCGTGATCCAACTCGTCGAGTAATCGTCGGCAACGCCAAAGAAATTCGTCGGTTACGTCGCCGCCACGACGGCCGCCATGGAACCGACGACCGCGGCCCGCAATTGCGCCAGTCGGCCGTTGCGGGCCGCCGTTTTGCGCGGATGCGGAACGTCGATGAAGAAATCCTTCACCGGCATCGTCCGAGTGTCGGCAGTAAGGGGCACGACGCGATCCGCTAAGCTTAGTGCTTCGTCGACGTCCGACGTAAACAGGATGCACGTCTTTCTCTCGGCGGCGACGAAGCGGGCGAGCAACTCCGCCAGATCGTCGCGAGGACCGTCGGCCAAGCCGGCGAGCGGATCGTCGAGCAGCAGCACG
>JAEUIN010000379.1 GCA_016793115.1 Planctomycetaceae bacterium
ACATTCAAACGGTCGGCGAGTTGGTGCGCCGCACCGGCGACGAATTGCTCGAATGCAAGAACTTCGGCGTGACGAGCCTGAACGAAGTGCGCGAGAAGCTGACGCAATACGGCATCAAGCTGCGGGGCGACTGATCGACGCCGAAGCTTGCTGATTGTTCACAAGAATCAAACGCGGCCGGGTTTCGACTCGGCCGCGTTTTTTGTTTCAGGTCCGGCGTCGCGTACAATTCTCCGACACAAGGAGTTCGCCGATGTCGACCAAGTGCCCAATTTGCGGATTCGAGAATGCTCGGGGGGCGGCGCGGTGCGACAAGTGCAAGGCTTGGCTCGTGCAGTCGGCCGAGTTGCCGCCGCCGGTCGGCAGTGCCCCGGCGCCGGCGGTTCCGAAATCGGCGGCCGCGGCGATCGATCCGGAGATGGTCGACGAGATCCTGGCGCTGGTGCGCGACGGTCGCAAGATCGAGGCCATTCGCATCTTCCGCGAAACGACCGGTTGCGGCTTGCGCGAGGCGAAAGACGCCGTGGAGGCGATGGAAGCCGGACGCCAGACGCTTAGCGAAGGTCGGGTGCCGCCGCCGCCTGCGACGATGGAAGAAAACGAGATTCTCGAACTTGTGCGGGCGGGCAACATCATCGCGGCGATCAAGTTGCATCGTGAGCGTACGGGGGACGGGCTCAAAGAATCGAAGGAGGCCGTCGAGGCGTTGGCCCGCGCGCACGGCATCGCGCGACCGCAACAGGTGGGCTGCGGCGGGGCGGCGCTGATGCTCGTCGTCGGGTTCGTGATGACGGTCGTCTTAGGCGCGGGGCTGATCGTGTTCGGCAAAGTCGTGGCGGCGAAGTTCGGGCTGTGACGATTGTGCCGACGCGGGCGGGCGACGATGGTCGGCGCTACATTTGGGGATCATGAGGTCGGGCGGCGACCTATGGTTGGGTAGCGGTCTTTCTCGACTTCTGCTCCGCCTCTTTCGGGTCCGACTTCATGAGTTCGCGCCGTATTCAACAGCACACGTCGCTCTTGGCCATCATCCTGCGCGTGGCCGACGTCGTCGGCATCTTCGCGGGTTTGTATCTCGCGGCGTCGTTGTTCGGGATGAAGGTCGGGCAATCGGGCATCACGGCCGCGATCAGCGCCGTGGTGATGTTTCATTTGACCGCCGAAATTACGGGCTTGTACCGTAGCTGGCACGGCGTGTCGGGCGAGCGTGAATTGTTTTGCGCCGGCATGACATGGTGCCTTTGTGCGCCGGGGCTGGTGTTGCTCGGGTTCCTGTTCGACATGCTCGGGCCGCTCAACGCCGAACTCACGCGCGGCGGCGCTTTGGCTTGGTTGGCGACCGCGCCGGCCTGCGTGCTTGCGCTGCGCACGGCCTTGCGGCTGTACCAACGTCGGCGTCGGGCCAAGGGGCACAACGTGCGCGGCTTGGCGATCGTCGGCTGCACGGAGATCGGGTTTCAGTTGGCCCGGAATATCGAGAAGGCGCCGTGGAGCGGATTGCGGACCGTCGGGTTCTTCGACGACCGTCCGGAAGAGCGCCGCGCCGCGAAGCCGGACGACGTAATGGCGTGCGTCGGCAACATTGACGAACTCGTGCGGCAAGCGGCCGACGGACGCGTGCACATGATCTACATCACGCTACCGCTGCGGGCCGAGAACCGCATCAAGAGCGTGCTTTCGCGGTTGGCCGACACGACGGCCAGCGTGTACCTCGTGCCCGACTTTTATGTGTACGAGTTGCTCCACTCGCGGTGGATCAACGTCGGCGGGTTGCCGGCCGTGAGCATCTTTGAAAACCCGTTCTACGGCGTCGACGGGATGGTGAAGCGGATCCTCGACGTGTCGATCGGCAGCTTGCTGCTCTTGGGAGCGGCGGTGCCGATGGCGATCGTCGCCTTGGCGGTGAAGCTGACTTCGCGCGGGCCGGTGTTCTTC
>JAEUIN010000386.1 GCA_016793115.1 Planctomycetaceae bacterium
CCGAAGGCGGAGGAATTCGTCGAGAACGGCTTCAAGCTCGTCTCTCACCAGACGTATCTGGTGGAGAACGTCACCTGGCATTGCGCAATCTGGCACAAAGCGAAGTAGTGCCTGAGCGAGCGGCGGGGGGTTTCCCCGCCGTCCGGCAAACGACCCGGAAGCGGCAGACGGCGGGGATAAACCCCGCCGCTCGCAAGAGAGAACGCACTGGAGTTTCCGTTTTCGCCCCCTCGTCCGCCTCGGAGTACCACCACTCTATTTGCGCAGCGTATTCCCTCGGCGCGAGGTGCCCGCGTCGGCGCTGGTGGCCGTGGGGCGACCGGTGCCGGTCGGGTGCGGCGTGGGAGCGGCTAGGTCGGCCGGACGTGTGCCGCCGTTTTGCAGATAGGCGAACAAGTCTGCCACGTCTTGCAGTTGCAGGGTGTTGAGCAACCCTTCGGGCATCGCCGATTTCTTCGTCGGGCTTTGCGACTCGATGTTCGTCTTGGCGATCACCGTCTTCTCGCCCGAGGCCTGCAGCACGACGATCGCATCGGTGCCGCTCGGGGCGACGATGCCGGAGAGCGTCTTGCCGTCGGCCGTGGTCACGAGCTTGCTCGCGTACTGATCGCTGACGACCTGCGACGGGAACAAGATCGACTCCAGAATCTCCTTGCGCGTGAACCGCTGGGCGACCGTCGAGAGGTCGGGGCCGATCGCTTCGCCCTTGTTGCCGTGGCGGTGGCACTTGATGCAGTTCGCTTTTTCGAAGACGACGGCGCCGCGGGCCGCATCGCCCTTAGTGCTCGTCTCGCCGAGATAGGCGTGCAATTCCGGCAGCGACCACTTGAGCGCGGTCGTCGCGACCGGCGGCGTGGCGGCGGGCAGATCGGGGTGCGCCGTCGCGAACCATTGCTGATAGGAGGCGAGCTTTTGGTTCCAAGCCCCTGCCCCGCTCGCGAGCGTTTGGCCGGTCCATTTGTCGATGAGCGGGAAGGCCGCGCCGGCCCCTTCTTCGCCGAGCCGCGCGGCGCAGATGATCGCTTGTCGCACCGCTTCCGGCTGCTCCGGCTTGCGATCGACCTTGGCGAGTTGCAGCATCACTTCTTGCGCGGCCATGCCTTCGGCGAAGGCCAGCGAGCGTAAGAGATAGGGGAAGTTGTCGCCGTCGGCCTGCTGGGCCAAGCCCATCGCCAAGTCGCTGCGACGCTCCGGTTGCTTGTCGAACGCTTCCCGCAAGTAGGCCATGCCGCGCGGGTCTTTGCTTTCGCCGAGCACCGCGATGATGCCGGTCTGCAGCGTGCGGGCTTCGGCCGACGGATTTTCCGGCAACCGCTTATCGAGCTCGATGAGCATCGGCACGATCTGCGGATCGACTTCCGAGAGCGATGAGATCACCGCCAAGGCGTTGGCCGGTTGTAGCACGCCGTAGGACAGCGCCACCAAGCGTTCGTGCGGCGTCAGGCCGGCCGCGAAGTCTTTGGCGACGTTGTTGAAGTAGCCCTTGAGGCTGTAGCCGCCTTCGAACTTGCGGGCCCGCTCGTAGAAATCGAACACGACGAGCTTTTGCTCCGGCGTCCAACCTTGCGTCAGAAAGCGAGCGTAGAGGGCGACTTGGATCTTCTCGACCTGCGGGGCGTCGCTCTTGAGAAACTCGACGACGCGCGGCACGACGCTCGGGTCGTTCAAATAGGCGACGAGGCGCATCAATTCGCGATTCATCTTCGTTTCGCCCGAGGGGAACTCTTCGGCGATTTGGCGGGCCAGCTGCGGCACGTCTTGGCCGGTGAGGCCGGAGCGTTCGAGCGTCACCTGGAAGACGCGCAAGAGATCGAGGAAGTCGGCGTCGGAGAGTTGGCCTTTGAGCATGCGGCTGCCGCGGGCCAGGACCGACATCGCCGTGTCGCGATCGGGGCTCATCCGCATTAGGCTGATCGAGCCGAGCACGAACACCCGTTGCTGAGTGGTTTCAAGCACGAGCCGCTTCCAGCGGTCGACCGGAATTTGCTCGAGCGCCAACCGAGCCGAGAAGGCGACGGCGCGATCTTGATCGGCCAACAGAGCGAGGATCGGTTCGGGAGGCGGCAGGAACGCGCCGCGGACGAGCGATTCGCAGGCCTGCCGCCGCACGGCGGCGTCGGGGTCGCGCAGGGCGAGCAGCAGCGCGCCGCCGCCGGTCGGTTCGGCGTGGATGCCGAGCAGATAGGCGGCCTTCTTGCGAACGGTCGGCGCTTCGTCGCGCACGAGCTTCATCAGTTGCGGCACCGTCGGGAAGGGGCCGTAGAGTTGCAAGAGGTCGAGGGCCCGCACGCGGTCGTCGGGCTTGTTGGTGGGATTCAAGGCGACGGCCGTGAGTTGCGGTTCCCAGACGTCTTTGACTTGTTCTTGCAAGAGCGCAACTTGCTGCCGCGCCCAGGCTGATTGCAGTTGCGGCTGGCGGACGGCTAGCGCGACGCCGGAGAGCTTCGGCTGCGCCGGCGGGGTGCCGGTGTAGACGACGCGATAAACGCCCCCTTCGGTGCCGCGGCCGCCGGTGGTGAAGTAGAGCCAACCGTCGGGGCCGACGGCGATATCGGTCACGGCGAGCGGACGCCCGCGCACGAAGACTTCGCCTTGGCTGGTGTAGCCGGAGCCGGAAGGGATCGGCTTGAACGCGATGATCTCGCCTTGCGACCAATCGCAGGCGAACATCGCGTTGTGGTAGACCGGCGGGTACTTGTTGTGGTTGTAGAACTCCAGGCCGGTGGGCGAGCCGCGGCCGGCGGTGGCGGCGGGGGGAACGGTGTCGGAGTGGTAGTCGGGCCAGGTCGACCAGCCGGAGCGCCAGCCGTGTTCGCTGCCGGCGTAGATGTGGTCGAGCCGCGTAGGGCGATACCAGGGGAGGCCTTCGTCCCACTCCATGTCGCTATCGAAGGTGAAGAGCTCGCCCTCGCGATTGAAGGCGATGTCGTAGGCGTTGCGGAAGCCGCCGGAGTAGAGCTGGATGCTCTTGCCTTCGGAGTCGAGGCGAATCACGGTGCCGCCCGGCGCGACGACGCCGACGGCGTGGCCGCCCGGATCTTCGTACTTCGGCTTGAGCAGGTCGCCTTCGTAGTAGTGATGATACGGGCTGCCGCGCTGGGCGATATTCTTCGCGGAAGCGTGGTTGCCGATCATGCAGTAGATCATGCCGTCGGGGCCGAGCGAGAGGCCGTGCGGGCCGTGCTCGCCGAACTTGCCGTCGAACTCGACCAAGGCTTCGATCTTTTCGCCGCGGCCGTCTTGGTCGTCGTCGGAGATGCGATAGAGCGCGCCTCCCTTAGGGCCGACGCCGACGGCGTAGACTTGGCCGTTGAGCGCGAGCAAGCCTTGGCAACTCGTGACCTCGGGGCAGTACTCGGTGACTTTGTCGGGGACGTTGTCTTTGTTGGAGTCGACGATGAGGAGGATGCCCCCCTGCTCTTTCGCGGCGAGGATCTCGCCCCATTCGTTGAACGCGAGCGTGAGCAGCGAACCGCTCGCGGCCGGCGGCACGACGCGCTCGATGCGGAAATCTTTCGTCACGGTGAAGCGCCGCGTCGAGGAGCCGTCGTCGGCGGTGACCGAGTCGAGCCACGGCTTGGCGACGCCGAGTTCGCCGAAGCTATGAGCCTTGAGCCACTTCGAATCGTCCCCTTTATTCTTTTCCCAGCCGATCGCCTCCGTGGTCGTGGTGAGCCACGATTCGTCGGTGCTGTAGCCGATTTCGGCGCCGCCCTTGCGCTTCACGATCACGCGCGCGGTGAGGCCGGCCGTGGGGCCGTCGGTGTTCTCGGCTTTCACGGCGACGAGATTCTTGCCGTCGATCATGAACGGCATGATGTCGAACGTCTGCATTTTGCGCCAATCGGCGCCGGAGCCGACGTGCCGGCCGTTGACGTAGACTTCGTATTTGTCGTCGCAGCAGATTTGCAGAAACGCCAATTCGGGAAACTGGCTGGGGAACGACTTGCGGAAGAAGACCGCGCCTTTCGGCACCGGGCCTTCGGCTTGGGTCGACGACCAAATCCATTGCGCTTCGCCGAGCGACGCTTCGGCGGGCGCGGCTTCCGCCGGAGCGGCGGCCGCGGCCTGCTTCACTTCTTCCTCGGCGGCGACGAGTTGAATGTCGGCCGAGCGACGACCGTCGACCGGCGCTTCGAACTGCGCGCGCACCGCGCGCGCTTCTTCGCGCGACGTCGTCGCCGCGCGGAGCGGCTGCGCGCCGATCGGGTTGAACAACCGCGGCGGCGCGGGTTCGTCGGCCGCGCCGGACGAGACGCCGACGAGGAGCGCCGCCATCGTGAGGGGGACGCAAAAAATGGGGCAACGGAGCTGCGAGCGTCGTGACGACATCTGTGGTTTCCTACCGCGCGCTCTAGAGTTCTTGGCGAGGGGGGCGCATCCTGCGCGGGCGGGAGAATACCACTGAAAGCAAAAACGGAGCAATGCGTGTCGGGCTGGAAGAGCCGGCGGGGCGAGGTTTGATCAAACGTCGCGCAGGGCGCGGGGGCGTGACGCACCGTCGCCTTGACCGGTCGTAGCCGCCGGCTTAGCATTCGGTCGCCGCCTGCCGGCAGGGACGACCTGCTGCTCAACTCGCCCAAAATCAAGGTGTCAACGGATGGCACGTCGCCTACTCATCGCAATTCTTTTGCTGGCGGCACTGCCAGCATGGCCCGGTTGCTCGAGCAAGAACGAACCGCAGCAAGACGCGGCTGCGACCGGCTCCGCCCCTGCGACGGCCTCGCCCCAAGCCGCGCCGGACGACGAGCCGGAACTGCCGCCGTTCGTGAAGCCGACGCTCGCGGATGTCGACGCCAAAGCCGATTGGCAACCGATGCCGGTGCTCGACGCGATGAAGCTGTTGGAAGAGAAGCTGAAATCGGAGAAACCGCCGCTTTCGTTTGCCGAGGCGTTGAAGCTGAAAAACGATTCGAGCGAAGCGAACCGCAAGATTCTCGACTCGATGGGCCGGCTGCCCGCTTCGCCGGCGGACGTGAATTTCAATGCGATGATTTCGCGCCACTTCCTGGGCGACATCAAGAGCACGAATTCGCTCTTGCAAAGCTCGGTCGAAGAAATGGATCTCTACAACTTCACCGGTTTCGGGCTGTTCACGTTCGACTGGACGATGAAGCCGTTCGCCGCGGCGGAGTATGTAAAATCGTGGCAGTCGTCGGCGGATCACATGATGGACAAGGTCGTCATGCGCGACGACATGACCTGGTCGGACGGGACGCCGATTACGGCGCACGACATCGAGTTTTCCTACAAGACGATCTTGGACGACCGGATTCAAATTCCGGCGGTTCGCGCCGGCACCGACAAGATTCGCGCCGTCGTCGCCTACGACGATCGCACGCTCGTCTTTTTTCACAAGCAGCCGTTGGCGTCGAACATTTGGAACCTGAATTTTCCGATCGTTCCCAGGCACATTTTCGAGAAGACGATTCCCGAAGATTTCAGCTTGCTGAAGAGCGTCGCGCATCAAAAGCAGGACGAGAATCCGGTGGTGGGCGGAGCCTACACGATCACCAGGCGCGAACGGAATCAGGAGATCGTCGTCGAGCGCCGCGAGAGTTGGTACATGCACCAAGGGAAGCAGGTTCGCGACAAGCCGTACTTCAAGACGATCCGCTTCATGGTCGTTCAAGACCCGAACGTCGCGCTGCTGGCGCTCAAGAAGGGCGACTTGGACGAGTTGCAGATTATGCCCGAGCAGTGGACGACGCAAACGACGGACGACGATTTCTACCGAGCGAATACGAAGGCCCGCGACGTCGAGTGGCTCTACTTCTATTTCGGTTGGAACCTCAAGACGCCGTTCTTTTCCGACGTTCGGGTGCGTCGGGCGTTGGCCTACGCCATGGACTACAAGGAGATGCTCGATAAGCTGGCCTACGGGCTTTACGAGCCTTCGAACGGCATCTTTCATTCCTCGGCTTGGATGTATCCCAAAGACGCGGCCCCCGCTTATCACCAAGATCTCGATAAGGCGGAAGACTTGCTAGACGAGGCCGGTTGGGCCGACGGCGACGGCGACGGCATTCGCGATCACGAGGTCGACGGCAAGCGCGTGAAGTTCGAGTTCACGATGTTCGTGTCGCCGATTCCGCTCCGCGTCGCCGTCTGCACGCTGATGAAGGAGCAACTCGAGAAGATCGGGATCATCTGCAACATTCAGACTCTAGAACGCACCGCTCTGCAACAAAAGATGCTCGACCACGATTACCAGGCCGTGATGGCGGGCTGGGGGACCGGCGCCGATCCGAGCACGCTCGACAACATCTTTAAAACCGGGCAGACACGCAACTTCGGCTATTACAGCAACCCGGAAGTGGATCGCTTGCTGCGCGAGGGAGAGCGCGAGTTCGATCGCGCGAAGCAGGCGGAGATTTACGGGAAGATTCACAATCTGGTCTTCGCCGATCAGCCGTACACGTTTCTCTACTTTCAAAGCGCGTTCTACGCCTTCAACAAGGAATTGCGCGGTTATCGCTTCAGCCCGCGCGGTCCTTATCACTACGCGCCCGGCTTCGGCAGCATTTGGCGCGCGGCCGCCCACTAGCGGCGGCGGTGAATCCCTATGGCGAATTACATTCTGCGCCGGCTGCTGCTCGGCATGCTCACCTTGCTGTTGGTCAGTTGCTTGATCTACGCGCTGATCCGCGCGATGCCGGGTTCGCCGCTGACGCTCAATATGGAAGACCCGAGCCGGCGGATCCGTCCGGAAGATATCGCGCAGATGAAGCGCATCTACGGGCTGGATAAGCCGTGGTACGGGGCTTATTTCGCCTGGCTCTCGAATCTGGCGACGGGCGACTTGGGCAATTCGTTTCAAACGAATAAGCAGGTCACGGCGGTGATCGGCGAACGGATCGGCCCGACGCTGCTGCTCTCGGTCACCGCGATGTTTTTGACCTATATCTTGTCGGTGCCGATGGGTCTCTACGCGTCGGTTCGCTACGGCAAGCACGACGAGCGGGTGTTGAGCACGATGCTCTACATGCTGTATTCGCTGCCGTCGTTCGTGACCGCGCTGTTGTTGCAGGCCTATCTCAGTTATCGGCTTGGTTGGTTTCCGCTGCGCGGCATGTACGACAGTCTCGTGTTTCCGCAGTTGTCGTGGCCCGGGAAGGTCGCTCACGTCGCTTGGCACTGCGTTCTGCCGGTCGCCTGCTACACATACGGTAGCTGGGCGTACTACAGTCGCTTTATTCGAGCCAATATGGCCGAAGCGCTGCAGCAGGACTACGTGCGGACCGCACGGGCCAAGGGCGTCGGGCCGCTGCGCGTCGTGGTGCGCCACGCGTTTCGCAATACCATGATTCCGATGGCCACGCTCATCGGCTTGTCGCTGCCGACCTTGTTGAGCGGGTCGGTGATTCTCGAACGGATTTTCACTTGGCCGGGCATGGGGCAGTTGTTTATGGAGTCGATCCTCAGCCACGACTATCCCGTGATCATGGGGCTGACTTTGGTCTTCTCCGTATTGACGCTGCTCGGCACGCTTTTGGCCGACGTTTTGTACGCGGTCGTCGATCCTCGCGTTTCCTATTCCTAGTTCAAAATCCTCTCGAGCGACCGTGGCCGATCCGAATCTCCAATCGTCGACGCCGTCTCCGGATACCGCGCCGCTCGTCGCGCCGTCGGCCGGCGGCGGTGCGGAAGCGTCGGCGGTGAGGCCGTTCGCGAATGGGAAGTCGCGCGGCTTTTGGGGCGAGGCATGGCGGCGCTTCCGGCGGCAAAAATTGGCGATGGCCGCCTTGGCGTTCATCGCTTTTCTCTCTCTGGTGGCGCTTTTCGCGCCGGCCATCGCGGGCACGAAGCCGGTCATTTGCCGTTACAAGGGGCAGTACTATTTCCCCTGCCTGGGCTACTTCGTCCGCGGTTGGGAAAACCCGATCTTCACCAAAGATCGTTTTCGCGGCGTGTACACCGACGCGTTGAAGAAGAAAGATCCCGAGAGTTGGGCCGTGTGGCCGCTCGTTTATCAAGACCCTTATCGCCGCGTGCGGGCCGGTGAATGGGAAAGCCGGGCGGGGAATCTGACGGGCGACCAAGGGGAACCGAATCGGTTCAATTTGTTCGGCACGAATCAATTCGGCGTCGACGTGTTCGCGCAGATGGTTCACGGCACGACGATCGCGTTGCTCGTAGGTTTTGTATCGATGGGTATCGCCGCGACGATCGGCATCGTCTTCGGCGCAGCGGCCGGCTATCTCGGCGGCTGGATCGACGTCTTGCTGAGCCGCATTATCGAGGTCGTGCAATGCGTGCCGACGCTCATTCTCATCCTGGCGGCGATGGCGCTGCTCGACCAGCCTTCGATCTGGCACATGATGACGATCATCGGCCTGACGAGTTGGACCAGCATTGCGCGACTGGCCCGGGCCGAGTTTCTCAAACTAAAGAACGCCGAATTTGTCTTAGCCGCCGAAGCGCTCGGCGCGGGACGATTGCGGATCATGTTTCGTCACATCCTGCCGAATGCGCTGGCGCCGGTGTTGGTTCCCATCACGTTCGGGATCGCCTCTGCGATTTTGATTGAGACCTCGCTGAGCTTTCTCGGCTTCGGTTCCCCGCCGCCGAATCCAAGCTGGGGCGCGATCTTAGATTCGGGGCGCAATAATCTCGGCATGTGGTGGCTCGTCGTGTTTCCCGGCGGGGCGATTTTCTTGGCCGTGCTGGCCTACAATCTGATCGGCGAAGGGTTGCAGGAGGCGACGGATCCCCGCTTGCGCGGCGGCCGCTAGGGTCGGCTTCGCGGCGGGCGTTAGACGCGCGAGCGAACTCGGCCCGGTTAGCGCCCTTGCGTTTTCTTGCCCCGACTCACTATTCTTTGGGGGCTTTACGCTCCGTTGCGGCTCGCCGAGCGTACGCCCCTGCCCCAAGCTCGCGGTCCGCATTCCTGCTGATTCGAGTTCGATGTCCGCCAACAACCACGTTCTCAGCTTCCGCTTCGCCGAGCCTGCCGATGCCGCGGCTTTGGCGCGTATCGAGGCCGAGAGTTGGCCGGCACCGTTGGCGACGACCGAAGAACAGTGGCAAGCGCGACTCGAACTTTTCCCCCAGGGGCAAATCGTCGCCGTGTTCGACGGCCAGCCGGCCGCCGTGGCCTGCGCCCAGCGGATCACGGCGGCGTTTCTTGCGGCCGGCCCGGTGACGTACGACCGGATCACCGACGGCGGGACGTTCCGTCGCTCGCACGATCCCCACGGCGAAATCTATCAACTTGTCGCCGTCGGAGCAGGCTCGGCGCTCCGCGGCTTCGGCATCGGGCGGCGCTTGATCGATAGGCAAATCGAGCTGGCTCGCAGCTTGCCGGGCGTAAAGCGGATCGTCGGCATCACGCGTCCGGCCCGCTACTTTCGCCATCCGGAGATGTCGATCGCGGCTTACGTCGATCTCCGCAACAAGACCGGCCGGCGATTTGATCCGGTCTTAGAGTTTCATCTCGGCTCCGGCGCGTCGCTCGTGTCGACGCATCAAGATTTCCGCCCGGCCGATACGGAATCGCTCGGCTACGGCGTGCTGATCGAGTATCCGGCCGGGTGAAACGCCTCGCCGGCGACGGCGGCTCGGTTCAGATGCTTCGCAACGTGGCGACTGCTGCGGTCGTGTCGCCTTTGTCGAGTTGCGACGATGCCTCCCGAAGGAATGCGACTTGTCGCTCGGTGAACGGCACCGCGGCTCCCGGCGGCGGGGCTTGAGGCACCAGCTGGGCCACGATCGCCGTGATGAGTTCGGCCAGGCCGAGCCGATCGCGGGCACTGATCGCGATCCCACGCGGTCGGGAGCCGTCGCCGGATGCGAGTTGCCGGCCCGGTAGGCGATCGATCTTGTTATGCACGACGATCGCCCCCCGGTTCTCCGCGAGCAAGGCGTCGTCGTCGGCCGTCCAAGGCTCCGCGGCGTCGAACACGAGCAGCGTCAAATCGGCAACGGCGCGTCGCCGGTGGGCCGCTTCGATGCCGGCGGCTTCGAGTTCGTCGGGCGTGTCGCGTAAGCCGGCCGTGTCGGCCAGTTCGACCGGCCAGCCGTCGAAGACGGCCGATGCGGTGACGACGTCGCGCGTCGTGCCGGGCTGGTCGAAGACGATGGCCCGCTCGTAGCCGACCAGCGCATTCAGGAGGCTGCTTTTGCCGACGTTCGGCCGTCCGGCGACGACCACGCGAAACGGCGAGGTGAGACGAAGGCCGAGCGATCCGCGCTCGATCAGCTCCTGCATTCGAAGGTTCGCGGCCGAACGGTCGCCGGCCGCGATGAACTCCGCAATGGTCGCGACTTCGCTGTGCAGTGCTCCGGCGAGTTGATCGAGCAAGACGCCGGCGGTTCGTGTCGTGCGGGCTTTTGCCAGCGCGCTCCGCGCCTCGACGGCGATGGTGTTTTCCGTCCGTCCGTCGTTCCTATGCTCCCAATCGACGACGGCGCAACCTTGCGCACGCAGGGCCTCGAGCACCGCGGCGACCGCTGCGATACCGCCGTGACAATGGATCTCGAATTCGTCGGCGTCGCGCCGGCAAACGAGGACTTCCTCGCCGTGCTCGGGCGCGAGACTCCCCTCCCCTCCCCTGCCCGCTTGCCAACGCCCGAAATAGATGCGGCCCGGTTCGGCCTCGGTCATCTTCCGTCCGCTTGCCGAAGCAAAACAAACGTCGATCGCGGCGGCGCTCCCCTGCCCCGCGACGCCCACCACCGCGACCGCGCCGCGGCCGGCAGGCGTCAGTACGGCGGCTTGAAGCGGAATGCGGGACGTCATCGTTGCCGCGACGCGACCAAGGCGATCGCTCCGAGGATCAGATGCGGTTCGCAGCGGACCGTGCCGGGGAAATTCTTGGCGACCGAGGGAGCCGCGCCACCGGTGAGGAATACGTCGGGCTCGCCGCCGGCTTCGCGCCCGAACAACTCGATGAGTTGTTTGACGCCGCCGACCGCGCCCCAATAGAGCCCGCTGGTCATGGCCGGCACGGTCGATTCGCCGATCGCCGGCGGTGCGTCGGCGAGGCTCTGCATGTCGATCAGCGGCAAGAGGTCGGTGAACTCATGCAGAGCGCGGGCCGACATCGCGATGCCGGGCAAGATCGCTCCGCCCCGAAACGCTCCCGTCGAGTCGACGAGGTTTACGGTGATCGCCGTGCCGACATGCACGACGACGGCCGGTTTATGCGGAGCCCGCAAATGATCGGCGGCGACGGCGCCGAGCAGGCGATCGATGCCGACGCGATCGGGCTGCGGCAGGCGGATCTTGAGCGGCAGATCGCGCGACGTGAGCAAAGTGATCCGCGTCGCGCCCCGCTCTTTCAATTGGTCGACGAGTTGCGAAGCGGTCCGGCGCTGTACGCTGCCGATGTGCCACGCGAGTGAATCCGCCGAACGTGCGCCAAGAAATTCGTCGAGCTTGCTCCACGGTTCCGTGCCGACGCGAAGATCGAGCGTCGCGGCGGGAGCCGGAAGATTGTGCGCGTCGCTCGTCGGCGGAGGCGGGAAAAGCCCGAACTTCACGCGGCTGTTGCCGACGTCGACGGCGACCAGCGGGAACGGCGACGCGTCGGTCATGGTGAGTCCGGAGTCGCCGAGATCGTCGTCGCCGCCGTCGAATTGGGCGTCGACGGATTCGGAGTCGACGGCGGGGCGACGCTCGCCGGTTGTTCGGCAGCGGCCGCTTCCGCGGCGCGACGTTCATCGAGCTTGCCGAGCACGGCGTAGAGCAGCTTGTTGAGCCCTTCCCCGGTGACGGCGGAGATGGGGAGCACCTCGCGGCCGACCGCTTCGGTCAGTTTCGCATGCACGAGTTCCGACTCGGGCAACTCGCACTTGCTCATCACGACGATCTCCGGCCGCGTGCCGAGTTCGGCGGCGTAGAGGCCGAGTTCTTTGCGGATGCTGCGGTAGTTGGCGACCGGATCGCTTTCGTCGGCCGGGAACGGTTCGACCAGGTGGACGAGCAAGCCGGCCCGCTCGACATGGCGGAGGAACTCATGGCCGAGGCCGACTCCGGCATGGGCGCCTTCGATGAGGCCGGGAATGTCGGCCAAGACGAACTGGCGATCGGGGCCGACGTTGACGATGCCGAGGTTCGGGAACTTCGTGGTGAAGGGATAGTCGGCGATTTCCGGACGAGCTCGCGAGAGCCGGCTGAGGAGCGTGCTCTTGCCGGCGTTGGGCAAGCCGATGAGGCCGACGTCGGCGATGACTTTGAGTTCGAGCACGAGTTCGCGAACTTCGGCGTCTTCGCCCGGAGTGGATTGGCGCGGAGCGCGGTTGGTCGACGTCTTGAAGTTCGTGTTGCCCTTGCCCCCCTTCCCTCCTTTAGCCGCGATGAGCGTGTCGCCGGGATGGGCGAGGTCTTTGAGCACGAAGCCGCGCGAGTCGTAGACGATCGTGCCCGGCGGCACCGGGAGCGTGATGTCTTCCCCCTTGCGGCCGAAGCAATTGGCGCCGCGCCCCTTTTCGCCGGCCTGCGCGGTCCAGTGACGCTTTTGGGCGAGCATGGCGAGGCTGTCGACGCCCGGCTGGGCGACGATGATCACGCTGCCGCCGTCGCCGCCGTCGCCGCCGTCGGGTCCGCCGCGGGGAATGAACTTCTCACGGCGGAAGCTCACGGCGCCGTCGCCCCCTTTTCCGGAGTGAACGTTGATGGTGACGCGATCGACGAACATGGCTAACTCGGTGACGCCGCAGCGCGGCGTCTGTGCGGGATGGATCGTTGCGAGGAGCGAGCTTCGGCCCCCCCGCGCTCGTCTCGTCCGCTGCGCGGCCGAGCCGCTCTCTCCCCGACGGGCGGCGAGAGCCGATGGATCTAGAAACGAATTTAGCCGCGACCAAGCGAGGGAAGCAACCAGCGGGCTTCCTTCGCGCGGTGCGGCTAAATGCAAACTATGCGGACTCGCTCGCGAGGAGCGAAATCGCAACGTGAGCGGCGAACTACTCGGCGGCGGCTTCGACCGGGGCCGGAACGATGTTCACGCGACGACCGCCGCGATCGAACTGGACGACGCCGTCGACCAAGGCGAACAGCGTGTAGTCTGTGCCCTGCCCCACGCCTTTACCGGCATGGAACTTCGTGCCGACTTGGCGAACCAAGATGTTGCCGGCGTAGACCTTTTGGCCGCCGAAACGCTTCACGCCGCGGCGCTGCGGGTTCGAATCACGACCGTTGCTCGACGAACCCTGGCCCTTCTTATGTGCCATGACTGACAAACTCCCGAGGCAAGCGCCGCGCCGAATGGCTCGGCGGGCAAGCGAAACATGAATTTGGTAAACGGAGCGGGACGACCGGCCGGCATCGCAACGGACGCTAGCTCATCATCGACCGATCCGCGACCGCGCTGAAGCACGATTCGACTCGTGCTAAGACGGCCCCCGCCCGGAGGCAGGGAGCCTTATTTTTTAGCGGTACGACCAGCTGTAGTCAACCTCGCCGGGCATTCCGAAGCGGATTTCGTCTTCGTGCTGGAAGTAGGGGTCGCTGGGACGCCAGAAATTGAGTTTCAGCACCTGATATTGATAGCTGCGGCCGGTTCCGACCGGGTCGCCTGCTTTGTAGCCTGCCTCGGCGTCGTTCCAGCGATAGGCGTTCGTCAGGCCTTGGACGGTGATCGAGAACCGGTCGGTCCGCGGATCGACCCCTTCCCAGGTCGCGACGCCCCAGATGGTGTTGTCGACTTCCTTCGTCGACGGGGGGATCTCGCCGGTCATCTCGGCCGTGTTGTAGAGCTTGCGGTTTTTGTCTTCGCGCGCCTGGATGGCCGCCACGGCTTCAGGAATGACCTTCTCTTCGTAGGTCTTCCCGACGTCGTAGCTTTCCAACTCGAACCGGGGCACGAACAGGAACGGCTGCGTCACCGGCTCTTCGCGGACCTTATTCGGCTGGGTGTCGTCGTAGACCAAACGCTTCACGGGACCGTTGCGCACGTTGTAGACGAGATACCACACGAGTCGATCGGTGCCGTCGGCATTCTTAAGGCGAATGAAACGAACCGGCTTGAAGGAAAACTCCAGGCCCCAGACGTCGTGAGCGAAGCGAATGCCGCGCCCCGGCTTGCGATTCGGGGCTGTCTCACGTTCGCCGTAATTGGGAAGCTCGGCGACGACTTCGACCAAGTCGTGCGTGCTTTGCAGATCGTCGATGCCGATCGGACTGGGAATCGTACGCATCACGCCCGGAGCCAGCACGCGATAGTTGCCCTTGGCAGGCGGGACGGCCACGGTCGGCAAACCGGGCGGCAATGCCGACGGCGTGGCTGCGCCGGGCTGCGCGGGTATGGAGATGCCGGGCGTCGCCGGAGTGGACGGAGTGCCGAACGGATTGGCTTCCGTGGTCGCCGGAGCGGTCGGCGTCGTCTGTGCAGGCATGGCCCCTGAGCCGAACGGATTGGCCGCGGCAGGGGGCGCAGCGGGAGTTGCGGGCGCAGCGCCGGCTGCGGGAGCGGGAGTCGCGGGGGCGAATGGGTTTTGCGCAAGGAGCGACGTTGCGGACGCGACGATCAACCCGACGGCCGGGATCAGCAAACGAAGAACGGCGAAGCGAGCCCGCATGGGTTCATCTCGTGGCGGCGAAGTGCGAAGACGTGTATCCAGCTTAGTTTAATTATGGCGGAAACCGTGGGCCAACAAATTTCCTCGGTCGCCGATTGCCGAGCTGGTCGGGCCGGTTTTCCCGCAATTTAGCGGGCCGGCTGGGTTACGACCGCTACGATCGCGCCGGCCGTTAGAAGGAAACGAGCCGGAATCGCAACGTCGTCGGCGCGACCGCCGGCGATTGCAAGGCCTGCGCGAGGGCGTCGTCGGTGGCGTAGTCGGCACGCGGGACGGCCTTGACCGGGAGCGAAAGCTCGAGCGTGGCTTCGTCGAACGGCCACGGTTCGACGAGGATCTCCGCCGCGTCTCCCTCGGAGCGGCGCGGCGTTGCCCGCAGCGTGCAAAAGTCGGCGACGGTGATTTCGTCGGCGTCGTTGCGCCGGGCACAACTTAGCCACAGGCTCAGCAGGTCGAAGAATTGCAGACCGTGTACGCCGCGATCGAGTTGCGACTGAGCCGCGGTCGGCGATTCGCTGCGCTCGGCGACTTGCGCGCGCCACTCGGCTTGGAGTTGGGTTTGTTCGTCGAGAAACTCTTCCGCCAAGTGTCGCCAGGAGTCGTCGTGCGGCTTCTCGTCGTGAGCGCGTCGGCAGAGCGCGGCGAAGTGCCCGCTCACGGCGTAGGCCGAGGAAACGCCGTAGTTGAGCGCGACGGCGATCGAGCGCCGCCAGATGGCAAGCGCTTCGTCGATCG
Organism: Planctomycetaceae bacterium; assembly: GCA_016793115.1. Taxonomy (GTDB): domain Bacteria; phylum Planctomycetota; class Planctomycetia; order Pirellulales; family PNKZ01; genus PNKZ01. The sequence goes on from JAEUIN010000386.1 coordinate 15,256, forward strand.
GCATTTCGAGGAACTCGCGCGGGCGGCCGTCGACGACCGTGGGGCGCAACTCCCAGGGAAGCCAACCGTCGTCGTGATGATAGACGGCGGCGAGAAACTCTTCGCGGGCTTCCGGCAGCGCGGCCACGGTGCCCGACCACGCGGCCGCCATTTCGCCGGCGATTCGCGCATGCTCGACCTGCGAGATGAGCGCCCAGGCGGGCCGGCCGGCGGTATCGACGATGTCGCGACGAATCATGCCCGACAGTATGCCCGGCGAAGTCGCGGTGTGCTAGCCGCCGGGGCTAGCGCTGTGGGGCGAGCGTCGGCTGCGCGGCCGTTTGCGTCGGCTCGGTGAATCGCAGCGAGTGGATGATCGCTTCGTCGGCCGCGGCCATCCGTTCGAGCATCGGTTGCTCGCAGGTAAAGGCGAAGACCACTTGCCGGCCGTCGGGCGATTGGACGAGGTAGTAGATCCACGTAATGTCGAGGCCTTCGACCGTGCCGACGGCTTCGGCCCGCAGCACGTTGTGGCCGATGGAGTTTTGCGACTCGCCGGCTTTGGTGAACTGGCGGAAGTTCTTGCCGAGCGATTTGGAAACGTCGGCCTGAAACTGCGTAAGTGTCGGCTTCTTGGCGGGGTCGGCCGTCGGGACGGCCGTGACATTGCATTGGGCGACGAGTTCGCCGCGGTCGACCAAGCGCATCGAAAGTACCCCGTCGCGATCCGTCATCACGTGCCAGCGGCGCTCGTGCTCGAAGCTATAACGACCGCCGAGCGATTCATAGCGAATGTTGAGCGCTTCGGGTGCGGCGAGCGATTCGAGCGTGCTTTCGCTCACGCCGGCCAATTCGCGGACTTCGCTCGTCGGTTCGAGCAGCATTTGCAGCCGAGCCTGCATTTCAACGCCCGGCTCGACATGACCGATCGAGCGGACTTCCTTGAGCAGTAGGGCGAACCAAGTAATACGACGCTTTTCGGGGTCGAACTTATAACGTCCGGTCAGGGCAATTTCCGTCGCCACGCCGCCGATGGCCCCCTGCACGGTTCCCTTCATTTCGATGCGGGCCGCGTCGGGGCGAATTTCGGCGAGCTCGCTTTGCACGTCGGAAAGACTGACGGCGTCGAGGTTCAAGAGGCCGCACAGCAAGTCGTCGGAATGCTTCCAGGTTTCGCCGATCGCCAGTTCGCGGCCGGGCAGAAGCTGCTCGAGGAGCAAGCTATTGGCGGGCACCTGAACCAGGTCGAGCTCATCGGCGGTCAGCCGATCGGTCGGGCAGAGCATTTCCGGTTGGGCGTCGGTCGAACGCACGACGACGACGGCGTGTTCCGGGCGTAGTCTGTTTTCCGAGACTTGCTTGTTGATTTCGACTTTCGCTTCCGCGGTGCGGTAGACCCGCGCGGCGGCGAGCCCTTCCGCCGTCGGAAGACGTTTCTCGTCGTAGTTGAATCGCGCCGTCACGGCCGTGGGGAGCGACTTGGTTTCGTCCTGGTTCTTGAATTTCAGCAGACCGGCGACTTCGAGCACGACGCTGACCTTGGCCGTTTCGCCGGGAACGACCGAACTGGTCAGATCGATCGACTCGGCGGCGAAGGCCGAGAGGGGCGAGCAGGCCACGACGACGGCGGCGGCCAGGAAGGCCCGTCGACCGAAAGATCGCGAATGTTCTCGAGCGGCGTGGAAACGCATTGACGAAGCCCTTCGTCTAAGACTGAAGCCGGCGAATCCTTTCGTCGGCGCAAACGTTACGGGTTGTCCGTATCAGGCTATTTCGACGCGCCGGACCGGACGGGTTAAGCGAAACGCCCAAAGCCCAAAGGCCAAGCGAGAAGCCGGCGGTATGGGCGGGCTGCGAAGCTTGCGGATGTCGAAGCTTCACGGTGAGCGGAATGCCACCATTCCGGACGGCCCTGGGGCGGCTTGTGAAGCCATTCACGATGTCTTGAACAATTTTTATCTAAATTCGCGAACATTTCCCGAACGCGGGACACTTTGATACGTAGGACGTGTAGCTCATTCGCCCGCCCGCGTGGCAGGCCGGCCAAAACGCCGCTTCGGCGCGTTAAGTGCAGGCTTCCTTCGCGGTTGGACGAGAGGGCGAAACGAGTGCAGAGTTGTAAAGCGAACTGTGCGGAAAGGCTTGGAATTTGGCGGCCGCACGCCGTTCGAGTATTATGACGATTCGCTCTGCCGGCAACGCCGGCGGCGGGTCGACAGATGACGCTCTCGGGTGGGCGGCGCAAGCCGCAGGGAATGACCACTCGGAGTCGAGAGAGGGACGTTCTCATGAACAACAGCTATGTCAACCCGGGCCTGCGGCAGCTCCGCGACCAACAGGTGCGGTTCGCGCCACGGGACAAGAAGCTTCAACAGGCGGCCCGAGCCGAAAAGCTGTTGAATGAATTGCAGCCCGGCCGTTCGTATACCTACGGCGATCTTTGCTACAAGATCACCGACTTTAAGCCGGAGCAATATCCGGATCTCAAGGTCACGGCCGAGGAAGCTCGGCACGATCTGCGGCTCTTCGTCGAAGACGTCTCGGGCGCGGCCGATCTCGCCGCCGACGCCGCCGGCGAGAAGGTGCTGACGATCGAAGAGCTCGCCGAGATGTTCAACGTCTCGACGAAGACGATCCAGCGCTGGCGAGAACAGGGCTTGGTCAGCCGGCGCTTCGTGTTCGACGGGCGGAAGCGCGTCGGATTCTTGAAGAGCTCGGTCGATCACTTCATCGCCGGCAATGAGGATCGGATTTCCCGCGGCAGCCGCTTCAGCCAGCTTTCCGAGGAAGAGCGCGATCTGATCATTCGCCGGGCTCGCCGCTTGGCGAAATATGGCGCAGGTCCGGCCGAAGTGGCCCGCCGGTTGTCGATTAAGACCGGCCGCAGCCCGGAGACGATTCGCTACACGCTCAAGGGGTTCGAAGAGCAGCACCCCGAGTTGGCGATCTTTCCGGACAACGGCGGCCCGCTCTCGGAAGACGACAAGCAGACGATCTATCAGCACTATCGCCGGGGCGACTCGGTGGAAGTGCTCTGCAAGCGTTTCCGTCGCACGAAGACGAGCATCTACCGGATCATTAACGAGGTCCGGGCGGAGAAGATCCGCGCGTTGCCCCTCGACTACATGCACAACGACGTGTTTGCCAAGCCGTGGGCCGAGAAGCAGATTCTCGGGCCGCCGCCGGTGGTCGACACCACGGGGCGCAAGGCCCGCGCGCCGGCCGGGCTGCCGCCGTATCTCACGGCGTTGTACGACGAACCGCTGCTCACGCGCGAGCAAGAGCAGTATCTCTTCCGGAAGTTCAACTTCTTGAAGTACCGGGCGGTGAAGCTCCGCGAAACGCTCGATCCGGCCCGCGCCCGCAGCGGCCTGATGGACGAAATCGAGCGCTACTACTCGGAAGCCGTGGCGGTGAAAAACAAGATCATCCGGGCGAATCTCCGGTTGGTCGTGTCGATCGCCAAGCGGCACGTCGGCCCGCATGAAAACTTCTTCGATCTGGTGAGCGACGGCAATATGTCGTTGATCCGCGCGGTCGAGAAGTTCGACTACGCCCGCGGCAACAAGTTCAGCACCTACGCCACCTGGGCGGTGATGAAGAACTTCGCCCGCACGATTCCGGACGAGATCAAACGTCGCGATCGGTTCAAAACGAGCGTCGAAGAGATGTTCACGGCGGCCGAAGACCGACGCAGCGATCAGTACGAGCAGGAGTCGGCGCAGGCTCAGCGCGAGACGCAGATCGGCAAGATTTTGGAGAACCTCGACGAACGCGAGCAGACGATCATCATCCGCCGCTTCGGCTTGGATCACGGCCGCGAACCGCTGACGTTGAAGGAAGTCGGCGAAGAACTCGGCGTGACCAAGGAACGAGTTCGCCAAATCGAGGCCCGCGCGCTCTCGAAGCTCCGCCGCGCGGCGGAAGAAGAACACATCGAGCTGCCGGAATTGGACGAACGCGACTAGCGCAGTTTTCAGAAGGATGTAGCGAGCGGCGGGGTTTATCCCCGCCGTCTGCTTAGACCGGCGTTTCTCGGACGGCGGGAATAAACCCCGCCGCTCGGCCAGAGACG
>JAEUIN010000396.1 GCA_016793115.1 Planctomycetaceae bacterium
TTCGCGGAGGCTTTCGGCTTTGCCGGTCATCGGCACGAAGAGCGTAGGCCGCAGGGCTTCGCTGACCAGCTTGCCGTTTTGCTTGGTGAACAAATAGAACATCTGCTGATAGCGCTCGCCGAGCGGCACGATCAGCCGGCCACCCTCTTTGAGTTGCTCGACCAGCGGCGCAGGGACTTTCTCCGGAGAGCAGGTGACGATGATCTTGTCGAACGGCGCTTTCTCCGGCCAGCCGAGATAGCCGTCGCCGATCTTGGTGAACACGTTCTTGTACTTCAGCTTCTGCAGCACGCGCGCCGCTTGCCGGCCGAGCGGTTCGACGATTTCGATCGTGTACACCTCTTTCACCAGCGGGCTCAGCACGGCCGCCTGGTAGCCGCTGCCCGTGCCGATCTCGAGCACCTTGTCGGTCGGCTGCGGATCGAGTTGCTCGGTCATGTAGGCCACGATGAACGGCGGCGAAATCGTCTGGCCGTTGCCGATCGGCAACGCCATGTCGTAGTAGGCGTAAGGCCGATCACGAAAGTTGACGAACTCGTGCCGCAGCGTCGTGCGAATCGATTCCAACACGCGCTCGTTCTTCACGCCGGCGCCTTGCACTTCGTCGCGCGTCATGCGCTCGCGCTGAGAAGTAAACTCGGCGGTGCTCGTTTGGGCGGCGAGCGGCGCGGCGCATAGGACGGCCACCGCGAAGCTCGTCGCGGCGACTGCGGCTAGAAATCGTAGCGAGGTGGTGCTCATAGCAAGTTCGAGTGGTTATGGGCTCGAAGTTCCGGCGGCGAAACGCGTGGTCGCCGGGGCTCGCAACTCTACGTCATACTACAGGCTTTATCGTCAAATCCCCTACTGCAACTCGCCTGCGTTTGCGATAATACAAAGCCAAGCAACGAGTTACGGCCCGCCGAAAGGGCCCGAGGTGGTTGATGAACGACCAATTTATGCCCGGTCCGGAGCTTTTGCGGCGAAACTCGGCCCTGGCCGGCCGGGAACTGAAAGATCAGCTCGATCACACGGTCCTGCCGCGCGTATTCAACCCGATCGCCTACGTCGGCGGCGAATTAAATAGCGTCCGCAAGGACCATCGGGCCGTTGCCGGCAAGCTCTGCCTGGCGTTTCCCGACCTGTACAGCGTCGGGATGAGTAACCAAGGACTGCAGGTTCTCTATACCCAAATGAACCAGCGGCCGGATTGGCTTTGCGAACGGGCCTACGCACCCATGAAAGATATGGAGGGGGCGCTCCGATCGCAGGGCTTGCCGCTGTATTCGCTCGAGACATTTACTCCGCTGCGACAATTCGACGTGCTCGGGTTCTCGCTGCAGTACGAGATCAGCTATCCCGAAATTCTGACGATGCTCGACCTGTCGGGCATCGCTCTACGCGGCGACGGCCGCACGCTGGCCGATCCGCTGGTGATTGCCGGCGGCCCCTGCGCGCAGAACCCTGAGCCGATCGCGCCGTTTATCGACGTGATCATCACGGGCGACGGCGAACCGGCGCTGCCGGCCGTTTGCGACGCTTGGCTCGAGGTGCGCCGCGCAGTGCTGCAAGGGGCCGAACCGCTAGACGGCCCGGCGGGGCAACGGCAGCGCGAAGAAGCGCTGGCGCGGCTGGCCGCGCGGCTGCCGTTTGCCTACGTGCCGCGGTTCTACGAGCCCGAGTATCACGACGACGGGCGCTTCCGCGGCTTGCGCTCTTTGCGCGGCGAAGCGGCGGGAACGATCGAGCCGTCGGTGATCGGCGACTTGGAAACGGCCGCGCTGCCGCTGGCGCCGATCTTGCCCAACGCTGAAACGATTCATGACCGCATCGCCATCGAGATCATGCGCGGCTGCCCGTGGCAGTGCCGCTTTTGCCAGAGCACGGTCATCAAACGGCCGCTGCGGATTCGCTCGGTCGAACGGATCGTGCAAAGTGCCTGGCAGATGTTCGAAAACACGGGCCTTGACGAAGTGTCGCTGCTGTCGCTTTCGAGCAGCGACTATCCGTACTTCGAAGAACTCGTGCGGCGGATGCACGAAACGTTCCAGCCGCATAATGTGCGCTTGGCGCTGCCGAGCCTGCGCGTGAACGAGCAACTCAAGGCGCTCACGGCCTTGATCGAAGGCGATAATCGCGGCCTGACGCTTGCGCCGGAAGTGGCCCGCGACGACATGCGCGAGCAGATTCGCAAGAAGATCAAAAACAGCGACTTGTACGACGGGGTCCGCGTCGCCGTCGCCAACGGCTACACGCACGTGAAGCTGTACTTCTTGATCGGCCTGCCCGGCGAACGGCGCGTCGATCTCGACGGCATCGTCGATATGGCCGAGACGATTTCGCGGATCGGCAAGGAAGTGAAAGGCCGCAATATTCCGGTGACGGCCAGCGTTTCGAACTTCGTTCCCAAGGCGCACACGCCCTACCAGTGGAACGGCATGCAGAGCCGTGAGTATTTCGCGTGGGCTCATCGCTACATGCGCCACCGCTGCGCGATCAAGGCGGTGAAGATCAAGTGCCACGACACGGAAACGAGTATGCTCGAGGGTTTGCTGAGCCGGGGCGATCGCCGCGTGGGCGACGTCATCGAACTCGCCTGGCGTCGCGGGTCGCGGCTCAATAGCTGGTTCGAACATTTCGACGCCGCCGTCTGGTGGGAGGCCCTGCGCGATCTGAACCTCTCGGCCGATCTGTTCATCCATCGTCCGTATGAGTTGATGGACCGACTGCCGTGGGACCACATCAACGTGAAGAAGGGCCGCACGTTCCTCGAAAAGGAACAGCAACGCGCCACGATTCAGCTGCAAGAAATGGCGACGGCGATCTAACACATTTAGCCGCGGACCTCGTGTCCGCGCTTCTGCGAATTTTTCTGAAGCGTTGAAGTTCGATGTCGTCTCTTCCCTACAAACTCCTCGCGATCGACATCGACGGCACGCTCGTCAACAGCCGCGACGAGCTGACGCCGAAAGTTCGCGACGCCCTGCGCGCCGCCGCCGCCGCAGGCCTGAAACTCGTGCTGGCCACTGGCCGGCGCTATAGCCGCGCCTTGCCGCTGGTCGAACCGCTCGGGATCGACGCGCCGATCGTAAGCGCCTCGGGTGCGCTGATCAAGTGCCCGTTGAGCCACCGCACGTTGCATGTGGCGAGCCTCGATCGCGAGCACTTGCGCGCGACGCTCGATGTCACCGTGGCCCGTGGTCATGATGCCGTGCTCTATGCCGACACCTACGACCAAGGGTTCGACTACTACTTTCGCGGCTACGACAACATCTGCCCCGAACTCAAGCAGTATTACGACCTCAACGAAGGCTGCGGCCTCGCCGTGCCGGACCTTTACGCAAACCCGCCGGACGGCGTCTTCGCCGGCTTCGCCATGGGCTCGCGCTCAGACATGCTGGCCCTTGATGAAGCCTTGCAACGCGAGGTGCCGGACCGGCTCTACACGCACGTGATTCGCAGCCCTCGCTACCAAGGGTTTATGTGCGAGATTGCGCCGGCCGGGGCGACGAAGTGGAGCGGCGTTCGCTTCGTGGCCGACGAGTGGGGGATCGCCGACGAAGAAATCGTCGCCGTCGGTGACGACGTCAACGACCTGCCGATGCTCGCCGGCTCCGGCCTCGGCATCGCGATGGGCAATGCCGTAGCCGAGTTAAAAGACGCCGCCGACCACATCGCCCCGCATCACGACGAAGACGGTTTGGCGGAAGTCGTCCGCTGGATTTTGCAGGCGGAATTGCCGCCGGCGCGATAGGATAACGGCGTTACCAACGGGTGTCGTTTCGACTGGAGTTTGGGTGCCGGCGTAGGGTGCCACTGGTGGCTTGCCCCCCCCTGTTTGTTCCGACGTCGATCGAGGCACAGGTGGGCAAGCCACCAGTGGCACCCACGGGCTGTGGCACCCACTGACCT
>JAEUIN010000399.1 GCA_016793115.1 Planctomycetaceae bacterium
GACGTCGAACCGATGATGAAGCAGGTCTTCATCGCCCGCGGCAAGAACACGCCGGCCGACATGCTGGAGTGGAAGCTGTTCGTCATTCGCAAGCGGCTCGAAGTGGCCGTGTACGACAGCAAGCTCACGCAAAAGAAATACTGCTACCTGCCGAGCCTGTCGACCCGCACGATCGTCTACAAGGGCCTGATGCTGGCCGAACAAGTCGAGCGGTTTTATCTCGACTTGGCCGACCCGCGGTTTGTGTCGGCGCTCGCGCTGGTGCATCAGCGCTACAGCACGAACACCTTCCCGACTTGGGACCTCGCGCATCCGTTCCGCTTCGTCGCTCACAACGGCGAAATCAACACGCTCCGCGGCAACGTCAACTGGATGCGGGCCCGTCAAAGCCTGCTCGCCTCCGAGAAGTACGGCCCGGACCTGCACAAGGTGCTGCCGATCTACACGACCGGCGGCTCGGACTCGGCCAACTTCGACAACGTGCTGGAGCTTTTGGTGGTGACCGGCCGGTCGCTGCCGGAAGCAATGAGCATGATGGTGCCCGAGCCGTGGGCCGGCCATGAGACGATGAGCGACGAGAAGAAGGCCTACTACGAGTTCAAGGCCTGCTTGATGGAGCCGTGGGACGGCCCGGCCTCGATGGCCTTCACCGACGGCGTGGTCATGGGCGCGACGCTCGACCGCAACGGCCTGCGTCCGAGCCGGTATTGGGTCACGAAGAACGGCTGGGTCATCATGGCCTCGGAAGCCGGCGTGCTCGACATTCCGCCGGAAGAAGTCGAATCGAAGGGCCGGTTGCGGCCGGGCCGGATGTTCCTCGTCGACACGGCTCAAGGCCGGATCATCGCCGACGACGAAATCAAAAACGGCCTCGCCTCGCGCCACCCGTACCGCCAGTGGCTCAACGAAAACCAACTCAAGCTCGACGACCTGCCGAAGGTGAAGGACTACGCGAAGCCGGGCGCGGTCGTTAATGGTGCGGCCACCAATGGTCACGCGACCAACGGTCACGCCGACGAAGGCACCGTCGACGGCTTCACGCACGAAGCGCTCCGCGAGCAGCAACGGGCCTTCGGCTACACGCTCGAAGATTTGAAGGTGCTGCTCACGCCGATGGGCGCCGAAGGGATAGAAGCGATCGGTTCGATGGGGAGCGACACGCCGATCGCCGTGCTCTCCAGCCGGCCGCAACTGCTCTACAACTACTTCAAGCAACTGTTCGCGCAGGTCACGAACCCGCCGCTTGACGCGATCCGCGAAGAGATCGTGACGATGCTGATCACGACAATCGGCTGCGAAGGGAACCTGCTCGCCGAAACGCCCGAGCAATGCAAACTGCTCCGGCTCGATTCGCCGATTCTCACCAACGAGCAACTCGCTCGCATTCGGGCTCTCGACAAGCCGGGCTTCAAGACCTGCACGGTGAGCACGCTCTTCCCGGCCTCGGAAGGAGCCGCCGGCATGAAGGCGCGGATCGAAGCGATTCGCGAAGAAGTTACGAAGTGCATCGCCGACGGGGCGACGATCGTCGTACTGAGCGACCGCGGCGTGTCGAAGACGATGGCGTGCATCCCGGCTTTGCTGGCCGTCAGCGCCGTGCATCATCACTTGATTCGCGGCAAAGATCGCATGAAGTGCGGGCTGGTCGTCGAAACGGGCGACGCGCGCGAAGTTCACCACTTCTGCTTGCTCTCGGCTTACGGAGCCGGGGCGATGAACCCGTACTTGGCCTTCGACACGCTGCACCAAATGCAGCGCGAAGGTTACTTGCCCGCCGATATGCCGGCCGAGAAGATCGAGAAGAACTTCATCAAGGCCGTCGGCAAGGGGCTGCTCAAGGTCGCTTCGAAAATGGGGATCAGCACGCTGCAAAGCTACCGCGGCGCGCAGATCTTTGAAGCGGTCGGCTTGAGCCGCGACTTCGTCGACGAATACTTCACGCGCACGGCGAGCCGCATCCAAGGCGTGGGCCTCGAGACCATCGCCGAAGAAATGCTGAAGATGCACGAGCATGCCTTCCCGCGGACGAAAGTTCCGGAAACGCTCGAACTCGACGTCGGCGGCCAATACGCCTGGCGGCGCAAAGGCGAGGCGCACCTTTTCAACCCCGAGACGATCGCCAAGCTGCAGCTCAGCACTCGGCTCAATAGCCGCGAAGAGTTTAAGCGTTTCTGCGACCTGATCGATCATCAAGAGCGGCAACTGCTGACGCTCCGCGGCCTGTTGGAATTCAAGAAGACCGGCAATGCGGTGCCGCTCGACGAGGTCGAACCGGCGAGCGAGATCGTCAAGCGGTTCGCGACCGGCGCGATGTCGTACGGTTCCATTTCCAAGGAAGCGCACGAAACGCTGGCCGTGGCGATGAACCGCATCGGCGGCAAGAGCAACACGGGCGAGGGTGGCGAAGATCCGATTCGCTACCAGCTCGACCCCAACGGCGACAACCGCAACAGCGCCATCAAGCAAGTCGCCAGCGGACGGTTCGGAGTGACGAGCAACTACCTTGTGCATGCCCAAGAGTTGCAGATCAAGATGGCCCAAGGCGCGAAGCCGGGCGAAGGGGGGCAGTTGCCCGGCCATAAGATCGACAAGGAAATCGGCCGCATCCGTCACAGCACGCCGGGCGTCGGCTTGATCTCGCCGCCGCCGCATCACGACATTTATTCGATCGAAGACCTCGCGCAGCTCATCCACGATCTGAAGAACGCCAACCATCACGCTCGCGTGAGCGTGAAGCTAGTGGCGGAAGTCGGCGTCGGCACGGTCGCGGCGGGCGTCTCGAAGGGGAAGTCCGACGTCGTGCTGATCTCCGGCTACGACGGCGGCACCGGCGCTTCGCCGCTCACGTCGATCAAACACGCCGGCATCCCGTGGGAACTCGGCCTCGCCGAAACGCACCAAGTGCTGGTGAAGAACGATCTCCGCGGCCGGATCGTCGTGCAGACCGACGGCCAATTGCGGACGCCCCGCGATATCGCGATCGCCTGCTTGCTGGGGGCCGAAGAGTGGGGCATCGCCACGGCGGCGCTCGTGACTGTCGGCTGCATCATGATGCGCAAATGCCACTTGAACACCTGCCCCGTCGGCATCGCCACGCAAGATCCGGCGTTGCGGGCCAAGTTCGCCGGCCAGCCGGAGCACGTAGTCAACTACTTCTTCCTGGTCGCCGAAGGGCTGCGCGAGATCATGGCGTCGCTCGGCTTCCGCCGCATCAATGAAATGGTCGGCCGCGTCGATAAGCTCGACTCCCGCAAGGCCGTCGACCATTGGAAGGCCAAGGGGATCGACTTCAGCGAGATGCTCCACAAGCCGGCCGTGCCGCCGCATATCAAGACGTACTGCTCGGAGTCGCAGGACCACGGCATCGAAAAATCGCTCGACATGACGACGCTCGTGCCGCAGTGCCAACCGGCGATCAAGCAAGGCAAGCCGGTCACGCTGAACCTGCCGATCAAGAGCTTGAACCGCACCGCCTGCACGATTCTCTCCAGCGAAGTCACCCGGCATCACGGGCCCGCGGGCCTGCCGGAGGATACGATTCAGCTGAATTTCACCGGCACCGCGGGCCAGAGCATCGGCGCGTTCGCCGTGCCGGGCGTGACGATTCGAATCGAAGGCGACGTCAACGACTACTGCGGCAAGGGGCTTTCCGGCGGCAAGATCGTCGTGCGGCCGCCGCGCGTGAGC
>JAEUIN010000410.1 GCA_016793115.1 Planctomycetaceae bacterium
CCGCCGGCCTCGCGCCGCTTCCCAACTGGGTCCGCCGCCTCGATCGAGTTCGCCTCTGGATTCAACTCAAACTTCTCATTCACACCGCCTACGTCCTCCTCAAGGAACACCCACCCCCGATAGCTCATGCATAATGTTGCGGCGGGAGAAGGAAATAGGCACAGCTCCCGGCGGGATAAGCGTTAGCGTGCCGGTTGCTCTTGGAGGCGCACTCGATGGGGGCCGAAGGCCATCATGTAGCCGGGGATGTTGCGAATGCCGGGGATCTTGAGGGCGAGGCGGAGCGGGAGCGGCAGACGAAATTCGGACCCGGCGGTGAGGCCCGGCTTGGCGATCGTTTCTTGCAGGAGCTTTTGCACGCGCTGGATCGCCTTCACGGCCGGCTCGCGCGTGCGTTGCACGGCGGCCAGTTCGTCGTCGCTCGGGCGGCCGCGGCGCAAGGGTACGGTGAGCAAGTTGGCCGCGGCGACGGCGTCTTGAATGGCGACGTTGATGCCGACGCCGCCGACCGGCGACATGGCGTGGGCCGCGTCGCCGATCAGGAGCAAGCCGGGTTTGTGCCAACAATCGACGCGGGTCGACTCGACGTTGAGCACCGCGACTTGCTTCCAGTCTTGCAAAACCTCGACGCGATCGGCGAGCCAGGGCACCGTCGACGCCAATCCCTTGCGAAGCTCCGGGAGGCCCGCCGAGCGGACGGCCGCGAAGGTGCCTTTGAGGATGACGTAGCCGATTTGCCACTCGTCACCCCGATCGAGGAGCACGACGAAGTGCCCGCCGCTGACGCAGATTTCCGCGCCGTGGGCTTCGTCGGTCGCGCGCTTCGGCAGGCGGAACCAAACGACGTCCATCGGCGGCGCGGTTCCTTTCGGCTCGATGCCGGCGAGGTGGCGGACCTTCGAAAAGCGACCGTCGGCGGCGACGGTCAGCTCGGCGCGGACTTCGTGCCAAGCGTTGTCGGCGTCGCGATAGCGCACGCCGCGAACTTCGCCGTCGGCCTCGACGAGCCGCTGCACGTTGGCCTGCATGCGGAGCTGAAAGTTGGGCGACTTGCCGGCCTCGGCGACGAGCAGCTCGAGCAGCTTGACCTGCGGAAGCGTCATCACGTAGGGGAACGGCGTGCGCAGGCGACTCAGATCGGCGAGCGTGACGGAGCCGGTGGGCGTGAGGATGCGCATCGTGCGGAGCTTGCCGTGCGGCAACTCGTGCAGGCGCTCCGAAAGGCCGAGGGCGGCGAGGAGTTCGAGCGTGGCCGGATGAATGGTGTCGCCGCGGAAGTCGCGATCGAAGTCGGCGTGCGATTCGAGCAGCGCGACCTCGACGCCGGCGCGGGCGAGCAGCAGCGCGAGAATCGCTCCGGCGGGGCCTGCGCCGACGATCGCGCAGCGGGTTTCCGTGACGGAGACGGGGGAATCGGACGAAGCCGGGTCGGTCATTTCGTTGTCCTTAGCGAATGCGCCGGTCGAGCGCGGCGCCGCCCCTTCATCCGCCTTGCGGGCACCTTCTCCCCGAGGACGTTCTCTAGCGGGCCTGGCCCGCTAGTGGCCGCGGCGGATTTCCGACGGTTGGTAGCGGACTTCGATGCGGTAGACGCGCTTCGAGCGGCAGATAATTTCCCAAGTTTCCGGATTCACGCGAAGCGGCACGTCCATGCGATGGATGTCGACCGAGGCGTGGAAGCCCCGTTCGGAGAAAACGTCGATCATGATGCGGAGGGCGAGCGGATCGTCGAAGAGTTCGTCTTCGGAATTGATCTGCGCGTGGCCGGAAATGGCATGCGTGCGAATGATCGGGATCATCTTGTGTTCGATGACCTTGACGACCTTCTGAAACAGCGGGAGGTGTTCTTCTTGATAGATTTCGAGCCGCTCGACGAGTTCTTGCCGCGCGTGCTTGGCCAACTGGCCGGCGACCGGGATGTTGCGGATGAGCTCGAACGTTTCCTGGCTCAACTCGAGCGAGCTTTGATAAGTGAACTCGCGGAGGATGTTTTGCTGGACCTCGGCGAGTTCGGCTTCGGCGTCGATGAAGTGGAAGTGGAAGACCTTCTGCAGCGATTGGAGCGCGTCGAACGTCGTTTCCTTGAACGTGCGATAGCGGTTGCGGCAAAGTTCGGGGTCGACGTCGGTGACGCGCTCTTCGCGAAGCTTGCCGATGCCCGACTCGCGGACTTGGCGATTGTGCTCCTGAATTTCGCGGCCCCGCTTGAGCTGCCGCAACACGCTCACCTCTTCGCTGACGAACAACAGCGCGATACGAAACATGGGCTTGCGGAACTGATGCGCGAGCGACGTGGAGCGGTATTCGTTGTGGAGCTCGATGATGGCGTGATAGAACATTTTCAAGCATTCCACCTGCACTTTGGTGCGGGGAAAGCCGTCGACGATCACGCCGTCGTGGTATTTCGGATCGAGCAGTTCTTCGAACAACAGGCCGATCACTTCGCGGTCGCCGACCATTTTGCCGGCGTTTTTAATCGCCACCGCCTGCGGGCTCGTGAGCAAGTCGCTGATGACGACCGGCGGGGCGGTTATGCTGCGCGTTTCGGCGATGAAGGGCGTATTGGTGCCTTTGCCCGCGCCGGGGGCGCCGCCCAGCCAGATGAATTCGCGCGGGAAGCGAAGGTGATCGCGGCCGCACTTCTCGATCAGGTCGTCCCACACGGCCGTGAAAATCAGCTGGGCGTCCTTGATTTCCAGGTCGGCGGCCGAGGCGATCGACTTCGAGGCGGGTTGGTCGGCAGGCTTGGTCATGGCGGCCTACGGGCAAACGTGAAAGGAACGGCGGGCGGGCGAAGAGCGACTTGGCGCGGCGGCGGCAAGCGCCTTAACGAGCCTTAACGGCCCGCGACTATGATCCGGGGCGGGTGCGGGGCTGTCAAATCCGAAAGACGCGGAACGCACGCGGCCCGACGAGTTTAGCGACTCGCCGGGCCGGGCGGATTATCGACGATTTGGAAGACGCGGCGACGACGACTTAGCCGGCCTTCGATTGCGGCCGGCGATCTTCGCCTTCGCCGGCTTCTTCCGTGACGGCGAGCTTGATCGTGGCTCCCGGCGGCAGACGGCGCTCGGCCACGATGCCGCGCTTCGTGTTGACGCAAAAGCGATGAAACTCCGCGGCCGGTCCCGTCGGAAACTCCGCAGCGAGGCGCTCGAGCACTTCGCGCCAGGTGAGCCCGCTGCGGTAGATCACGCGATAAGCGGCCTTGAGCTCGTTCATCTCCTGCACGGTCATGCCGCCGCGCCGCAGCCCCACGGTATTCAACCCGACGACATACGTGCTGACGCCGTCGATCGTCACGTACGGGAGCACGTCTTTCACGACGCGGGCCGTGCCGCCGATCATGCATTGCCGACCGATGCGACAGAATTGGTGAATGGCGACCGCGCCGGAGATGAAGGCGCGATCTTCGACTTGCACGTGGCCGCCGAGCATCGCCATGTTGGCCATGATCACGTTGTTGCCGACGACGCAATCGTGGGCGATGTGCGCTCCGACCATCAGGAAGTTATTGTCGCCGACGATCGTGGCCGCGCCGGCGTGGAGCCCGCGGTGGATCGTGGTGTGTTCGCGGAAAGTGTTGTTCGAACCGATCGTGAGGCCGCCGTCGTAGGCGCGCGACTGCAGGTGCTGCGGCAAACCGCCGACGACGCAGCCTTCGGAGAGCCGATTGTCGTCGCCCATCACGGTGCCGCGACGAACCACCGCGTGGCTTTCTAAGATGCAGCGGGCGCCTAGAACGGCGTCTTGTTCGACGACACAGAACGGTCCGACTTCGCAATCCTGTCCAAGGCGCGCCGAGGGATGCACCACGGCAAGGGGATGGATACCCACGGGCACTTCCTTGTGCTAGGTGAGTCGGGTCAATAAGTCGTTAAGCGGTTCAGCTCCGTTAAACGTCGGGCTCCCGGCGCGTCGCTCCGCGACTCGTTCGGTCGCTCCGCTCGTCGAGTCGGCTCGCGGGAAGCGTTGCCGGCGTCGAACTGGGCGTCGTATCCAACGGTGGCCTCGGCGAAACGCAAGCATGCGTCTTGCCAAGACTGCTTTATCGGTTGCGCGAACAGTACCGTTTCAGCCTGTTTTGCCGCAAGGTGAAAATTTGCGAATGGAGCGGATTGCGCGGCCCCTGACGCCCGCCGGCTTTTCCGATAGACTACCGATTCGACCTAGTTCCGCGCCCAGTTTGCCGCTTTTGGGGAGATCGATCGCCGTGGCCACGAATGCCGAACTCTACGACGCCGCCGTGAAGCTCAAGGACGAAGGGAAGCTCGAGGAAGCCTGCGCGAAGCTGCAGGAGATCCTTGCCGGCACGCCGAACTACGCCCTGGCCCACTCCGCGCTCTCGGTCTATCTCGGACGCTTGCAGCGCCACGACGAAGCGATCGCCCATGCCCGCAAGGTGTGCGAATTGGAACCGCACGACCCGCGGAGCTTCATTTCGTTGAGCGTCGTCTGCGTGAAGGCCGGCCGCATCCAAGAGGCCGAAGACGCCAAGGCCCGCGCCTCGATGCTGCAAGC
>JAEUIN010000030.1 GCA_016793115.1 Planctomycetaceae bacterium
GCCAAGGCAAGCCCGAAGTATAGGGCGGCGGCCGAAAGTGCGTCAACCCAAGCGAGTTACGACGAAATTGGGTGTTAGAACATCAATATTTCGCCGCGAACTGCCGGCACTGTAGAATTAGGTGAGTGAGGCAAGTCTTCGTTTGCCGAGGTAATTCCCATGACCACGATTTCGCTCGTCGACGCCCAAGCAAAATTGCCGGAACTACTGCGCAATTTGGCGCCCGGGGAACAACTGGTCATCACGGAAGGGGATCGCCCGCTGGCGACGGTCAGTGCTATTGCCAATAAGAAGGAACCGCGAAAACTAGGTGCTTTAAAAGGGAGCGTGCTGTACATGGCTCCCGACTTCGATGAGCCGCTGGAAGACTTCAAGGACTACATGTAGTGAGCTTTTTGCTCGACACTCATGTTCTGATTTGGGCCCTCGACGAACCGGCGAAGTTGTCCGCACGCGCTTCCCAAGTGCTTCAAGATCCCGCGATTGACGTTTTTGTGAGCCCGGCATCGATTTGGGAAATCGCCGTGAAGCTCAGCGTCAACAAATTGCGGCTGTCTCAACCTTTCGGGGATTGGCTGAAAACGACGTTCATTGATTTCCGCCCGGAACTATTGCACATTCTTCCGGAGCATGTGGAGTACGTCGCTCGGATGCCGTTTCACCACCGCGATCCATTTGACCGGATGCTCGTCGCTCAGTCGTCCGTCAGTCAGATTCCGTTGTTGAGTTGCGACGCGCAGCTTTCGGCGTATGGCGTGCAGCTATTTTGGTGATGCTCATCGACGAGTCGAACCGTGCTAGAGCCCAACAGTTGGCAATGCGGCATTTGTTTCGCCGCCGCGGTGATCCAGCCGGTGCTGCTCGTGCTCTTGTGGGATTGGGCCGATCGATCGCGCTCGACGTGGCCGAGTCTGATGGGACTGCAATTCGGCACCTTTGTAGCTCTCGGGGGCGGAGTCGGCGCATCGCTGGGCAAAATGTGGATCGGCATCATCGCCGGGTTCATTCTGCCGATCGTTTTGGTGTTCTGGTTTGAACTTATACCTTGTTAGCTCTACTCACAACTCAGCACGCAATATATGCCGCTATCACCCGGCAAATTTGATCAGCGACGAAGGATAACCGTTGAACAAGCTGAGGCGGAGGATTTCGCTGAGCGAGCCAGATCAATTAAAAATGAGACGGACCCTCAGCGTCGCGAGCAACTGGCGAAACCGATGGGGTTCGCCAATGACGCTTGGGAGGAGTTGAAGTCGTTGATGCAACCCGGCGACGAGCTATGGGAATACTGCTCCTCGAAAGAATCGTGGCGACGGTGCATGGGTCGGAGTGGACTCGAGTTGGTCCGAAACGGGATCGTTGTCGCCAGTATCATACATAGAATGAATTAGCGGAATTATCGCTCGCTTGTGACTTCGCCCCGCCGGCGACATAATCAATAGGCTCCGCCCCACGCGAGATTCCTCGCCGTGGTCGCAGTCTCACTTCTTCCCGCTCCTCAGCTACTCTCAGACACTAGTTCCGCTCATGGACGACGGACTCAATCCTCCGCAGCGGGAAGCGGTCAATACGCTTTCCGGGCCGCTGCTCGTGCTCGCCGGAGCCGGCACCGGTAAGACGCGGGTCGTGACGTTTCGCATCGCCAACTTGATTCGGCACGGCACGGCGCCGAGCCGGATCTTGGCCGTGACGTTTACCAATAAAGCGGCCGGCGAAATGCAGGAACGGGCCGGGCATCTCCTGGGCAAGAAGCTCAAAGAGAAGCCGGAGATCAGCACGTTTCACTCGCTCTGCGTCCGCGTGCTGCGGCGGCATGCCGAACGGCTCGGCTACCCGAAGGGCTTCGCCATTTATGATCGGGGCGATCAGGAAAGCACGGCCCGCGCGGTGCTGCGCGAGATTCACGTGCCCAGCGAAGTGCTGCGGCCCGGCGACCTGCTGGCGATCATCGGCCGCTGGAAGACGGCCTCAATCCGGCCGGCCGAAGCGGAGAATGTCGCCGAGACCGACAAGGAACACCTCGCGGCGATGGCCTACCGCCGGTACCAAAACGCGTTGAAAGCGGCCGGCTGCGTCGATTTCGACGACCTGCTGCTGCTCACCGAAGAGCTGTTTCGCGAACATCCGGAAGCCCGGGTCGCCGAGGCCCGGCGGTTCGATCACTTGCTGGTCGACGAATATCAAGACACCAACGGCGCGCAGTACCGCATCATCAAAGCTCTGGCC
The DNA here is from genome assembly GCA_016793115.1 of Planctomycetaceae bacterium. Lineage (GTDB taxonomy): Bacteria > Planctomycetota > Planctomycetia > Pirellulales > PNKZ01 > PNKZ01. Next base: position 2,227 of record JAEUIN010000030.1, read on the forward strand.
GGCGAACACCGCAACCTGTGCGTCGTGGGCGACGACGATCAATCGATCTACGGCTGGCGCGGCGCGGAAGTCACGCACATTCTTGGCTTCAAAAACGACTGGCCCGGTGCGAAGGTCGTGCGGCTGGAAGACAACTACCGTTCGGTCGGTCCGATCTTAGAACTCGCCAATCGGCTGATCGCCTACAACAAAAACCGCTACGACAAGGTGCTTCGTTCGTCGCGCGAAGGGGGGGACAAGCCGCGGATCAATCAGTATGCCGACGAGGAGACGGAAGCGGCGACCGTCGTCGATGAGATCGCGAGCCTGATCGCCGGCGGCGTGCAGCCGAAAGACATCGCCATCTTGTTTCGCACCAACGAGCAGCCTCGGGCCTTCGAAGCCGAGCTGCGGCGCGTGAAGGTGCCGTACACGCTGATCGGCGGCATGAGTTTTTACGACCGCAAAGAAGTGCGCGACGTGTTGAGCTACCTGAAGGTCGTGGCGAACCCGAAAGACGAAGTGTCGCTGCTGCGCGTGATCAACACGCCGGCCCGAGGTTTGGGGCGCGGGGCGGTCGAAGCCTTGATGAAGCGGGCCACGGGCGACGGCGTGCCGCTCTGGGAAGTGCTGCCGCTGGCCAAAAGTCTCGGCGATCTTTCGCAACCGGCGGTCGACGGGGCGTTCGCGTTTTTGAGCCTGATCCGCAAGACGCAGAAGCGGCTCGAGGCGGGCGATCCGCTGGTCGACGTCGTGCGCGACCTGATCAGCGAGGTCGACTACCGCGCGGAGATCGACCGCATTTACAAAGAGCCCGCCGATCGGGATGCCCGTTGGAATACGGTGGAGGAACTCGTCAACTCCGTCGGCCAGTATGCGGAGCGCGGCAAGAAGACGAAGGCCAAGTCGCTGCAAGGCTACCTCGACGACGTGGCCCTGAATGCTCGCGACGACTCCGACGACAAGGAAAACCAACTGAGCCGCAACGCCGTGGTGCTGATGACGCTGCACGCCGCGAAGGGGCTCGAGTTTCCGCACGTGTATATGGTGGGCATGGAAGAGGGACTATTGCCGCATCGCCGCAGCGTCACGGCCGACGGCGCGGCGATCGATGAAGAGCGGCGGCTGTGCTACGTCGGCGTCACTCGCGCCCAGGACCGATTGACGCTGTCGCTGGCACTGGAACGGTTCAAATGGGGCCGCAAAAAGCCGACGATCCCCAGCCGATTCTTGTTCGAGCTGAACGGCAAAGCCGACAACCCGCAAGCGCTGAAGGCGCTGGAACAGGCCCGAAAGGAATTCTCCGGCGAAGGGCAGGGGCCCGGCGCGAAGAAAGGCCGGCCGACGACGAAGAGCAAAACCTCGCCGACGGTGCAAGGAACCGGCAAGCTGAAAAGGCCGTCGCGGTGAGCGCGGTTTTGTTTCACCACGGAGGCACGGAGAACACGGAGACGGGGGAACAGAATTGCAAATTGGTAATTGCAAAATGCAAATTGCAAATTGACCGGACGGCTTCGCCGCTCGCTTGCGCCCATTTTGCAATTTGCAATTACCAATTTGCATTTTGCAATCTGCCTCTCCTCCGTGTTCTCCGTGCCTCCGTGGTGAATCCGTTCGCTAAGAATCGTAAGCCGCTTGGAGTTTCGGCCAGTCGAGCTTTCGCATCTGCATCATCGCGGCGAACATCTGTTGTTTCTTGGCCGGTTCGCCCGTCTTCATCAGTTCGATAAACGGCCGCGGGACGATCTGCCACGACAGGCCGAACTTGTCTTTCACCCAGCCGCACTGCTGAGCCGCCGGATCGCCGCCGACGGTGAGCCGGTCCCAGTAGTAGTCGACCTCTTTTTGGTCGGCGCAATAGATCTGGAATGAGACGGCTTCGGTAAACTTGAAGATCGGCCCGCCGTTGAGGGCCACGAAGTCCAGGCCGTCGAGCGTAAAGTCGACGGTCATGACGTTGCCCGGCTTCTGCCCGTGAATCTCTTTGCCGGCCTCGCCATAGCGCTCGATGTGCCCGATCTTCGAATTGGGAAAGATCGACGTATAAAACGTCGCGGCTTCTTCCCCCTGGGTGTCGAAC